>NZ_JADOTW010000002.1 GCF_015645095.1 Halomonas sp. 328
CCTTGAATTACCTCAAGGGAGAGAAGCGTTTCAAAGGCGGAATCCGGCGGAAGCAGAAGAAAGCCGCGCTGGATGAGGCCTATCTGGCGGACATTCTCGCGGTGTAGGTTTTTTCATGCGTTTTCCCTGATCATAATGATGGCCGGCGAGCACGGCTGCCTGGATGGCCATCATCTATGCCTGAACGATATAAAAGAGCCCATCAAGGCTGCTCGGAAGAAATAAGTGGAGTGCCCTTCAGGCGACAACCGCTGCTGGTGGCAAGCGCAGCCGACAAGCCATGGGGTCATAACGCGCGATTCGGTACCTTCGTGAATAAGGCGGGATTATGATCGTCGTCTATGGAATCAAGGAATACCTCAATCCGCTCAAGGCCCGGCTGTCCGAGGTGATTCACGGCTGCATGCGGTCCGTGCTGGGCATGCCGGAGGACAAGCGGGCGCACCGCTTTATGCCGATGGATGCCGAGGATTTCTATTACCCGGGTGGCAGGACGCCCGCCTATACGGTCATCGAGATCAATATGATGCAGGGGCGTACCGTGGAGACGCAGAAGGCACTGATCAAGGCGCTGTTCAGAGAGATTGAGTCGGAGCTGGGTATCGCCCCCGCGGATATCGAAGTGACGATCAAGGAGCAGCCGGCGCACTGCTGGGGCTTTCGTGGCATGACCGGTGACGAGGCACGGGATCTCAAGTATTCCATCGAGGTGTGAGTCGCGTGGCAGCCAGGCAGCCTGGTGTTTGGCGGAGGCAGCGGCCCGGTGGCGGGAGGCTTGATCGTGGTCGGCGGGGCGCCGGTGAATTTTTAGCCAGCCCCCCGAGACGGGTGGCGGGAAAAGCTGGATAATGGCAGGTTACGCGCCCTCGGGGCCCGCCGACATTCATAGATCCGGTGCTTTGTCAATGGAAATTAAGGTCAATTATCTCGATAACCTCCGGCTGGAGGCGAAGTTCGACGACTTCACCGTCATCTCCGACCAGCCGATCCGCTACAAGGGCGACGGCTCGGCCCCGGGGCCCTTCGACTACTTCCTGGCGTCGTCGGCGATGTGCGCGGCCTATTTCGTCAAGGTCTACTGCAATGCGCGGGATATTCCCACCGAGAATATCCGCCTGGCGCACAACAATATCGTCGACCCGGAGAATCGCTACAAGCAGATCTTCAAGATCCAGATCGAGCTGCCGGAGTCCATTTCCGACAAGGATCGCGAGGGCATCCTGCGCTCCATCGACCGTTGCACCGTGAAGAAGGTGGTGCAGACCGGTCCGGAATTCCAACTCGAGGTGGTGGAGAACCTGGACGAGGATGCCCAGGCCTTGCTGCTGGGCAAGCCGTCGGGTGATGCGAAAGGCGAGGGCAGCACCTGGATCGAGGGCAAGGATCTGCCGCTGGAGCAGACCATCGCCAATATGACCAAGATCCTCGCCGATCTCGGCATGAAGATCGAGATCGCCTCCTGGCGCAATATCGTGCCCCATGTGTGGTCGCTGCATATCCGCGATGCCGCCTCGCCGATGTGCTTTACCAACGGCAAGGGCGCCACCAAGGAGAGCGCGCTGTGCTCGGCGCTGGGCGAATTCATCGAGCGCTTGAGCTGCAACTTCTTCTATAACGATCAGTTCTTCGGCGAGGAGATCGCCAATAGCGACTTCGTTCACTACCCCAACGAGCGGTGGTTCCAGCCGGGGCCGAACGACGAGCTACCGGAGGCGATCCTCGACGACTACACCCGCGAGATCTACGACCCGGACGGCGAGCTGCGCGGCTCGCACCTGATCGACACCAACTCCGGCAAGGCGGAGCGGGGCATCGTCTCGCTGCCCTTCGTGCGTCAGTCGGATGGCGAAACGGTCTACTTCCCCTCCAACCTGATCGAGAACCTCTACCTCAGCAACGGCATGAGCGCGGGCAACACCCTGCCCGAGGCCCAGGTGCAGTGCCTCTCGGAGATCTTCGAGCGGGCGGTGAAGCGCCAGATCATCGAGGAGGAGATCACCCTGCCTGACGTGCCCCTGGAGGTGCTGAAGCAGTACCCGGCGATCCTCGAGGGCATCGAGGCGCTGGAGGCCCAGGGCTTCCCGGTGCTGGTCAAGGATGCCTCCCTGGGCGGCCAGTTCCCGGTGATGTGCGTGACCCTGATGAACCCCAAGACCGGCGGGGTCTTCGCCTCCTTCGGCGCCCACCCGAGCTTCGAGGTGGCCCTCGAGCGCAGCCTTACCGAGCTGCTGCAGGGGCGCAGCTTCGAGGGGCTGAACGATTTCATGCCGCCTACCTTCAGCTCCCTGGCGGTGACCGAGCCCAATAACTTCGTCGAGCATTTTATTGACTCCTCCGGGGTGATCTCCTGGCGCTTCTTCAGCAGCAAGGCGGACGTGGAGTTCGTCGAGTGGGACTTCTCGGGCAGCAACGAGGAGGAGGCCGCTGGCCTGTTCGGCATCCTCGAAGAGCTGGGCAAGGAGGCCTACATGGCTGTCCATGAGGACCTAGGCGCGCCGGTGTGCCGCATCCTGGTGCCGGATTTCTCCGAGGTCTATCCGGTGGAGGACCTGATCTGGGACAACACCAACAAGGCGCTCGAGTACCGGGAGGATATCCTCAATCTCCACCGCCTGAACGACGACCAACTGGCCGACCTGCTCGAGCGCCTGGAGGAGAGCCAGCTCGACGAGCACATCGATATCATCACCCTGATCGGTATCGAGTTCGACGAGAATACCGTCTGGGGCCAGCTGACCATTCTCGAACTGAAGCTGCTGATCAACCTGGCCTTGGGCCAGCACGAGGAGGCCCTGGAGCGGGTCGAGATGTTCCAGCAGTTCAACGACAACACCGTCGAGCGCGGGCTCTTCTACCAGGCGGTGAGCGCGGTGCTGGAGATCGTCCTGGATGACGAGCTGGAGCTCGATGACTTCCTCTATAACTTGCGCCGCATGTTCGGCGAGGAAACCATGGAGGCGGTGGTCGGCTCGGTGAACGGCAGCGTGCGCTTCCACGGCCTGACCCCCACCAGCATGGAGCTGGAGGGCCTGGAGAAGCACCAGCGGCTGATCGAGAGCTACAAGAAACTGCACGCGCATCGCGCCGCCAGGGCAGGGGGGGCGGGGTAAGTCACTCAGGCATCACAGCCACACGCAGCGCCCCGGGCCAGCTCACCTGGCCCGGGGCGCGGTGTTTTGGCGTACCGGCCGACTGTTTTCCTACTTGCTGGGATGTCGAGATCCCAGGGTCTCGCTCGACTACTGTTCGTGTATTGCCCTCGTTCAGGAGATCGCGATGAGTCAGCTACGCGTGTCATGCTTCGGCCTGTCGCTCGATGGGTTTGCCGCCGGCCCGGAGCAGAGCCTGGAGCACCCGATGGGCCTCAACGGCCTGGAGAATCAGGATTGGCAGTTCGCGACGGCGACCTTCCAGCGGCGCGTGCTGGGTAATGAAAGCGGTGAAACCGGGATAGACGACGACTTGGTGGCCCGCGGCTTCGAGAACGTCGGCGCCTGGATCATGGGGCGCCATATGTTCGGCCCCGAGCGCGGCCCCTGGCAGGACCAGGCGTGGAAGGGGTGGTGGGGGGACACCCCGCCGTTTCACGCGCCGGTCTTCGTGCTGACGCATCATGCTCGCGACCCCATCGAGATGGCCGGCGGCACGACGTTTCACTTCGTCACGGAAGGCATCCATGAGGCCCTGGAGCGCGCCCGCGAAGCCGCCGGGGACAGGGATGTGCGCCTCGGCGGCGGCGTGGCCACGATTCAACAGTACCTGAGCGCACGATTGGTCGACGAACTCCATCTTGCCATCGCGCCTGTTCTGCTCGGCGCAGGGGAGCGTCTGTTCGCCGATATCGACATGCGCGCCCTCGGTTATCGGTGCGTGGAGCGGGTGGCGACCGACAGGGTCACCCATGCCGTCCTCAGAAGGAGTGCCGAATGACCGACCTGATCCTCACCACCTTCGATTGGGTCCCCGAGATGCCGCGGGGCTATGTGCGCGACCTGCGGGTGCGCTGGGCGCTGGAAGAGGCCGGCTTGCCCTATCGCGTCGAGAGCGTGCCGTTTCGCTCCCGGGAGGCCGAGCATTACCGCCATCAACCCTTCGGGCAGGTACCCTGGTTGACCGATGGCGACCGCTCGATCTTCGAGAGCGGTGCGATCCTGCTGCATCTGGGCGGGCGCAGTGACGCGCTGATGCCCGCCGACCCGCGCCGTCGCGGCGAGGTTATCGAGTGGTTGTTCGCGGCGCTCAACTCGGTCGAGATGGCGAGCCTGCCCTGGTCGTTGTACCGGTTCACCGGCGATACCGAGGACACCGCGGGCAGGCAGGCGCTGGAGAGGTTCCTGGCGTCCCGGCTCCAGCACCTGGAGTCGCTCCTGGGCGGGCGCGAATGGCTGGCCGGGAGCTTCTCCATCGCCGATATCGCCATGGCGGATGTGCTGCGCCTCATCGACCGGTTCGATGGGCTGGCGGACTCCCCGGCCTGTCGAGGCTATGTCGCGCGGGCCACCGCCCGCCCGGCCTTCATCAAGGCGCATGCCGACCAGATGGCGCATTTCGCCGCGGCGGGCTGAGGGCGCTCGACGCGGCCGGCGAGGAGGCGCTCCCAGCCCGCCTTGACGACGCACCGAGGGGACTGATCATGCCCATGCCGGTGATGACTAGCGGTGATTGCATGGTAAGGTATTGAGCAGCTTGGGGTTATGCCACGCTAGCACCGGGCTTGATATGATCAAGGTAATATTCAGCGGGGGAGTCTGAGGTCGCCATGCCCTACTCGGTAAACCACAAGGCGCGATCCCGGGGGCGCATCCTCAGGTCGGCGATCGAGCTGTTCAGTCGCCAGGGCTTCGAGAAGGTCTCCATCGGGCCACTTGATAGCCGCTCGTTGGAGGCGCCATGAGTGATGATGCCGCAGCGATGAATGTCGACCCCGCCGTCTACAAGACGCTGCTGGAGTCGACCCAGGCCATTCCCTGGAAGATCGATTGGGATGGCCTGCGCTTTGCCTATATCGGCCCCCAGATCGAGCGCTTGCTGGGCTGGCCCCAGGGAAGCTGGGTCAGCATCGACGACTGGGTCGAGCGCATGCACCCGGAGGATCGGGAGCGGGTCGTGAACTTCTGCGTCGCCCAGTCCAAGGCGGGGGTCGATCATGAGGCGGACTACCGTGCCCTGAAGGCGGACGGCAGCTACGTGTGGATTCGCGACGTGGTGCATGTGGTGCGCGATGCCGAGGGCCAGGTGGAGGCGCTGATCGGCTTTATGTTCGATATCAGCGAGCGCAAGAAGACCGAGGAAGCGCTGTTGCGCGTTCAGCAGGAGCTCGAGGCGCTCTCCTTCCAGGATGGCCTGACCGGCGCGGCCAATCGGCGCCGGCTCGATGCCGTGCTGGAGACGGAGTGGGCGAGCGGGCGGCGCGGCGGCCAGCCGCTGTCGTTGATCATGCTGGATATCGACTGCTTCAAGCAGTTCAACGACTGCCATGGCCACCTGGCGGGCGACGACTGCCTGCGGCAGGTGGCGCAGATCCTCGGCGCCTCGGCCCTGCGGCCGCGGGACCTCTTGGCGCGATTCGGCGGCGAGGAGTTTGCCCTGGTGCTGCCGGAGACGGATCACGACGCCGCCCTGCGGGTGGCGCAGCGCTGCCGGGCATTGATCGCCGAGGCGGCCATTGCGCACCCGGCCTCCCAGGTCTCGCGCTTCGTGACCGTCAGCATGGGGGTGGCCACGGCGCTGCCCTCGGAAGAGGTGACCCCGGCCTGGCTGGTGGAAACGGCGGACCGGCGGCTCTATCGTGCCAAGCAGGCCGGGCGGGATCGCATTATCGCGGAGTGATCCCCCCGCCGTGCTGGCGAGACCCTGCAAACCCCCGAGTCGGTGATCCGGCTCGGGGGTTTTGCGTTTGGGGCGCGGCCCTTGACCTTCATCATGGGCGCTCTTGACCTTCATCATGGAGAGGGGGCGAAGAAGCGTACTACGCTGGAGTAACGCCGAGCCGGGCCCGCCAACGCCGCGTCGTTTGGGCAAGGAGAGGCGCCTGACTGGCTCTTGCACCACGACCCGTGGAGGTGGCCGATGCGCCTGACCCCGACGCTTCCCGATTACGCCGCCGCCCGGGCGTCGTTCGACTGGCACGACGCCCGCACCTGGCTTCCCGCCATGCCGGGTGGCGGCATCAATATCGCCCACGCGGCGCTGGATCGTCATCTCGATACCCCCACCGCCGAGCAGGCGGCGATCCGCTTCCTGCCCCGGGAGGGGGAGGCGGTCGATATCAGCTATCGCGCCCTCACCGAGCGGGCCAATCGCTTCGCCAACCTCCTGGCATCCCTGGGGGTCAAGCCCGGCGATGGCGTCTACTGCCTGGCCCATCGCATCCCCGACCTCTACGCCGCCGCCCTGGGCACGCTAAAGCTCGGCGGCGTCTTCACGCCGCTCTTCTCCGCCTTCGGGCCGGAGCCGATCCGCTCCCGGGTGGAGATCGGCGAGCCCGTGGTGATCGTCACCACCGAGCGTCTCTATCGCCGCAAGCTGGCCGACTGGCTGCACCTGACGCTCTCGGTCAAGCAGGTGCTGTTGATCGGCGAGGTGGAGGAGGCGCCGCCGGGCACCCTGGCGGTGGGCCCGGCCCTGGACGCGCAGTCGCCGGACTACGCGACCCGGCCCATGGCGCCGGAGGATCCGGCGCTGCTGCACTTCACCAGCGGCACCACGGGGCGGCCCAAGGGGGCCATTCATGTGCATGAGGCGGTGGTGGCCCATCATGTCACTGGCCACTACGCCCTCGACCTGCACCCCGGCGATATCTACTGGTGCACCGCCGACCCGGGCTGGGTCACCGGCACCTCCTACGGGATCATCGCGCCGCTGACCAATGGCGTGACCCTGGTGGTGGACGAGGAGGAGTTCGACGCCGAGCGCTGGTACCGCATCCTCCAGGAGCAGAAGGTGGCGGTCTGGTACACCGCCCCCACCGCCATTCGCATGCTGATGCGGGTGGGGCCGGAGCTGGCGCGCCGCCATGATCTCTCGAGCCTGCGCTTCCTGGCCAGCGTCGGCGAGCCCCTGAACCCGGAGGCGGTGCACTGGGGCCGAGCGACCCTAGGGCTGCCCTTCCACGATAACTGGTGGCAGACCGAGACCGGCGGCATCATGATCGCCAACTTCGCCAGCCTGCCGATCAAGCCCGGCTCCATGGGCCGGCCCATGCCGGGCATCGAGGCGGGGGTGGCCCGGCGCACCGGCGCTGGCATCGAGCTGATCGAGACCCCGGACGAAACCGGCGAGCTGGTGCTCAAGACCCCCTGGCCCTCGATGTTTCGCGGCTACCTCCACGAAAAGGCCCGCTACCGCCAGTGCTTCGCCGGGGCCTGGTACCTTACCGGCGACCTGGCCCGTCGCGATGCCGAGGGCTACTACTGGTTCATCGGCCGGGCCGATGATGTGATCAAGTCCTCCGGGCACCTGATCGGCCCCTTCGAGGTGGAGAGCGTGCTGATGGAGCACCCGGCGGTGGCCGAGGCCGGGGTGATCGGCGTGCCCGACGAGGTCGCCGGCGAAACGGTCAAGGCCTTCGTCTCCCTCAAGCCCGGCCATGCCCCCGACGAGGCCCTGCGCAAGGAGATCCTGGCCCTGGCCCGCAAGCGCCTGGGACCGGCGGTGGCGCCCCGCCAGGTGGAGTTTCGCGACCGTTTGCCCAGCACCCGCAGCGGCAAGATCATGCGGCGCCTGCTGCGCGCCCGGGAGCTGGGGCTGCCGGAAGGCGACACCTCGACGCTGGAAGGAGGCCGGGAATGAACATCGCCGACAAGCCACGCCTATCACGGGCGCACCTGTTCGATCTGTTGCGCCAGATGCTGCGCATCCGCCGCTTCGAGGAGCGCTGCGTGGAGCTCTATACCCAGGAGAAGATTCGCGGCTTCCTGCATGTCTGCATCGGCGAGGAGGCGGTGGGCACCGGGGTGATGCATGGGCTTGCCCCCGACGATGCGGTGGTCTCCACCTATCGGGAGCACGGCCATGCGCTGCTCAACCGCATTCCCATGGAGCGGGTGATGGCCGAGATGTATGGCAAGCAGGCCGGTTGCAGCATGGGGCGGGGCGGTTCCATGCACCTCTTCGATGCCGCCGCCCGCTTCGTCGGCGGCAATGCCATCGTCGCCGGTGGCCTGCCGCTGGCGGTCGGCCTGGCCCTGGCCGACAAGCTCGCCGGGCGACACCGGGTCACCGTCTGTTTCTTCGGCGACGGCGCCGCCGCCGAGGGGGCCTTCTACGAGAGCCTCAACCTGGCGGCGCTCTGGCAGTTGCCGGTGCTCTTCGTCTGCGAGAACAACCTCTATGCCATGGGCACGGCGCTGCGTTATGCCCACGCCCAGACCGAGATTCATCGCAAGGCCGAGGCGCTGGGGGTGCCCGCGGAGTGCGTCGATGGCATGGACATCGCCCGGGTGGAGTCGGCCAGCGCGCGGCTGCTGGCGGCGCTGCGTTCAGGGGACGGGCCGCGCTTTCTGGAGTGCCGCACCTACCGTTTCCGGGCCCATTCGATGTTCGACCCGGAGCTCTATCGGGACAAGGCCGAGGTGGAGGAGTGGAAGCAGCGCGACCCCATCCCGCGGCTATCGGACTGGATGCAGCAGTCGGGGCTTCTGCGCGAGGAGGAGCTTGCCGCACTCGAGGCCGAGATCGCCGACGAGGTGGAGCGGGCCGTGGCCTTCGCCGAGGCGGCGGAGTGGGAGCCCGAGGCCAGTCGTTTCGAGCATGTGCTGCGCGAGGCAGGGGAGGCGCCGGTGCCGCCGCCCGCCGCCGAGGCCGCGCCGCAGGCGATGAGTTTCCGCGAGGCCTTCCGGCTCGGGCTGATCGAGGCCCTGGAGCACGACCCGCGGGTCTTCCTGATGGGCGAGGACATCGGCCACTACGGCGGCTGCTATGCGGTCAGCCGTGGCCTGCTGGAGCGCTTCGGCCCCGAGCGCATTCGCGATACCCCGCTGGCCGAGAACGGTTTCACCGGGGCCGGCATCGGCGCGGCGCTGGGGGAGGCGCGCCCCATCGTCGAGATCATGACGGTGAACTTCAGCCTGCTGGCCATGGATCAGATCGTCAATACGGCGGCGACCCTGCTGCACATGTCCGGCGGCGAGTTCGCCGTGCCCCTGGTGATTCGCATGGCCACCGGCGCCGGCCGCCAGGTGGCCGCCCAGCACTCCCACAGCCTGGAGCACTGGTATGCCCATGTGCCGGGGCTCAGGGTGCTGGCCCCCGGCACCCTGGAGGATGCCCGCTATATGCTCTGGGCGGCGCTGCAGGACCCCAACCCGGTGCTGATCTTCGAGCATGTGATGCTCTATAACCGGGAAGGGGAGCTGGCCCCTTGCCCCCAGGGGGTGGATATCGAACGCGCCGCCATTCGCCGCCCGGGGCGCGATCTCAGCCTGATCACCTACGGCGGCAGCCTGCCCAAGACCCTGGAGGCGGCCGAGGCCCTGGCCGAGGAGGGCATCGAGGCCGAGGTGGTGGATCTGCGTGTTTTGCGCCCCTTGGACACGGCGACGCTGCTCGACTCGGTGGGCCGCACCCACCGGGCGGTGATCGTCGACGAAGGATGGAAGACCGGCAGCCTGGCCGGCGAACTCGCCGCCATTCTCGCCGAGCAGGCCTTCTGGTCGCTGGATGCCCCCATCGAGCGGGTCTGCAGCGACGAGATCCCCATTCCCTACCCGCAGCATCTGGAGCATGCCGCGCTGCCCCAGGTGGCGGATATCCTGGCCGCGGCCCGCCGGGCCCTGGGGGCCGCTCCATGAGCGATTTCCTGATGCCTTCGCTGGGTGCCGACATGGAGGCGGGCACCCTGGTGGCGTGGCAGGTGGCGCCGGGCGACCGGGTGACGAAAGGGCAGGTGGTCGCCGTGGTGGAGACCGCCAAGGGCGCCATCGATGTGGAGGTGTTCGAAAGCGGCGTGGTGGAGGCCTGCTATGTGGCGCCGGACACCAAGGTGCCGGTGGGCACGCCCCTGGCCCGCATCGGCAGCGGCGAGCGGATAATCACCGAGATTCCCGCTGCCGAGATTCCCGCCGCCGAGATTCCTGCCACTGAGGCTCCTGCCGCTGTGGCAACGCCCACCGCCGAGGGGGCGGCTCCCGCCACGGCGCCGCCCCCACGCCCTGAGCCGGTTGTCGCACCCGCCACGGCGCCGCCCCCGCGCCCTGAGCCGGTCGCCGCGCCCGCCACGGCACCGGTGGCGGCAGACGGCCGGGTCATGGCCTCGCCGGCCGCCCGGCGCCGGGCGAGGGAGCTCGGCGTGGCGCTGACCTCCCTCGGTGGCAGCGGGCCCGAGGGGGCCATCGTGCTGCGCGATCTCGAGCAGGTCGCCGGCGGTGTGCCCCGTCCCGTGACCCGGGGCGGCTTCGACCCTGACGAGATGCGCCGCGCCATCGCCGCCACCATGAGCCGTGCCAAGCGCGAGATCCCTCACTACTACCTGGCCACCACCGTGGATCTGCACGCCGCCGAGCGCTGGCTTACCGACTACAACCGGGAGCGGCCCCCGGAGGCCCGGTTGCTGATGTCCGCCCTGCTGATGAAGGCGACCGCCCGGGCCCTGGTGCGCTATCCGGATCTCAATGGCCATTACGGCGAGCAGGGTTTCCAGGGCGCCGAGCGGGTCGACCTGGGCATGGCCATTCACCTGCGCGGCGGCGGCCTGATCGCCCCGGCCCTGGCCGATGCCGCGACCCTGGACCTGCCGACGCTGATGACGCGGCTGCAGGACCTGGTGCAGCGCGCCCGCCGCGGCGGCCTGCGGGCCTCCGAGATCGGCAGCCCCACGGCCACGGTAACGGCGCTGGGCGAGCGTGGCGTGGATACCGTCTATGGGGTGATTCATCCCCCTCAGGTGGCGATGATCGGCTTCGGCTCCCCGCGCCGGCGCCCCATGGCGGTGGACGAGCTGCTGGCGGTGCGCCTGGCGGTGGATGTCAGCCTGGCCGCCGACCACCGCGTCTGCGATGGCCACCTGGGGGCCCAGTTTCTCAATGAGATCGATGCCCAACTGCAACACCCGGAGGCCCTGTGAACAGAGATCAGCTGCGTGCCCTCGTGCTCGAGGAGCTAACCACCATCGCCCCGGACATCGACACGGCCCACTTCGATGACCGGGCCCGGCTGCGGGACGAGTACGACCTCGATTCCATGGATGCCTTGAACCTGCTGACGGCGCTGCACCAGCGCCTGGGGGTGAGCATTCCCGAGAGCGATTACGCGGGGCTGCACAGCCTCCAGGCGCTGCTGGACTATCTGGAGACACAGCTGGAGACATAGCTGGAGCCCCGGCTGGAGCGCTGATGGCCGACGAGGGCGGCCGAGAACGCCAACGCCCCCGAGCCGGCTGACCGGCTCGGGGGCGCGTCCTTGTGTCGTGTGATTACTTGGCGGCCAGGGCCACGCCCACCTTGGCGCGGTTGGGGCGGCCGATGGCCTGGGTGATCCAGGTGCCGGTGGCGGCCAGCTTGTCGAGGTCGATGCCGGTCTCGATGCCGAGGCCCTGGAGCAGGTAGACCACGTCTTCGCTGGCCACATTGCCGGAGGCGCCTTTCGCGTAGGGGCAGCCCCCCAGGCCCGCCACCGAGCTGTCGATGACCGCCACGCCTTCCTCCAGCACGGCGTAAAGGTTGGCAATCGCCTGGCCGTAGGTGTCATGGAAGTGGGCGGCGAGCTTCGCCATGGGGACTTCCCTGGCCACGGCCTCGAGCATGCGCTTGGCCTTGAGCGGGGTGCCGACGCCGATGGTGTCGCCCAGCGAGATCTCGTAGCAGCCCATGTCGAGCAGTGCCTTGCTGACCTCGGCGACCCTGGCGGGGGCGATCTCGCCCTCGTAGGGGCAGCCGAGCACGCAGGAGACGTAGCCGCGCACCCGCACGCCGGCTTCCTGGGCACGAGCCAGCACCGGGGCGAAGCGCTCCAGCGATTCGGCCACCGAGCAGTTGATGTTCTTCTGGGAGAAGGCCTCGGAGGCGGCGCCGAACACCGCGACCTCCTCGGTGCCGCACGCCAGGGCCGCTTCCAGCCCCTTGAGGTTGGGGGTCAGCGCCGAGTAGACGACGCCGGGGCGGCGGGTCAGGCCCAGCATCACCTCCCGGTGATCGGCCATCTGCGGCACCCACTTGGGGGAGACGAAGCTGGCCGCCTCGATATGGGTCAGGCCCGCCGCGCCGAGTCGGTCGATCAACGCCAGCTTGGTGGCCGTGGCGATGGGCTCGGCCTCGTTCTGGAGGCCGTCCCGGGGGCCGACCTCGACCAGGCGCACCTGAGTGGGAAATGCCATGAGTCTTCTCCTGTCTTGCTCACGAGGAGCCGATAATCTGCCTACGAGCCGCGGCTTACCCGAGGACAGGACTCATCGGGGCGCTGTGAACCCCTCCCTGGGCGCTACCGATGCCATCCATGGCATAGGCCCCCCTCTTCGACCTGTCCCCGGCGCCGCTTGCCTTGGTGCCTGATAAGGTCAGGCGTCTGCGGCGCCCTTCGCCCGCTGAAGCGGGCTCCTACCAGGCGACGATACCTATCGAAGCGCTTGGCGCTCGGCGCGGTATCACTCCTGAGCGGCAAATTCGAGCAGCACATCGCCCTGGCCGACGGTGTCGCCGGCGGCGAAGTGGAAGCTTTCCACCTGGCCGTCGGCGGGGGCGGTCAGGGTGTGTTCCATCTTCATCGCTTCCATGACCATCAGCGGCATGCCTTTCTCCACCGCCTGGCCGGGTTCCACCAGCAGCGCGACCACGGTGCCGTGCATGGGCGCGGTGAGGGTCGATTCCGCCTCGTGGTGGCCGTGATCAATGCCGTCGATGCGCCGCCAGTGCAGGCGGGTCTCGCCCTGGGGGTCGGCCATCACCACCAGGCTGTTATCTACCAGCCGGGCCTGGAGGCGGCGGCGGTGGCCGTTCAGGGTCACCGCCACGGCGTCGCCGGCCAGGCGCTCGAGGCGCGCGGTGAGGGTCTCTCCGCCGATGGTCAGCTGCCAGGCGTCGGCGTCGCCCTCGCGGCGGCCTTCCACCACCACCGGGACGGCCTCGCTGTCGTTGGCGTCGGCGGGGTCGCCGAGGGCGAGCCGGATGGTGTGGGGGGCGTTGAGGCGGAAGCCGTCGTGGCGGTCCCAGGGGGAGCGGCTCTCGTACTCCCGGGCCAACTGGTCGAGGCCGATCAGGGCGGCGCCGGCGTACTCCTCCACCCGGTAGGCCTGGGGGGCGAAGAGGCTGGCTTCGTGACGTTCGATAAAGCGGGTGTCCAGCTCGCAGGCCTTGAAGGCCGGGTGGCCGGCCAGGCGCTGCAGGAAGCCACGGTTGGTGACCACGCCTTGCACGTCGAGTGCGGCCAGGGCCCGGTTGAGGGTGGCCAGGGCCTGATCCCGGTCGCCGCCATGGACGATCAGCTTGGCGAGCATGGGGTCGTAGTGCATGGAGACTTCGTCACCGCTCTCCACGCCGCTGTCCAGGCGCACGCGAACCGGATCGAGGCCGGCCCCTGCCAGGTCCAGGGCGAAGCGGGTCAGCCGCCCGGTGGCGGGCAGGAAGTCCTGGGCCGGGTCCTCGGCGTAGAGGCGCGCCTCGAAGCTATGGCCGCTGAGGGTCAGTTCGTCCTGGGCCAGCGGCAGCCGCTCGCCCATGGCCACCCGCAGTTGCCACTCGACCAGGTCCTGGCCGGTGATCATCTCGGTGACCGGGTGCTCCACCTGCAGGCGGGTGTTCATCTCCATAAAGTAGAAGGAGCCATCCGCATCGAGGAGAAATTCGACCGTGCCGGCGCCCACATAGCCGATCTCCTTGGCGGCGCGCACCGCGGCCTCGCCCATCTCGCGACGCAGCGAGGCGGTCATGCCCGGGGCCGGGGCCTCTTCCAGCACCTTCTGGTGGCGGCGCTGCACCGAGCAGTCCCGCTCGAAGAGGTAGACGGCGCCGCCGTGGCTGTCGCAGAACACCTGCACCTCCACGTGGCGGGGCTGGGTCAGGTACTTCTCGATCAGCATGCGGTCGTCGCCGAAGGCGGCGCGGGACTCGCGGCGGCAGCCGTCCAGGGCGGCCTGGAAGGCGGCGGCGGATTCCACCACCCGCATGCCCTTGCCGCCACCGCCGGCGCTGGCCTTGAGCAGCACCGGGTAGCCGATCTTGTCGGCCTCGGCCTTGAGCAGGGCGTCATCCTGGTCGTCGCCGTGGTAGCCGGGCACCAGGGGCACGCCGGCGGCCTGCATGCGCGCCTTGGCGGCGGACTTGTCGCCCATGGCGGCGATGGCCGAGGCGGGTGGGCCGACGAAGGTGATGCCGGCGGTGTCGAGGGCCTCGACGAAAGGGCCGTTCTCGGAGAGGAAGCCATAGCCGGGGTGAATGGCGCCGGCGCCGGTGCGCCGGGCCGCCTCGATCACCGCCTCGACCTTGAGGTAGCTGTCGCGGGCGGCGGCGGGGCCCAGGCGCACGGCCTCGTCGGCCTCGCGGACATGGCGGGCATTGGCGTCGGCGTCGGAGTAGACGGCGATGGTGCGCAGGCCCATGGCGCGTGCGGTGCGCATCACCCGGCAGGCGATCTCGCCGCGGTTGGCCACGAGCAGGGTATCGAAGCGAGAGAGGCTCATGAGGCGTTGTCCTTATGGGGCGTCCAGCGCGGGGCGCGCTTGTCGAAGAAGCTGGCCAGCCCTTCCTGGCCTTCGGGGCTGACGCGAAGTTCGCTGATCACCCGGCAGGTGTGCTCGCGGGTGGCCTCAGAGTCGGGCTCCCGGGCCACCACGCCGAGCAGCGCCTTGGTGGCGCGCTGGGCCTGGGGCGAGCCGGCCAGCAGGGTATCGAGCATGGCGGTCACGGCGGCATCGAGTGACTCGGGGGCCACCACCTGGTGCGCCAGGCCCAGGGCCTGGGCGGTGGCGGCGTCCATGACCTCGGCGGTCAGGGCGTAGCGGCGCATCTGGCGCGGGCCCAGGGCACGCTGCACATAGGGACTGATCACCGCCGGCGAGAGGCCGATCTTCACCTCGGAGAGGCAGAACCTGGCCTTCTCGGAGGCGATGACGATATCGCAGCAGGCGGCCAGCCCCACGGCGCCGCCGAAGGCGGCCCCCTGCACCCGACAGACGGTGGGGCAGGGCAGGGTGTCGAGGCCGTGCATCAGCTGCGAGAGCTTGCGGGAGTCGGCCAGGTTGCCCTCGACGTCGTACTCGACCATGCGCTTCATCCAGCCCAGGTCGGCCCCGGCGGAGAAGCTCTTGCCCTCGGACCCCAGCACCACCACCCGCACCTCGCCGCGGGTGGCGGCCTCGTGCAGGTGCGCCAGGTGGCCATTGAGCTCTTTGATCAGGCCGTCGTCGAAGGCGTTGTGCACCGCGGGGCGGTTCAGCGTCAGCCAGGCCACGCCGCGGGCATCGAGGGTCAGGCTGGAGCAGGGTGTCTCTGACATAGCAGACCTCGTAATTAGAGCTTGAAGCCGGAAGCTTGAAGCTGGAAGAAACCCCGGGAGTTTTCCTCCAGGGCGTGTGGAGGAGACTTCCAGCTTATAGCTTCGAGCTTCCAGCTCCCTTGCGTAGCAAGGGGACTACATCCGGAAGACGCCGAATTTGGTGTCCTCGATCTCGGCGTTCATGGCCGCGGCCAGGGATAGGCCCAGCACGTCGCGGGTCTGGGCCGGGTCGATCACGCCGTCGTCCCACAGCCGGGCGCTGGCGTAGGTGGGGTGGCCCTGGTGCTCGTACTGCTCCCGGGTGGGCCGCTTGAAGGCCTCCTCGTCTTCCGCGCTCCACGCCTGGCCTTCCCGTTCGAGCTGCTCGCGCTTGACCTGGGCCAGCACGCCCGCGGCCTGCTCCCCGCCCATCACCGAGATGCGCGCGTTGGGCCACATAAACAGCAGGTTGGGGTCATAGGCGCGGCCGCACATGCCGTAGTTGCCGGCGCCGAAGCTGCCGCCGATCAGCACGGTGAACTTGGGCACCCTGGCGCAGGCCACGGCGGTGACCAGCTTGGCGCCGTGCTTGGCGATGCCCTCGTGCTCGTACTTGGAGCCGACCATAAAGCCGGTGATATTTTGCAGGAAAATCAACGGTATTTTTCTCTGCGCACACAGCTCGATAAAGTGCGCGCCCTTGACGGCGGACTCGGAGAAGAGCACGCCGTTGTTGGCGACGATGCCCACCGGGTGGCCGTGGATATGGGCGAAGCCGGTGACCAGGGTGTCGCCGTAGTAGCGCTTGAACTCGTCGAAGGCGGAGTCGTCGACGATGCGCCCGATCACCTCGCGCACGTCGAAGGGCTTCTTGAGGTCGGTGCCGACGATGCCGTAGAGCTCCGCCGGGTCGAGGCGTGGGGGCTTGGGCTCCTGCAGCTTGAGCCGGCCGCGCTTCTGCCAGTTGAGCCGCGACACGCAGGCCCGGGCCAGCTGCAGGGCGTGGGCGTCGTTCTCGGCGTAGTGGTCGGCCACGCCGCTCAGCTTGGCGTGGACATCGGCGCCGCCCAGGTCCTCGGCGCTGATGGTCTCGCCGGTGGCGGCCTTCACCAGCGGCGGGCCACCCAGGAAGATGGTGCCCTGCTGCTTGACGATGATCGACTCGTCGGCCATGGCCGGCACATAGGCGCCGCCGGCGGTGCAGGAGCCCATCACCACGGCGATCTGCGGGATGCCCTCGGCGGAGAGCGTCGCCTGGTTGTAGAAGATGCGCCCGAAGTGGTCGCGGTCCGGGAACACCTCGTCCTGGCGGGGCAGGAAGGCACCGCCGGAATCGACCAGGTAGATACAGGGCAGGCGATGCTTGCGGGCGATCTCCTGGGCGCGCAGGTGCTTCTTGACGGTGAGCGGGTAGTAGGTGCCGCCCTTGACGGTGGCGTCGTTGGCGACGATCACGCACTCGACCCCCGAGACCCGGCCGATGCCGGTGACCACGCCGGCGGCGGGCACCTCGCTCTCGTAGACCCGATAGGCGGCCAGCGCCGAAAACTCGAGGAAGGGCGAGCCCTCGTCGATCAGGTGGTCGATGCGATCGCGCACGAACAGCTTGCCGCGGGACTCGTGGCGGGCCCGGGCCTTGTCGCCGCCGCCCTGACTGATCGCCGCGGTCAGTTCGCGCAGCGTCATCACCTCGTGGCGCATGGCCGCTTCGTTGGCCTGGAAGGCCTCGCTGCGCGGATTGATCTGGGTGTTCAGGATGCTCATAGCCGATCCTTGTGTTCGATGACCTGGGCCGGTGGCGGTTAGGCGGACTCGGTGAAGAGTTCGCGGCCGATCAGCATGCGGCGAATTTCACTCGTTCCCGCGCCGATCTCGTAGAGCTTGGCGTCGCGCAGCAGGCGGCCCGTCGGGTACTCGTTGATATAGCCGTTGCCGCCGAGCAGCTGGATGGCGTCCAGTGCCACCTGGGTGGCCTTCTCGGCACAGTAGAGGATCACCCCGGCGGCGTCCTTGCGGGAGGTCTGGCCGCGGTCGCAGGCCGCCGCCACCGCATAGAGGTAGGCGCGGCAGGCATTGAGGGTGGTGTACATGTCGGCCACCTTGCCCTGTACCAGCTGGAATTCGCCGATCGCCTGGCCGAACTGCTTCCGCTCGTGGAGGTAGGGCACCACGATGTCCATGGCGGCCTGCATGATGCCGATGGGACCGGCGGCCAGCACGGTGCGCTCGAAGTCGAGGCCGCTCATCAGCACCCGCACGCCCTTGTTGACCTCGCCCAGCACGTTCTCGGCCGGCACCTCGCAGTCCTGGAACACCAGCTCGCAGGTGTTGGAGCCGCGCATGCCCAGCTTGTCGAGCTTCTGGGCGGTGGAGAAACCCTTGAACCCCTTCTCGATGATAAAGGCGGTAATGCCCTTGGAACCGGCGTCCGGGTCGGTCTTGGCGTAGACCACCAGCACATCGGCGTCGGGGCCGTTGGTGATCCACATCTTGTTACCGTTGAGGATGTACTTGTCGCCCTCCTGGCGGGCGCGCAGCTTCATGGAGACCACGTCGGAGCCGGCCCCCGGCTCGGACATGGCCAGGGCGCCGACGTGTTCGCCGCTGATCAGCCCGGGCAGGTACCTGGCCTTCTGCTCGGCCGAGCCGTTGAGCTTGATCTGGTTGACGCAGAGGTTGGAGTGGGCGCCATAGGAGAGGCCCACCGAGGCGCTGGCCCGGGAGATCTCCTCCATGGCGATGCAGTGGGCCAGGTAGCCCATGCCGCTGCCGCCGTCCTCGTCCGGCACGGTGATGCCGAGCAGGCCCATGTCGCCGAACTTGCGCCACAGGTCGTTGGGGAATTCGTTCTTCTCGTCGATTTCGGCGGCGCGGGGGGCGATCTCGTCCCGGGCGAAGGCATTCACCTGATCGCGCAGCATGTTGAGTTCGTCGTCGAGGCCGAAGTCGAGGGGCTGGAAGGGCGTCTGCATGATGGGTCTCCGGGATCGAAGGGGCTCAGCCAAAGGGGCGTTTGAATGGCTCTAGACTAGGCAAGGTTTACGTTAACGTAAAGTGCAAATCGGCTATACCAAGGTCGCAGACGGACCGGGCGTCGTCAGCGTGGCCGGGATGTCGTCTTCAGCGTAGCGGCTGGCCCCGGTGGGCCGCCAAGGCGAAAGGCGCCCCGCGGGGCGCCGGGTCGTCAGTGGTAGGAAGGCCGGGTCGGATCAGCCGCCCAGGGCATGCACCAGCTGATAGTAGAGGGGGATGCCGAGGATGACGTTGAGGGGGAAGGTAAAGCCCAGGGAGGCGAGCATCGCCAGGCCGATATTGGCCTTGGGGATGGCGGTGCGCATGGCCGCCGGGGCGGCGATATAGGAGGCGCTGGCGGCCAGTGCGGTGAGGATCAGCAACGAGCCGGTGGGCAGCCCCAGCGCCAGGCCCACGGCCAGGCCGGTCAGCGAGAGGACCAGGGGGGCGATCAGGGCGAAGGTCAGCAGGCGCCAGTGGAACCAGGGGATGGGCCTCAGGGTGTCGGCGGCGGTCAGGCCCATCTGCAGCAGGAAGAGGGCGAGCACGGCGTGGAAGGCGTTGGTGAAGAGCTCGGTGACGTTGGCGCCCTGCATGGGGCCATACATGGCGCCGATCACCGCGCCGCCGGCCAGCAGGATCACCCCGCGGTTGGTCAGGGTCTCGTGCCAGATGCCCTGCAGCGCTTCGCCGGAGTCGCTGCCCGCGTGGCGGCGATAGAGGGCGATGGCCACCATGATCGCCGGCAACTCCATCATCACCAGATAGAGGGTGACCTCGGCGCCGATCGGCAGGCCGCGGCCCTCGGCGAAGGCCAGCGCCACGGCGAAGGTGCCGGCGCTTACCGAGCCATAGTGGGCGGCGATGCTGGCGCTGTCGGCGGGGGAGAGGCGCACCAGGCGGCGCAGCACCGGCATCAGCGCCAGGGGGATCAGGGCACCGAGGGCCGCCACCGCGGCCAGCTCCGGCACGATGGACCAGCCCAGGTTGCCGTAGAGGGCCATGCCCCCCTTGAGGCCGATGGTCAGCATCAGCAGCAGGCTCAGGGTGTCGTAGGCGGCCTTGGGGATGGTCAGGTCGGACTTCACCACCCCGGCCAGCAGGCCGAGGAGGAAGAACATCACCACGATATCGGGCATGGGAGCATCTCGTCTCGCGAAAGGAAAACGCGGCGCATTGTGCGTAGGCTAGGGTATGGATACCAATTAAGATTTAAGTGATTAAATATAGATAATCATCTATGGCATCAACGAACGAGGTGCGCCATGAATAGTCGTCATCTGACCTTTCGCCTGTTGCAGGTCTATGCGGCGGTGGTCAGCAGCGGCTCGGTCAGCGAGGCGGCGCGACGCCTGCACCTGACCCAGCCCACCGTCTCCCAGCAGCTCAAGCGCCTGGCCGAGGCGGTGGGTGAGCCTTTGCTTGCGAGTCGCCAGGGGCGGCTCTCGCCCACCGAAGCCGGCGCCGAACTCTACCGGGCCAGCCGCGAGGTGCTGGGGCGCTTCGATGACTTCGGCGACTACCTGGACGCCCTGCGTGGCGGCGAGCGGGGGCGCTTCTCCATCGCCCTGGTCAATACTGCCCAGTACGTGCTGCCGCGGCTGATGGGTCCCTACAGCCGGGCCTTTCCCGAGGTCGACATGACCGTGCATATCGGTAACCGCCGGCAGATGTTGACCCGCTTCGAGCGCCAGGAGGACGACCTCTATGTGTTCAGCCATCCGCCCTCATTGGCCCACGCAGTGGCGGGACGCTTCCTGCGCAACCCCCTGGTGGCGGTGGCGCCCCGGGGCCACCGCCTGGCCGGGCGCGAGCGAGTGGCGATGAGCGAGCTGCTCGGCGAGCGCATGCTGCTGCGCGAGCCGGGCTCGGCCACCCGCATGCTCTTCGACAGCTGGCTCCAGGAACAGGGCCTGACGCTCGGGGCGACCCTGCAGATGGCCAGCAACGAGGCGATTCGCGTCGGGGTGGCCTCCGGCATGGGCCTCGCCGTGCTCTCCGAGCATGTGCTGCCGCCGGAGCACCCCGACCTGGTGATCCTGCCGGTGGCGGGGCTGCCGCTGGAGAGCCACTGGCAATTCATCGTACGCCGCGATCGCCGGCTCTCCCACGCGGCGCTGGGTTTCCTGCGCTTCGCCGAGGGGCACCTGGGCGAGTGCGTGGAGCCGCGCTTCGTGTGCAATGAGCTGGCGGGGTTGCTGGAACGGCTGGAGGCGGCGCCCTGAACAGGCGCCGCCGTGGGGGCCTACTCCGCGTTGGGGAAGAACAGCGGCTGGCCGTCGACGGTGAAGTCGGCGATGGCCTGCTGGCCCTCGTCGGAGAGCAGCCAGGCGTGCCACTGGGCGGCCAGGTTGTGCTTGAGGTGGGAGTGGCGTTCGGCGTCGATCACCACGCTGCCGTACTGGTTGAAGAGGCGCTCATCGCCCTCGAAGAGCAGGGCCAGCTCCTGGCGGTTGGCGAAGGCCGCCCAGGTGGCGCGGTCGGCCAGCACATAGGCGCCCATGGCGGCGGCGGTGTTGAGAGTGGGGCCCATGCCGCTGCCCAGCTCGCGATACCAGGGGGCGGTGGGGGTGATCTCGGCGGCCTCCCAGAGGCGCCGCTCGGCGCGGTGGGTGCCGCTGTCGTCGCCCCGGGAGGCGAAGGGTGCCTCGGCCTCGGCGATCCGCGCCAGGGCATCGAGGATGCTCTCGGCCTCCGCGACCCCGGCGGGGTCGGCACCGGCCGGCCCCCCGGCGGGGCCGATTAGCACGAAGTCGTTGACCATCACATCGGCTCGCTCGCTGCCATAGCCCTCGGCCACGAAGGCCTCTTCGGCCTGGGCATCGTGGACCAGCAGGGCGTCGGCGTCGCCGCGTCGGGCGATCTCGAAGGCCTGGCCGGTGCCCACGGCCACCACCCGCACCCGAATGCCGGTCGCCGCCTGGAAGGCCGGCAGCAGCTCGGCGAAGAGTCCCGACTGCTCGGTGGAAGTGGTGGAGGCCAGGGTCAGGTAGGGCTCGCTGGCCTGGGCGTCGAGGGCGACTCCCATCAGGGCCAGGGCCGCGAGAAATGGGCGTGGCGTCATGGGAGCCTCCTTGATAAAAGTGATTACCAGACCCGCTCGCCGCGCAGGAAGGCACGGCCCTCGTCGCTGCGAGGCTCGCGGAAGAAGGTGGCGGCGTCGCTCTGCTCGACCAGCCGGCCACCATTGAGCAGGATCACCTCGTCGGCCAGGCGGCGGGCCTGATGCAGGTCGTGACTGGTCATGACGATCCGGGTGCCGCGTCGGTGGAAGTCGAGCACCGCCGCCTCTACCGCCTTGATGGCGGCCGGATCCAGGGCCGCGGTGGGCTCGTCGAGGAACAGCACCTGGGGACGCAGTAGCCAGGCCCGGGCCAGGGCCAGGCGTTGCTGCTCGCCGCCGGAGAGCACCCGGGCGGGGCGCCGGGCCAGGCTCGCCAGGCCGAAGTGATCCAGGGCCTCCATGGCCAGCGCCTGACGTTGGCGCCTTGGCGTGCCGTTGACCGCCAGGGCATAGGTGAGGTTGGCCAGTGCCGAGCGGCGCAACAGCACCGGGCGCTGAAACACCATGGCCTGGCGCGGCGTGCTCCCCTCCCAGCGAATCCGCCCGCCGCTGGGGGGCAGCAGGCCATGGGCCAGGCGCAGCAGCAGGCTCTTGCCGGCGCCATTGGGGCCCATCACCAGGGTGCGCCGGCAGCCGCTCAGGCGCAGGTCGAGTGGGTGCAGCAGTGGCTGGCCACGGTGGCTGACGCTGACCGCCTCGAAGGTGAGTGGGCTGATAATGCCCGTATGGCTCAGGTCATTCATCCCAGCCGCCTCCGCGCCGTCTCGCCCAGCAGATGGGCGGCGCCGTTGATCAGGGTCACCAGTACCAGCAGCACCAGGCCCAGGCCCAGGGCCAGGGCCAGGTTGCCCTTGCCGGTTTCTAGCACGATGGCGGTGGTCATGACCCGGGTCACGCCATCGATATTGCCGCCCACCATCATCACCGCGCCGACCTCGGCGCTGGCGCGACCGAAGCCGGCCAGGATCACGGTCAGCAGGCCGAAGCGGGCGTCCCACAGCAGGGTGGGTATGCGCCTCGGCCGGGACAGCCCCAGGGAGGCCAGCTGTTCGGCATACTCGCCGTGGAGCTCCTCGATCTGCTGTCGGGTCAGGGCGGCGATGATCGGCAGGATCAGCACCACCTGGGCGATCACCATGGCGCCGGGGGTAAAGAGCAGGCCAAACTGGCCCAGGGGGCCGGCCCGGGAGAGCAGCAGGTAGACCGCCAGGCCCGCCACCACCGGGGGCAGGCCCATCAGTGCATTGAGCACCACGATCACCAGGCCGCGGCCGGGAAAGCGCCATAATGCCAGGGCCGCGCCCAGGGGCAGGCCGACCAGGGCGGCGATCAGCACCGCCGCCAGCGATACCTGCAGCGACAGGGCGACGATGGCCAGCAGCGTCGGATCCAGGTCGAGCACCAGGTGCAGGGCGGTGATAAAGGCGGAGTCGGAAGTGGGCATCATGTTCCCCTGGGGTTTCCTCGCATCTTCTGCATTAATTCGCGTTGATGCATCCTATGCTGGAAAATATGCAGGATAATGCAGTGAGACGACGACCTCTGGCGTCATTACGACCGCCAGGGGCGCGATGGAGACACCCCGGGGGAGAGCGGATGGAATCCAAGGCGACCTATCTGACCACTGCCGAGGCGGCGGCTTATCTGAGGCTGAAAGAACGCAAGCTCTATGATCTGGCCGCCCAGGGGGTGATCCCCTGTACCCGGGTCACCGGCAAGCTGCTGTTTCCCCGCCATAGCCTGGACCTGTGGCTGATGCATCACCTGGAGGGGGATCGCGCCGGTCGTCGCGCGGCCCCCCCGGTGCTGGCCGGTAGCCAGGATCCTCTGCTGGAGTGGGCGGTGCGCGAGAGTGGCTGTGATCTGGCGCTGCTCTGCCATGGCAGCGGCGACGGGGTACGGCGCCTGGCCGAGGGCGACGCCATGTTGGCCGGAGTGCATCTGCTCGACCCCGAGAGCGGCGCTTACAATGATCCGGCGCGCCTCGGCCTGGGCGCCATGGGCGACCTGGTGGTATTGCGCTGGGCGCGGCGCTACCAGGGGCTCCTGCTCGCCCCGGGCAATCCACTCGCCGTTCGCGGCCTGGCGGACCTGGCCCGGCCCGGGGTGGTGGTGGCCCGGCGTCAGCCGGATGCCGGGGCCGAACGGCTGCTGCGCTATCTGCTGGCCCGTGAGGGAGTGGACGTCCAGGCCGTGACCTTCGCGCCCCATCTGGCCCTGAGCGAGGACGACCTGGCCCTGGCGGTGCGTCAGGGAGAGGCCGATGCCGGCCTGGGGGTGGCGGCGGCGGCGCGGCGCCAGGGCGTGGATTTCCTGTCCCTGCACTGGGAGCCCTTCGACCTGCTGATGCGCCGCCGGGACTACTTCGAGGCGCCGATCCAGCGCCTATTGGCCTTCGCCCGGGAGCCGCGCTTCGCCGAGCGGGCGGCGACCCTGGGAGGCTATGACCTGAGCGAGCTGGGGCGGGTGGTCCATAACGCCTGAGACAGTCCCGTGAGCTTGACGGCGGGTCGGGCTGAGCCATACTGAAAAACAGACCGGTCGGTCTAGCCCGAGTCGGCTGAGTCAGACGGCACGAGGCGTGCCGGCAGTGCTCGGCTTCGGTCGGAGGGACGAATCACCAGGAGACGTCGTCGATGACGACCCAGGAGCGATTGCTCGAGGCGGGACTCGCCATGTTGCTGGAACACGGTTACCACGACCTGGGCATCCAGGCCCTGCTGGCGGAGACGGGAGTGCCCAAGGGCTCCTTCTACCACCATTTCCGCAGCAAGGAGGATTTCGCCCTGCGGGTGGTGGATCGCTATATGCAGGAGGTCCACCAGGGCCTGGAGATGAGCCTGGGCAATCGCGACTTGCCGCCCCTGGAGCGGGTGCGCCTGTTCTTCGAGCTGTCCCGGGAGAAGTACCGCCGGGAAGGCTACCTGGGGTGCCTGCTGGGCGGCCTGGGCCAGGAGCTCTCCGGGGTCAGCGACACCTTCCGCCACAAGATCGAGGGCTGCTTCAACCTGATCGCCGAGCGGATCGCCGTTTGCCTGGAGGAGGCACGCCAGCGGGGCGAGCTGGCGGCGGCGCAGGATCCCCGCGAGCTGGCGGATCGCTTGCTGGATTGCTGGGAAGGCGCCGCCCTGCGCAGCCGTCTGCGCCGGGATCCCGGCCCCCTCGGGGCCATGCTCGACTTCTACTTCTCGGCCGCGACTCGCTGAGGGGCTTTTCTGGCGCCGAGATTGGACCGACCGGTCTGTTCCGAACGGCCCGAGGCCGTTCCTCACTCGTGGCAAGGGTCGGCATCCTGGCCGGCCCGGGAGGTGTCAGATGACAACCACAAGCCTCTATGAGCGCCTGGGCGGCGAGCGGGGCATCGCCGCCCTGGTCGACGATATCGTCGAGACGCATTTGCAGAACCCGGCCATCCGGGCCCGTTACCTTCCCTCACAGGACGATCCCGAGCACTTCGAGGAGCTCAAGGGACACCTGCGTGACTTCCTCTCCGCGGGCAGCGGTGGCCCCGCCGAGTATCGCGGCAAGACCATGCTCGAGGCGCACCGCGGCATGAATATCGGCGAGGCCGAGTACATGGCGGTGATGGACGATATCCAGGAGGCGCTCGAGCGCCAGGGTATCGACGCCCAGACCCGCCAGGAGGTGCTGGGCATCACCTACTCGCTGAAGGAGGAGATCCTGCATGTATGATGACGCGACGCACTAATACCAGTGACGCCCGGGCCCTGCCCCGGGCGTCGCCGTTTCGAGGCCGGGCCTCGACTCGCTTCGTGAACCCACTCCGATCGACTCCGGACCCTGCCGGGGCGCGCCATCACTGCTACAACTGGTAGGTACGCGGCGGGATCTCGAGTCGGTATCCCGCTACGGCATGCCGGCACCGAGGTGCCGCAATCCCATGGCGACCACGCGGAGGTGTGCCATGAACCGGACCCCAACCGCGGCCAGCGAGTATGTCGAGTTCTGGAACGACACCCTGGCCGAGAAGTTCGATCGTTTCCAGAATATCCTGATGAATGGCCTGAGCTACCATAGCCGGATCCCCCTCGAACTCCTCTCCCTGGCGCCGGGCAGCCGCGTCGTCGACGTGGGGTGTGGCTGGGGCGACACGGCCATTGCCCTGGCCCGCAAGACCGGTCCAGGCGGCGAGGTACTGGGCCTGGATTGCGTCGAGCAGTTTCTTGCCGATGCCCGGCGACGGGCCGCCGAGGCGGGCGTCGACAACGTCACCTTCGTGTCGGCCGACGTGGAGCGCTACCCCTTCGAGCCCGAGTTCGATCTCTGCTTCTCGCGCTTCGGCATGATGTTCTTCGAACATCCGGTGCCGGCCATGCGCAATGTGCACAAGGCCCTGAAACCGGGCGGCGAGCTGATGTTTATCGTCTGGCGCCAGATCGAGGACAACCCCTGGCTGGGCCTGCCCAAGCAGGTGGTGCTGGACTTCCTGCCGCCCCCCGGTGAGGATGCCCGCACCTGCGGCCCGGGCCCCTTCTCCATGGCCAACCCCGAGGTGGTCGGCCAGCAGTTGGAGATCGCCGGCTTCGAGGCGATCGACTTCACCCGCAACGACGGCCCCGTCGAGGTGGGGGACTCGGTGGAGAACGCCATGCGCTTCCAGCTTGCCCTGGGACCGGCCGGCGAGGTGTTCCGCGAGGCGGGGGAGGCGGCCGAGCGGCAGCGCCCGGAAATCGAGGAGGCACTGCGCCAGGCCCTGGCCCCCTATGAGCAGGACGGCAAGATCGTCATGGGCTCCAGCTCCTGGACCATTACGGCGCGCAAGCCGGCCGGGGAGTGAAAGTGCCGGAGACCGGGGGTGCCTCGGGGCCGTACTGCCCGATGGCGCCCCTGGCGTGTTTGCCGCAAGGAGATCTTATTCCTGTTCTCCCAGGGCCAGCAGGTGAATGGTGGCTCGCCATAGGCCCCAGCCGTCTCGCCAGCCCGGGGAGACCGCCACGTGTTCGAGCCCGCCGGCCTCGAAGAGTCGAGCCTGATATGCCGGCAGGGCATCCCGCAGGCGCCGACTGTGGCTGACCGGAATCACCCGGTCATGGGGGCCATGAATCAGCACCAGCCGTGCCTGCAGCTTGTCGAGATCCCGTGCCGACAGGTCCAGCGCCTGGTACTCCTCCAGCAGGGGCGGCGGCAGCCGTGCGACCAGCGCCTCCACCCGCTCGGGATCCTCATTGGTCACCAGCTCGTAGGCCGCCTGCGCCTGGGGGCCTAGTTGGCACACCTCGGTCTGCACCGGGGCATCGGGGTCCTCCAGCTTGCGCCTGGCGATGGCGGCGAGGGCTGCCCGGTCATTCTCGTCCTCCAGCCAGTGCAGCTGGCTCAGCAGCACCGCCCAGCGTCCCTCCCGCTGCGGCGGCGGGGCCGCCCGCCCGGCGCCGCCCTGATCCTCTCCGGTGGTGACATAGCGCAGCATGTCGGTCAGGTCATAGTAGCCCCCCAGGGCGATCAGGAAGCGGACCCGGTCGGCGGTATCCGCCTGCTTGGCGGCGACCAGCGCCGGCCCCACCGCCAGGCTGATGGCGGCCAGGGCGGTGGTCGACCTCGCCGCCGGTTCCGTCTGCGTGAGATGGCGAATGGCATCGGCGATGGCCTCCACCTCCCGGGTGCTGACGGAGAACCGCTTTAGCCCCTCCAGCTCCGGCACCATCACCGTGAAGCCCAGGCGGGAGAGGGTCATGGCGAACTCGATCAGGCGGGGATCGCGACGTCCCGCGTCGGTGAAGCCGTGGACCAGGATCAGGGCGCCGCGGCGCGGCTCGTCCGGGCGGTAGAGATCCGCCCGGTACCCGCGCCCGTCGACCGCATAGGTCAGCTCCTCCCGAACGGGGTCCGGGGTGCGCGCCTTCAGTCGGCTGGCTTCGCTGCCCGCGGCGATATCGCCCAGGGCCAGCAGCGCCTCGTAGCCTCGGTTCATGGCGCCGTGACTCGCCAGCAGGGCGGCGATCAGCCCCGTGATCAGCAGGAAGGCGCCAACGCCTCTCACCATCATCATGCCCATTTCTCTCCCCTCGATTGGCAGTCTAGGCTATGCCCGAAAACTGGCTGCGCTCGGCCATACGGCGTTAAAAATCGGCTCGTGCGCGAGTCCGATCAAAGTGCTCATTTACACCCCGTAAACTCGCACGCGAGCCCGGTTCGTCTTTTCGCCGATTTTTGCTTTGTCTGACCTTCGCTCGCCGACTTTTCAGACAAAGCCTTGAAGAGCGTGGCTCGTGTCGTGGCCTGAGTGGCGAGTGCGGTGACAGCCGATACCGGCCCTGGCGTCGTTGGGCGCCGGGGCCGGGTGGTTTAGTCGATGAGTGACTTAGTGGGCGCTGGCGGTCGGCAGGCCGGGGCAGCTTCCCTCGGGTTCCCGGGGCAGGGTCAGGCCCTGGCCGTGCTCGCCCTCGGGGGCGTTGAGGAAGGTGGCCACCACCACGGCGACCTCCTCGTCGCTGGGGTTGAAGGCGCGGTGGATGTTGTCGAACCCCGGGTCGATGAACAGCTCGCCCGCCGCATAGGGGCGTTCGACGCAGTCGTCGGCATAGACATAGACCAGGGTGCCCTGCTTGAGGGTGGCGATCACCGGGCCGGGGTGGCTGTGCCAGGGGAAGGCGGCCCCCGGCTGGACGGTGATCTCGGCGATGGCGACCCGACCGGGCTCGGGCAGCTCCAGGAGCTGCGGGTCCCGGCCCTCGACGGTCAGGGTGATCTGGATACCCACCTCGTCGATGATGGCGCTGCGCTGGGTCAGCTCCTGCACGGCGATGGGCGGTGGGCCGTCGCCTGCGGCGAGCGGCGGGAGGGCCAGTGCCAGGGCGCCGATGATCAGGCCAGCGAGGGGCAGGCCGGCGAGGGGCAGGGGATGGGGGGCTTGGGGTTTCATGGCGGTGCTCCTTCGTCTCGTCGGGGGGATCACGCCGGGTCGGCCGGCGGGATGTTGTGGTTGTGGCAAAAGCGGTTGTGGGGGTCGTAGCGCGCCTTGAGGCGCGCCAGGCGCGCATAGTTCGCGCCGTAGGTGGCACGGACCCGGTCGTGGCCCTCGTCCATCATGAAGTTCACGTAGGCGCCGCCGGCCGAGCTGGGGTGCAGGGCCTCCCAGTAGCTCACTACCCAGTCGCGGATGCGGTCGGCGTTGGCCGGGTCGGGATCGATGCCGACGATCGCCGCGCTCCAGTTGGCCTCCCGGAAGTGGAAGGCGGTCTCGTCGGGTCTCACCCGCTGGGGCGCCCCATCGATGGGGTAGAGGTGCATGGTGGAGAGCGGGGTGGGCACCTCGGCGAAGCGCTCATGGACGGCGATCGCCTCGTCGCTGAGTGTGTTGAAGAAGTCGCCCCGCCAGTAGGAGTGCAGGCCGGGCGGGTAGAGGGGGTCGAAGACCGATTGCAGGGCCGGGAAGGGCACCTCGTGGAGGCCGTCCAGCAGCGGCTTGCCGAAGGCGCGCACCGGCGCCAGGACGGCATCGGCCGCCGCCAGGTCGCCGCTGTAGCACCAGACGATGCCGCAGACGTGACGGCCATGCAGGGCCTCCGGGAAGGGCGGTGCCGGGGGCACGGTGCCGACCAGGAAGAAGCCGTTGAGGCTCTCCGGTGCGGTGGGTATGAATTCCCGGAACCAGCGCAGCACCTCGCCGGTGGCCTCCAGGTCGTAGAAGGTCGGGCCGGCGATGACCCGGGCCACCGGATGGCAGCGGAAGCGGAAGGCGGTGACCACCCCGAAGTTGCCGCCGCCGCCGCGCAGGGCCCAGAACAGCTCCGGGTGGGTGTCGGCGCTGGCGGTCACGAAACGGCCGTCGGCCAGCACCAGGTCCGCGGCCAGCAGGTTGTCGATGGTCAGGCCGTACTGGCGGGTGAGGTAGCCGTGGCCGCCGCCCAGGCTGAGGCCGCCGACGCCGCTGGTGGAAATGATGCCGAAGGGGGTGGCTAGCCCGAAGGGGTGGGTGGCGTGATCGACGTCGCCCAGGGTGCAGCCCCCCGCCACCAGGACGCTGCGCTCGTCGGGCTCGACCCGCACGCCGCGCAGGGCCGAGAGGTCGATCACCAGGCCACCGTCGCAGAGGGCCTGGCCGCTGGCACTGTGGCCGCCGCCCCGCACGGCCAGCGGCAGGTCGTATTCGCTCGCCGTGCGCACCGCCGCCATGACGTCGGCGACGTCGACGCAGCGGGCGATGGCCCCGGGGTGGCGGTCGATCATGCCGTTCCAGACGGCACGCGCCGTCGCGTAGCCCTCCTGGCCGGGGCGCAGCAGCCGGCCGCGCATGGCGCCCTGAAGGGCCTCGAGGGCGGCCTGGGGAAGGTCTGGCTGATCCATGGGATGCCTCCTGATCGCGGTGAGTCAACGTCTAGAGGATGGACCGCCCGGCGTTTGCCGGGCGTTCGCTTAGCGTTCGCGGCGACGGGGCGGGCGTTCGTGAAGGGTGTTCGTGGAGAGAGGGGGAGGCCGTGATCAGCCGAGCAGGGCGTCGACGGCGGCGAGCTCGTGGGGGTTGCAGCCGCTGGCCCGGGCCCTCAGGACGGCGAGGCGCGGGAGGGCCATGTCGCCGTCCTCCCTGGCGTGGCCGCGGCATGCCAGGTCGAGGGCGGCACGCAGCTGCAGGGCCAGGGCGCCCTGCTCGGTGGCGGTGGCCAGGGCTCGCTCTAGCCCGGCGCCGGCCGCCTCGCCGGGGCCGAGGGTCGCCTCCAGTCGCCACAGCTCGGCCAGCCACCAGCGGTCGCCCTGGGCCTCGGCCCAGGCCCGCGCTTCGCCCAGGACCCGCAGGGCCTCCTCCGGGCGGCCCATCCCGGCGAGCACCTCGGCGAGCTGGGCCAGCCAGAACGGCAGGCGGGCGCCGGCATGCTGCTGGCGCAGCCGTTCGATGCCCTGGCGGATAAGGGCTTCGCCCGTCGCCCCGCCGGTCAGGCGGCCGGCCAGGATACGCCCCCATTCGCCGTAGTAGGCGAAGCCGTAACGGGTGCTCAGGCGCCGCACCCGGGCGGCGTGCTCGTCGGTGGCCTCGGGGTCACCGAGCAGGTGATGGGTGATCGCCGCATAGCCGTGGGCGATCGCCGCCTCGAAGGGGTGGCCCGAGGCGTCGGCCAGTTGGAGGGCCGCGGCGGCGCTTGCCGCCGCGGCCCCGCTCTGGCCCAGCAGCCAGTGGAGGTGGGCCCGGGCGCCGTGCAGCAGCACCCCGGCGCGAAACCCGAACAGGGAGCGGTCATCCGCGGCTGGCGTCTCGCCGAGCCGGTCGAGGCAGGCCAGCGCCTCGCGGTGGCGGCCCAGGGCGAAGAGTGGCAGTGCCAGGGCCTGGGCGTGCCAGCCGGCCGGTGCCGTCGAGGAGGCCAGGCCCTCTCCCAGGAGGACGGCCTCCCGCATCCGCCCTTGGACGAAGCGGTGCCAGCACAGGGCGGCTCGGCCACGGGCGGCCTCCGTCGCCTCGCCGAGCCGCTCGCCGAGGGCGACGCTGCGCTCGATGACCGCGCCGACCCGCGGCGCCGCATAGCCGTGCAGGCTGGCCAGCGGCGGGATCATGGCCTCGCACAGCGCCAGCTCCTGGCGGTCGCGGACCTCGCCCGCCGGCCGGGCGGTCAGCAGTTCCAGTGCCCGCTCGTAGTGGCCGATGGCGTCGTCCAGGGCGAACAGCGCCGTGGCGGCCTCGGCGGCCCGGGCGTGGTAGTGGAGGGCCCGTTCCGGCAGGCCGCCGGCCTCGAACTGCTCGGCGATCAGCGCCGCCGCGTCGGGCCGCTCACCGGCCGGGCCCTGCGCCAGGGCGAGGGCCAGGCGACGGTGCAAGAGGCGGCGGTGCGGCGGACTGAGCCGGCGACGGGCGGCATCGCGGAGCAGGTCGTGGGCGATGTCGTAGGTGGCGGGCGAGTGCTCACGCAGCAGCCGTCGCTGCCAGAGCTCGTCCAGGGCCTCCTGGAGGCTGGCTTCGTCCAGTTCGCTGGCGGCGGCCAGCAGCTCCAGGGAGAGATCCCGTCCCAGGGCGGCGGCGAGGCCGAGCAGTTCCTCTGCGGCGGGGCTCAGACGGGCGAGGCGCGAATCGAGGATCGCCTCGATCCGCGATGGGGCCGCGCCCCCTTGGCGCAGCGACTCGACGACGAACAGCGGGAAGCCGCCGGTGCGGGTGTGCAGGCGGCGGGCGGCCGCGGCGTCCAGCGGCGCCTCGTGCAGGGCCGCGGCGAGCTCGAGGGTCTGGTCGGCCGTCAGGGGGTCGAGTTCGAGGCGCTGCCACAGACCCTGGGCCTGAAGCCGCCGGCAGCAGGCGAGCAGCTCGGGGTTGTCGTCGAGCTCCTCGCTGCGCAGGGTGGCGATCAGCAGCAGGGGGGCACTGGGCTCGAGATGCAGCAGGGCCTCGAGCCAGGCCAGGGTCTCCCGGTCGCACCACTGGAGGTCGTCGAGCACCAGCAGGGTGGGGCGTCCGACGGCCAGGATGGCGCGCACCAGGCCCTCGAAGAACTGGCGACGCTGCCAGGCGTCGGCCAGGGGCGCTGGAGAGGGGGGCGGGGCGCCGGCCAGCTCGGGTACCAGCCGGCCGACCTCCTGGCGCCAGACCGGCGCCAACTGCTCGAGGCCCGGGCGCAGTGCCGCGCCGCGTAGCCATTCGGCCACCGGCGCCAGCGCCAGGCGGACCCGGGAGGGAAAACAGCGCGCCTGCAACACCGGCTCGCCCCGCCGCCGTAGGGCCTGGGTGAGCTCCGCCGCCAGGCGCGTCTTGCCGACCCCGGCCTCCCCGGCGATGGCGACCGCCCGCGGGCCCTGGGCGACCCGGGTCCAGGCGGCCTCGAGGGCGGCCAGCTCGGCGTCCCGACCGATCAGCGGCGGCGCCCGGTGCCGCGCTGTCGCCTCGGCTGCGTCTGGGGCCTCGGTCGTGGATGGGGCCTCGGGAGCGGTGAGCTCGGCACAGAGTGCCCGGGTGGCGGCGGAGGGTTCGACTCCCAGGGTGCGGGCCAGGATCTCGGCACAGCGTCGGCCGGTGTCCAGCGCCATGGCCCGGTCGCCGGCACGGGCCTGCAGATGCATCAGGGTCCGGTAGCCCGACTCCTCGAGGGGTTCGAGTTCGACCCTTCGGCGGGCCTGAGCGATTGCCGCCGCCGGGTCCCGCTCGGCCAGGGCGGTGACCAGGCGGTCGAGCAGGGCGACGCAGCGGCGGTGCAGCCGTTCCCGCGCCTCGAGCACCCAGTCGTCGTAGAGGTCGGGGAGCAGCTCGCCGCCATAGGCATCCAGCGCCCGCCGGGCGGCGGCCAGGAGGGCGTCGGGGTCCTCGGCGGCCTCGGCCTCCTCCGCGGCGCGCTGGAAGGCGAGCAGGTCGAGGCGGCAGGGCGCCGCCTCCCGCCAGCACAGGCTGGTGGCATCCGTAGCGAGGTAGCGCTCCGGGTCGGGCAGGGCGGCACGCAGTTGATGCAGCTCGCGGCGCAGGTTGGTGCGGGCCTGGGCCTCGCTGGAGTCGGGCCAGAAGAGCCCGGCCAGGTGCTGGCGGCGTTGTGGCGCACCGGCATGCAGGGCCAGATAGGCCAGCAGGCCCAGGGCCTTCGCCGAGTGCAGGGTCTCGACCGGCGTCCCCGCGGCCAGGACCCGCTGCTCGCCCAGCAAGCGGATGTCCAGCATGGTGCGCCCTCGTCAAGGAAGCCCCGGCCCGGCGGGGCCCGCCGGGCCGGGTGAGGTGCCCTCGCCAGCCAGTATAGTGGCTCGAGCCGGCGCTCAGGCGGTAAGGGAGGCCCGCCTGCCGTGGGTGGCCAGCCAGGCGGCCAGGTGGCCGCTGAGCTCGCGGGCGTCGTCATCGGCGCCGTAGAGGCTGGCCGACTTGCGTCGGCGCAGGAAGGGCAGGCCCAGGACGTAGAGCCCCGGGGCTGCGACGATTCCGCCGTGGTGCTTCAGGCGCCCCCTGGCGTCGAACACCGGGACCCGCAGCCAGGAGAAGTCAGGCCGGAAGCCGGTGGCCCAGAGCACCGTCTTGATCTCGCCGGCGGCCAGGTCGAGGCCCAGGCAGGGCCGCGCCGGCAGCCGGGTGGGCGCCGGGCGCTCGGGGGCGGGCAGGCCGTCGTGCCAGCCGTGGGCCAGCGCTCAGGCGTCCAGGTTGTCGAGCAGCCGGCCCAGCTTGAGGTCCGCCGAGGCGGCGTGCATGGCCAGGGAGCCGGCGAACTGCAGCCGGCTGCCGGCAAGCCCCACCAGGCGGCCCACCAGGCGTATACCGTTCGCGCTCAGGGCGTTGAGGTCCAGGTCGCGGGGCGCAGGGCCGCCCACCAGCTGGGGCGAGGGGGTACGCCGCGCCCGCTGGATGTCCTCCACCTCGTGGAAACGCTGATCGAGCAGGCCGGCGGCATCCAGCCACCACTCGATATCGCGACCGCGGTAGCGGCGCGGCAGGCGCAGGTGCTCGCCCATCGCCAGGGTCACCGGCCGGCCGCTGCGCTGGAGCTCGTCGGCCAGCTGCACGCCGCTGGCCGAGGCGCCCACCACCAGCACGCCGCCGGGCGGGAGTCGGTCCGGGCGGCGATAGGCTAGCGCGGAGAGGCTCTCGATCCAGGGCGGCAGGGCCTCGGCCAGGGCGGGCACCACTGGCACCTGGCAGGCGCCGGTGGCCATCACCAGCGCCCGGCAGCGCCAGGCTCCGCGGTCGGTCTCCACCCGGTAGCCGTCGTCCGTGGCCTGCACCGCCGTCACCCGGGTGCCGGTGTGGATCGGCGAGGCGAGCCGCCGGGCATAGCCGTCGAGGAAGGCGATCAGCGCCGGCATGCTCAGGTAGCCGTCGGGATCGGGGCCCGCGTAGGCCTGCCCGGGGAGCCGGCACTCCCAGTTGGGAGTGAGCAGGTGCAGCGAGTCCCAGCGCTGGTGTCGCCAGGCGTGGGCCACCTCGCCGCGCTCCAGGATCGCATGGTCGATGCCGCGCCGCGCCAGATGGTGGCCCATGGCGAGCCCGGCGTGTCCCGCGCCGATGACCAGGACGGTCACGGCGCGGGCCGGGCGATGCGGCGGGCGTGAACGCCCGGCGATCATGCCACCTCCACCCGGACCTGGGTGGGATTGGTGAGCAGGTCGTAGACCGCCGAACGCTTCTGGGACTGGGCGACCAGCGCCTCGATTTCCGTGCGGCTGGCGTCGGCATCGATCTCGTAGATCACCCGGACGTCGTCGAAGCCGTTGCGCACCTCGGGGTCCATACCCAGGATGCCCTGGATGTCCATGCTGCCCTCGACGCGTGCCTTGACCGAGCGCAGCTGGATGCCACGGTTCTGGGCCACGGCGGCGATCCCGGCGGTGAGACAGCCGGCCAGGCCGACCAGCACGTACTCGACTGGGGTGGGGCCCTGGTCCTCGGCGGCGAACACCTTGGGGTGATCCACCTCGAAGGTGAATCGGCTCTTGTGACGCTGCTCTTCGCAGAGGCCGTGATAGCTCTCCACCGTTGTCCGGCTATGGGTGCCGCGGACCCAGTCGCAGTGGGCGCGCCAGGTGAAGCGGGCGGCCTCGGGGGCCTGGGCCAGGGCCTCGCGGGCCTCGAGCAGGGCGGTGACGTTGACGCCGTTGTCGATGGTCTGGTCGATGATGGGGGTAGCGGGCTGCATGGGGTCTCTCCTTGGTTGTCGTTGTGTGACCAGTCTTGGGTGGTCAGCTACGAGCCTGGACGGACCACGTGGGACCCAGCGTGGGAGAGGCCGTGGTATTTCAGGGCGCGGGCGTGGAAGCGGGCGGCACGATGCGCCGGCAGGCCCAGATCCGCGTCACCGGCATGCCGGCCTGGTGCTGGGCCAGGCGTACCGACTCGGCGTCCGGGGCGTGGTAGAGGCAGTGCATGCGCCGATGATCTGCGGCGCAGAGGGTGCGCAGGAAGCGCACCCGGTGATGCTGCAGGCAGGCGGCCCCGGCGTCCTCCAGGGCCTGGATCGCCGCGACGCTGACCGGGGCGGCGAAGCGGCGCTCCACCACCACGTTGGCCCCCGCCAGCGCCGCGGCCTCGAGGCCGGGGGCATCGTGCAGGGTGCCGGCCCACAGCGAGCCGACGTCGGCCCCGGCCCGGCGCAGGCCGATGCGGGCCGATTCCAGGTCCGGAGCACGAAAGTGGCAGAGCAGGTGGCGGCCGTCCCGGGCCAGTAGGCTCCCCTGCCAGGCGACCCGGTGCCGGTCGAAGCAGTCCTGGGCGGCGAGGGACAGGGAGCGCACCAGGGCCGACTCGACGGGGCGGTCGAGGCGCTGCTCCAGGAAGACGTCGATCATGCCTCGTCCTCCGCGGCCGGGGCATCGTGCAGCGTCCGGTAGCGGCGCCGTGCCCAGCCGGCCACCGGCCCCCGGGACAGTGCCTCGGCCGCCTGGGCGTGCCGGTGCCCGGCCTCCCTATCGCCGGCCCGGTGCGCCGCCTCGGCGAGCAGGGCCTGGGCCAGCAACTGCTCGGTGGGGCGCTCCAGGACCCGGGCATGTTCGAGGGCCTCGGCGGCCCGGGCGGCGGCCGTCTCGCGGCGTCCCCGGGCCAGGTCGAGGCGTGCCGCCTGGAGCAGCAGCACCGCCAGGCGATGTCGGGCATCGGCGTGGCGCAGCGACACCAGGGCGACGCCGAAGGGGCCGGCGTCATCCTCCAGGGCGTAGTGGCACAGTGCCTCGGCGGCGGCGGCGGCGGCGAAGGGCGCCTCGCTGCCATCGCGCAGGCGCTCGCCGAGGGCGCACAGCTCGCCGCTGCGCTGCCGGGCCCGGGGGAAGTCGTCGCGCTCCAGGTCGATCAGCAGCAGGGACTCCTGGGCCTGGAATTCTCCGAGGCGGTCCCCCGTGGCCTTGCACAGGGTGCGGGCGTCATTGAGGTGCGCCTCGGCCGCGTCGAAGCGGTCGGCGTGGAGGCAGAGCAGCCCTTCGGCCAGGGGCAGGGCGGGGTGGTGGAGGTGGTGCCGGGCGGCCAGCTCGCGGGCCTGGGCCAGCATCGTCGTGGCCTGCTCCAGGTCGCGTTCCAGCATCGCCAGGCAGCGGGCCGTCTCGGCCATGGCGATGATCTGTTCGCGGTCGTCGGCGCAGCGGGTCACCCGCTCGGCCTGCAGGGTCTCCTGGTGGGCCCCCGACCACTGGCCGTGGGCCCAGCGAATATGGCTGGCGAGTTGGTAGCCGAGCCGGGCATGGGCCAGGGCGCCGTGCTCCAGGGCCCGCTCGGCCAGGGCCACCACCTCGCCGGCGCCGGCCTCCCAGTCCGCCAGGGGCGCCGCGCTGTAGAGGATATCGTGGAGCTCCAGGGCCAGGCAGTCGCCCTTGGTACCGGCGACCTCGCCGGCGAGCGCCAGGCCGCGCTGGGCGAAGTGCTGGGCCTGCTGATTGGCGAACAGGCGCAGGCAGAGCCGGCCGGCGGCGATCATCGCCCGGGCGGCCAGCTCGGCATCGCCGCTGGCCTGGGCATGGTGGGCGAGCCGGGTGGCCTGGTCGAGATCGTAGAGGGGCGACTCGGCCAGCCATTCGGCGAGGCGTCGGTGCATCGATTGGCGCCGGGCGGGTGAGATGGCGGCACAGAGTTCCTCGGCCAGCTCGGGGCGCGTGAAGCGCAGCCCCTCTTCGGTGGTGGTCAGCCACCCATGGCGCTCGGCGATCTCCAGGGCGGCACCGAGGCGGTTGGTCTCGAGCTCCGCGACCCGGCCCAGGGTCGCCGGGTCCAGGTCGGGGGCGAGCAGGGCCGCCCAGCGCAGCACCTCCAGGGGGGCCCCCTGAAGGGGCGGGGTCGCGTCGAGAACGGATGAGGCCGGCGGGGGCGTCTCGAGCGGTGGTGGGACGGCCTGTCGCGGGGCTCGCCAGGCCCGCAGCAGCTCGCCGCTGTCTGGCAGGCCCGCCTCGCGGATCAATCGCATGCCCAGTTGCAGCTGCTGCTCGGCCTCCTTCGGCCGATGCAGGGCCAGCAGCAGCCGGATCAGGTGGGCTCGGGCCGTCTCGTCGAAGGGGGCCAGGCGCACCCAGGCATGGGCCTGGGGCAGGGCGCGCTCCGGTGTCTCGCCCAGGCGCTCGACCAGGGCCGCCAGCAGCGCCGCCTGGGCGCGCATGGCCGTTTCCCGCTCGGCCAGGCACCAGCCGTGGAAGTCGTGGAAGTCGTCCAGCTCCAGCCCCTCCAGGAAGGGGCCGCGATAGCGGGCGGCGGCGGTCTCGAGCTCGGGGGTATCCGCTTGTTCCAGGCCTCGGGCATGCAGGGCGTGCAGCCGGGCTACGTCGATATCGATGTCGGCGGTCTCCAGGCCGACGCTCAGGTGGTCGGCCTGGAGGCGCGTCCGGCCCGGCGTATCCACCAGGCGGCGCAGCTTGGAGAGGCTCCAGCGCAGCGAGCCCCGCGGGTCGTCGGGCAGTTCCCAGAGCAGGGCGCAGAGATGCTCGCGGCTCAAGGCGCGGCGCTGCAGGGCGAGATAGGCGAGCAGGGCGCGGGTCTTCTTCGAGGGCGGCAACGGCAACGGCTGCCCGTCTCGAATCACTTCGAGTTCGCCGAGCAGGTTGAGGGTCAGCGCCATCGTCTCACGCCCCGGTGGGGTATCCCCAGAAGTATAGCCCCGGCGTCTGGCCGGCGTTTTCCACGCCGCGGGCCATAAAAACCACGCTGGCTACCACGCCCGCTTCCCCGGCCGGCGGCCAGGCTCTGGTCATGACCCCATCGCGCCTAGGAGACCCGCCATGACCCGCTACGCCAGCATCCTGGAGACCATCGGTCGCACCCCGCTGGTGCGCCTCGCCCGGCTCGCGCCGCCGGACATCAACGTTCACGTGAAGGTGGAGGCCTTCAACCCCATGGGCTCGGTGAAGGACCGCATGGCGCTGGCGGTGATCGAGGCCGCCGAGCGCAGCGGCGCGCTTCGCCCCGGCCAGACGGTGATCGAGGCCACCAGTGGCAACACCGGCATCGGCCTGGCCATGGTGTGTGCCCGCAAGGGCTATCCGCTGGTGGTGACCATGGCCGAGAGCTTCAGCCTGGAGCGGCGCCGGTTGTTGCGCTTCCTGGGCGCCCGGGTGGTGCTGACCCCGGCCGCCGAGAAGGGCAGCGGCATGCTGGCCAAGGCGATCGAACTGGCCGAGGCCCATGGCTACTTCCTGTGTCGCCAGTTCGAGAACGAGGCCAATGCCGAGGTGCATAGCCGCACCACGGCCCGGGAGCTACTCGACGACTTCACCGACGAGCCCCTCTACGCCTGGGTCACCGGCTTCGGCACCGGCGGCACCCTCAAGGGCGTGGCCCGCACCCTCAAGGCCGCCGATCCGCGCATTCGGGTGGTGGTGGCCGAGCCGGACAATGCCCCGCTGCTGGGCAGCGGCGAGGCCCAGCCGACCGGGGCCAGTCACCCGCGCTTCCGCCCCCACCTGATGCAGGGCTGGAGCCCCGACTTCATCTCGGCGCTGACCCAGCAGGCGGTGAGCGATGGCCTGGTGGACGAGGTGGTACCGGTGGCCGGCGAGGCGGCGCTGCGCCTGGCCCGAGACCTGGCCCGCAAGGAGGGGATCTTCGCCGGCATCTCCGGCGGCGCCACCCTGGCCGCGGCCCTGGCGGTGGCGCGCCGCGCGCCCCCCGGCAGCCATATCGTCTGCATGCTGCCGGATACCGGCGAGCGCTATCAGTCCACGCCGCTGTTCGCGGGCATCGAGGAGGAGATGAACGAGGAGGAACTGGCCCTGTCGCGCTCCACCCCGGGCTATCGCTTCGATCGCCCCGGGCTGGCGCCGGTGGCCGAGCCAGTGGCGACCCTGGATGGCGAGGCGGAACGCTTCGTCGACGCGCGCCTGGCCGAGGCACCGGTGGTGATGTTCGCCCTGGCCTGGTGCGAGTTCTGCTGGGCGGCGCGTCGGCTCTTCGAGGGCCTGGGTGTCGAGGTTGTGAGCGTCGACCTGGATGGCCCCGCCTGCCGGGTCGATGACCTGGGTGTGCGGCTGCGCCCGGTGCTGGCCCGGCGCACCGGGGCGCTCACCATTCCGCAGATCGCCATCGGCGGCGAGTGGCTCGGCGGCTGTGGCGAGCTCTTCGCGGCCTGGCGCGACGGCGGCCTGGGCGAGCGGCTTACCGCCTGCGGCGTCGACTACGATGCCGCGGCCGAGATCGAGCCCGATCGCCTGCTGCCGGCCTGGCTGCATCCGCGCCCGGCCACGGCCTGAACGCCTTTTCCCTCTACGACCACAGGAGACACGACCATGAGCTATCTCGAGACGATTGCTCCCGACCAGGCCTCGGAGGAGGTGGCGGCCATGTACCGCCGCCAGCAGGCCCACTACGGTTTCCTGCCCAACTATGCCCGGGTGTTCAGTCATCGGCCCGAGGTGATGAGTCGCTGGGCGGCCTTGCAGGCGACCATTCGCCGGCCGATGGCGCCACGCCGCTTCGAGCTGGTGACCCTGGCCGCTGCCCGGGCCCTGGGCAATACCTATTGCGCCCTGGCCCATGCCCAGGAGCTGTCGGGACTGCTGGGCAGGACGGCGGCCCTGGCGGTGGCGAGGGGCGAGGCGGCGGTCCTGAGCGAGGCGGAGCGGGCCATGATGGCCTTCGCCGCCAAGGTGGCCTGCCGGGCCCCGGCGGTGACTGCCGAGGATATTGCCACCCTGCGGGGGCACGGCCTTGGCGACGACGAGATCTTCGATATCGTCGCCGTGGTGGCGGCGCGGGCCTTCTTTACCCGTATCCTCGATGGCCTGGGTGTCCAGGCGGACGCCGCCTTCCGCGAGTTCCCCGCCGAGCTGATCGAGTCACTCAGCGTGGGGCGGCCCATTGCCGAGCCGGCCTGAGCGAGGGTGGTTCAGCCCGGCATTCGCGGGTTCTGCTGATTAGGCGGCACGATACCCAGGCGTTTCATGCGCCGGTAGATGGTGGGGCGCGACAGTCCCAGCTCTCGGGCCACGGCGCTGACATTCCACTGGTGGCGGCACAGGGCCCGATAGAGCAGATCCTGCTCCAGCGGGCGCGGTGCCGCTGCCGTTGGCTGGCCGGGGTCGCCGATGGCCGGTGTCGGCCGGCTGGCGCCGGGGTGGGCGAGCTGGCCATGCAGGCACTCCTCCGGCAGGTCGCCGACCACCACTTCCTCGCCGTCGCCGGTGGCCAGGGCATAGCGTAGGGCGTTGTGCAGCTCGCGGATATTGCCCGGCCAAGGGTAGGCGAGCAGGGCGCTCATGGCATCGCCGCGCAGCCTTGCCCGGCCGCCGCGTTCGTGGTTGAGCTCGGCGAAGATCCGGCGGATCAGGTAACCCTTGTCGGCCCGTTCGCGCAAGGGCGGCAGGCGCAGGCTGGCGCCGTTCAGGCGGTAGTAGAGGTCCTCGCGGAAGCGTCCGGCGGCGATCAGTTCGCGCAGGTCCCGGTGGGTGGCGGCGACGACCCGCAGGTCGACCTTGATGGGGCGATTGGCGCCGATGGGCAGCACCTCCTGCTCGGCCAGCACCCGCAGCAGCCGGGTCTGCAGCTGCAGCGGCATGTCGCCGATCTCGTCGAGGAAGAGGGTGCCGCCGTCGGCCTGGGCTATCAGGCCCTTCATGCCCTGGCTGCGGGCACCGGTGAAGCTGCCGGCCTCATGGCCGAACAGCTCGCTCTCGATCAGCGATTCCGGTACCGCGGCGCAGTTGATGGCCACGAAGGGGCGGTCATGGCGTCGGCTCGATTCGTGCAGGGCCCGGGCCATGCGCTCCTTGCCGGTGCCGGTCTCGCCCATCACCAGGATATTGATCGGCTCGTTGCGCAGCCGGGCGGCCCGGGTCAGGGTATCGCGCATGCTGGGGTCATCGTCCGCCAGGGCTTCCAGGGGCGCTAGGCTGGTGTCCCGGGCTGGGGCGGCGGCCCCGCGGGAGCGGCGCGGTGGCTCGATCAGGGTGGCGAAGTGGATTTCCCGGTGGCGCCGGGTATGAAAGGCCTGGACCCGATCGTCGCTGTGCTGGGGAATGGCCAGCACCTGATCGACCTGGGCGTCGAGCAGGTCTTGAATATTCCAGGCCTTGAAGGGGCGCGCCTCGCCGCCCTCGGGCAGGGGCAACTCGTGGTGGCGAAGCAGCTTGCGCCCGGCGGTATTGGCTGCCACCAGGCTGCCGTCCTCCTCGATGGCCAACAGGTAGCGGCGATTGATCTGCACGAATTCCCGGGAGCGGTCCAGGCAGACGATGGCGTGGTCGCTATAACGCTGCAGGAAATAGGCATCCTCGATCATCTTGGCGGTGTATTTCACCAGTTGCAGGGCGAAGGTCTGGGAGTCCTTGGTGACCGGTGATTGATAGGCGGAGATATCGAGCACTGCCAGCAGGCGGCCATGGGGGTCGAAGATCGGTGCTGCCGTGCAGGTCAGCTGGATATGGTGGGCGCTGAAGTGATCGCTATGGTGGCAGGTCAGCGCCGTGCGCTCGTGGATGCAGGTGCCCACCGCACAGGTGCCGGCATGGGACTCGCTCCAGTCGGCCCCCAGGAAGAGGCCGGTGCGCTGGTGTTCGCGTTGGTCGGCCTTGGCGCCAAGGAACTGCACGGCGATGCCCCGGGCGTCGGTGAGCAGCACCACATAGCCGAGTGGCGCCACCTGACGATAGAGCTGCTCGACCCCGGCCCGGGCCACCTGGAGCAGGTCGTCGGCCTGATCCTGATGCTCGCGCAGGGTGGCGCCAGGCACGTAGCGGGCCGGGGTGGGGCGGGCCGGATCGAGGCCATAGCGGTCGATGCAGCGCCGCCAGGAGCGCTCGATAATGGCCGCTTCTCCCTGGCCTCCGGGGCGGTTCAGGGTCTCGAGGATGGTCTCGACATGCTGGCGTTGGCTCAGGCTGGCGGTCATGACGTGCCTCTAGGGGTATCGTTGTTGTCTCTTCAAGGTAAGGGGGGGAGGCAACCGTCGAGATACGACCTTGGTCGAGCGTCGTTACACCTGTAACGGGGGATGCCGGGACAACTGTCACACCCGTTCGCCCTGGCGTTACGCCTTGGGCGTCCCTTCAGCTCATCATCCTTCCTGTATTTTTCATTTTCATCAAATAGTTAGCCCTCTTCTTGGCCAGGTTGGCACGAAAGCTGCCATGGCATGGGTGTGTTCGCCGCTGCGGTGAACCCGCCAATAACAAGACGAGGAGTCACGCCATGACCGCTTCTCCCCGGGTGACGCTGAGCCGTCGCCGTTTTCTCTCCCTGACCGGGGCCCTGGCCGCCGGTGGCCTGGCGCTAGGCGCCACCGGCCTGTGGCCGCGCTGGGCCCTGGCCGAGCCCGACCTGGCGGGGCGCCTGCTGCGCCTGGGCCGCGATATCTACCCCCATGAGGCGATCGAGGATCGTTACTACCTGGAGTCCCTCTCCTCCTTGCTGGAGGAGCAGCGCGATGCAGTCGCCACGGGGCTCGACGACCTGGACCGGCGCGCCCGGGCCGCCCATGGCAGCGATTATGCCGGGATCGAGGATGGCGCCGAACGTGAAACCTTGCTGCAGGAGATTCAGCACACGCCGTTCTTCGCGCAGGTCAAGGGCAACCTCCTGATGGGGATCTACAACAACCCGGACCTGTGGCCCCTGTTCGGTTATGGAGGCTCCTCCTGGGAACAGGGTGGCTACCGCCACCGCGGCTTCGATGCCACGCCGGACTGGCTGTGAGCGGGCGCGGGTGACGGTGCGATGCGAACAAGAGAAGGGCAAAGGCTATGAGCAGGCAATTTGATCTGAATGACGACAGTCTGGTGGTGATCATCGGCTCCGGGGCCGGGGGAGGCACCCTGGCCAATGAACTGGCGCAAAAGGGCATCCGTTCTGTGGTGCTGGAGGCCGGCAAGCGCTTCACCATGGAGGATATCGAGAACGACGAATGGGGGATGTTCAATAAGATCAGCTGGCTCGACCAGCGTAATCTGGTGGGGCCGTCACGCCTGGCCGAGGACTTTCCCAACCTGCCCGCCTGGATCGTCAAGGGCGTGGGGGGGGCGACCATTCACTGGGCCGGGGTGGCCATGCGTTTTCAGGAACACGAGTTCAAGATGAAAACGCTCAACGGCGCCATCGCCGGCGCCAATGTGGAGGATTGGCCGCTGTCCCTGCAGGACCTCGAGCCCTATTACGCCCTGGCGGAACGAAAAATGGGGGTATGCGGCACCGAGGCGACCGGCATGCCTTTTCATGGCAAGAGCACCCATTATCAGGTCATCGAAGCGGGGGCCAATCGCATCGGCGCTCGCTGCGAGCAGGCGCACCTGGCGATCAATACGCTGCCCTTCGACGGGCGGGCGCCCTGTCAGGTCACCGGCTTCTGCATGCAGGGCTGCCGCTTCGGTGCCAAGTGGTCGACCATGTATACGGAGATTCCCAGGGCCGAAGCCACCGGCAAGGTGGAGGTCAGGCCCAACTGCATGGCCCTGAGAATCGAGCATGACCGGGACGGCAAGGCGACCGGCGTGCTCTATGCCGACGCCGATGGGGAAGTGCAGTTCCAGAAGGCGCGCATCGTCGCCGTGGCGGCCAATTCCATCGAGTCGCCGCGTCTCCTGCTCAACTCCGCCTCCAGTCTGTTCCCCGATGGGCTGGCCAACTCCTCGGGCCAGGTGGGCAAGAACTACATGACCCATGTCACCGGAGGCTCCTATGCGGAGTTCGATCATCCGGTGCATATGGAGCGCAGCACCGTGGTGCCCGGCATCGTCAAGGAGTGGGAAGACAACGACCCCTCCCGCGGTCATGTCGGTGGCTACGAGCTGGAGGCCCTGCATCTGGGGCTGCCCTTTATGGCGGCGTTCCTGGATCCGGGGGCAGCCAATGGCTGGGGACGGCAGTTCGCCCAGTCCATGGAGAACTACAGCCGGATGGCGGGCTTCTGGATCTGCGGGGAAGACCTCGCCCTGGAGTCCAATCGCATCACCCTGCATCCCACCGAGAAGGATCCGTACGGCTTGCCGGTGCCGGTGGTGCACAAGGCGGATCATGACAACGATACGCGCATGCGCGACCACGCCTACCGGATGTCCAAGGCGCTGTTTACGGCCATCGGTGCGCACCATGTGAATGACCTGCCGCCCTATCCGGCCAGCCACAACATGGGCACCAATCGCATGCATACCAATGCCCGCGATGGCGTCGTCAATCAGTGGGGTCAGTCCCACGATATCGACAACTTGTTTATCTCCGACGGCAGCCAATTCACCAGCAGTGCCACGGAAAACCCCACCCTGACCATCGTTGCCTTGACGATTCGTCAAGCCGAATACATTGCCGAGCGCATGTCACGCGGCGAACTCTAAGAGGAGAAATATCCATGCAACCGACAGCCGACCAGCGGCGCTGGATGTACCGGAACATGGTGCTGAGCCGCTATCTCGAGGAGCGCATCGAGGCGCTCTATATGGAAGGCAAGACCCCGGTCTTCAACATGGCCAAGGGCCCCATTCCTGGAGAGATGCACCTCTCCAATGGCCAGGAGCCCTGCGCCGTGGGGGTCTGCGCCCATCTGACGGCGGACGACATCGTCACCGCCACCCACCGGCCCCACCATATCGCCGTGGCCAAGGGGGTCGATCTCGATGCCATGGTCGCCGAGATCTTCGGCAAGGCCACCGGGCTTTCCGGTGGCCGCGGCGGCCATATGCACCTCTTCGATGGCGCGGTGAACTTCTCCTGTTCGGGGATCATCGGCGAGGGCCTGGGCCCGGCGGTGGGGGCGGCGCTCTCCCGCCAGATGCAGGGCAAGCCCGGGGTGGCGGTGGCCTTTATGGGGGAGGGGGCCGCCAACCAGGGCGCCTTCCACGAGGCGCTGAACTTGGCGGCGGTGTGGCAGCTGCCGGTGGTCTTCGTTATCGAGGACAACGCCTGGGGCATCTCGGTGGCCAAGCAGGCCTCCACCGCCGTGCCGCGCAACGCCACCCGCGCCGCCGCCTATGGGATGCCTGGCCATCACGTGGCCGACAACGACGTGGAGGGCGTCTATGCCGCGGCGGGCGAGGCCATCGCCCGGGCCCGGGAGGGGCTGGGTCCGAGCCTGATCGAGATCGAGACGGTGCGCCTGGCCGGCCACTTCATGGGCGACGGCGAGGACTACCGGCCCAAGGGCGAGAAGGCCGGCCTCACCGATCCCATTCCCCGCTACCGCGCGGCCCTGCTCGAGGCCGGGGTGCTCGACGAGGCAGCCGATGCCGCCCTGGTGGCCGAGGCCCACGAGCGGGTCGAGGCGGCGATTCGCTTTGCCCAGCAGAGCGACTTCCTGCCGCCCGAAGCGGCGCTGGAAACCGTCTTCGTCTAACCGGGAGCACGACCATGACTACTGTAACCAAGAGCGCCAGCCGCAAGCTGACCATGGCCCGGGCCATGGCCGAGGCCACCGCCCAGGAGATGCGCGCCGACCCGCGGGTCTTCGTGATGGGTGAGGACGTGGGGCCCCTCGGCGGGGTCTTCGGCAACACCCGGGGCCTCTTCGATGAGTTCGGCCCGGAGCGCATCCGCGATACGCCGATCTCCGAGACCGCCTTTATCGGCGCCGCCGTGGGCGCCGCCTCCGACGGCATGCGTCCCATCGTCGAGCTGATGTTCGTCGACTTCTTCGGGGTGTGCATGGACGCCATCTACAACCTGATGGCCAAGAACACCTACTTTTCCGGCGGCAAGGTCCCGGTGCCGATGGTGCTGATGACCTCCACCGGCGGTGGCTACTCCGATGCCGGCCAGCACTCCCAGTGCCTCTACGGCACCTTCGCCCACCTGCCGGGCATGAAGGTGGTGGTGCCGAGCAACGCCTATGACGCCAAGGGGCTGATGACCGCGGCGATCCGCGACGACAACCCGGTGGTCTTCATGTACCACAAGGCACTGCAGGGCATGGGCTGGCTGGGGACCGAAAAGGGCGCCACCGTGGCGGTGCCCGAGGAGGCCTATACCGTGGAGATCGGCAAGGCCGCGGTGGCCCGGGAGGGACAGGACCTGACCCTGGTCAGCCTCGGCGCCGGCGTGCACCACTGCCTGCGCGCCGCCCAGGCCCTGGAGGAGGAGGGCTTCTCCGCCGAGGTGATCGACCTGCGCAGCCTGGTGCCGCTGGATCGCGAGACGGTGCGCGAGTCGGTCGCCAAGACCGGACGCCTGATCGTGGTGGACGAGGACTACCACAGCTATGGGGTCAGCGGCGAGATCATCGCCAGCGTGGCCGAACACCCGGGCTGCCGCCTGCGCGCCGCCCCCAAGCGGGTGGCCTACCCGGACATTCCCATTCCCTTCGCGCCGACCATGGAGCAGTGGGCCCTGCCCAATGCCGACAAGATCGTCGCCGCCTTCCACCAGATGCTGAACGAACACTGAGGAGAGACCCCTATGACGACCGATATCACCGTACCCGCGGACCTCTGGGAGGGCGACACCGAAGGCGTGATCACCGCCTGGCTGGTCAATGACGGGGCCGAGGTCGCCCAGGGTGACCTGGTCGCCGAGGTAATGGTGGAGAAGGCCCAGTACGAGATCGAGGCGCCGGTCTCTGGGCGACTCAGCATCGCCAAGGAAGAGGACGAGGTGGTGAGCAAGGGCACCCTGATCGCCACCCTGGAAGCCTAAGGAGGCTGGAGATGAGACTGGAGACTCCAGAAACCCAAGTGTCCGCCCCTTCGGGGGCGGATGGTGCCACGGCCCCGATCAAGCTGCGCGGCATGCGCGGCATGATCGCCTCGAAGATGCTGCAGAGCCTGCAGCAGTCGGCCCAGCTGACCCATCATGCCAGTGCTCGCCTGGATGCCCTGCAGGCGCTGCGGCGACATTGTCGAGAGGCTGGACTGCCGGTTCCCTCGCTACAGGACCTGCTGCTGCGCCTGACCGTCCAGACCCTGGGCGACTTCCCGGCCCTCAATGCCACCCTGGAGGAGAACTGCATCACCCGGCATACCGCGGTGCACCTGGGCCTGGCGATTCCGCTGCCCGACGACCTGCTGGTGGCCCCGGCGCTGTTCGATGCCCAGGCCCTGCGCCTGGGCGAGTTGCCCGAGGCGCGGCGGACGCTCACCGAACAGGCCCGCAACGGCGGGCTCGGCGTCAAGGCGCTCACCGGCGCGACCTTTACCGTCACCAACCTGGGGCGCTCCCGGGTGCACCACTTCACGCCGTTGCTCAACCTGCCCCAGGTGGCGATCCTCGGCATCGGTGGTGTGGAGTCCCGGGCCGTGCCAGACTCGGACGGCTGGCGCGCCGTGGAGGTGATCGGCCTGTCGCTGACCTTCGACCATCGCGCCGTCAATGGGGCGCCGGCGGCGGCCTTCCTCGATGCCCTCTGCGCGCGTATCGAGGGGCTCGCCAGCGATGCCTTCGACCCTGAACTCTGAGATGGAGCCCGGCCCATGACCCACGCCTTGCCCCTGGAGCGCGACTCCCAGACCCTGCACCGTCCCAGCGTGGCGGAGGGCCTGGCCCTGGAGGAGGCGCTGCTGGAGTCGATCTGTCACGGCGAGGGCGACTTCGGCCTGGTGGCCTGGTCGCCCCACGACCGGGCCCTGGTGATGCCGCGCCGCCACGAACGCCTGGCGGGCTTTCCCGAGGCCCGGGCGGCGCTCGCGGCCCAGGGCTGGCCGATCGCGTTCCGCTCCACCGGTGGCACCCCGGTGCCGCAATGTCCGGCGGTGATCAACGTGGCCCTGGCGCTACGCTGCCGGGTCACCGGCTCCGCCGCCCACCTGGAGTGGGGCTACCGGCGTCTGGGAATGCCCTGGTGCGACTGGTTGAGTGAGCTGGGCGTGGCCGAGGCTAACCTGGGAGCGGCCCCGGGGGCCTACTGCGACGGGCGCTTCAATGTGCGCATCGGCGAGCGCAAGCTGGTGGGGACCGCCCAGCGCTGGCGGCGGGTGCGGGGTTGTCGCGACATGGCGATGCTGGCCCATGGCGCCATGCAGGTGGGGGAGACGCCGGAGGCCCTGGTCGGCGTGGTCAACGCCTTCCAGGCCGCCATCGGTGATCCCGAGCGCTTCTCGCCGGCCAGCCATATCGCCCTTGGTCAACTGCTGCCGGAGGCGCGGGTCGAGGCGGCACTGCCCGGGCTGCTGGCGCGGCTGGCCGAGGAGGCCTAGGAGATGATGCGCCATGAGCGACTATACCGACTACCTTGGGGACGTCTTCGTCGCCTTTGGGCCGATCACGGTGCGGCGAATGTTCGGTGGCTATGGCCTCTACCACGATGGCCTGATGTTCGCCCTGGTGGCCGACGAGACCCTCTACCTGAAGGTGGATGCCCAGAGCCTGGGCGACTTCGAGGCGCAGGGGCTCGAGCCCTTCGTCTACGTCAAGGGCGGGCGACCGGTGCAGATGTCCTATTATCAGGCCCCGGTGGCGATCTTCGAGGACGAGGCGCTGGCCGCCGACTGGGCGCGGCGGGCTTTCGATGCCGCCTTGCGCGCAAGGACGGGCAAGGAAGCGCGGGGCGGGGGCGGACGCCGCTAGTCCTCGGGCGGCCCCTTGAGTTCGACGGTATTGCCTTCCGGGTCCTGCAGGTAGATCGAGGGGCCGTACCCCTCGGCGCCGTAGCGGCGCTGGGTCTCGCCGGCCTCGATGCCATGGGCGGCGAGATGCGCCCGGATCGCCGTTTCGTCGAAGGGGGCGAGGCGCAGGCAGAAGTGGTCCAGGTTATGGCCCTCGCGCCCCGGGGCCGGCCCGCCGTGGCGGCCCAGGGGGCCGTCCACGGGAACCAGGTCGATCAGGGCGTCGCCGGCGCGCAGCTGGATCAGGCCAAGCTCGTCCTGGCGCTTCTCCAGCTCACACCCCAATGCCTCGATATAGAAGGCCAGCATGGACTTCTCGTCGCGGATGCGCAGCACCAGGTGGTCGATACCGCGGATGGGCAGGCTCATGGCGCCTCCTGTCGGCTATCCGACCGATCATCCTCCAGAATATGGCGCAGGCCGGCGCACTCCACCAGGGGGTCGTCGTCGTTGACCACCACTTCGGTATGGCCCAGCACATAGCCCTTGCCGGTGATGGTGTTCTCCACCACCTGGTGCGCGCCTTCCCGATGGGTGCCGGTGAAGGTGCCGATAAAGCCGGTCTCGCGCAGGGAGACCGTCTCCAGGCGGTCGCCGGGCTGGATGCGTCCCTCGTGGTGCATCAGCGCCAGGCGCGCCGAGGTGCCGGTGCCGGTGGTGCTGCGGCAGATCACCCCCGGGTGCACATAGGTGGCGGAGCGGGAGCGGTAGAAGTCGTCGGCGACCCGTTCTACCGGGCCCATGAAGTGCAGGAAGGGCAGGGGCCCCACGTCGCCCAGGGTGTAGTGGGAGAAGCCTCGCTCGGCCTGGATCGCCTCGACGATCTTGTGGGCGCAGTCGGCAAGCCGGCGCTCCTCGTCGCGGGTCAGGTCGAAGCCCAGCTCGGCGGCTTCCACCAGGGCGTAGAAGCCGCCGCTATAGGCCACCGAGTAGGTGACGTCACCCAGATCCGGTACATGGATCGACGCCCGGTGGGTGTCGATGTAGCTGGGCAGCCCCTCGCAGGTGATCGCCTCCACCACGCCGTTCTCCACCCTGGCCTCGATGGAGACCAGGCCCGCCGGCGCCTCCAGCTTGAAACGCTGGACGCCCTCGCGCTTGGGCACGATCCCCGCCTCCAGCACCGCCGTGGCGGTGCAGATGGTGTTGGAGCCGGAATAGATGGGGTAGCCCATCACCTCCATGATGATATAGCCCGCCGCCGCCTCCGGGTCGGTGGCCGGCACGATCAGGTCCACCGACATCTCGGGGATGCCGTAGGGCTCGAAGAGCAGCAGCTGGCGCAGGCCGTCGGCGTCGTCGCGCAGGTAGTGCATCTGCTCGCGCACCGTGGCGCCGGGCAGGGGCGTGATGCCGCCCAGCACGATGCGGCTGACGTCGCCGCCGGCATGGGTATCCATCATCTGGAAGGTCAGCGGGCGGCTCATGCGCTGGGCTCCTGGGTCGAGGTGGCGGCGGAGGACGTCAGGGCGAAGGGGGCGCCGTGCTCGTCCCACTGAGCGTCGGGGACGATCACGATCTTGCCGAGGAAGTTGCTGCCGCGGTTGACGAAGTAGCGTTCGGCGGCGTGCAGCTCGGAGAGCGGGAAGGCGCCATGCAGCACCGGCTTGAGCCGGCCCTCGCGGATCCAGGCGATCAACTGCTCGGCCTCCTCCCGGGTGCCGTGGGACACGCCGAAGATCTGCACCTGGTAGAGGTAGATGCGTGTCCACATGATCTCGGAGAGGTTGCCGCCGCTGGCCCCGGCAATGGAGAGCCGCGGGTAGCTGGTGCGGGCCCTCATGTCCTGGATCATGGTGTCGATAAAGCGGTCGGTCATCTCGCCGCCCACCAGGTCCATTACCGCATCGATGGGGGCGCCGCCGGTGGTGGCGAGTACCCGCTCGACGAAGCTCTCCAGGTCGCCCCGGTCGATCACCGCCTCGGCGCCCAGGGCCAGGAGCGCCTCGGCCTTCTCCGGCTGGCTCACCGCATAGGGAATCGCCCCCACGATCCGGCACAGCTGGATCAGCGCCGTGCCCACGCCGCCGCTGGCGCCGCTCACCAGCACCCGCTCGCCGGCGGCGACCTTGGCCGAGGTCATCATATGGTAGGCGGTCTGGTAGGAGCACATGCCCATGGCGGCGAGTTCCGCATCACGCAGCTCCGGGTTGGCGACGTGGTGGAACTGGTCCGACGGCACGGCCACGTATTCGGCATAGCCGCCGTCGGCGCCGTGACCGTAGTAGTCGGGGGTCAGGTTGATGTCGCGTCGGGCATCGGCATAGAGGTTGAAGTCGAGCAGGCCGCGCTCGCCGATCCGCCCGGCGTCGACGCCGTCGCCCACCGCCACCACGCGCCCGGCGATATCGGCGCCCTGGATGCGTGGGAAGGTCAGGGTCGGCTCGCCGCCCATGGCAAACGACGTGACGTCGCCCTTCTCCTTGGTGGGGTAGAGTCCCTCGCGGGCCTTGCGGTCGGTGTTGTTCTTGGCAGTAGCGGTGACACGCACCAGTACCTCGCCCGGCCCCGGCGTGGGCACGGGGACGTCGTCGCGATAGACCAGCTTGTCCACGTCGCCATGGCCGGTGAGCACCATGGCGGCCATGGTGGCGGGAATGGCCTCGGGGGAGGGGGTGTCGTGCATCGGCGTGCTTCCTGGGTCGGGTGAATTCCCTGCTGACGATAGCAGAGAGGCTCGGGCGCACCGATGGGGATTTTTTCGGTTTGCGGGACGGATTCGCCGGGAATTTTTTGTTCGCCGCCGGGGCGACTCAGCGGCCGGGTGAGCCCAGCAGCAGCGATGCCTCGATGGGCACGAAGCGGCTCGCCGACTGGACCAGGGCCTGGGCGGTCAAGGGCGGCACCCCATACACCTCCACCGTCTTGCCCCGGGCCTGGCGCAGGTGATCCACCAGCAAGGCGAAGTCGCCATCCCCGGAGGCCAGCACCACCACCTCGGCCTCTTCGGCATGAAGCATCGCATCCAGGGTGATGCCCACGTCCCAGTCGCCCTTGGCGGAGCCGTCGGCGCGCTGAATAAAGGGCTTCAAGCGCACCTCGAAGCCGATGGCTCGGAGGATGTTCTGGAACTGGCGCTGCTTCTCGTCGCCCCGGTCGATGGCGTAGGCGATGGCCCGGGTGACGCGACGCCCGCGGGTGGCCTGGGCCCAGAAGGCGTTGTAGTCGAAGTGGCGCCGATAGGCCTGGCGGGTGGTGTAGTAGATATTCTGCACATCGACCAGCAGCAGGACGGAGGTCATGGGGTGTCCCTATGGGTGGCGTGGGAGTGTTGCCATGGCGGCGTCTTAGTGGCCAGGGTGCGCCTTCAACAGGCGATTTGCCAGCGGCGTTGTGCTCAGGGAAAGGAAAAGCGCCGCCGAAGTCGGCGGCGCTGGATGTCGTTGAGATCAGTGACGTGGATCCCAGAGACGGCTTGGCATCTCGGTTTCATACCCCATGCCATAGGGCGTGCTGACCAGCTCGAGTTGCATGCCCCAGGGCGCCATGAAGTAGACCCAGGTCAGGCCCTCCATGGGACCTTCGTTAAAGGTCTTGGGCTGTCCCAGAACTTCGACTTCCCGCTCCTCCAGATAGGCGACGGCGGCGTCCATGTCATCCACATAGAAGGCGATATGGTGGCCCCCGATATCGCTGTTGCGGGGCTGCTCGAGGCGCTGATCCGGGGCCGTGTATTCGAAGATCTCCAGGTTGGTGCCATTGCCGCAGCGCACCAGATGAGCCGCCGGAATGGTCGCCTGGGGGTGGACATCCAGGTTCTCGTTCATCCAGTCATCATCGAAGGGACCGAAGGGGCCGATGGTGAAGAAGGCCTCGCAGCCGATGACATCGACGAAGAAATCCACCGCGGCCTGGCGGTCGGGTACGGTAAAGCCGAAGTGCTGGGTGCCGCGCATGCCGGGGAGATCGGCGAGGGCCATCTGACTGGCCAGCAGAAGCGATAGGGTGCCGCACTTGAGGGGCAGCTTGCAGGACATGGCATGACTCCTTGTTATCTATTATCTCGTTGCCAATGGATACCCGCGTTCGGTGCATCCAGAGTGGAGATAGGCAAGTGGCATGCCAGCCGGAAGCAGCCCGCCAGGATTCGGTCGATGCCTTTATTGACAGTGGGTTATCTCAAGACTGTCAAGAGCATGAGGCGTCGGGCCGTCACAGTTGTGACGTGACACCTGTTGCAACTCGGTCAGGTGTCACAGGCCTCGCTTCCCGGGGGGCAGTCAGGCGCCCCCAGGCGTTCACGCTTCGGCCTTCCATTTGATATTGCAGCCCAGGGAGGGGCGCTGGTCGGGGCTCGGTGTCCGGCCCGCCAGCACCGCTTCGATGGCGGCACGCAGGTCGGCGCCGGTCACCGGGGTTTCCTGGCCCGGGCGACTGTCATCGAACTGGCCGCGGTAGGCCAGGCGATGCTCGGCGTCGAAGAGGAAAAAGTCCGGGGTGCAGGCGGCCTGGAAGGCCCGGGCCACCGCCTGGGTATCATCCACCAGGTAGGGGAAGTCATAGCCCCGGGCGCGGGCCTCTTCGCGCATCGATTCGGGGTCATCGTCCGGGTAGGCGTGGAAGTCGTTGCTGTTGATGGCCACCACGCCGAGCCCCTTGGCCTGGGACTCTCGTGCCAGCTCGGCGAAGGCATCGGCGATATGGCGGACAAAGGGGCAGTGGTTGCAGATAAAGGCCACCAGCAGCGGTCGGCCGAGGAAGTCGTCGCGGCTGGTGATTTCGCCCTCGGGGTCGGCGAGGCGGAAGTCGGGCAGGGCACTGCCCAGATCGATCATGGTAGAGGCGGTCTTGGCCATGACATCACTCCTCTGGCAGGGAATGCTGGCAGCCTATCAGATTCCTCGGCCTTGATGGCGATCGCCAGGACGGCGATGCTGATGACACCATTCGCTAGCGGAGGTACTTGCCATGCCCTTTGCCATTTCTTCCCTGACCCTGAGCAGTCCCGCCTTCGGCCCCGGCCAGGCGATTCCCCGTCAGCATAGCGGCGAGGGGGAGGATGTCTCGCCCGCCCTGCTTTGGGAAGAGGTGCCCAAGGGCACCCGCGCCTTCGCCGTGTTCTGCCACGACCCGGACGCGCCCCTGGTCCAGCATGGCGGCTACGGCTTCGTGCACTGGGTGCTCTATAACCTGCCGGCGGAGACGACGCATCTGGCGGAAGGCAGTACGGCGGGCACCCCCGGCGTCAATGATTTCGGCCTGCCGGGCTATGGCGGCCCCATGCCGCCGGAGGGGCATGGGGACCACCACTACTACTTCTGGGTACTGGCCCTGGACGTGGACCTGGACCTGCCGGCGGGGATGCGCCTGGACGAGTTGCTGGCACGGATCGAGCCCCACCTGCTGGGCATGAATCGCCTGGTGGGGCGCTATCGTCGGGAGTGAGGCGGGGCGCTCAGAAACTCAGCTCGCCCCGGGCGCGTCGCTCCTGGGGCAGCAGGGCCGCATGAATGGCCTCGTTGACCGGCGTGGCGACGCCGGTGGCGCGGCCCAGGCGGACCACGGCGCCGTTCTGGGAGTCGAGCTCCGAGGGCAGGCCACGGATGATATCGCGCTGCATGGAGGCGGTACTGCTCTCCGGCATGCTGTCGATAAACTTCATGGCGCGGCTCACCGCATCGCGGTGCAGGCGAACGCCCCGGGCCTTGGCCACGGCGCAGATCTCCTCCATCACCGCTTCCAGTAACCGGCGGCTCTCCGGCTGGGTGCGGCTGATGCCGATGGGCGCCCGGGTGACCGCCCCCACGCCGCTCATGGCACAGATGAACAGGAACTTGCTCCAGATGGCCGCCTGGATGTCATCGGGAATCTCGGCGCTAACGCCCCGGGTGGCATCGAAGATCGCCTTGAGGCGCCGGGTACGCTCGCTGGGGCGGTTGTCCAGCTCGCCGAAGCGCAGGAAGGGGTCGACCCCGGCGTGGCGAACCACTCCGGGAGCCTCGCGATAGGCGAGGATGCCGCAGAGCCCGCCCAGCACCCGCTGCCGGCCCCAGCGCTCGGCGAGGTGGTCGCTGGCCTCCACGCCATTCTCCAGGGGCAGCAGCAGGGTCTCGGGGCCCACCAGGGGCGCCATGGCCTCGGCGATCTCGGCGACCTGCCAGGCCTTGACCGCCACCAGCACGCAGTCCACGGGACCGACCTCGGCGGGATCCGCGCTGGCCTGGACCGGCGCGATCAGGACGTCGCCCTGGGGGCTCAACACCTTGAGTCCATCGCGGCGCATGGCCGCCAGGTGGTCGCCGCGGGCGATAAAGTGGACGTCCTCGCCGGCCTCGGCGAGGCGGCCTCCGAAGTAGCCGCCCACGCCGCCACTGCCATAGATCGCAAAGCGCATCGTCCGTCCTCGTCCCTTAGTAGAGAGCCTGCTCTTCGTTGATCACTTCCTTGAGCAGCTCCAGGTAGAGCTTGTCCGCTTCCGAGTGTTCGCTGGGATCCTCGGGGATATGCACGCTGGTGGTGTCGGAGATCTCGTTGGCGATGCGCGCCATCACGTCCTTGTCGTTGCCCTCGCCGAGGTGCTTGCGGGCCACGACCAGCGATTGCTCGAGGATCTTGGGGTCCTCCAGCAGCTTCTTGATAAAGCTGCGTAGCTCATTGATGACACGAGTCTTTTGAATTTCAGAGGCCGACATGGGGGTACGCTCCTTAAGCGCGGAAATCACCGCTTAACCATACCATGGCGCATCGATGGCGTCAGTGTTCATCGGGCCTCGGCCGCGGCTGGCGAGTGCTGCCAGGCGTGGAATCATGGCGGCGCATTTTCTTGGCGGAGCTGAATTCCATCGACTAGAGTGCAAATAGCGTTACGTTAGTTTACAAAAAGTGCCTGCCTCCCGAAGCATGGATATGCCTCGGGAGGTAAGCCGCATCATCACTCCACCACTAGCAGATGCGTTGATGCACGAGGGGCGATCATGAATACCTTCATGTCGATTCAAGGGACTCCAATAAAACGCCTGGTGCTGGCCGTCGGGGCGGCCTGCCTGAGCGGCGCGACCACCGCCGCCCTGGCCCAGAGCACGGCGGGCAACCTTACCGAGGTGGCCCAGCGGGCCATCAATACCAATCCGGAGGTGCAGGCCAGCTGGAACGGTTTCCAGGCGGCAATGAACGAGGTCGGGGTGGCCCGGGGCAACTACTTCCCCAGCGTCGACCTGGTCGGTGGTGTCGGCCGTGAAGCCCGCGAGGGAGATGGACGCGGCAGCTTCTCGTCGGACTTCGTCGAGATCTCCCTGACCCAGATGCTCTATGACGGTTTCGCCACCCGCAGCGCCGTGGAACAGCTCGATCGTGCCAAGCTGGTGCGCTACTACGAACTGCTGGGCGCCAGCGAGGAGGTGGCCCTGGAGGCGACCCGCGCCTATCTCGATGTTCAGCGCTTCCGTGAGCTGGTCTCCCTGGCCCGGGACAATTACGGCGAGCACCTGCGGGTCTTCAACCAGATCGAGGACCGGGTGCGCACCGGGGCCGGGCGTGGCGTCGATTTGCAACAGATCAGTGGGCGCCTGGCGCTGGCCGAGTCCAACCTGCTTACCGAGGCCTCCAACTTGCACGACGTCAGTGCCCGCTATCTGCGCATCGTCGGCGAGCTGCCGGCGGAGAACCTGGCCCCGGCGCCGAGCCTGGATGACCGCATGCCGCCCTCGGTGGCCGAAGCGGTAGAGATGGCCTACCAGGGCAATCCCAACTTTCATGCCGCCATCGAGAACATCGCCGCGGCTCGCGCCGAGCGCGAGGGGGCCCGTTCCGGCTTCCATCCGCGCCTCGACTTCCGTGCCCGCCATGGCAACAACAACCTGAGCGATGTGGCGGGGCGTCGCGATCATACCGTGGTGGAACTGGTGGCGAGCATCAACCTCTTCCGCGGCGGCAGCGACCTGGCGGAGTTCCGGCGTACCAGCGACCTGCTCGAGCAGTCCATGGACCTGAGAGACCTGGAGTGCACCAATGTGCGCCAGACCACCCAGATCGCCTACAACGATACCCGTCGCCTGCGCGAGCAGATGAATCATCTGAACCAGCACCGTCAGTCCATCGACCGGGTCCGCGGCGCCTACCAGCAACAGTTCGATATCGGCCAGCGCACCCTGCTCGATGTGCTCGACTCCGAGAACGAGTACTTCGAGGCCAGCCGCGCCTATGCCAATGCCCGCTATGACCTGGCCCTGGCCCATGCCCGGACCCTGGCTTCCATGGGCAGCCTGTTGCCGGCCCTGGGGATCACCCGCGCCGATATGCCGAGCCTGGCCGACCTGGGCAGCGATGGCATCAGCCTGAGCCCCGCAGACATCTGTCCGGTACAGGCACCCACCAGCTACAGCCTGGATGATCTGGTGGCCGGCATGAGCGTGCCGGCGCCGACCCGGGCGCCGGACGTGACCCTCTCCGCGGATACCCTCTTCGCCATCAACAGTGCCGAGCTGAGCCCGGCGGCCCGCGGCGAGCTGGATCGCCTGGCATCGCAGATTCGCGGACGCAGCGACCTGCGGCGGGTCTTTATCGCCGGCCATGCGGATATCACCGGCACCGATGCCATCAATGACCCGCTCTCCCAGCGACGCGCCGACAGCGTGGCCGGCTACCTGGCCAGCCAGGGGATTCCGGCTAGCCTGATGGAGACCCGCGGCTATGGCTCTCGCCAGCCGGTGGCCACCAATGCCACGGTGGAAGGCCGGCGCGCCAACCGCCGGGTCGAGATCACCCTGGAGCGCCTCGACGAGTAGCCGAAGGATCGGCAGACAGGGAGAGGCTTCGCCGCAACTTGAGTAGGGATCAGCCGTGACCAGTGACGAGAAGTGGTTCCGTTTCGCCGGAGGCGATCTGGCCGAATGTCTCAGGGTCGTGGCGCGTGCCCACGACCACGAGGTCGTGACCGAGGCCCTGGTGGCCGGCCTGCCGTTGGAGAACGGCGAGCTGACCCCCGGGGTCTTCCCGCGGGCGGCCAAGCGGGCGGGGCTGGCGGCGCGCCAGGCCCGCTGTGCCCTGGTGCGGCTCAATCCAGCCCTGTTTCCGGTGATCCTGATGCTCGAGCCCCACCGGGCCTGCGTGCTGGTCTCCCTGGACGTGAAGGCGCGGCGCGCCGAGGTGATCTTCCCCGAACTGGGGGAGGCCGCCACGCCAGTCGGCCTCGACGAACTGGAGGCGCGCTATAGTGGTCGAGCCATCTACGCCCGCCCCAGTTTCCGTTTCGATGCCCGGGGGCCGGAGGTCAAGCGGTTGCGCGCCCGGCATTGGTTCTGGGGGGTGATCGCCGAGAATCGACGCCTCTACCGTGACGTGCTGGTGGGTTCGGTACTGATCAACCTCTTCGCCGTGGCCATGCCGCTGTTCGTGCTCAATGTCTACGACCGGGTGGTGCCCAACCAGGCCACCGAGACCCTCTGGGCCCTGGCGGCGGGGGTCTTCGTGGTGCTCTGCTTCGACCTGGCGCTGCGCCTGATGCGCAGTGCCTTCGTCGACCTGGCCGCCAGCCGCGCCGACGTCAAGCTCTCCAGCAGCATCATGGAGCGGGTCCTGGGCATGCGCATGGAGGCACGACCGGCCTCCACCGGTTCCTTCGCCGCGACCCTGCACTCCTTCGAGGCGGTGCGCGGCTTTATCGGCTCCGCCACCGTGGTGGCCCTGGTGGACCTGCCCTTCGTGCTGCTCTTCGCCGGCATCGTGGCGATCATCGGCGTGCCCCTGGTGATCCCCATTGCCATCGGCGCGCTCTTCGTGCTGCTCTATGCACTGGCCGCCCAGAGTCGCATGCACGAGCTATCCGAGACCACCTGGCGGGTCAGTGCCCAGCGCAATGCCAGCCTGGTGGAGTCGGTCTCCAACCTGGAGACCGTCAAGGCGCTGCGCGCCGAGGGGCGGATTCAGGGGCTATGGGAGAAGACCACGGCCTTCCTGTCGCGGACCTCGGCGCAACTGCGGCTGCTGAGCAGTTCGGTGTCCAGCGTGGCCCTCTGGGCACAGCATACGGTGGCGGTGTCGGTGATCATCATCGGGGTCTACCTGATCATCGCCGGGGAGTTGAGCCAGGGCGGGTTGATCGCCGCCTATCTGTTGTCGTCCCGCGCCATGGCGCCGATCAGCCAGGCGGCTTCCCTGTTGGCGCAGTATCACCAGTCCTCCACCGCCCTGGCGGGCCTCGATCAGGTGATGGAGAAGCCCCAGGAGCGCGAGGAAGGCCGCCACCTGATCAGCCGCCCGGTGATTCGTGGTGAGATCGCCTTCGACAAGGTGAGCTTCCGTTACCCGGAGGAGGCCCAGGAGGCGCTGCGTGACGTCTCGTTGAAGATCGGAGCCGGTGAGAAGGTCGCCCTGCTGGGACGCATCGGCTCCGGCAAGTCGACCCTGGACAAGCTGATCCTGGGGCTCTACCAGCCTACCGCGGGGGCCGTCAGCGTGGATGGGGTGGATATCCGCCAGTGGGATCCCATGGACCTGCGTCGGCATATCGGCTACGTGCCCCAGGACGTCAGCCTCTTCTTCGGCAGCCTGCGCGACAACATCATCGCCGGAGGCGGCAGCGAAGGGGTGAGCGACGAGGCATTGCAGCAGGCCCTGGAGGTGGCGGGGCTCACCGAGCTGGTCAATCGTCATCCCCTGGGGCTGGATATGCCGGTGGGGGAGCGTGGCGAGTCGCTCTCCGGCGGCCAGCGTCAGAGCGTGGCCATCGCCCGGGCGATGGTGATGGATCCCGCCATTCTGCTGCTGGATGAGCCCAGCAGCGCCATGGATCACGCCAGCGAGGAGGCCTTCAAGCAGCGCCTCGCCAGCCTGGCGGAGCACAAGACCCTGGTGGTGGTGACTCATCGCACCTCGCTGCTGGCGCTGGTGGAGCGCATCATCGTCATCGATGCCGGCAAGGTGGTGGCGGATGGGCCCAAGGATAAGGTGGTGGCCGCCCTGCGTAGCGGACAGATCGGGAGGGCACGCTGATGGCAGAGCGCAAGCCGACCCTGGAGCAGCGTGGTTTCGAGCGGATCGGGCGTCTCAGCGAGGGCGGCGGCAAGCCCTTCCGGCCGCTGATCGATCGCCTCTTCTCGCGCTGGGTCTCCTCGGCTCACCTCAATCGGGACTGGGCCAGCGACGCCGACTGGGCACGCATGCAGCAGGAGCCGCTGCGGGCCCGGGCCTTCCTCTATCTGGTGGTAATGGCACTGGTGGGGCTGGTGATCTGGGCGACCCTGGCACAGATCGATGAAGTGACCAAGGGCGACGGGCGCATCATTCCCTCATCTCAACTGCAACGGGTGCAGTCCTACGACGGGGGCGTGGTGCAGGAGATCCTGGTGGCCGAGGGGCAGCGGGTGGAGGCCGGCCAGCTCCTGATGCGCATCGATCCGACCCGCTATGCCTCGAGCTTCCGCGAGAACCAGGCCCGGGTCTGGGCCCTGCAGGCACGGGCGGAACGGCTGCGCGCCCTGGTGGCCGACGATATCTATCGTCCTTCCCCCGAGTTGGTGGCCCAGGCCCCCGACCTGGTGGAGCGAGAGCGGGAGCTCTATGAGGGGCGAAGGGCCGAACTGCGCGAGCAGGAGAGCATCGTCCGCGAGCGCCTGACCCAGCGCCGCGAAGAGTTGAACGAGGCCCGGGCGCGTTTCAATGCCGCATCGCGGGACCTGGGGCTGGCCAGCCAGGAGCTCAACATGACCCAGCCGCTGCTGCAGAGCGGGGCGGTCTCCGAGGTGGAGGTGATCCGGCTGCGCCGGGAGGTCTCCCGGGCCAGCGGCGAGCGTAGCCAGGCCAGTGCCCAGGTCTCGCGTCTCGAAGCGGGCGTGGAAGAGGCCCAGGCGCAACTTCGCGAGATCACCCTTGAGCGCCGCGGCGAATGGCGTAACGAACTGGCCCAGACCATGGGTGAGCTCTCGGCCCTGCAGGAGAGTAGCACCGGCCTCGAGGACCGGGTACGCCTGGCGGAGCTGCGTGCGCCGGTCGCGGGGATCGTGCAGCGCCTCAATATCACCACCCTGGGCGGGGTGGCCCAACCCGGCCAGGACGTGGTGGAGATCGTGCCAACCGATGATCAGCTGTTGGTGGAGGCACGCATCGCCCCCCAGGATATCGCCTTCCTGCGGCCCGGGCAGGAGGCCTTTATCAAGCTGACCGCCTACGATTTCACCATCTTTGGCGGGCTCGATGCCCAACTGGAGCATATCAGCGCCGATACCATCACCGATGACAACGGCAACACCTTCTACCTGGTCCGGGTGCGCACCCAGGAGGCGACCCTGGCACCGGAGATGCCGATCATTCCCGGCATGACCGCCCAGGTCGATATCCGCACCGGACAGCGCACCATCATGGAGTACCTGCTCAAGCCGGTGCTGCGCGGGATGGGCAATGCAATGACGGAGCGCTGACCATGCGACATGTTCTGGTGGTCTCGGGGCGCTCGCCCCTGCCGCGCTGGCAACACGCCTTTCCCGATGGCTGGACGCTAACGGCCGAGGAGGCGGTGAGTCGCCTCGGCCAGGGCGATCATGCCTGGGTCCTCGGCGATAACGATGGCTGGCTCCCGGTGGTGGAGACCCTGGCGAAGCAGGGGGTGATCTGCGTGGTACTCTCCTGGCTACCCTGCAAGGAAGAGGCCTTCCAGGCCCTGGGCGCCGGGGCTCGTGGCTACGCTCATGCGCTGGGCTCCGTGGAGTTGCTGCATGAGGTGGCCCTGGTCACCATGCATCATGGGCTCTGGGTGGGACCGGAGCTGCTCAGCGAGGTGGTGGGCGCGACCTTCCGTGCCCTGGGCGGCGGCCTGGCGGATCAGGCCAGCGTACTGGCCGAGCTGACCTCCCGGGAGCGGGACGTGGTGCTGGCGGTGGCCGCCGGCCACACCAACAAGGAGGTGGCCCGGGGGCTCGAGATCACCGAGCGTACCGTCAAGGCGCACCTGGGGGCCGCCTTCCGCAAGCTCGGTGTGCGCGATCGCATGCAGCTGATCCTCAAGCTCTCCGGGCATCTGGAGACCACCTGAGGTCCTGCTCAGGAAACATAGGGAAACATTTGGTTACCCTGTACCACGGTCCAATACTCCGCCTCTTCCTCCTCTCCTAGCCTTGAGATAAGTGCCGACCGCTGTCGGCCAGCCTTGTGGAGCCGCTGTGCGCTCCGGGCACTCATCGATGGCTAAGGAAGGGGATACGCCATGAGCATCGCAGTCGTTCTCTCGGTAACCGGACAGGCCTGGGCGCGGGACGCCGAGGGCAACCTTCGTGAGCTGCGTCCCGGCGACGTGCTCCAGGAAGGCGAAGTGGTGGTCACTTCCGATGACGGCAGCGTCGATCTTGACTTCGGGGGCGGCGAGGCCGGCCTGGTGGTGATCGAGCCCGGTCAGGAAGTGCTGATGCAGGCCGAGCTGGTCCCCGGTGTCGAGGTGGATGCCGAACAGGCCAGCGTCCAGGACGATGAGGTCGAGGCCTTGCTGGCGGCTCTAGAGGACGACGATATCGACCTGCTGGATATCCTCGAGGATACCGCCGCGGGCGCCGGTGCCGGTGATGCCGCCGGTGGCGGCCATGGCTTCGTGCGCCTGGCGCGGATCACCGAAGGCGTGGATCCGCTGAGCTTTCAATACGGCTTCGGTCTGGCCGGAGGCCCCGAGGGCGGGCTCGGCGAGCCGCAATTGCTCGAAGAGGAGAACTTCTTCCCTTCCGCGGGTAGCTCCGAGGCCGAGCTCTTCGACGAGAATCTTTTAATCGAGGGGGGATCCTTCTTCGAGGGCACCCTGAACTTCGATTTCGGGCTGGATGGTATCGGCGGCATTAACTTCGCCGCCATGGCGGGCACTACCGCCACCATCGGCACCGAGCTGGTGGTCTATAGCTGGAGCGGCAATACCCTGACTGCCACCATCGAGGGCGGTGATCGCGATGGCACCGACCTGTTCGAGCTGACGGTGAATCCCGTCACTGGCGAGTACACCCTTACCCTGCTGACCAATGTGCTGCATACCGAGCCCGGTACCGAAGGCGACGAAAGCGTCCAGACCACGCTGACCTTTACCGTGCTGGATAGCGATGGCGACTCGGCCCAGGGCAACCTGGTGGTGACCTTCTTCGATGATGTGCCGGTGCTGGAGGACGTGGCCCTGGCCGATGACGTGGCGGTGCTGCTCGACGAGACCGACGCCGGTGAGAACTTCGCGGGCGGTCCGATCATTGCCACCAGTGGCGGGGCGGTCCTCGACTTCACCGCCCTGTTCGGGGCCGATGGTCCCGCCGAGGATGACAGCATCGTCTATGGCCTGGCGCTGAGCGGCGATGGCAGCACCGAGTTGACCACCACGGTCGGTGGGCATGCCATCACTTTGGTCGCGGTGTCCGATACGGTGATCGAGGGCCAGTACGACGGTACCAATGTCGCCTTCACGGTGGAGATCAACGCCGACGGCAGCATCACGGTGACCCAGTACGTGGCCCTGGCGCACCCGGTGGCCGGTGACGACAGCGACGGCGAGCACAGCGATACCCTGAGCCTGGCCGGGCTGATCACCGCCACGGTGGAGATCACCGACGGCGACGGCGACACCGCCAGCGGCGGTGCCGAGATCGGCGCGGTGATCACCTTCGTCGATGACGGCCCGGTGCTGGAGGACGTGGTCCTGGCCGATGAGGTGGCGGTGCTGCTCGACGAGACCGATGCCGGCGAGAACTTCGCGGGCGGTCCGATCATTGCCACCAGTGGCGGGGCGGTCCTCGACTTCACCGCCCTGTTCGGGGCCGATGGTCCCGCCGAGGATGACAGCATCGTCTATGGCCTGGCGCTGAGCGGCGATGGCAGCACCGAGTTGACCACCACGGTCGGTGGGCATGCCATCACCTTGGTCGCGGTGTCCGATACGGTGATCGAGGGCCAGTACGACGGTACCAATGTCGCCTTCACGGTGGAGATCAACGCCGACGGCAGCATCACGGTGACCCAGTACGTGGCCCTGGCGCACCCGGTGGCCGGTGACGACAGCGACGGCGAGCACAGCGATACCCTGAGCCTGGCCGGGCTGATCACCGCCACGGTGGAGATCACCGACGGCGACGGCGACACCGCCAGCGGCGGTGCCGAGATCGGCGCGGTGATCACCTTCGTCGATGACGGTCCGACAGTCGAAGAGATCATTGTCGATCAGGATGGTAGTGCCACCATCGATGAAAGTGCCGGTGATCAAGCCGATGAGCTGGCCTTTGGAGATCTGCCCGAGGCGATCCAACTGCTGTTTGCCGGCTTCGATGGTGAGGCCCTGGCGGACGTCGACTTCGGTGACGCCCAGTATGCCCGCAGCGGCAGCGCCGTTGTCACCGCCATGGTGGACTTCGGTGCTGATGGTGAAGCCGCTGGGGGCGGCCTGGCCTTCGGTCTGGCGTTGTATGATGCCAGCGACGCCGACGCCGAGGTGGTTACCAGCGGGGTCGACTCCGGACTGATGACCACCGACGGCACCAAGATTTATCTGTTCGAAGAAGGTGGGGCCATTGTCGGTCGAGTGGCCGATGGTGGTGGCGAGCCCAATCCCGATGGCGCGGTGGTCTTCGTGGTGGCTCTGGACGAAGACGGCCACCTCAACGTGGTGCTCTACGCCTCGCTGCATCACCCGGACGAGACCGATCCCAATGACGCCGTGGACCTGGATGGCCTGGTCTATGCGGTGGTGACCGCCACCGATGGGGATGGCGACACCACGACTGCCACGGCGGAAGTCGGTGCCCTGGTGGTGTTCCTGGATGATGGCCCGGTCATTCACTTCGTGAATAGCCTGGATATCGTCAATGTGGCCAATACCTTTACCGGGCTATGGAGCTTCGATGCCGGAGCCGATGGGCTCTTGGCGGATAGCAATATCATTGACAGTGGAATCAATGTCCTCCTGACGACAGAGCTGGAGGGAGTAGAGCTTGTCAGGGAAGATCTATTCGGGGAGGACGGAGAGTATCTAGGCGAGAAGCTGACCGCCATCTTTGGCGATGACGATGAGGTCTTCTTCGAGCTGACGGTTTGGGTCGACGGTACCTACGACTTTAACCTGGTGACGCCCAACCCGACTACTACGGAGACCCTCGAGCTGAATCAGCAGCTACCGGGGAACTTTACGGAACTATGGGCCGAGCAGGTTCTCGATGGTCAGGAGCTGGAGACCGATATTCGCTTTACTGGGAGTGGAAATATTAACCCCAGTCAACAGGGCATTGGGGTGGGTAATAACCTATTCAACCCCGATGATATGCTGCGGCTGGAGTTCTTCGAGGGGGATAAGGATGGTGATCCCAATACCTCCCCCGACCTAAATGATGACAAGAAGTCCATCGATGCGATAACCCTGACGTTCCGCTATCAGAACCCGGGCTCTTCGACTTTCCGCTTCACCCTCTATGACGAGGAGGGAAACATCCTCCATGTGTTCGAAGAGACCGTCACCTCGCAGAATATCGGTGGTGACCACTTTGGCAGCGTAGAGATCGATAGTAGCTTGATTGCCGGGGTCGATGAGTTCCATGCAATACAGATCGACCATCTGAGTGGTGATGCAGCTCGCCTCTATGGCACCGAGACCTCAATCAGCATCCTGCCGGATGATCAGACCCTGGCCTTTACCGTGGAGGTGGTCGATGGTGATGGCGACAGCGTGACCGAGAGCTTCTCCGTGACCATCGATGCGGATACCGAAGTCATCGTGGGGGAGGGTGACAGCACGGTGCTGGAGGGGTCTGGCGATGGCAAGGTCTATATCGACGGTACCAGTGGCGGCGATGAGCTGATCGGTGGAGACGACAACGACCTGCTGGTCGCCGGTGATGGAGGCGTGATCCTCGACGGTGGCGCCGGTGACGATACCTTGATTGGTGGTGATGGCAACGACACCCTGATCGGCGGAGCCGGCAACGATGTGCTCTGGGGTGGTCTGGGTGCCGATACCTTCCAGTGGCAGCTCAACGACCAAGGAAGCGAGGGGGATCCCGCCGTGGATCTGGTGATGGACTTCACCCTCGACCTGATCGATGGCTATACCGGGAGCGGGGAGGCGGATCGGCTGGATATCGGCGACTTGCTCGATGGTGCTACCGAGGTCACTCTGGCCAACTACCTGCATGCCGAGGCCGATGGTGACGATACCGTGCTGCATATCAGTACCAGTGGCGGCTTTACCGACGGTAACTTCGACGAGAGCAAAGTCGACCAGACCATTATCCTCAAGGGGGTGGAATTCAGCGCAACCTTGGTGGATGAAATGCTCAACAATGGCCAGCTGAATATCGATTGAGCCGACTCGATCGCATCCACCCACCGCCGTGCCCGCCTTGCGGGCACGGTTTTTTTTATATTGGGTTATGCTGAAGTCAAGATACGCTTGGGCGAGGAGGGTGCCATGTACGTGAGCCGGGATGAGACGGGGGCCTTGCGCAGGGTCAGCCGGGAGGCGACCCCCGAGTGCCGGGAGTGGCTGCCCGGGGACGATCCCGAGCTGGATCGCTTCCTGGGCCGGGAGACCGCCCGGGATCCCATGCAGGCCTCGGACCTGGAGCTGGTCCGGGTGCTGGAGGACCTGATCCAGGTGCTGATGGAGAAGGGGGTGATCAGCTTCACCGACCTGCCCGATGCGGCCCGGGACAAGCTGTTGACCCGGCAGTCGCTGCGTCGCCGGATCAATAGCGTCAATCTGCTGGATGATGAGGAGGATGGCGTCATCTGATCGACGTTCAACCGTCGCTATCGTCCTCCAGCTCGTGGCGCGGGTCACGGATGCCCGGTCCGGTCAGGCCATGGACGCCGATCTCGACCAGGGTATCCCGCTCCGCGTGGGTGGCGACCCCCTCGGCGATGGCCAGGATGCCCAGCGAGCGGCATAGGGTCACCATGCCGCGCACGATGGTCTGGCGTTCCTGGCTGCCGTCGATGCCTCCCACCAGGCTCACGTCCAGCTTGATATAGCCAAGCCCCAGATCCTGAAGGTCGGCGAGCCGCGCCAGGCCGGCGCCGGCGTGTTCCAGGCCGATTGGGCAGCCATGGGGGCGGAGTGCCTGGCAGAGGTCGCGGACCCGCTCCAGGCGGTGTTCCACCGCCACCTGGGGCAGCTCCAGCCACAGCGCTCGGCTGGCCTCGGCATGAGTGGAGAGCAGCCGCTGAAGTTGACCGATCAGATGGCTGTCACTGATGCCCTCCAGTGACAGGTGGATACCCCGCGGCAGACCATCCCGATCGATCTCGCGCAAGGCCTGGGTGACCACGGCCAGGTCGAGCCGGGCGTGCAGCGCCAGGCGGCGAATCCAGGGCATGAAGAGGCTTGGCCCCCGCCAATGCCCCAGGAGGCGCAGCCGAGAGGGGCACTCGTGGTGGAGCAGTTCCCCCTCGGGGCTCAGCACCGGGTAGTGGGCCAGGTAGACGCCGTCATCGAGGGCGGCGCTCAGGGCCTGGCGCCACTGCTCATGACTGGTGAACAGCGGCGGCTGGGATTCGCAGCTATCGATGACATGAGATCTGGCTCCCCGGGCCTCGGCCTCGGCGATGCCGGCATCCAGGCGGCTGAGCAGTTCGGCCCGCTGGCTGTCCGGGGTCAGGCGGACGATGGCCATGGGCAGGGGAATGCCCTCGGCGGCATCGGCCAGGGGGTGGAGGCTATCGGCCAGGCGTTTGGCCATGGCATGGGCATCATCCTCCCAGGGCAGCATCAGGGCGAAGTCGCTGCCATTGAGGCGACCACAGTAGGCGCCTTCCTCGCCATCGGTCATGCGCTTGAGGGCCTGGCCCAGCTCCTTCAGCAAACCATCGACCCGGGCATGCCCCAGCCGCTCGTTGAAGGTGGCCAGCTCACCCACCCGGACCAGGGCGAGGTAGCCGTGGGCGCGGCGGCGTTCGCTCTCCAGGCTGACCTGTAGCTGCTGCATGAAATGCTCGCGGTTGGTCAGCTGGGTCAGGGGGTCGAGCTGCAGGCGGTGGCGCAGGCGGTCGAGCTTTTCACCCTCCTCGGTCAGCATCTCTCTCACCTGGAGGGAGAGCCGGTTCATGGCCGAGGTCACATCACGCAGCTCCCGGGTGCGTGGCTCCGGGCGGGTGGTGAAGCGACGTTCGCCGATCTCCTGGGCCTGGTCCACCGTGGCCCGCAGGGGGCGCTGGATGCCACGCACGATCCACCAGGCGAGCAGGGCGCTGAACAGGCCCGCCAGCAGGAACCAGGCGGTCAGGCGCAGGCTGCTGCGCCATAGGGTGTGGTAGGCATAGCTATGCTGGCTGGCCAGGGTCAGGGTGCCGTACTGTCGCCAGCCGTCCTGAACCACGGCGCGACCGGGAGGCACCTCGAAGCGCACCAGTTCCACGAACCAGCGAGGCAGGTCATCGACATGCTCGTCGGCCTCGCGGTGCACGATCGGCTCGCCGGTGGCGCTCTCCAGGCTGATCCGGCGGTAATGGCCGGTGTCGAACTGGGCCGCCAGCAGTAGCTCGATGATCACGGGGTCCTTGTCGAGCTGGGACATGCTCAGTGCCAGGGCATTGGCGTTGTCGGCGTTCTTGATGCGCACTTCCTGCTCGATATAGTGCCGGGTGGCGGTGAGCCCGATGATCAGGCTGCCGCCGAAAGCCAGCAGTAGCACCAGACCGACGATAAGCCAGAGCTGCTTGATCAGTGACATGGGAGCACCTCGTTAGCCGATAGGCCTTGGGGGGAGGGAGAGGGCGTCATAGGAAGCCTTGCTCCTCCATGCGTGCCAGGACGCTGCGCCAGCGGGAGAGGCGGGCGACGGGATCGGCCCGTGAGGCCGGCGAGTCGCCGACCCACAGGCCCTGGCTGTTGAAGCTGAACACCGGGTCCAGGTCGACCCGCTGGCCGGCCGGGGTAATGGAGGGCACCAGGTTGTCGAGGATCAATGGCTCCGCCCCGGGGGTCGCGTAATAGCCCAGCACCATATGCGCCTGGGTGATGCTGCTGCGACCGAGCCGTGCCCGCACATAGATCATGCGCAATCTGTCGCCGGGCACCCCTAACTGCTTGAGGGTGATGTACTTGGCGATCGAGTAGTCCTCGCAGTCCCCCTGGCCCTGGCCCAGGGTCTCCAGGGGCGTGGCCCAGTGATCCTCGGCGCCCCAGTTATCGATATCGTCGACCCAGCGAATGCGCCGGTTGAAGAACTGATTGACCTCGCGAAGCTGGGTATCGAGGGGGGCCCCTTCCAGCTGTCGCAGCAGGGCCAACCAGGCCTCCAGGGCCTCTAGGCCGCGGTTACCATAGAGTCGCTGCATGCTCTCCCTGAGGCGTGAGGCATCCAGGCGTGCCTCGGAGGGGGAAAAGCCCAGCAGGCCGGCCAGCAGCACGCCGCCTCCCACCGCCAGGAAGCGGCGGCGGGTCAGCGGGGTCGTGACCGGTGGGCATGGGCTCATGGCGGCACCCGGGGCAACATTATGTTTCAGAATGTTACCAGTCTAGCAGGCCAGGCAAGCAGGTCACGCGGAGAGGGGGAGAGAAGAGAGGGGCTAGGCGGCCTCGCCGGGGCCCACCCAGAGACGCAGGAGGCCGAGCCAGGGCAGGTGGGCGGCGTCACGCCGCAGCTTGTCGGCCAGCGCATCCAGGGCCATATCTGCCGGGGCTTCGGCAATATACAGCGAAATATCGATGCGGTTATCCAGGTAATGCAGGTCCAGGGCCACCCGGCGCTGCCAGCAGGCCTCCCCGTCCCAGGCCTCGGCCAGCTGGGCTTCCACTTCGCTGCGCAGCGGCAGGCCCGGCTGATGGCTATGAGCCAGCATGCCCTGGTCATCCTCGGGGTCGATATGGAAGGTCACGTCGTGCAGGTCGGGGAAGGCCTGGCGCAATCGGCGACTCACCTCGTTGCCGATCTCGTGGGCCTCGGAGACGGTGACCCGGGGCGGCACCACGATATGCAGGTCGAGCAGCACGTTGCCGCCCACGGTGCGGGTGCGCAGGTCGTGGATGCCGTGGACGCCGGGGACCCGCTGCCCCTCCTGGCGCATCGCCGCCTGCTCGGACTCCGGCAGGGCGGTGTCGATCAGTTCCTGGCTGGACTCCCACAGCAGACGCCCGCCGATCTTGCCCACCAGCAGGGCCACCAGCACCGCGGCCACGGCATCCAGCCAGCCATGGCCGAGCTGGGCGCCGATCAGGCCCACCAGCACCACCACGGTGGAGAGGGCGTCGGTGCGCGAGTGCCAGGCGTTGGCTTCCAGCAGCTTGGAACCGATGCGACGGGCGGTGCGCAGGGTGTAGTGGTAGAGCCACTCCTTGATGCCCAGGGCGACCACCGCCAGCAGGATCGCCCAGAGGCCCGGGGCGGGGATCGGCGTGCCGGTAAAGAGCCGTACCGCGCTGGCCCAGGCGATGCCGCCGGCCACGAAGATCAGCACGCTGCCCAGCCACAGGGTGGCCAGGGTCTCGATGCGGCCATGGCCATAGGGGTGGTTGCGGTCCGGGGCCTGGTGGCCGAAATAGGTGGCGGCCAGCACGAAGCCGTCGGTGACCAGGTCGGAGAAGGAGTGGATACCATCGGCCACCAGGGCCGCGGATCCGACCAGAAAGCCCACCACCACCTTGAGCAGGCCCAGCAGGCCGTCGAAGAAGGCGCCCACCAGGGTGACCCGGCGGGCTTCGCGCCCCTTGTCGGCCGGCGTGAGGTGGGAGTGGTGGGCATGAGCCATGGTCGAAATCCTGCGCAGTTTGCCGGGTTTACAGCTTGCCGGCGCGATTGAGCACCGGGTTGGCGTACTGGGCCAGCCACCAGTCGCGCAGCGGCTCCGGTACCTCGGCCAGGCGTGCCGCGAAGCGTTGGCGATCCGCCTCGGTGACGTCGCTGAGGTCGAGCAGCTCCTTGCGTACGCTCTCGTCGATCGCCGTGCTGGCCTCCAGGGCCAGGTAGTGGCTGGGGAAGAGGTGGTAGCCGGCCAGCACCTGGCGGTCGATCTCGGTGGCCACCGCCTCGGGAGAGTCGAGTTCCACCCCCTGGCCGAGGGGTGTCCCGAAGTGTAGCCGGATGCGCCCCTTGGGGCCGGTGATGCCGGCGACGATAGAGCGGATATCCTCGTACTGGACCTTCTCGTAGCGCCCCTCGGTGTGCAGGGCATGCAGTTCGCGGGCCTTCTGCAGGTCGCAGGGGTCGTACTCGTAGCTGATCGACACCGGCACCAGGCGCAGTTCGCGGATCGCCTCGCCGATGCCCACGCCCTTGTCCCGCTGACGGCTCGCCATGGTCAGCATCTTGACGATCGCCGGGTCGGCCCGGTCGATGCCGTCCTTGGCGCGGCCCTCCCGCTGGGCCATCCAGATGGAGTGATTGTCCTCGACGATGGAGTGGCGGATGTAGGCGGAGAGCTGCTGGTAGGCGGCCAGCATGGCGCGCTTGCCCCGGGCGCTGCGTGGCACGATAAAGCTCTTGTTGAGGCGCATCAGGTCGCTGACATAGGGCTTCTGCAGCAGGTTGTCGCCGATGGCGATGCGTACCGTGTTGCGCCCGGCCAGGTAGAGGGCGTAATTGACGAAGGCCGGGTCCAGGGAGATGTCCCGATGGTTGCCGATGAACAGGTAGGCGGTGTCGCTATCCAGGGCCTCCAGGCCGGTGACCTCGAAGGCGTCGGTAGTGGTACGGATCATGCGCTGCATGTAACCGGCGATGCGCATCTGGAAGTCGCGCACGCTGGTCACGCCACGGACCTCGCGGCGCACGACGAAGCTGGCCAGGGCGCGCGCCAGGCCGGGAGCGAAGCGGGCCAGGCGCGGCAGCTTGAACTGGGTCAGGGCGTCGAGCAGCTCCGGGTCGCGGGCCAGGCGCGCCAGGACCTCGGCGACCTCGTCGTCGTGGTAGGGGCGAATCTCGGCGAAGGGATCCGGGGTATCGATCGATGCTTGTGTCACGGGGCTATCACACGCTCATTATTGTTGGGCCAGGGCGGGGCTGCCGCTCTCCTGGGCGCTGGCTTCACCGCCCAGCCAGCGGGTCAGTTGGGCGATGACCGGGGCGAGGGTCTGGGCCATCAGGGCGAAGTCGGTCTCCAGGCGCAGGATGGCGTCGTCGCCATCGTCCGCCTGGGCCGCCTCATCGATCACCGCATCGGCGAAACGCAGCGACTTCAGGGCCAGGTCATCGTGCAGGGTCCAGGCAAGCTGGCCCTCCACCTCCAGGGCGAGGCGCGTCACCTGGCGGTCGTTCTCCAGCAACTGCTTGATCTCGTCGCTGTCCAGGTCCATCTGCCGGGCCCGGACCACGCCCTCGTCCTTGGACTTGAGCTCCACCTGGTCGCCGAGGATCAGTCCCTCGGGGCGCTGGTCGGCATCGCTGAGCCAGGCGGTCATGGCGCGGATCGGCAGCATCTGGGTGGCCAGCGGGGTGACCTTGAGGCTGCCCAGGGTCTGGCGCAGCAGGTCGAGGATCTCCTCGGCGCGCTTGCGGGAGCTGGCATTGATGCCGATCAGGCCGCCACGGGTATCCCACCACAGGTCGAGGCGCTGGCTGCGCACGAAGGCGCGGGGCAGGAACTCTTCGTAGACCTGCTCCTTGATGGCCTGACGCTCGCGGCGGGGCAGGGGGCGGCCCTCGGCGGCCTCGCGATCGGCGGCGCGCTCCTCGACCTCCTCGCGGACCACGGCGCTGGGCAGTACCCGCTCCTGGCGCAGCGCCGAGAGCAGACGATGGCCCTGCACCTCATGCACGAAACGGGGGCTGGTGCGCCCGCCCGGGGTACGCCACCCCAGTCGGGTCGCCTCGCTACCGCCCAGGGGACGGAAGGCCTGCTCGGCGAGCCGCTCCTCCAGGGCTTCCAGCGGGATGACCTCGGTGTCATGCAGTCGATAGAGATGCAAGTGCTTGAACCACATAGCCAGTCCTGGACAAAAAAGGAGGCCTATTATGGCCAAAGGCGGCGGTGGGTACCAGCGCAGCGGTGGGGTTTCGCTTGTTTCAAACCTTCGTTTGATTGTGCCCTTGCGGGTCCCTACACTCGAGGTGTTGGTCCCGATCACAACCCCAAGGAGCCCTCGATGACGCCTTCTCTGACCTCGACTCGGCTGCGCGTACGCGGCTACCACCTGGACGGCTATGGCCACGTCAACAATGCCCGCTACCTGGAGTTCCTCGAGGAGGGCCGTTGGGCCTATTTCGACGAGCGCCCCGAAGTGGCCAAGTGGTTCGCCCCGGGGGAGGTGGCGCTGGTGGCGGTCAATCTCAATATCGACTATCGCCGCGCGGCGGTGGCCGGCGATGACCTGGAGGTGCAGACGGTGCTGGCCGAGCTCGGCGGGCGCAGCGCCAGGATGCGCCAGCGTATCCTGCGGCGCGACGATGGCGGCCTGGTGGTCGAGGCCACCCTGACCTTCGTGCTATTGGATGTCGCCAGCCAGCGGGCCCTGCCCATCGAAGGGGTGCTGCGCGAGGTCCTGGCGCCGCTGGTGGTTGATCCCGATACCCTGGCCTGACCTTCGTGCTTCTCTAGATGTCGCCAGCCAGCGGGCCCTGCCTATCGAAGGGGCGCTGCGCGAGGTCCTGGCGCCACTGGTGGTCGATCCCGATACCCTGGCCTGACCTTCGTGCTATTGGATGACGCCAGCCAGCGGGCCCTGCCTATCGAAGGGATGCTGCGCGAGGTCCTGGCGCCGCTGGTGGTCGATCCCGATACCCTCGATTAATCCCTTTCGCGTTATAGGCGCTCTGGCGTCCTGTCCCGACCGCCCCGCTGCCCTTGAGGGTGGGGCGGTGGTATACTCCGCCCCTGCTGTCACGACGCTATCGCCGTCGCGCCAATCTGTCGCAGTACAAGGATTCGACGACCCATGGGTGAGATCGCCAGAGAGATTCTGCCAGTCAATATCGAGGACGAACTGAAGCAGTCGTACCTCGATTACGCCATGAGCGTGATCATCGGCCGGGCGCTGCCGGACGTGCGCGATGGCCTCAAGCCGGTGCACCGCCGGGTCTTGTTCGCCATGAACGAGCTCGGCAACGACTGGAACAAGGCCTACAAGAAGTCCGCCCGTGTGGTCGGTGACGTCATCGGTAAGTATCACCCCCACGGTGACAGTGCCGTCTACGACACCATCGTGCGCATGGCCCAGGACTTCTCGATGCGCCATGTGCTGGTGGATGGCCAGGGCAACTTCGGTTCCATCGACGGCGACAGTGCCGCCGCCATGCGTTACACCGAGGTGCGCATGGCGCGCCTGGCCCACGAGCTGCTGGCCGACCTGGAGAAGGACACCGTCGACTGGGTCGACAACTACGACGGCACCGAGCGCATCCCCGAGGTGCTGCCCACCAAGGTGCCCAACCTGCTGGTCAACGGCTCCTCCGGTATCGCCGTGGGCATGGCCACCAATATCCCGCCCCACAACATGGGCGAGGTCATCGACGCCTGCCTGGCGTTGATCGACGACTACACCCTCAGCGTCGACGACCTGATGGAGTATATCCCCGGTCCCGATTTCCCCACCGGCGCCATCATCAACGGCCGCGCCGGCATCCTCGAGGCCTATCGTACCGGCCGCGGGCGCATCTACGTGCGTGCCCTGCACACCATCGAGCATGACGACAAGAGCGGTCGTGACCATATCATCATCACCGAGCTGCCCTACCAGGTGAACAAGGCGCGGCTGATCGAGAAGATCGCCGAGCTGGTCAAGGACAAGAAGATCGAGGGCATCGCCGAACTGCGCGACGAGTCCGACAAGGACGGTCTGCGCGTCGTCATCGAGGTCAAGCGGGGCGAGTCCGGCGAGGTGGTGGTCAACAATCTCTTCGCCCAGACCCAGCTGCAGAACGTCTTCGGCATCAATATGGTGGCCCTGGAAGACGGCCAGCCGAAGATCCTCAACCTCAAGGAGATCCTCGAGGCCTTTATTCGTCACCGCCGCGAGGTGGTGACCCGGCGCACCCTCTTCGAATTGAAGAAGGCCCGCGAGCGCGGCCATATCCTCGAGGGCCTGGCGGTGGCCATCTCCAATATCGACGAGGTGATCGAGCTGATCAAGGCCTCGCCGAGCGCCACCGAGGCCAAGGAGAAGCTGCTCGCCAAGACCTGGCAGCCGGGGCAGGTGACCGCCATGCTGGAGCGCGCCGGGGCCACCTCCTGCAAGCCGGAGGAGCTCGGCGAGGGCTTCGGCCTGAGTCCCACCGGCGGCGAATACCGCCTCTCGCCGGGCCAGGCCCAGGCGATCCTCGAGCTGCGCCTGCATCGCCTCACCGGCCTGGAAACCGAGAAGCTCCTCGACGAGTACCTGAGCATCCTCGAGAAGATCGCCGAGCTGACGGCGATCCTGGCCTCCAGCGAGCGCCTGCTGGAGGTGATCCGCGAGGAGCTGGCCGCGGTGCGCGAGCAGTTCGCCGACCCGCGTCGCACCGAGATCCAGGCCAGCCACCTGGACCTCTCCATCGAAGACCTGATCGCCGAGGAGGACATGGTGGTCACCGTGTCCCGCTCCGGCTATGCCAAGACCCAGCCGCTCTCCGACTACCAGGCCCAGCGTCGCGGCGGCCGCGGCAAGTCCGCCACCGCCATGAAGGACGAGGACGTCATCGAGCACCTGCTGGTGGCCTCCACCCACGACACCGTGCTGCTGTTCTCCAACCGCGGCAAGGTCTACTGGCTCAAGGTCTACGAGATGCCGGCGGCCAGTCGCGGCTCCCGGGGCAAGCCGCTGGTCAATATGCTGCCGCTGGAGGAGGGCGAGTCGATCAACGCCATCCTGCCGGTGCGCGACTACGACCCGGAGAGCTATATCTTCTTCGCCACCGCTCGCGGTACCGTCAAGCGCACCAGCCTCGAGCAGTTCTCGCGGCCGCGCAGCGTCGGCCTGATCGCCATCGACCTGGAAGAGGGCGACCGCCTGGTGGGTGCCGCCATCACCAGCGGCAGCGACCACGCCATGCTGCTCTCCTCCAATGGCAAGGCGATTCGCTTCGAGGAGACCACGGTGCGGGCCATGGGCCGCACCGCCCGGGGGGTGCGTGGCATGCGCCTCGCCGACGGCGCCGAGGTGATCAGCCTGATCATCCCGCAGAGCCAGCAGATCGATGCCGAGGCGGATAATGAAGCCGATGCCGAGGCAGGCGAGGAGGTCACCCCCGTCAACGGCAATGGTGGCCAGATCTACATCCTCACTGCCTCCGAGAATGGCTACGGCAAGCGTACCCGCCTGGAGGAGTTCCCGCTGCGCGGTCGCGGTGGCCAGGGCGTGATCGCCATGCAGACCAGCGAGCGCAACGGGGCCCTGGTGGCCGCCATGCAGGTCTACTCCGCCGACGAGATGATGCTGATCACCGATCGCGGCACCCTGGTGCGGACTCGAGTCGAGGAGGTCTCCACCACCTCCCGTAATACTCAGGGGGTGATGCTGATTCGCCTCGGCGAGGGAGAAAAGCTGGTCAAGACGGTACGGGTGGACGAGCCGGAAGAGAGCGAAGCGCCGGCAGAAGATGCCTTGGCTTCGGAGGAGGGCGCCGCGCCAAGCGACGAAGCGGGCGACGAAGCGGGGACAGACCCCCATTTCGGTGCCGGTGACGGTGAAGACAGCTAATACAGGGAGAAAATGGGGGTCTGTCCCCCATTGCCAAACACCGATGACACGCCATTTCAATTTCTGCGCCGGGCCGGCGGCCCTGCCCACCGCGGTGCTGGAGCGGGCCCGCGATGAACTGCTCGACTACCAGGGGCGTGGCCTCTCGGTGATGGAGATGAGTCACCGCAGCGATGAGTTCGTGGCTATCGCCGAGGCCGCCGAGCGCGACCTGCGCCAGTTGCTGGCCATCCCCGACAATTACCGCGTGCTCTTCCTGCAGGGCGGCGCTTCCATGCAGTTCGCCATGCTGCCCTATAACCTGCTGGGCCGGGGCGGCACCCCCAACTACCTCTATACCGGGATCTGGGGCAAGAAGGCGATCGCCGAGGCGCGCCACCTGGCCAGCGCCCATATCGCCGCCGAGAGCGACAAGGGCCTGAGTGCGGTGCCGCGCCAGGCGGAGATCGCCCTCTCCGAGGACGCCGCCTACCTGCACTACACCGCCAACGAGACCATCGGTGGCCTGGCCTTCGACTATATCCCCGAGGCGCCGGTGCCGGTGGTCTGCGATATGTCCTCCAGCATCCTCTCCGAGCCGCTGGAGGTGTCGAAATTCGGTGTCATCTATGCCGGGGCCCAGAAGAATATCGGTCCCGCCGGCCTGACCCTGGTGATCGTCCGTGACGACCTGCTGGATCGCGCCCTCCCGCAGACGCCCAGCATGTTCAACTACCGGCTGATGGCCGAGAACGGCTCCATGTACAACACCCCGCCGAGCTACGCCTGGTACCTGGCGGGTCTGGTGTTCCAGTGGCTCAAGGAAGACGTGGGCGGCCTCGAGGCCATGGCCGCGATCAACGCCCGCAAGGCGGCCAAGCTCTATGGGGCCATCGACGCCAGCGACTTCTACTCCAACCCCATCGCCCCGGCGAATCGCTCGCGGATGAACGTGCCCTTCGTGCTGGCCGACGACGCCCTCAATGGCGCCTTCCTGGCCGAGGCCGAGGCGGCCGGGCTGCTCAACCTCAAGGGCCACCGCAGCGTGGGTGGCATGCGCGCCAGCCTCTATAACGCCGTGCCCGAGGCGGCGGTGGATGCCCTGGTGGCTTTCATGGCCGATTTCGAGAAGCGCCGGGGCTAAGCCCCGCGGTAAGCGGTAAGCTAAAGAAATGGGGGCCTGTCCCCCATTGACCCGATAAGAAGGGAACCACCCATGAGTGATACCCCCATCGATCTCGATGCGCTGCGCCAGCGCATCGATAGCCTGGACAACGATATCCTGCGGCTGATCAGCGAGCGCGCCCAGGCCGCCCAGCAGGTGGCCCAGGTCAAGAGCGCCGAGGATCCCAAGGCGGTCTTCTACCGCCCCGAGCGGGAGGCTCAGGTGCTGCGGCGCATCATGGAGCTCAACCCGGGCCCCCTGGACAGCGAGGAGATGGCGCGGCTGTTCCGCGAGATCATGTCCGCCTGCCTGGCCCTCGAGCAGCCCATCAAGGTGGCCTACCTCGGTCCCGAGGGCACCTTTACCCAGCAGGCGGCCCTCAAGCACTTCGGTGACAGCGCCGTCAGCCTGCCCATGGCAGCCATCGACGAGGTGTTCCGCGAGGTGGAGGCGGGTGCCGCCAACTACGGCGTGGTGCCGGTGGAGAACTCCACCGAGGGGGTGATCAATCACACCCTCGATTCCTTCGTCGACTCCTCGATTCGCATCTGCGGCGAGGTGGTGTTGCGCATCCATCACCACCTGCTGGTCTCCAGCAACACCCGCCAGGACAAGGTGAGCCGCATCTACTCCCACCCCCAGTCCTTCGCCCAGTGCCGCAAGTGGCTGGACGCCCATTACCCGGGCGCCGAGCGGGTGCCGGTGGCCTCCAATGCCGAGGCGGCCAAGCTGATCAAGACCGAGTGGCACAGCGCGGCCATCGCCGGCGACATGGCGGCCAAGCTCTACGGCCTGGAGCGCATCGCCGAGAAGATCGAGGACCGCCCGGACAACTCCACCCGCTTCCTGGTGATCGGCAATCAGGACGTGCCGCTCTCCGGCGACGACAAGACCTCCATCGTGGTGGCCATGCGCAACCAGCCGGGGGCCCTGCACGACCTGCTGGAGCCCTTCCATCGCCATCAGATCGACCTGACCCGCCTGGAGACCCGGCCCTCGCGCAGCGGGGTGTGGAACTACGTCTTCTTCATCGATTTCAAGGGGCATCGTGACGAGCCGCGGGTCGCCGCGGTGCTCGAGGAGGTGCAGTTGCGCGCCGCCGAGCTCAAGGTGCTGGGCTCCTACCCCACGGGTGTCCTCTAGGCATGGCGATGCGTGATGCCGCGCGGCTCGAGGAGTCGCGCCTGCTGATCGTCGGCCTGGGGTTGATCGGCGGCTCCCTGGCCGCCGCCCTCAAGGCGCGTGGCTTCCGCGGCGAGATCCTCGCCTGCGACCGCGACGCCGACGAGATCGCCCGGGGCGTGGCCATGGGCATCATCGATGGCGGCGACACCGAGCTCGCGCCCCTGCTGCCGGGCGTCTCCCTGGTGGTGCTGGCGGTGCCGGTGCTGGCCATGGAGTCGGTGCTGGCGGCCCTGGGCCGGGGGCTCGGCGAGCGCCTCGATGCCACGGTGATCACCGACGTGGGCAGCAGCAAGGTGGCGATCCGCGACGCCGCCCGGCGGGCCCTTGGGCGCCTGCCGCCCTCCCTGGTGCTGGGCCATCCCATTGCCGGGTCCGAGAAGAGCGGCGTGGCGGCGGCCAACCCGGATCTCTATCGTCATCACAAGGTGATCCTCACCCCCTCGGCGGAGACCGATGCCGCGGCCCTGGCCCGGGTGCGTGCCCTGTGGGATGCCTGTGAGGCCGAGGTGCTGGAGATGCCGGTGGAGCGCCACGACCAGGTGCTGGCCCGCACCAGTCACCTGCCGCATCTGCTGGCCTTCTCGCTGGTGGACACCCTGGCTCGCCAGGACGAGCGCCTGGAGATCTTCCGCTACGCCGCCGGGGGCTTTCGCGACTTTACCCGCATCGCCGGCAGCGACCCGGTGATGTGGCGCGATATCTTCACCGCCAACCGCGAGGCGGTGCTGGCGGCCCTGGACGACTTCGAGGCGGGCCTGGCCCGGCTGCGACAGGCGGTGAGCGCCGGCGACGGCGATGCCATGCTGGCCACCTTCGATCGGGCCAGCCACGCACGACACTATTTCGATACCCTGCTGAATCAGACCAGGTACTACCCGACCATGGAACATAACAACGTACGCTACCGGGTCGCCCCCGGTGGTCAGGTGGCCGGGCGCATCCGCGTCCCCGGCGACAAGTCGATCTCCCACCGCTCCATCATGCTCGGCGCCCTGGCCGAGGGGGTGACCGAAGTGAAGGGCTTCCTCGAGGGCGAGGACAGCCTGGCCACCCTGCAGGCCTTCCGTGAAATGGGCGTGGCCATCGAGGGCCCCCATCAGGGCCGGGTGACCATCCACGGGGTGGGCATGCACGGCCTCAAGGCGCCGGCGGGACCTCTCTATGTGGGCAACTCCGGCACCGCCATGCGGCTCTTCGCCGGGCTGCTGGCCGGCCAGGCCTTCGACAGCGAGCTGACCGGCGATGCCTCCCTTACCAAGCGCCCCATGGGCCGGGTGGCCGACCCGCTGCGTCAGATGGGTGCCGAGATCGATACCGCCGAGGGCGGCCGCCCGCCGCTGCGCATTCATGGCGGCAAGCCGCTCAAGGGCATCCGCTACGATATGCCCATGGCCAGCGCCCAGGTGAAGTCCTGCCTGCTGCTCGCCGGCCTCTACGCCGAGGGCGAGACCCGGGTTCGCGAGCCGGCGCCGACCCGCGACCACACCGAGCGCATGCTCAACGGCTTCGGCTACGGCGTGGCACGTGACGGCGACACCTGCTGGCTCAGCGGCGGCGGCAAGCTGAGTGCCGGCCCCATCGACGTGCCCTCGGACATCTCCTCGGCCACCTTCTTCCTGGTGGCGGCGGCCATTACCCCCGGCTCGGACCTGGTGCTCGAGCACGTGGGCATCAACCCGACCCGGATCGGCGTGATCAATATCCTGACGCTGATGGGGGCCGATCTCGAGCTCTCCAACCAGCGCGAGGTGGGTGGCGAGCCGGTGGCGGATATTCGCGTGCGCTATGCGCCCCTCAAGGGCATCGATATCCCCGTGGAACAGGTGCCGCTGGCCATCGACGAGTTCCCGGCGCTGTTTATCGCCGCCGCCAATGCCGAGGGCGTGACTCGGTTGCGTGGCGCCGAGGAACTGCGGGTCAAGGAGTCCGACCGCATCCAGGCCATGGCCGATGGCCTGGCGGTGCTGGGGGTCGAGCACACCGTGGTCGCCGACGGCATCGATATCGTCGGCGGCAAGCCGCAGGGCGCCAACTACGGTGGCGGACGCATCGACAGCCTGGGCGACCACCGCATCGCCATGGCCTTCACCGTGGCGGGGCTGCGTGCCAGTGCCCCCATCGAGATCGATGACTGCGCCAACGTGGCGACCTCTTTCCCCGGCTTCGTCGAGCTGGCCGGCCGGGTCGGCCTGCAGGTGGACGAGGAGGGCGCATGACGGCCCCGGTCCTGACCATCGACGGCCCCGGCGGCGCCGGCAAGGGCACCATCAGCCGCTTGATCGCCGAGCGCCTGGGCTGGCACCTGCTCGACTCCGGCGCCCTCTATCGCCTCACCGCCCTGGCGGCGCTTCGCCGCGACTTGGCCCTGGACGACGAGGCGGCCCTGGCGAGCCTGGCCGCCGGCCTCGACGTCAGCTTCCTGCCCGGCGACAGCGGCGTGCGGGTGATCCTCGACGGCGACGAGGTGAGCGGCGAGATCCGCACCGAAGCGGTGGGCGATGCGGCCTCCCAGGTGGCGGCGCTGCCACGGGTTCGCGAGGCGCTGCTGCAGCGCCAGCGCGACTTCCGCCAGGCTCCCGGCCTGGTGGCGGATGGCCGCGACATGGGCACGGTGGTGTTTCTCGATGCCCCGCTGAAGATCTTCCTCACCGCCTCGGCGGAGGAGCGTGCCCAGCGCCGCTACCTTCAGTTGCGAGAGGCCGGCCTGAGTGCTAATCTTACGAGTCTTTTGAAGGAAATTCAGGCACGCGATGCGCGCGATACGCAGCGCAGCGTGGCACCGCTCAAGCCGGCAGATGATGCCATCACGCTTGACACCACGCGCCTGACGATACCGGAAGTGGTGGATCGGCTGATCGAGCTGCTGGCCCAGCGGGGCCTGGCGCCGAATGCCTGACGATCCCTTGCGGCCCCTCGGTTAGATGTCATGGCATGGTCAGGCAGCTAAGACGGTAAGCCTGGCCAGGTCCAACCAGCGCTAACATCCCCGGGGGATCTTGGTAGTAGGCCCGCACTCGCTGGTGGTGCGGAGAGGGCGGTAACCCCGCTAACCCGTTGATCATGTAGGAACATCATGAGCGAAAGCTTTGCCGAACTGTTTGAACAGTCACTCCAGGACATCAACATGGAGCCGGGCGCCATCGTCCTGGCGTCCGTCGTCGACATCGAAGGTGACTGGATCACCGTCAATGCCGGCCTGAAGTCCGAAGGTCAGATTCCCGCCGCGCAATTCCGCGACGAGAATGGCGAACTGACCATCGCCATCGGCGACGAAGTCAAGGTCGCCCTGGAAGCCGTCGAAGATGGCTTCGGCGAAACCCGCCTGTCCCGCGAGAAGGCCAAGCGTGCCGAAGCGTGGAAGGAACTGGAAGCCGCCTTCGAGAAGGACGAGATCGTCAAGGGCGTGATCAACGGCAAGGTCAAGGGTGGTTTCACCGTCGACGTCGCCTCCATCCGCGCCTTCCTGCCGGGTTCCCTGGTCGACGTTCGCCCGGTGCGCGATACCGCTCACCTGGAGAACAAAGAGCTCGACTTCAAGGTCATCAAGCTCGATCCGAAGCGCAACAACGTCGTCGTGTCCCGCCGTGCCGTTCTCGAAGCCGAGAACAGCGCCGAGCGTGAAGCCCTGCTCGCCACCCTCCAGGAAGGCCAGCAGATCAAGGGTATCGTCAAGAACCTCACCGACTACGGTGCCTTCGTGGACCTGGGTGGCGTCGACGGCCTGCTGCACATCACCGACATGGCCTGGAAGCGCATCAAGCATCCGTCCGAGATCGTTGCCGTGGGCGACGAGATCAACGTCAAGGTGCTGAAGTTCGACCGCGAGCGCAACCGCGTCTCCCTGGGCCTGAAGCAGCTGGGCGAAGATCCCTGGGTCAACATCAAGGATCGTTACCCGGAGAACACCAAGGTCACCGCCCGCGTCACCAACCTCACCGACTACGGCTGCTTCGCCGAGCTGGAAGAGGGCGTCGAGGGTCTGGTCCACGTCTCCGAAATGGACTGGACCAACAAGAACATCCACCCGTCCAAGGTCGTCAACATCGGCGACGAAGTGGATGTCATGGTGCTGGATATCGACGAGGAGCGTCGTCGTATCTCCCTGGGTATCAAGCAGTGCACCACCAACCCGTGGGAAGACTTCAGCGGCCGTTACAACAAGGGCGACCGTGTGGCCGGTACCATCAAGTCGATCACCGACTTCGGTATCTTCATCGGCCTGGAAGGCGGCATCGATGGTCTGGTGCACCTCTCCGACATCTCCTGGACCGAGTCCGGCGAAGAGGCCGTGCGCTCCTTCAAGAAGGGCGACGAAGCCGAGGCCGTGATCCTCTCCATCGATCCGGAGCGCGAGCGCATCTCCCTGGGTATCAAGCAGCTGGATACCGATCCGGTCGCCGAGTTCCTGGCGGTCAACGACAAGGGCACCATCGTCACCGGCCGCGTGGTCGAGGTCGATGCCAAGGAAGCCCAGGTCGAGCTGGCCACCGACGTGGTGGCGGTGCTCAAGGCCTCCGAGATCAGCGCCGATCGCGTCGAGGATGCCCGCAACGCCCTGAGCGAGGGTGACAGCGTCGAGGCCCGTATCATCGGTGTCGATCGCAAGAACCGTCAGATCAGCCTGTCCATCAAGGCCAAGGATCAGGAAGATACTCGCCAGAACCTCAAGAAGCTGCGCGAGCAGGACGTCGACGCGGGTGGCCCGACCACCATCGGCGACCTGATCAAGCAGCAGATGGGTCAGGACTAAGCCCTAGCGCTTGTCCCAGCCACTCTGGCTTGACGAAACGCCGCCCTCCGGGGCGGCGTTTTCGTGTCTGGGCGTTTGATGCCCATCAAGGCGCCGGCTGGCCGGTTGCTCCATACTCTGCGAGTAACCAAGGAGACGTCTCATGCTGCAACCCCTGGAGGTGGCTCAGGTCTTTCGAGCCTGTCCCGAGTCACGGTTCGCGTTTCACTCCACCGCGGAGCTTGACTCCCTGGACCCCTTGAGCGGCCATCGCCGCGCCAGCGAGGCCCTGGATTTCGGTGCGGCCATGCGTCCGCGAGGGTTCAATCTCTTCGTGCTGGGCGAGGCGGAGCACCTGGCTCGCCAGCTGGTGCTGCCCTATCTTCAGGCCCGCTCGGCCCGAGGCGAGGTGCCATCGGACTGTTGCTACCTGCACAATTTCGACGACCCCTCCACGCCTCGCCAGCTCCGTTTGCCGGCGGGCATGGGGCGGGTCTTGCGGGGCGATATCGAACAGCTGGTGGAGGAGTTGCGGGTAGCGATACCGGCCATCTTCGACAGCGACGAGTACCAGAATCGCCTGCAGGAGCTGAAGCAGGCGATGAGCGAGCGCCAGCGTGACCTGATCGAGACGGTGCGCCGCGAGGCCAGGGAGCACGATATCGTGCTGCTCTCCACCCCCAATGGCTTCAGCCTCGCTCCCGCCGAGGGGGAAGGCATGATGAGTCCCGAGGCCTACGAGAAGCTGCCCAAGGAGGATCGGGAGCGTCTCGAGGGCACGGTGGAGATCCTTCAGCGCAAGCTGCAGCAGGCGATCCGCCAGATGCCGCGCCTGGCCCACGAGCTGCGCCAGCAGACCCAGACCCTGAATGAGGAGATGCTGCAGTCGGTGATCGCCGCCCCCCTGGAAGAGCTGGAGGCGCGCTATCGGGAGCAGGAGGGGGTGATCGCGCATTTCTCGGCGATGCGCGAGGCGTTGTTGCTGCATCTGGAAGTCTTCCTGGAGGAGGACCCGGAGATTCCCCCGGAGGCGATCTTCAGTCGCTGCCAGCTCAACCTGCTGGTCGACAACGGCCCCTGCGAAGGGGCACCGGTGGTGCAGGTGGACCTGCCCAGTCACCAGCACCTGGTGGGCCGCATCGAACATCATGTGCATCAGGGCACCCTGCTGACCGACTTCTCCTTGATACGGGCCGGTGCCTTGCACCGGGCCAATGGCGGTTACCTGGTGCTGGATGCCCGGGCCCTGCTGCAGCAGCCGGGGGCCTGGGACACCCTCAAGCGGGCGCTGCGTGCCGGCGAGATTCGTACCGAGTCCCTGGAGCAGGCCTATGGCCTGATCAGCACCGTGACCCTGGAGCCGGAACCGATTCCGCTGGAGGTCAAGGTGGTGCTGTGTGGCGAACGCCAGTTTTACTACCTGCTCAGCGAACACGACCCGGAGTTCCTGGAGCTGTTCAAGGTGCAGGCGGATCTCGACGACGAGCTGCCTTGGGACGACGCCTTCCTCGAGGAGTATGCCCGGCTGATCGCCACCCTGGCGGGGGAGGTCGGCTTGGCGCCCCTGGCGCCTTCGGGAGTGGCGGCGGTGATCGAGCGGGCCGCGCGCCTGGCCGGCGACCAGCAGCGCCTGATGGCCCAGGCCCGTCCCCTCAAGGATCTGCTGGCCGAGGCCGCCCACTGGGCCGGCGAGGCGACCTTGATCACCCGTGGCCATGTGGAGCAGGCGGTGGTGCAGCAGCGGCGACGCGCCGGGCGTGTCCATGAGCTGAGCCAGGAGCGTATCCAGCGCGGTACCGTGATGATCGCCACCGACGGCGAGGTGGTCGGCCAGGTCAATGGCCTGTCGGTGCTGCAGCTGGGGGGCTTCGCCTTCGGTCAGCCCAGCCGCATCACCGCCACGGCGCGTCCCGGGGCGGGGCAGGTGGTGGATATCGAGCGGGAGGCGAAGCTCGGCGGGCGCCTCCATACCAAGGCGGTGATGATCCTCTCCCGCTGGCTGGCGCATCGCTATGCGCCCCAAGGGGCACTATCGCTCTCGGCGAGCCTCGCCTTCGAGCAGTCCTATGGCGGTATCGAGGGCGACAGTGCCTCGGTGGCCGAGGCCTGCGTGCTGGTCTCGGCGATCGCCGACGTGCCCCTCAGGCAGTCCCTGGCCGTCACCGGGTCCATCAACCAGCATGGTGAGGTGCAGGCGGTGGGGGGCGTCAACGAGAAGGTCGAAGGCTTCTTCGCGGTATGCCGGGAGGCGGGCCTGGCGGGGCAGGGAGTGATCCTGCCGGCGGCCAATGTGCCCCACCTGATGCTCGATGCCGAGGTGCGTGAGGCGATGGCCGAGGGGCGCTTCTTCCTCTATGCCATCACCCACCTGGACGAGGCCCTGGCGCTGCTGACCGGTCTCGATCCCGGGGAGGCCGACGCCGAGGGCGCCTTTCCGGAGGCGAGCCTCAATGCCCGGGTGGTGGCGCGGCTCGACGCCTTCCATCAGGCCCTGAAGCGCCAGGGCAAGGCGAATGGCGATAGCGAGGGGTCCGGCAAGGAGGCGAACGGTCATGACGGCTGAGGTTCCCTTGAGGGTATTGGCCCTACTCGATGCCTCGCCAGCCAGCGTCGCCGCCTTGCCGGCGGCGGTGGCCCTGGCCGCCAGCCGCGAGGCGGAACTGCTGGCCCTTTATGTGGAGGAGCCGGAGCTGGCCCAGTGCGCGGCCCTGCCCTTCACCCGCGAGGTGGGAGCTCGCTCCGGGGCGATTCGCGGCTTCACGCCGGCAGACATGGCCCTGGGCCAGGCCTGTCGGTTGGCGAGGATCCAGGCGGCCCTGCGGCAATCCCTGGCGGGGCAGGCGCTGCCCCACTCCCTGGCGGTGGGGCAGGGGGCGGTGGTGGCGGAGGTGCAACGCCTGGCCCGGGCCGCCGATCTGCTGGTCCTGGGGCGGGCCGGGCTGTCGGCCCGCTGGGGGCGCCCCCTGGGCTCCACCTGTCGACGCCTGCTGCTGGAGGCGCCCTGCGCGGTACTGATCTGGAACGACGCCCCGGTCATGGCGCCGGGGGCCTTGCGGACCCTGGGGGAGCCGGCGCCGAGCGAGCTGCTCGACTGGCTGACGGCCGGGCCACTCTTCGATCGCGTCGAGAGGCTGGCCCCGGTCTCGGCCAGGGAATTGGCCCGGCGGCTGGCCGGGGAGCGGCGGGGGGGGCTGCTGCTGCGGCGTGGGCAGCTGACTGCCTTGCTGGCGGAAGAGCCCGACTGGCTAGGCCCGCTGCATCTCCCGCTCCTGGTGATCCCCTGAGTCAGGCGTCCCGATAACGGTAGACCCGCAGGCTGGGCAGGAAGGGCTCGCTCTCCAGGCGGGCATCACTGCGCAGGGCCCGGGTGCGGGCGGCCGGCGGAGCCTCGGGGGGCGTATTGTGATCGGGCAGGCGGCCATCCGGGCTCGGTACGAAGAGCGGCAGGGCCACGTTCATGGCCCGTCGGCATCGGCCATCCGGCAGCGGCTCGCGATAGAAGAGGTTGGCCCGCATCAGCGGCGCCTGCTCCTGGACCTGGGCCAGGGGCTCAGCGTCGGGGAGGCCGGCCAGGTGGCGCCGTTGGATCCGCACATGGGGCGCCTCCTGGTCGAGGCCGAGCAGCAAGGCCTCCGCCTCGCGCACCGTCAGTCGCTTGATGGAGCGGCCGCTGCGATACCAGGCCAGGCGCACCCGGGCCAGGGGGGCCTCGGCCAGCGGGATGGCTCGCCAGCACTGCTTCAGGTGCAGTCGCGCCAGGCCCTGGCCACGCAGGTGGTCATGCAGGGCCGGATGGCGGAAGGGCAGCACCGCCTTGAGTTCGGGGATCAGACCCGCGGCCTCGGCGCGGATCTGGCGCAGCAGGGCGGCGAAGGTCGCCTTGGCGGCATTAGCCTCCCGGACGGCACTCATCAGCGCCGCATCGGCGGCCACCAGGCCCACATAGCTGCGGGTGGCGCGCCCATCCTGGCCATCCTGATACCAGAAGTCGAGCAGGGCGCGACGCAGCCAGTCGGCATCGGCCTGGGGGGCGGCCCCTTCCGTGCCCATGACCCAGGCCGCGCGGGGCGCCTGGGCGTAGACCGACACCAGCGCCTCGAGGCGATCGATCAGTTGATCGAAGGCCGCCTCGAGTTCGGCCAGCAACCGATACTCGGGGGCCATCAGGGCGTCAGGCCGGCGTCACGCTCGGCGCGCAGCACCATCTCGTCGATTTCGGTCTCGTCCATGGCGGGCTCGCCGGCGATGCGATGGCTGCCGTCGGCCCAGGCGCCCAGATCGATCAGCTTGCAGCGCTCGCTGCAGAAGGGGCGATAGGCATTGGCCTCGACCCAGGCCACGGCCTTGTGGCAGGTGGGGCAGGGCACTTCCAGGGGGGCGGTCTGACTCATGGGAATACTCCGGTCTTGCGAATGGCGGCTTAGGCTCTGTACGAAAACGGTCTGCGCTCGCCGACTTTTCGTACAAAACCTAGCGAGACGTCTCGGCCAGCCGGCGGTAGCGGCGATCCAGGGCCTCGACCTGGCCTGCCAGGGCCGCCTCGTCACCGCTATTGTCGATGATATCGTCGGCCCGTGCCAGGCGTGCCTGGCGGTCCAGCTGGGCGGCGACGATGGCCCTGGCCTGGCGCTCGTCCACGCCATCGCGACTGGCGGTGCGGCGGAGCTGCTCCGCCTCCGGCACGTCGATCACCAGGCAGCGATCCACCAGGGCCGCCTGCCCTGACTCGAAGAGCAGCGGCGAGACCAGCAGGTGGTAGGGGGCGGGGCCGGCGGCCATCTCGGCCAGGCGCGCCTCCAGGCGCTCACGAATGCGCGGATGGGTCTGGGCCTCCAGCCAGCGCCGCTCCTCGGGGTCGGCGAAGACGATCTCGCGCAGGGCCCGGCGATTCAGGCCGCCGGCCTCGTCCAGTACCCGCTCGCCGTAGCGCTCGGCGATGGCGGCCAGGGCGGGCTCGCCGGGCGCCACCACCTCTCGGGCGATATCGTCGGCATCCACCCAGGGGATGCCGAGTTCGGCGAAGGCGCGGGCCACGGTGGACTTGCCGGAGGCGATGCCGCCGGTGACGCCGATGGTCAGGCTCATGGGGCTCTCCTTAGGGGCGCTTGATTAGGGGCGCTTGATGGCCCGGCAAGTTATAGCCCGGTCAGGCCCTGATAGAAGGCCAGCAGGGGGGCGCCGAACAGCAGGGTCACCCAGCCGGCCAGGGCCAGGAAGGGGCCGAAGGGCAGGGGGGCACCGCGCAGCCGCGGCAGGGCCAGTTGCACGGCGATGCCGATGATGGCCCCGATGCCGGCGGAGAGGATCAGCAGCAGCGGCAGGAACTGCCAGCCCAGCCAGGCCCCCAGTGCCGCCAGCAGCTTGAAGTCGCCATAGCCCATGCCCTCCTTGCCGGTGATCAGCTTGAACAGCCAGTAGAAGCTCCACAGCGACAGGTAGCCGGCCATGGCGCCGATCACCGCGCTGGAGAGCATCAAGGGCTGGAACAGCAATTGATAGAGCAGCCCCGCCCAGAGCAGGGGCAGGGTGATCACGTCCGGGAGCAGTTGGGTGCGGAAGTCGATCGCCGCCAGGGCCAGCAGGGCCAGGCAGGCGCCGAGCACGAACAGGGCCGCCAGGTCTGCGCCGTGCAGGACCACCACCGCCAGGGCCAGGGCCCCGCCGGCCAGCTCCACCAGCGGGTACTGGGGGCTGATGCGCATGCCGCAGTCGGCACAGCGCCCGCGGCGCTTCAGGTAACCCAGCAGGGGGATATTGTCATGCCAGGCGATGCCCGCCCCGCAGCCGGGGCAGCGGGAGGCGGGCCGGGCCAGGCCGATTCGCTCGTCCTCCTCCGGTTCCAGCTCCAGGGCCTCCCGGGCCTCGGCCCGCCAGCCCTGCATCAGCATCACCGGCAGGCGCGCGACCACCACATTGAGGAAGCTGCCCAGGCAGAGCCCCAGCACCGCCGCCAGGGGCCACAATACGCTGGGGGGAAGCTCGGCGAGCATGGCGGGGCGCCTCCTGGTTCAGGGGAAAATCAGAGGGTGAAGTCGGGCAGGCGGCGCTCGACCTTGGCCAGCTTCAGCTTGGCCACCTTGGGCAGGCCGTTCTCGAAGGGCGGGAAGTCTTCACCCTGGATCAGCGGCGACAGGTAGCGGCGGCATGCCTCGGTGATACCGAAGCCATCCTCGCGAATGAACTCCTTGGGCATGAACTTCTCGCGGTTGGCGATCTCGGCCAGGGGCGCGGCCTCGATGGCCCACTCATAGGGGCTGTCGGAGACGCGCTTGATGGCCGGCATCATGGCGTTCTTGCCGGCCAGGGCCAGCTCGACGGCATGCTTGCCCACCGCATAGGCCTGATCCACGTCGGTCTTGGAGGCCAGGTGACGGGCGGCCCGCTGCAGGTAGTCGGCCACGGCCCAGTGGTACTTGTAGCCCAGGTCCTGCTTGATCATGCCGGCGAGCGTCGGCGCCACGCCGCCCAGCTGGCGGTGACCGAAGGCGTCGGTGTTGCCGGAGTCGGCGAGGAAGGTGCCGTCGCCGTAGTGGGCGCCCTCGGAGACCACGATCACGCAGTAGCCGTACTTGTGCACCGCCTCGTCGACCCGGGCCATCACCGCCTCCCGGTCGAAGGCCACCTCGGGGAAGATCACCAGGTGGGGCGGTTCGCCCTCGCCGTTGCCGGCCAGGGCGCCGGCAGCGGCGATCCAGCCGGCGTGGCGCCCCATCACCTCGAGGACGAACACCTTGGTGGAGGTGGCGCACATGGAGGCGATATCCAGGGCCGCCTCCCGGGTGGAGGTGGCGATGTACTTGGCCACGCTGCCGAAGCCGGGGGAGTTGTCGGTGATCGGCAGGTCGTTGTCCACGGTCTTGGGCACGTGGATGGCGGTCAGCGGGTAGCCGAGTTTCTCGGAAAGCTGGGAGACCTTGAGGCAGGTGTCGGCGCTGTCGCCGCCGCCGTTATAGAAGAAGTAGCGGATATCGTGGGCCTTGAAGACCTCGATCAGGCGCTCGTACTGGGCGCGGTGGGTCTCGATATCCTTGAGCTTGTAGCGGCAGGAGCCGAAGGCGCCGCCGGGGGTATGGCGCAGCGCCGCGATGGCCTCGTCGGACTCCTGGGACACGTCGATCAGGTCCTCGGTGAGGGCGCCGATGATGCCGTTGTGTCCGGCGTAGACCTTGCCGATGCGGTCGTCGTGGCGGCGGCAGGCCTCGATCACGCCACAGGCGCTGGCGTTGATAACGGCGGTGACGCCACCGGACTGGGCATAGAAGGCATTGTGCGTGGCCATGGGGGCAGCTTCGCTCCTGGGGGCTGATCGTCATAAGGGGGTAAAGTCGGGGGCCTATCTTAGTCGAAAGTGGCGTTGGCTGCATCCGCAGACTGGGTCGGCGGAGGGCGACTGCAGCCAGCATGCTCAGTGCATAAGGGCTCGGGGCTACCCTGGGGATAGGCCGTCGCGGGGCGCTGTGACCCCCTCCCTGGGCGCTACTTTTGCCATCCCTGGCAAAAAACCCCCGCTCCGACCTGTCCCCAGCGCCCCTCGGCCATTGACGTGCGGGGTCGACTGCCTCGCTGGTGGCGATTTCGGGCCCATGCTAGTCTCCCGCCATCGTCAAGGAGGCTCGGGATGCATCTGCATATCATCGGAATCTGTGGCACCTTCATGGGCAGTCTGGCCCTGCTGGCGCGAGAGCTGGGACATGACGTCAGCGGTTCCGACGCCAACGTCTACCCGCCCATGAGCACCCAGCTCGCGGCGGCGGGAATCACCCTGCAGGAGGGCTACGCGGAAGAGAATCTCACGCCGGCGCCGGACCTGGTGGTGATCGGCAACGCCCTGTCCCGGGGCAACCCGGAGGTGGAGGCGGTGCTGAATGCCAGCCTGCCCTATGTCTCCGGCCCCCAGTGGCTGGCCGAGCATGTCCTGCCCGGGCGTCGGGTGATCGCCGTGGCGGGCACTCACGGCAAGACCACCACTGCGAGCCTGACCGCCTGGCTGCTGGAGAGCGCCGGTCTCTCCCCGGGGTTCCTGATCGGCGGCGTGCCACGCAACTTCGGCGTCTCGGCGCGACTCGGCGCCCCAGGCGCACCCTTCGTGGTCGAGGCCGACGAATACGATACCGCCTTCTTCGACAAGCGCTCCAAGTTCGTTCACTACCGTCCCGCGATCGCCGTGCTGGGCAACCTGGAGTATGACCACGCGGATATCTTCCCCGACCTGGCCGCCATCGAGCGGCAGTTCCACCACCTGGTGCGTACCGTCCCCGGCAAGGGGCGGCTGCTGGTGGCCGATAACGCCCCGGCCCTGGCGCGGGTGCTGGCGATGGGGAGCTGGAGCCCGGTGGTGCGCTTCGGTGCCGAGGCGGCCAGCGACTGGCGGCTGGTGCTCGAGCATCCGGATGCCAGCCGCTTCCGGGTGATTCATGGCGAGGAAGATGCCGTGGTGGAGTGGTCGCTGACGGGCGAGTACAACGCCCGCAATGCCCTGGCGGCGTTGGCCGCGGCCCACGAGTGCGGCCTGGACCTGGCCCGCGGCGCGGCGGCCCTGTCGCGCTTCGAGACCCCGCGGCGGCGCCAGGAACTGCGCGGCGAGGTGGGCGGTATCCGGGTGATCGATGATTTCGCCCATCACCCCACCGCCATCGCCGCCACCCTGGGCGGGCTCAGGGCCGCCGGCGGCGAGGGACGCCTGCTGGCGGTGATCGAGCCGCGCTCCAATACCATGCGCCTGGGCAGCCTCCGGGCCCGCCTCGGCGACAGCGTTGCCGAGGCCGATGCGGTCTGGTGGTACCAGCCGGCGGGGCTCGACTGGTCGCTGGACGAAGTCGTGGCCGCCAGCCCGGTGCCGGCGCGCATCGAGGCGGAGATCGAGACCCTGGTCCGTGCCCTGGTGGCCGAGGCGCGTCCCGGCGATCGCATCGTGGTGATGTCCAACGGCGGCTTCGGCGGCATTCACGACAAGCTGCTGGCCGCCCTGGAGGTGGCCCATGGTTGAGCCTGCTTTCGGTCCGCCGGTCACCGTGGCCCTGACCGGCGCCTCCGGTGCCCAGTATGGCCTGCGCCTGATCGAGGCCCTGGTGGCGGCCAATCGCGAGGTCTGGGTGATGATTTCCAAGGCCGCTCACCTGGTGATCAGCACCGAGACCGAGGTCCGGTTGCCGGCTCAGCCCGAGCGCCTGGCCGAGGCGCTGAGCGAGCGGTCGGGCGCCGCTTCCGGGCAGATCCGCTGCTTCGCCCGGGAGGACTGGATGGCGCCGGTCGCCTCCGGTTCCGGGGCGCCCTCGGCGATGGTGATCTGCCCCTGCTCCACGGGCACCCTCTCGGCGGTGGCCACGGGGGCCAGCAATAATCTGATCGAGCGCGCCGCCGACGTGGCCCTCAAGGAGCGTCGCCAGTTGATCCTGGTGCCCCGGGAGGCACCGCTCTCGGCGATCCATCTCGAACATATGCTCGGCCTGACCCGCCTGGGGGCGGTGATCCTGCCGGCGGCACCGGGCTTTTACCACCAGCCCAGGACGGTGGAAGACCTGATCGACTTCATCGTGGCGCGGATCCTCAACCAGCTGGGCATCGAGCACCGGCTCATGCCCCGCTGGGGGGACCCGGCGTCGCCGTGAGCCCGGTGCCAGGGAGTGGAATCTGGAAGCGCCGGGCAGCGACCGCGGGGTTCGGCCGGGTTAATTTGACAGGGAGGTGGCGATGATCGGTCTAACTCAGCTGTCGGTGTTCGTGCCGACGTTCTTTTTCGTGTCGTTGACCCCGGGGCTGTGCATGACCCTGGCCATGGTGCTGGGCATGACCCAGGGGGTCAAACGCACCCTGTGGATGATGGCCGGCGAGCTGCTGGGGGTGGGGCTGGTGGCGGTCGCCGCCGGCGCCGGGGTGGCGACCCTGATGCTGCGCTATCCCGAGGCCTTCGCTCTCTTCAAGTGGCTGGGTGGCGCCTACCTGGCCTATCTGGGCATGCAGCTATGGCGCTCCCGGGGGCGGATGGCGATTCCCACCGGTGAGGTGTCGGCTCCGCGGGCCTCGCGCCGCCAGCTCTTCGCCCAGGGGCTGGTCACCGCCGTGGCCAACCCCAAGGGCTGGGCCTTCTTCGTCGCCCTGCTGCCCCCCTTCCTGGATGCCGGGCGCCCCCTGGGGCCGCAGCTGGCGGTGCTGGTGGCGATGATCCTGGCCATCGAGTTCGCCTGCCTGCTGCTCTATGCCAGCGGCGGGCGCGGCGCCCGGCGCCTGCTGGGCGAGCGCGGCAAGGTGCGTCTGCTCAACCGCCTGGCCGGGGTGCTGATGATCGGCGTGGGTGCCTGGCTGGCACTGGGCTAAGCCGGCTCCCGGACTGCGTCCGTAGCTTTAAGCCATAAGCTGGAAGCTAGAAGAAAACCCTTGACCCCGGAGGTGGCGGGGACAGGCTGTTTTCCAGCTTCCAGCTTCCAGCTTCCAGCTTACGTGGGCGGCAGCCAGGCCAGCCTGGCTGCCAGCAATACTAGCGAGAGGATCACCAGCGCCGGCCAGGGCGCCGGAGAGAGGGGGCGGTGGGAGAAGCGCTGGTAGCTCAGCCGCACCAGGGCGCAGGCCACCAGCCCCAGCAGGGCGCCGCCCACCAGGTCGCTGGCCCAGTGCACGCCGATGGCCAGCCGTGACAGGGCCATGGGCACGCAGGCGAGGATCGCCAGCCAGTAGAGCCAGGCGCGGTGCCGGGGCGGTAACTCCTGGGCGGCGAAGGCGGCAGCCAGGCCGAACAGCACCACGGCGGTGGAGGTATGGGCGCTGGGGTAGGCCAGGGAACCGCTCAGGTAGTCCGGAGTCTCGGGACGGGCACGGCCGCCCAAGTGCTTGAAGAGGGTGTTGGCGACGGCGATGCCACCCAACCCCAGGGCCAGGTGCAGGAAGGCAGACAGATGCCGGGCCCAGAGCAGCCACAGCAGCCAGGGCAGGGCCAGGGCCAGGATGCCGTAGGCGTCGCCGACCCGGGCCAGCCACTGCCCCGTCTTCTCGAGCCAGGGCCAGTCGAGGGCGGCGAAGAGGGCGTGGATCTCGCTGTCCATGGGCAGGGGGCCACGGGCCTCCAGCACCCAGAGACTCCACAGGCAGAGTGCCACCAGACTGACCATCAGCAGGCTGAGGGAGGCCAGGGGGACTTCGCCACGGGGATGCGGGGCGCGCATCAGTTGCCAGAGCCGCCGCCGGCCGCTGCTGCCCCGGGCCAGGCGGGCGAGCCCCCGATAGAGGCGCCCCTCCCGGGCCAGTTGATGGCGCAGCCAGCTGAAGCCGAGCGCTGCCCCCGCCACGATGATGGCCAGCCACAGCAGCCACTGCTGGGTCCCGGGGGGAATCATCAGCAGTTGTTGCCAGGTACGCCCGAGCAGATAGCCGGGCAGCACATAGGCCGGGGCCCAGAGCAGGGCCGAGACCAGGTTGGCCCAGGCGAAGGCCCAGGGCGACATATGCAGGATGCCGGCGATCAGCGGCACGACGGGGCGCACCGGCCCGACGAAGCGCGCGAAGACCACCGACAGGGCGCCATAGCGCTGGAAGAAGCGCGCGCCTCGGGCCAGCCACTCCGGGTGGCGATTGAAGGGCCACAGGCGCGGCACCCGTTCACGTTGGGTATAGCCCAGGGCGAAGCTCAAGGCGTCACCGATCACCGCGCCGATGAAGGCGGCCAGCAATATCCAGGGCGCCGGCAACGCCATATGGCCGGCCAGGGAGGCGGCGGCGGTGATCAGCACCACCCCGGGAACGATCAGGCCCACCAGGGCCAGGCTCTCCAGCAGGGCGATGGTGCCGATGATCAGCAGCAGAAGCCCGGGGGAGGGGGTGAGTTGGTAGAGCCAGTCGGCAAGGTTCAAGTGGTCGACTCCATCAGCAGATGCGCCTTGAGCTCCAGGCGTTGCTCGAAGGTGGCCAGGCTCTCCGTGTCGTGGGGGGCACACAGGGCCATTCGCAGGGAGAGGCCCGCCCCGTCGGGCAGGGTGATCCGCTCCAGGGCATCCAGCAGGCGCTGGCGCACCATCAGGGCGCCATTCTGGCCGGTATCCGGCAGCAGCAGCCAGAACAGGGAATCGCTCAGGCGACCCAACTGATCCGGGGCGCGGCAGCTATGTTGCGTGACCTCGGTAAAGCGTTGCAAGCACTCCCGGCGAGTCAGGCCGCCGAAGGCGTCCCCCGGGTTATCCAGCTGCGGCAGGTGGATGACCAGGACGCTGAGGCGATGATCGAGTCGCCGGGCGCGGTAGAACTCCTGGGCCAGGCATTCGCGAATGGCGCTGGCACGTAGCGCCTCGCATTCGTCATCGTGGGGACGCGTGGCCTCCAGCAACTCACGCTGGCGGGCCTGCTCGCCGCCGGCCAGGGCGCCCAGCAGGGTCAGCACCAGATAGGCCATGGCCAGGTCGCCGGCCTGCTCCGGGTTGACCAGCAGCACCAGCCACAGGCCACCCAGCAGGACATTGAGCAGGATGGCCGAGGCCGGCGGCAACACCAGGAAGGCCAGTACCGGTGGCAGGCCGAGCCACAGGCCGGCGCCCCCCTCCAGCTTGGCGACCTCCACGGCGATCAGCAGGTAGGCGCTGATCAGCACCAGATAGGCCGAGAGGTAACGCTGGGGGTGGTGGCTCAGGCGCAACAGGGTAGCGCCCACCAGCAGCAGGCTGAGCAGCGCTGGCAGGGGGATCAGGCCATAGTCCCCCATCAGGTAGTGCCACAGGGCATAACCGGCCATCAGTACCGCGCCGGCGGCATAGACCAGGGCGAAGAGGCGCGAGGGCCAGAGTTTCTCTTCCTCGGGCAGGAGGCTAGGCATGATCGACGGCCTTCGGTGGGGACAGGATCACCAGCGCCTCGGCCTGGCGTGCCAGGGCGCGTTGCTCCAGGCTCAGGACATGGCGGCCGCCGAGATCGATGGCGCGCGCCTTGAGCGGCCAGGAGAGTGTCTCGAGCAGGGCGTTGCGCCGCCGCTCGCCCTCCCCGGCATCGCGGCTGATCAGCAGGGTGGCCAGGGTGCGTCGGTCGAGCCGATAGACGTTCTCGTCCGGTTCCAGTTGGGCCACCAGCCAGCGTGCCAGGGGCCAGCAGTGGCGGGCCTTGGTATGCAGCAATAGCAGTTCGGCATGGTAATCCTTGCGTTCGCAGCGCAGTCGCTCCCGGTAGAGATCACGCACCAGTTGCGGCCGGGTCCAGAGCCGGGCCCCGGGCAGCAGGCGCTGACGTCGACTGACGCCCTGCCACAGCGGGCGCAGGTAGAGGGCGCGGCCCAGGCCCAGCAGCACCACGGCCCCCAGCAGCAGGCCCACCAGCAGGCCCTGCTCGGGGATCAGGTCCTGCTGGATCCGCCACCAGCTGAGCGCTGCCAGCCCGCCCTGTACCGGTAGCAGCCAGGCGGGCTGGGGCAGCATCACCAGGATCGCCCACAGCCATAGCCAGGCACCGTAGCGGCCGGGGTCGACCCACAGCAGGGCCGCCAGCAGGCTGCCAGGCACCAGTTGCCAGGGCAGCAATGCCGGCCAGCGCAGGCTCTGCTCCTGGAGCAGGCTGGTGGCCAGCAGCCAGAGGCCGCCGAGGCCGAGCAGCACCGTCGCGGTCGTGTCATTGGCCAGGCTCGCCTGCCAGCCAAGCAACAGGGCACCCCCGACCAGGGTGGTGCGGAAGAGTCGGGCTTTGTACTTGCTATCCATGGTGACTTATATTGGTTCCCTGCTTGATGATTATCGATACGTCCCCGGCCCTGCGGGAGATCGTTATCTCGTCCCCTTTTCAGGAGATACCCAAAGGCATGTCACGTCACGCCCCCCAGGTCAACGAAGTCGCGGTGCTCGACGCCGAAATCAACGATGTCGACGCCTACATGACCGAGCTCGGTCAGGCCGCCCGCCAGGCCGCCGCCCGGATGCGCAGCGAAACCACCGGACGCAAGAATGCCGCCCTCGAGGCCATTGCCCGCCACCTCGACGGGGCCCGGGAGCGCCTGCTGGAAGCCAATGCCCGTGACCTGGCCCGGGGGCGCGAGAACGGCCTGGACGCGGCCCTGCTCGATCGCCTGGCCCTCGATGAGGCGCGTCTGGACGCCATGATCGAGGGCCTGCGGCAGGTCGCGGCCCTGCCCGACCCGGTGGGCGAGATCGATGGCCTGCGCGCCCGGCCCAGCGGCATCCAGGTGGGGCAGATGCGGGTGCCCCTGGGGGTGATCGGTATCATCTATGAATCCCGGCCCAACGTCACGGTGGAAGCGGCCAGCCTGTGTCTCAAGTCGGGCAACGCCTGCATCCTGCGCGGTGGTTCCGAGGCCCGTGACAGCAATGCCGCCATCGCCGCCTGCCTGCGCGCCGGCCTGGCCGAGGCCGGCCTGCCGGACGCCGCCGTGCAGGTGGTGGCCACCACGGATCGCGCCGCGGTGGGCCGCTTGATCGCCATGCCGGAGTTCGTCGACGTGATCATTCCCCGCGGCGGCAAGTCGCTGATCGCCCGCATCTCCGCCGAGGCGCGGGTGCCGGTGATCAAGCACCTGGACGGGGTCTGCCACGTCTATGTGGACGCCAGCGCCGATCTCGACAAGGCCCTGGCCATCGCCGTCAATGCCAAGACCCAGCGCTATGGTACCTGCAACACCATGGAAACCCTGCTGCTGGACGCGCCCATCGCCGAGGTCCTGCTGCCCCAACTGGTGACCGCCTATGCCGACCATGGCGTGGAGCTGCGCGGCTGCGAGCGCAGCCGCGCCATCGCCGACCAACTGGTGGCCGCCGAGGAGGCGGACTGGGCCGCCGAGTACCTGGCCCCGGTCCTGGCGATCCGCGTGGTGGATGGCGTCGACGAGGCCATGGCGCATATCGATCGCTACGGTTCCCACCACACCGATGCCATCGTCACCGAGAACTATGGCCTGGCACGGCGCTTCCTCGCCGAGGTCGATTCCAGCTCGGTGATGGTCAATGCGTCTACCCGCTTCGCCGATGGCTTCGAGTATGGCCTGGGCGCGGAGATCGGCATCTCCACCGACAAGCTGCATGCCCGGGGCCCGGTGGGGCTGGAGGGGCTGACCACCCGCAAGTACGTGGTGCTGGGGGATGGCCATATCCGTGGCTGAGGGTGATCCGACCGCCGCCCCGGCGGTGGCCATGCTGGGCGGCACCTTCGATCCGGTGCATCTGGGGCATCTGCGCAGCGCCGTGGAGCTGCGCGAGGTGCTGGGTCTCGATCGCGTGCAGATGATCCCGGCTCATCTGCCCCCCCATCGCGCCGCCCCCGGGGTCTCAAGCCGCGAGCGCCTGGCCATGCTGCGCCTGGGCATCGGCGACACGCCGGGGCTGGTGGCCGACGACCGCGAGCTGCGCCGCGACGGCCCCTCCTATTCGGTGGATACCCTGGCCAGCCTGCGCGCCGAACTCGGCGAGCGGGCTCGGTTGATCATGGCGGTGGGCCACGACGCCTTCCTCAAGCTGGCCGAGTGGCGAGACCCCGAGGGGCTCTTCGCCCAGGCCCATGTGGTGGTGATCGAGCGCCCCGACCACGATGCTCCCTTGCCGCCACCGCTGCGGGCCCTGCTGGCCGGTCGCGAGGTGACCTCCGTCGCGGCCCTGATGGCGGCGTCCCGCGGCCGGCTATTGCGTCTGTCGCTACCGACCCGGCTGGCGATCTCCGCCACCGGCATCCGTCGCCGCCTGGCCGAGGGGCGTTCGGTGCGCTACCTGCTGCCCGAACCGGTACGCCGGCATATTGAATCCCGTGGCCTTTATCGTGGCGATGGCGCTGCTCCCGACGGCGAGACGCGATAGAATGGCGTTTTAGACTCCTGTCATGACACGAGGCGCTATGCATATCGACTCCCTCAAGACCCTGGTGGTGGATGCCCTGGAAGAGCTCAAGGCCCAGGACATCACCCTGCTGGATGTCTCCAACCTGACCAGTGTCACCGACCTGATGCTGGTGGCCAGCGGCACCTCCAACCGCCATGTGGCGGCGCTGGCCAATAACGTGGTGGAAAAGGCCAAGGCCGCGGGGCTCCAGCCCCTGGGTACCGAGGGCCGTGCCGGAGACGACTGGGTGCTGGTGGACCTGGGTGACCTGGTGGTGCACGTGATGTTGCCGGAGACCCGTCGCCTCTACGACCTGGAGCGACTCTGGGCCGACCTGCCCGCCGACGGGGAGCGCCGCGGGGGCGCGGTGTGAAGATCAAGCTGGTGGCGGTGGGCAATCGCATGCCCGCCTGGGTGGAGGCCGGGGTGGCCGAGTATCGCAAGCGCCTGCCGCGGGACTTCGCCCTGGAGATCGTCGAGATCGCTCCGGGCGCCCGGGGCAAGAACAGCGACCCGGCCCGGGCCGTGGCCCAGGAGGCGGAACGCATTCGCGAGCGCCTCAGGGGCAACGAGCACCGGGTGGCGCTCGAGGTGGGAGGCAAGCCCTGGAGCACCGAGCAGCTGGCCCGGGAGGCTGAGGGGTGGCGCCTGGAGGGCCGCGACGTGGCTCTGCTGGTGGGTGGCCCCGACGGCCTGGAACCGGGACTCTCCGCGAGTGCCGACCAGCGCTGGTCGCTGTCGCCGCTGACCCTGCCGCACCCCCTGGTGCGCATCCTGCTCGCCGAGCAGCTCTACCGGGCCTGGACCCTGCTGGTCGGCCACCCCTATCACCGTTGAGCGAGTTCATGTCGCCGAGCCTTATTCATGCGTAATTCTCGCCAGGCGCTGAAGAACCCCGAGCAGGAAGTGCGCATCTTCCGCTGGCGCTCGCTGCTGGCGGCCTTCCTGGTGGTGGCCCTGACCGCCACCCTGATGGGTCGCCTGGCCTACCTGCAGGTGGTGCAGCACGAGGTCTATATCACCCGCTCGGAGAAGAACCGGGTGCGGGTCGAACCGCTGCCTCCGACCCGTGGGCTGATCTATGACCGCAACGGCGTGCTGCTGGCCGAGAATCGCCCCACCTACAACCTGACCCTGGTGCGCGAGCGGGTCGAGGACCTGGAGGCGACACTGGCGCTGTTGGTGGAGTTGCTCGAGTTGCCGGAGGATGAAGTGGAGGCCTTCCGCGAGCGCTCCCGACAGCGTCAGCGGCCCTTCCAGCCGGCGCTGCTGATGAGTGACCTGGACGAAGTGCAGATCGCTCGCCTGGCGGTCAATCGCCACCGCCTGCCCGGCGTCGAGGTAGAGGCGCAACTGCTGCGCTACTACCCGGATGCCGAGATCATGGCCCACGCCCTGGGCTATGTGGGGCGCATCAATGCCGAAGAGCTGCAGACCCTGGACACCGGCAACTACGCGGGCACCCACTTCATCGGCAAGACCGGGGTGGAACGCCAGTACGAGAGCCTGCTGCATGGCCAGGCGGGGCTGCGTCAGGTGGAGACCAATGCCCGAGGGCGGGTATTGCGGGAGTTGGGGCGGAGTGACCCGGTGCCCGGGCAGAACCTGACCCTGACCCTCGACAAGGAACTGCAGACCCTGGCCTATGAACTGCTCGATGGTCGCCGTGGCTCCATCGTTGCCATCGAGCCGGCCAGTGGCGAGATCCTCGCCATGGTCTCCGCCCCCGGTTTCGACAGCAACCAGTTCGTCACCGGTATCGATACCGCTTCCTACCGGGCATTGCAGGACGATATCGACCTGCCGCTGTTCAATCGCGCCATCCGTGGCCAGTACCCGCCGGGCTCTACCATCAAGCCCTTCCTGGCCCTGGCTGGCCTGGCGGAAGGGGTGATCACCCCGGATACCGTGGTGCGTGACCCCGGCTACTACCAGTTGCCCAATGATACCCGGCGCTACCGCAACTGGCTGCGCTGGGGGCATGGGCGGGTCGACATGGAGCGTTCCATCGCCGTCTCCAACAACACCTACTACTACCAGTTGGCCCATGAGCTGGGGATCGATCGCCTGCATATGCACATGACGCGCTTCGGCTTCGGCCAGCGGGTCGGGCACGACGTCTTCGGCGAGAGCGCTGCCCTGATGCCCTCCCGGGAGTGGAAGCGGGGACGCTTCAACCAGCCCTGGTACCCCGGCGAGACCCTCTCGGTGGGCATCGGCCAGGGCTACTGGATGGTCACGCCCCTGCAGCTGGCCACCGCCACCGCCGTGCTGGCCAACCGTGGTGAGTGGATCACGCCGCACCTGGCCCGGGCGGTGGGGGACGAGCCGGTGGTCATGGCCCCCGCACCGGAATCGGTTCACCTCGAGAATGACCAGTGGTGGGACCGGGTCTTCTCCGGCATGGAAAAGGTGCTGACCGGCCATGAGGGCACGGCACGCCGCACCGGCGTCGGCCTGGAGTACCGCATGGGGGGCAAGTCGGGGACCGCCCAGGTCTTCTCCCTGGGGCAGGATCAGCGTTACAACGCCGAGGAACTCGCCGAGCGGCTGCGTGACCACGCCCTCTTCATGGCCTTCGCGCCCCTGGAGGAGCCGCGGATCGCGGTCTCGGTGATCGTCGAGAACGCCGGCGGCGGGAGTACCCATGCGGCGCACCTGGCCCGCGCCATGACCGACGCCTGGTTGCTGGAGGAGGAGGCCCCCGAGGTGGAGGAGTTGCGCGAGCGTATCGAGAGCGACAACGGCAGGGTGGCCGGAAACTGATATGAATCGATTCGAACAGCTGGCGCCGTGGCGTTCGCGTCCGGTGCGTCCCCCGCAGAGTGGTATCTCGCGACGCAAGTCGGTGTGGACCCGGTTGCACCTGGACCCCTGGCTGCTGGCGTTGTTGCTGGTGCTGATGGGGGGTGGCCTGATGGTGCTCTTCAGTGCCAGCGGCCAGCGCCTGCCGGTGGTCCAGGCCCAGGCGACCCGCTTCGTCGCCGCCCTGGTGGTGATGCTGCTGCTGGCGCGGCTGTCGCCGGCCAGCCTGATGCGCTGGGCGCCCGTGGTCTATGGCGGCGGACTCCTGATGCTGATCGCCGTGGAGATCATGGGGGATATCGGCATGGGCGCCAAGCGCTGGCTGGTAATCCCCGGGGTGATGCGTTTCCAGCCGTCGGAGCTGATGAAACTGGCCATGCCGATGATGGTGGCCGCCTACCTGTGCCGCCGTCCGCTGCCGCCGCGCTGGCAAGACCTGCTGGTGTGTGGCGTCCTGCTGGCGCTGCCGGTGTTGCTGATCGCCCGCCAGCCGGACCTGGGCACCTCCTTGCTGGTGGCCTGCTCGGGCGTCTTCGTGATCCTGCTGGCGGGACTCTCCTGGCGCTTTATCCTGGCCATGGGGGCGTTGGCCGCCGCCGCCTTGCCGCTGCTGTGGATGAACATGCACAACTACCAGCGCCAGCGGGTGCTGACCTTCCTCAATCCGGAGAGCGATCCGCTGGGCGCGGGCTGGAACATCATCCAGTCGACCACCGCCATCGGTAGCGGCGGCCTCACCGGCAAGGGCTGGCTCGGGGGCACCCAGTCGCAGCTGGAATTCCTGCCCGAGCGCCACACCGACTTTATCGTCGCGGTGCTGGGCGAGGAGTTCGGCCTGGTGGGCATGCTGACGGTGCTGGTGCTCTACCTGCTGATCATCGGTCGCGGCCTATGGCTGGCCAACACCGCCCAGGACAGCTTCGGACGCCTGCTGGCCGGCAGTATCGTGCTGACCTTCTTTATCTATGTGTTCGTCAACGTGGGCATGGTCAGCGGGATCCTGCCGGTGGTCGGGGTGCCCCTGCCACTGGTCAGCTATGGCGGTACCTCCAGCGTGACCTTGCTGGCCGGTTTCGGTATTCTCATGGCCATTCAGGCCCACCGTCGGCTACTGCCCAGATAGTGGCGGCATACCAGGGAGAGGAGAGACGATGAAGCGAGTGAAAGCCGGCTCGGCCTGGCTGTTGAGCCTGGGGCTGGGAGTGATGCTACCGGCCCAGGCCGCCGACTTCGATCCCGCCGAGCACGACGGGGTGGCGGCGCTGGTGGCGGAGCTGAGCGCCCGGGAGATTCCGGCAGAGTGGCTCAACGAGCAATTGCGGGCCGCGGTCTTCCAGCAGAGCGTGCTGGATGCCATGGCCGGCGCCGCCGAGCGTCGCCTGCGCTGGGACGAGTACCGTGCCATCTTCATGCAGCCGGAGCGGGTCGCCGAAGGGGTCGACTTTATCGACGCCCATCATGAGGCCTTCGCCCGCGCCGAGTCGGAGTTCGGCGTGCCCCCGGAGGTCATCGCCGCCATCATCGGCGTCGAGACCCGCTTCGGCCAGTTCAAGGGGCGCCACCGGGTGCTCGATTCCCTGGCGACCCTGGCCTTCCACCATCCACGGCGCGGCGACTTCTTCCGCGGCGAGCTGGCCGCCTTCCTGGAGATCACCCATGAGCAGGGCGTCGAGCCCGGCGAGATGATGGGGTCCTATGCCGGTGCCATGGGTTACCCCCAATTCATTCCCACCAGTTATCGCGCCTATGCGGTGGACTTCGACGGCGATGGCATTCGCGACCTCTGGTTCAACCCGGTCGATGCCATCGGCAGCGTCGCCAACTACTTCGCCGAGCACCGCTGGCGCCCGGGCGAGCCGATCTACGCCGACGCCGAGGGACCGGAAGCGCTCCCGGATGGTATCGACTTCAACCGGACCCGGCCTCCCTATGCCGAGCTGGGTCGCCTCGCTTCGGTTGGGATCGGGCCGATGAATGGTGCCTACGACGAGGACGCCCGGGTGATTCCCCTGGCCCTGGACTACCAGGATGAGGCCGGCGATATCCATTACCGCTATCGCCTGGGGCACCATAACTTCTATGTGATCACCCGCTACAACCATAGCCATCTCTATGCCATGGCGGTCACCGAGCTGGCCGAGGCCATCGCCGCGGCCCGGGAGGAGGACGCATGAAGGTCACTCCCCTGAGCCTGCTGGCGATCGCGGCACTGCTGGCGGGCTGTGCCAGTGGCGGGGGGGGCAGCAGTGCCCCGGCGCCCGGCGACGCCGCGGCGAGTGCCACCGAGACCGCCACCGGACGCTACGCCCGGGCCAGCGATGCCTATCCGGAGTTGCCCCCGGACGTCTCCGATGTGCCGGATGCGGTGCCGCGGATCGAACCTCGTTCCCGGGGCGGCAATCGCTCCCCCTATCAGGTGTGGGGCCAGAGCTATCGGGTGCTGGATGACGCCCGAGGCTATCGACGCTCCGGTATCGCTTCCTGGTATGGGGAGAAGTTTCACGGCTACGCCACCTCCAATGGCGAAATCTACGACATGTACAAGATGAGCGCCGCCCACCGCTCGCTGCCGCTGCCCACCTATGCCCGGGTCACCAGCCAGGTCAATGGCCAGTCGGTGATCGTGCGAATCAATGATCGCGGCCCCTTCCATGAGGATCGCGAGATCGATCTCTCCTATGCCGCCGCGGCGCGCCTGGGGATCCTCGACGCCGGTACCGGCCGGGTCACGGTGGAGGCCATCGACCCCGAGGAGTGGTTGGCCCGGAATGGCCAGTCGACCGCGCCCCGGGCGACGCCGACCGAGCGCGGCCCGACCGAGCCCCGCCCAGCGAGCGCATCGGTCGAGCCTGCCCCGGCGACCCAGGCCCCGTCAGGTGAGCAGGCGGTGCCCGGCGAGCCTCTCTTTCTGCAGGTGGCCGCCCTTGGCTCGTCGGGCAATGCCCAGGAACTCAAGGCCCGCCTCGAGGCCGAGCTGGGGCACCCGGTGCGGGTGGAGAGCCAGGCCGGCATCCACCGGGTCCAGGTGGGGCCGGTGGCCGATGCCGGGCGCCTCGACCCGCTGCGCGATGCCCTGCGTCGGGCCGGCTTCGCCCAGACCCTGCTGATTCGCCAAGAGTAACGATTGTCTTCCCCATGTATTTATCGATGAGATATCGCCCTATGAGCCAGTTGTCACTTCGTTTGCCGCTGCGGCGCCTGCTCGGCACCCTGTTGCTCTGTGTCGCTACCCTGAGCCTGTCGGCCCAGGCCCAGCAGCCGACGCCCCAGACCATGATTCCGGCCCCGCCCCAACTGGCCGCCAGCTCCTGGATCCTGATGGATGCCAACAGCGGCGAGGTGCTGGTGGAGCACAACGCCGACGAGCGCCTGCCGCCGGCCAGCCTCACCAAGCTGATGACCGCCTACCTGGTGGAGCGGGAGCTCGATCAGGGCAATATCGCCATGGAGGATCCGGTGACCATCAGCGAGCGCGCCTGGCGCACCGGGGGCTCGAAGATGTTCGTCGAGGTGGGGACCCAGGTCTCCATCCATGATCTGCTCTACGGCATCATCATCCAGTCCGGCAACGATGCCAGCGTCGCCGTGGCCGAGCACCTGGCCGGTGGCGAGCGTCCCTTCGCCGACCTGATGAACCAGCACGCTACCCGCCTGGGCATGCACAACACCAACTTCGTCAATGCCACCGGCCTGCCGGATGCCGATCACTACTCTTCGGCCCGAGACATGGCGCTGCTCTCCCGCTACATCATCAACGACTACCCCGAGCACTACGCGGTCTACTCGGAGCGCTACTTCACCTATAACGGCATTCGTCAGCCCAATCGCAATCGCCTGCTGTGGCGCGATCCTTCGGTGGATGGCCTCAAGACCGGCCACACCAGCGAGGCCGGCTACTGCCTGGTCGCTTCCGCCGAGCGTGATGGCATGCGGCTGATCTCGGTGGTGATGGGCACCGCCTCCGAAGAGGCACGGGCCCAGGAGACCCAGAAGCTGCTCAGCTACGGCTTCCGCTATTACGAGACCCTCAAGGTGTATGAGGAGGATGAGGTCGTCGCTACCCCGCGCATCTGGGGTGGCGAGGTGGATGAGCTGAGCCTGGGTGTCGACGGCGCGCTGTGGGCCACCGTGCCCCGTGCGCGCAACGAGGGCCTCAATGCCCGGCTGAGCCTGCCCGACGCCATCAATGCCCCGGTGGCCGCCGGCGAGCGGGTCGGTACTCTCCAGGTGGTACTGGGCGACGAGGTGGTGGCCGAACGCCCCCTGGTGGCCCTGGAGCCGGTGGAGCAGGGCGGCTTGTTCAAGCGCCTGCTGGACGCCATTCGCCAGTTTATCAGCGGTTTCTTTAGCTGATCCTTGAGTTCCTGAGCCCCACCGCCCCCGATGGAAATGGCTAAGGGGCGCTGGGGACAGGCCGGAGCGGGGGTCCTATGCCAGGGATGGCATCGGTAGCGCCCAGGGAGGGGTTCACAGCGCCCCGCGATGGCCTGTCCTCAGGTTAGCCCCGTGAAAGCGTGTTAACTGCGATAGCCCTGCCTCAACGCTCCCTTGGTGGCAGGGGATAGGTTGAGTAGAATACTCGGACATGACTTGCGTCGAGTATTCCTCATGAGCGACAACTCCCTGCGTGACCTGCGCCAGGCCCCTGGCGGCGCGGCGCGTCCCAAGGTCGAATTCCCCTGTGACTACCCGCTGAAGATCGTCGGCGACGCCGCCGACGACTTTCGCGCGACCGTGGTGGCCATCGTCGAGACCCATGCACCGGGCTTCGACCGCACCAGCATTCAGGTGGTGGACAGCCGCAACGGCCGCTTCCAGTCGGTGCGCCTGACCATCACCGCCGAAGGCGAGGCCCACCTGCAGCGCCTGTTCACCGCCCTCAAGGCCACCGGCCGCGTGCATATGGTGGTGTGATGGCGTCCACTCCGGCCCTGCTGCCGTCCATCGAATTTCATCGCCTCGGCCGACGCCCCTATGAGCCGGTGTGGCAGGCGATGCGCGACTTCACCGACCGGCGCGACGCCGAGACCCCCGACCAGTTCTGGCTGGTGGAGCACGACCCGGTCTTTACCCAGGGGCGGGCGGGCAAGCCCGAGCATCTGCTGATGCCCGGGGACATTCCCGTGGTGCAGAGTGATCGGGGTGGCCAGGTCACCTATCACGGGCCGGGACAGGTGGTGCTCTATCCGTTGATCGATGTGCGTCGCGCCGGCCTCGGCGTGCGCGACCTGGTGACGGCCCTGGAGCAGGCGGTGATTGCCCTGCTCGCCGAGCTGGGCGTCGAGGCCCGGGCGCGCCCCGATGCCCCCGGCGTCTATGTGGGCGATGACAAGATCGCCTCCCTGGGGCTGAGGATCCGCCGCGGCAGCAGTTTCCACGGCGTGGCGCTGAACGTCGACGGCGATCTCTCGCCCTTCCAGCGCATCAACCCCTGCGGTTACGCCGGCATGGCCATGACCCGCCTGGCGGATCTGGTGGACGACTGTCCGGACGTGGCGACGGTGGGGGAGCGCCTGGCCTTTTGTCTGGCCAGCGAACTGGGCAGGACCCTGGACTCCGCCTAGGCCCTTGCCAGATCGAAAAAAGCCAGTGACAAGGACTTTCCTTGTCACTGGCCATATTCAGCTCAGGCTATCTTCCAGCTTCCAGCTTCCAGCTTCCAGCTTCCAGCGTTACCCCACGTTGACCGCCTCGATCCGATTGGGATCGGGGGTCTGCCCGGGTACCTCGGCGGGGGCGGCCAGGCCCAGGTTGTTTTTCTCGAACACCCGGTCGGCGCGGTAGCTGGAGCGCACCAGCGGGCCCGAGGCCACCTCCATAAAGCCCTTCTCCAGGCCGATCCGGCGGTAGCGCTCGAACTCCTCGGGGGTGACGTAGCGCTCCACCGGCAGGTGGTTGCGGGTCGGGCGCAGGTACTGGCCCAGGGTAACGATATCCACGCCGATCTCTCGCAGGTCGTCGAAGGTGGCGAGGATCTCCTCCTCGGTCTCGCCGAGACCCAGCATCAGGCTGGTCTTGGTGAGTACCTCGGGCTTGTGGCGCTTGGCATGGGCCAGCACGTCCAGGGTCTTGCGGTAGCCGGCGCGGGGATCGCGGACCCGCTCGGTGAGGCGTTCCACGGTCTCGACGTTCTGGGCGAAGACCTCCAGGCCCGAGTCCACCACCTGCTCGATGGCGGCGTGGACGCCGTCGAAGTCCGGGGTCAAGGCTTCCACCACCACCTCGGGGGTGTTGGCCTTGATGGCACGGATACAGGCCGCATAGTGGGAGGCGCCACCGTCCTCCAGGTCGTCGCGATCCACCGAGGTCAGCACGATATAGCGCAGCCCCATCAGTTCCACTGACTCGGCGGTATTGGCCGGTTCCTCGGCGTCCAGCCAGCCCTTGGGGTTGCCGGTGTCCACGGCGCAGAAGCGGCAGGCGCGGGTACATACCGAGCCCATCAGCATGATGGTCGCCGTGCCATTGCTCCAGCACTCGCCCATGTTGGGGCAGTGGGACTCGGCGCAGACGGTGCTCAGGCGGTGCTCGCTGACGTTGCGTTTGACCGCCTCGAAACGCTCGCCGCCGGGGATCTGGGCGCGCAGCCACTTGGGCTTGCGCCCCAGGTCGGGGCCCTCGCCCTCCTGGCGGCGCTGCTTGATGCCGTCCTTGATGGCGGTGAAGCCGTGCTCGGTGCGGAACTTGGCGCCGCTGGAGATCGGTTTCGAGGTGTCGTCGTTCATAAGGGGTGAGCTCCTCCGCTGGGCGGCTGCCAGGGCCGGGCGCTGCGCCGCTGGTCGCCCGGGGTGGGACCAAGCTGGGCGGGCCGGTGACCCGATGGATTGCAGGCCGGTAATTTACCACAGCCGCGCCGAACTGGCACAGGCCGGCCACTTAGGCGTCCACGATAAGAGGGTGTTTACAAACTACTGCGCTAGGCCATGCGGCGTTGAAATCAGTCTCAAAATGCTCATTTACCCCCTCGTAAACTCCGCTTTTTCGACTGATTTCGCCTTACCTGGCCATCGCTCGTGACATTTGTAAACACCCTCTAAGGCGCATCAGGATTTCAGCGGCAGGCAGGCGACGTCGTGGCCCGGCATGGGCGTCAGGGGGGCCTGGAAATGGGTGTTGAGCTCCGGCAGGATCTCCCGCACGAAGCGCAGGAAGAGTTCGGTGACCGGGGAGGGGGGCCTGTCCTTGGGGTGTACCGTGCACCAGGAGCGGCGCAGCGGGAAGCCCGGCAGGCGCGGTGAGGCGAGCAGTCCCGAGGCGATCTCCAGCTGCACCGCCAGGCGCGGCAGCACCGCCACTCCCAGGTGCGCCATGACCCCCTGCTTGATCGCCTCGTTGGTGCCCAGCTCGATGGTATGCGAGAGCGAGACCCGCTCCCGGGCGGCGAACTCCTCGAAGGCCGTGCGTGCCCCGGAGCCCGGTTCGCGCATCAGCACATAGTGGTGGGCGAAATCGTCGAGGGTCGGTGCCTTGGCGGCGAGCAGGGGGTGGCCCGGCCAGACCACCGGTATCAGCTCGTTGTCGAGGATCGGCATAAAGGCCAGGTTGGGGTCGCTGGGCACCATGCCCATGATCACCAGGTCGTCGCGGCGCTCCGCCAGGCGCTCCAGGGCCTGGCCGCGGTTGCACACCCGCAGCCGTACCTGAACCTCCGGGTAGCGGGCGCGAAAGCGCGCCAGGATATGCGGCACCACATACTGGGCGGTGGAGACCGCCGCCAGGTTGAGCTCGCCGCGAATGGTGCCGGCCAGCTCCGAGAGCTCCATCTGCAGGCTCGAGACCTGGCCGAAGATCGCCTGTACCGAGGCCGAGAGGGCGTCGGCGGCGGGCAGGATATGCAGGGTCTTGCCGGCATACTTGAACAGCGGTTGTTCCAGCACCTGCTCGAGCTGGCGAATCTGGGCGCTGACCGCCGGTTGCGTCAAGCCGAGCTGCTCCGCCGCGCGGGAATAGGACTGCTGGCGGTAGACCGCCTGGAACACCTGCAGCTGACGAAAGGTCAGGCGGTTGAGCAGACTGGGACGTGACATGGTTGCGCTTCCGCTAGCTATAAGTCCTGACTTATAGGTTGGCAAAAAAAATACGGCTTTTCTATTGGTTCCGGCCCGGCTAGGTTAAAGGGTTGGGCCGGGGCCCTGGACTCGGCCTGGCCGCGGGCACAGTCTTCCCCATGCCCGTCATGGACGCAACCCTGGAGGCCTCGTGTTCACGAAGTTGTTGATTGCCAATCGCGGCGAGATCGCAGTGCGCATCGAGCGGGCCTGTGCCGAGATGGGCATTCGCTCGGTGGCCATCTATACCGAGCCGGACCGCTTCGCCCTGCACGTGAAGCGCGCCGACGAGGCCTACTTCGTCGGCGACGACCCCCTGGCCGGCTACCTGGATCCGCGGCGCCTGGTGGACCTGGCCCGGGAGACCGGCTGTGACGCCATCCACCCCGGTTACGGCTTCCTGGCCGAGAATGCCGAGTTCGCCCGAATCTGCACCGAGGCGGGCATCGTCTTCATCGGGCCCGACAGCGAGGCCATTGCCGCCCTCGGCGACAAGGTGGCGGCGCGGGGCGTCATGCATGGCGCCGGTATCCCCATCACCCCCGGTGCCATGGCGGCCCTGACCGGCCTCGACGAGGCCCGGGCGCTGGCCGATGGCCTGGGTTACCCGGTGATGCTCAAGACCCTGCGCGGCGGCGGCGGACGCGGCCTGCGCCGCTGTGATGACGCCGTCCAGCTGACCCGGGCCTGGGAAACCCTGCCCGAGGAGAGCGGCGAGACCGAGCTCTACCTGGAGAAGTGCATCGCCGCGGCCCAGCATATCGAGGTGCAGGTGCTCGCCGACCGGCATGGTGGGGTGATCCACCTCTTCGAGCGGGACTGTTCGTTGCAGCGGCGTAATCGCAAGCTGATCGAGGTGGCCCCCAGTCCGCGGCTGACCCCGGAGCAGCGGGCCTACATGGGCGAGCTGGCGATCCAGGCGGCCACCGCGGTGGGCTTCGAGAACGCCGGCACCGTGGAATTTCTGGTGCGTGGCAACGAGATCTATTTCATGGAGATGAACCCGCGCATCCAGGTGGAGCACACCGTCACCGAGGCGGTCACCGGGGTGGATATCGTCCGCGAGCAGATCCGCCTCGCCGCCGGCCACAAGCTGGCCTTCCGCCAGGAGGATATCCGCCACCACGGCTATGCCATCCAGTGCCGCATCAATGCCGAGGACCCCAAGAACGACTTCCTGCCCTCCTTCGGGCGCATCACCCGCTACTATGCCCCCGGCGGCCCCGGGGTGCGGGTCGACACCGCCATCCATACCGGCTACCGGGTGCCGCCCCACTTCGATACCCTCTGCCTGAAGCTGATCGTCTGGGGCATGACCTGGGAGGAGACCCTCAATCGGGCGGTACGCGCCCTGGATGACATGCGCCTACAGGGCATCAAGACCACGGCGGCCTATTACGAAGAGATACTGCGTCACCCGGCGCTGCGCGAAGGGCACTTCGACACCGGCTTCCTGGCCGCCCACCCGGAGCTGCTCGACTACTCGAGCAAACGCCATCCGGAGGAGGTGGCCCTGGTGATCGCCGCCGCCATCGCCGCCCATGCCGGCCTCTAAGGACCTACAGAGAATGAGTGAATCGAACGACCCGGTACGGCTCACCGAAGTGGTGCTGCGCGACGGCCACCAGTCGCTGATTGCCACCCGCCTGCGCACCGAGGACATGCTGCCGGCCTGTCCCGAACTGGATGCCATCGGTTACCACGCCCTGGAGGTGTGGGGCGGGGCGACCTTCGATGCCTGCGTGCGCTTTCTCAAGGAGGATCCCTGGGAGCGGCTGCACCGCTTGAAGGCGGCGCTGCCCAGGACGCCATTGCAGATGCTGCTGCGGGGCCAGAACCTGGTGGGCTATCGCCACTATGCCGACGACGTGGTGGAGGCCTTCGTGGCCCGGGCCGCGGCGGGGGGCATCGATATCTTCCGCCTCTTCGACTCCCTGAACGACTTCCGCAACCTGGAGGTGCCCCTGGCCGCGGTCAAGGCCAGCGGCAAGCATGCCCAGGCGGCGCTCTGCTACACGGTGAGCCCGGTCCACGATCGGGCCAGCTTCGTCGCGGATGCCAAGCAACTGGTGGCCATGGGCGCCGACTCCATCGCCATCAAGGACATGGCGGGGCTGCTCACCCCCTACGCCACCTACGAGCTGGTGGCGGCCCTGGTCGATGCCCTGGAGGTGCCGGTGCACCTGCATACCCACGCCACCTCGGGGCTCGCCGCCATGTGTCACCTCAAGGCGGTGGAGGCCGGCTGTCGCCACCTGGATACCTGCAGCGGCGCCTTCGCCGGTGGCACCAGTCACCCGGCCAGCGAGGCGCTGGTAGCGGCCCTGCAGGGCACGCCCCAGGACACCGGTCTGGATCTGGCGGCGATTCGCCGGGTCGGTGATGCCCTGCGCGAGGCGCGCGCCCAATATGCCCGCTTCGAGAGCGAGTTCACCCGGGAGGATATCGGTGTGCAGCTCAACCAGATCCCCGGCGGCATGATGTCCAACCTGGCCAACCAGCTGCGCGAGCAGAATGCCCTGTCGCGGATCCAGGAGGTGTTCGAGGAGATCCCCCGGGTGCGCGCCGAGCTGGGCTATCCGCCGCTGGTGACGCCCAATTCCCAGATCGTCGCCAGCCAGGCGGTGATGAACGTGCTCAGCGGTGAGCGCTACAGGGCGATCACCAACGAGGTGAAGCGCTACCTGCTGGGAGGCTATGGGCGGGCGCCGGGGCCGGTGGACGAGGCCCTGCGCAGCCGCGCCGTGGGCAACCAGCCCGTGGCTCAGGGCCGCCCGGCGGATCAGTTGCCCCCCGAGCTGCCGCGATTGCGGGAGGCCATCGGTGACCTGGCCGAGTCCGAGGAGGACCTGCTCACCTTCGCCCTCTTTCCCGATATCGGCCGCGACTTCCTGGTCGGGCGCCGGGAGGGCAGCCTGGTGCCCGAGCCGCTGGAGGAGGGGGGCGCGGCACGTCGCCCGGTAGCGGAGGCACCGCCCACCGACTTCGTGATCGATGTGCACGGCGAATCCTACGAGGTGCAGATCACCGGGGTGGGGCGCGACGTGGGCGGGCGCCGCCAGGTCTACCTGAGCCTGGACGGCATGCCCGAGGCGGTGATCTTCGAGCCCCGGGCCAGTCAGCCGGCGCCGACCGCCGCGCCCCGCGCCCGAGCCTCCGGCGCGGGGCATGTGACCACCGCCATGCCGGGGACCATCGTCGAGGTGTTGGTGGGCGTCGGTCAGCGGGTCGAGGAGGGGCAGGCGATCCTGATCACCGAGGCGATGAAGATGGAGACCGAGGTGCATGCGCGTCTGGCCGGGCGGGTCGAGGCGGTGCATGTGGCCAAGGGCGACCGGGTCACCCCGGGGGAGGTGCTGGTGGAGATCGTCGCCGAGGCGTGATTCGACGGTATGGCTGCCGTGAAACCAGCGAAGGGCGCCACTGGGCGCCCTTCGTATTGCGTTACGCCGCCGTGGCGGGCGTTCCTTAGCTTCGCGAGCTGATCCAGCCGTCGGCATCGGGAATCTCGATATCGACCGCCTCGGCTAGCCGCGGTGAGCTCAGCAGGAAGTCGGCGCTGGCCATATTGCAGGCCACCGGCACGTTCCACAGCGCCGCCAGGCGCAGCAGTGCCTTGACGTCCGGGTCGTGGGGCTGGGGGGCGAAGGGGTCCCAGAAGAACACCAGCAGGTCCAGGCGCTGCTCGGTGATGCGCGCGCCGATCTGCTGGTCGCCCCCCAGGGGGCCGCTCATGACGCCTTCGACCTCGAGGTCCAGCCGCTCGGCGACCCGGCGGGCGGTGGTGCCGGTGCCCAAGAGCTCATGTTGGGCCAGGGTGTCGCGCCAGCGCCCGGCCCAGGCCAGCAGCTCCTCCTTCTTGCCGTCGTGGGCGATCAGGGCGATGCGCTTGCGTTCGGGTAGCCGGCGGCGGTGCACCTGGCGGGGACGGGATTCGCTCATGGGACCTCCTCTCGCTCGCTTACTGGACTGACAGGATCTTCAGGGTATTGGTGCCGCCGTGGGCGTTCATATGGTCGCCGCGGGTAAGGATCACCTGATCGCCGGGACCGGCGATGCCGCGGGCCTGGAGCTCGTCCAGGGCGCGGGCATTGAGTTCGGTGGCCTCCATGGCGCGGGTGTCGAAGAGCACCGAGACCACGCCCCGATAGAGGGCCATGCGCCGCTGGGCGATGGGACTGTGGGCCAGGCCGACGATGGGCAGGCCGGAGCGGATGCGCGAGGCGATCAGCGGCGTGTAACCGGTGGACGTCATGCAGGCGATGGCGGCCACCCCGGCCAGGTGGTTGGCGGCATACATGGCCGACAGGGCCACCGTCTCGTCGATCTTCGAGAAGCCCTCGTGGATGCGGTGGCCCGACTCCTGGGCGGTGCGCTCGCGCTCGGCGCCCAGGCACAGGCGATCCATCGCCTCGATGGTCTCCACCGGGTAGTCGCCGGCGGCGGTCTCGGCGGAGAGCATCACCGCGTCGGTGCCGTCGAGCACCGCATTGGCCACGTCGAACACCTCGGCGCGGGTGGGCAGGGGCGCGCTGATCATCGACTCCATCATCTGGGTCGCGGTGATCACCGCCCGGTTGAGCTTGCGGGCGCGGCTGATGATGCGCTTCTGCACGCCGATCAGCTGGGCGTCGCCGATCTCCACCCCCAGGTCGCCGCGGGCCACCATCACCGCCTCGGAGGCGCGGATGATGCCGTCCAGGGTCTCCGGGTCGGCCACCGCCTCGGCGCGCTCCACCTTGGCCACCAGGCCGATCTCCTTGCCGGCCTCGCCGAGCAGTTCGCGGGCCTCCTGCATGTCGGCGGCGCTGCGCGGAAAGGACACCGCCAGGTAGTCGACGCCGATATCGATGGCGGTCTTGAGGTCGGCCTTGTCCTTGTCGGTGAGGGCCGCGGCGGAGAGGCCGCCGCCCTGCTTGTTGATGCCCTTGTTATTGGACAGGCGCCCGCCGACGCTGACGGTGGTGTGCACCTCGGGGCCGTCGATGCGGGTCACTTCCAGCACCAGGCGGCCGTCGTCGAGGAGCAGGACGTCGCCAACCGATACGTCCTCGGCCAGGGCCTTGTAGTCGCAGCCGACCCGCTCGGCGGTGCCCGCCTCGGTGTCCATGGCCATGTCGAGGACGAAGGCCTGGCCCTCGTCGAGGGTCACGGCACCCTCGCTGAAGCGGGCGATGCGGATCTTGGGGCCCTGGAGGTCGCCGAGGGCGGCGACGCTCTTGCCCAGACGGTCGGCGATCTCGCGCACCGCCTGCAGGCGGCGGCGGTGATCCTCGGCGGTGCCGTGGGAGAAGTTGAGGCGCACCACGTCGACGCCGGCCTGGATCATCGCCTCGAGGACGCCTTCCCGGTCGCTGGCGGGACCCAGGGTGGCGACGATCTTGGTGCGGCGCAGGGGGGAATGGGCGATCGACATGGTAGGACTCCTCTGGAATCAGCGTGGAATGAGGCCTTGGCGCGATGGCCGGGACCTCCGTTGTTCTCGATGATTGTGATGTAGTGATTTTACTACATCACAGTAGACCATGCTCGACGCCTGGTGAAAAGGGCCTCTCGAGTTCATGTCGAGGGAGTTTGTAACGAATTCATGACGGCGAGATGACGCCGCCCACCGCTTGCCTGGCCCGGAGTCGAGGGCTAGGTTCAGAAAGCGGCGGGCCTGGCGTGAAGGGGCCGGCTGGGGTAGGGTAAGCGCATTTTTCCGTCGAAGAGCCCTTCGGCGAGGGATCGATGCCGGGACCCTTCGGTCTCGGGCACATAGAAAGTGGAGCACTATGGGCAAGTCACTGGTCATCGTCGAGTCACCGGCCAAGGCCAAGACGATCAATAAGTATCTCGGCAACGATTTCGTCGTTAAGTCGAGCGTGGGGCATATTCGTGACCTGCCGACCAGCGGCTCCGGCAAGGGTGCCACGGATCCCAAGGAGCGCGCCCGCCAGGCGGCGGCGACCCGCAAGATGTCGCCGGAGGAGAAGGCTGCCTACAAGAAGCGCAAGGCCTGGGATCAGCTGATTCGGCGCATGGGCATCGACCCGGAGCACGGCTGGGAGGCCCATTATGAGATACTGCCCGGCAAGGAGAAGGTGGTCGCCGAGCTCAAGAAACAGGCCGAGAAGGCCGATGCCGTCTACCTCGCGACCGATTTGGATCGCGAGGGGGAGGCCATCGCCTGGCACCTCAAGGAGACCATCGGTGGCGACGCGTCCCGCTACAAGCGGGTGGTGTTCAACGAGATCACCAAGAACGCTATCCAGGAGGCCTTCAAGGACCCCGGCAAGCTGCAGATGGAGCGCGTCGAGGCCCAGCAGGCGCGGCGCTTCCTCGATCGGGTGGTGGGCTTCATGGTCTCGCCACTGCTCTGGAACAAGGTGGCCCGGGGCCTCTCCGCCGGGCGCGTGCAGTCGGTGGCGGTGCGCCTGATCGTCGAGCGGGAGCGGGAGATCCGCGCCTTCGTCCCGGAGGAGTTCTGGGACGTGCATGCCGACCTGGCCGCCGCCGGCCAGGCGCCGATCCGCTTCGAGCTGGTGCGCCAGGACGGCAAGACCTTCCGTCCCACCTCCGAGACGGAGACCCTGAAGCGCATCGCCGCGCTGAAAACGGCGAGCCTGGCGATCACCGGTCGGGAAGACAAGCCGACCCGCTCCAAGCCCAATGCCCCCTTTATTACCTCGACCCTGCAGCAGGCCGCCAGCGGGCGACTGGGCTTCTCGGTGAAGAAGACCATGACCCTGGCCCAGCGCCTCTACGAGGCGGGCTATATCACCTATATGCGGACCGACTCCACCAACCTCTCCCAGGATGCGGTGGCCAGTGCCCGCGACTATATTGCCGAGGAGTTCGGGGCACGCTACCTGCCCGAGTCGCCCAACCGCTACTCCAGCAAGGAGGGCGCCCAGGAGGCCCACGAGGCGATCCGTCCCTCCGAGGTGACCCGCAAGGCCAGCGACCTGGCCGGCATGGAGCGCGACGCCGAGCGGCTCTACGAGCTGATCTGGCGCCAGTTCGTGGCCTGCCAGATGACCCCGGCGGAGTACCTCTCCAGCACCCTGACCGTCGAGACCCAGGGCTATGAGCTCAAGGCCAAGGGGCGGGTGCTCAAGTTCGACGGCTATACCCGGGTCATGAAGCCCGCCGGCAAGCAGGAGGACCAGTCGCTGCCGGACCTGGCCGAGGGCACGCCGCTGGAGCTGGTGAGCCTGGACCCCCTGCAGCACTTCACCAAGCCCCCGGCGCGCTTCACCGAGGCGAGCCTGGTGCGCGAGCTGGAGAAGCGCGGCATCGGTCGTCCCTCCACCTATGCGGCAATCATCTCCACCATCCAGGAGCGCGGCTACGTCAAGCTGGAGAACCGCCGCTTCTACGCCGAGAAGCTCGGCGATATCGTCACCGATCGCCTGGCCGAGTCCTTCCGCGACCTGATGGATTTCTCCTTTACCGCGCGGATGGAGGATAGCCTCGACCAGGTGGCCGAGGGTGAGCGCAACTGGCGAGAGCTGCTGGACGCCTTCTATGCCGACTTCAAGCGTCAGCTGGAGCGGGCCGAGAGCGACGATGGCATGCGTCCCAACCAGCCGGTGCCCACCGATATCGACTGCCCCAGCTGCGGCCGCAAGATGCAGATCCGCACCGCTTCCACCGGGGTCTTCCTGGGTTGCTCCGGCTATAACCTGCCACCCAAGGAGCGCTGCAAGACCACCATCGACCTGATTCCCGGCGAGGAGGCGGTGGCCGCCGACGCCGACGAGGAGGCCGAAACCGAGGCGCTGCGTGCCAAGCACCGCTGCCCCAAGTGCGGCACCGCCATGGACAGCTACCTGATCGACGAGACCCGCAAGCTGCATATCTGCGGCAATAGCCCGGACTGCGACGGCTACGAGGTGGAGCAGGGCAAGTTCCGCATCAAGGGCTATGAGGGGCCGGTGATCGAGTGCGACAAGTGCGGCTCGGAAATGCAGCTCAAGAGCGGGCGCTTCGGCAAGTACTTCGGTTGCACCAACAGCGAGTGCAAGAACACCCGCAAGCTGCTCAAGAGCGGCGAGGTGGCGCCGCCGAAGATGGATCCCATCCCCATGCCGGAGCTGGCCTGCCAGAAGGTCGATGACCACTATGTGCTGCGCGACGGCGCCAGTGGCCTCTTCCTGGCCGCCAGCCAGTTCCCCAAGAATCGCGAGACTCGCCCGCCGCTGGTCAGCGAGCTCAAGGCCCATGCCGAGGCGCTCCCCGAGAAGTACCACTTCCTGCTCAAGGCCCCCAGCGAGGACCCGGATGGTCGCCCGGCGCAGATCCGCTTCTCGCGCAAGACCAAGAGCCAGTACGTGATGACCGAGGAGAACGGCAAGGCCAGCGGCTGGAAGGCGACCTTCGAAGGAGGCAAGTGGCAGGTAGAGGACAAGCGCAAATGACCCTGGCCGAAAAGCGCGGCAAGGCCGTTTTTATTGGGTTCTTCGCAGATCAGCGTGAAGCCACGGCCTGAGAAGGCTCCAGCTTGCTATTGTGGGAGTTCGGCTCGACCGAACGATTGGCGCCGTCAGGCGCCTTGATCGCCCTTCGGGCGATATCGCCGAGGCGTCGGGCCGGCCGAACCGGGACGCCGGATCGCCGCGCTCCCACGATAGGGTTCACGCCAAAGTGTGATGAACCTTTTATCGGGAGTGACAAGTCAATGACCCCAGCGGGACGTACCAATCAATTGCTCTATCAGGCCGAACTGCTGCTGACGCAGCCGCCGGCCGCGGCCGATGAGCATGGCGATGCCCGGCGCCGTGCCTTGGAGGAGGGCGCCCTGGTGACCCTGGAGCTGGCGCTGAACTCGCTGCTTCGGGAGGTCACCGAGCATGCCCGCCTTCCCCACCACGACTGGCGGGCGCTGCTCGGTGCCGACGCGGCCCCGGTGGCGGAGCTGGCCCAGCTGCGTGCCCTGGCCGAGGCCCCCGATAGCTGGCTGGCGCGGCTCCTGGCACGCCTCGAGGCCCTGCATGGGGTCGAAGGGGCGGCCCGCCGGGAGGCGTCCAGCCAACTGATCGCGGTCAGCGCCGGGGTGCCCCTGGCCCAGGAGCTCGCCGGCTGTCTCAAGGCGTTCAAGGCGCTGCTGCCCGCCCTACGCGAGACCAGTCAAGAGTGGTAAGCCGCCGGAAAAATTAAAACAACTGTTTATTCCCGTTGGCGTCTCCTTATAATCGGTCGGGTCTCTTAGCAACCGGCCGAGCGTTATGAACGTCACCGCATGGACGCGTCTGTTCATCCTTCCCCTGCTGGTGCTGCTGGCGCCTTCCCTGGCCCTGGCGGCGTCGCTTGCCGTGTCGCCGCGGCTGCTACCCGGCGGTGAGGCGGACTTTCCCGCCCTCGGCCAGGAGCTCGAGCGGCTGGCGGCGGGCCGCCAGCCGTCGCGCCTGGTCGCAGCCCCTGGCGGCGTCAGCCTCCCTGGGCTGGAGGCTCTGGAAACCCCGGACTTCCTCACGGCTAGCGCCCCCTGGACATTGCCGCCCCTGGCCACGGCCTCCCGGGTGCTGCTGATCGGCCCCGCCGATACCCTGGAGGCGGCCCATGCCGCCCTGGCGGCCCAGGCCGTCGCCCAGGACAAGAGCCTCTCTCCCGTTGCCCTCGCCGATGGCGCGGGCTTGCCCGATGCCACCCTGGCGGGGGCTCAGGTCGCCCTGGTATTGGCCTTGCCGGGCCATGACGATGTCGCCCAACGACGGCTCTTTGCCCAGTTGCGGGACGCGGGGGTGGCCGCCCTGGCCCTGACCGATGCCCGCCAGGTGACCCATGGCGCCTTGCTTTCCTCCCCCGGGGCCCTGGATCACCCGGCCTACCTGCGCCGTTTGGCGCTGCGCCTGGATGACCTGGCCAGCGGCCGACGCCCCGAGCCCCTCGACTCTCGCCCCGTGTTGGGGCGCATCTGGCTGAACCTCGATACCGCCGCCGTCCTCGATTGGGCGCCGAGTTTCTCCCTGTTGAGCGAGGCGCACCTGGTGGAGGCCAGGGGCGGCCAGGCGCATAAAGGGCTGGGCCTGGATCATGCCGTGGCCCTGGCCCTGACCGATAACCTGGGGCTGGCGGCGTCCCGCCAGGAGGTGGCGGTGGCGGCCTACGAGGGGGCCCTGGCTGGCGCCCGTTATCGTCCCAGTCTCTATCTAGAGGCCACCGGCCGGGTGATCGACGACACCCGGGCCCGGTCGGCCCTGGGCCAGGAGCCCGAGCGCCGGGTCAGCGGCGGTGCGGTGCTCGAGCAGCTGCTCTTTTCCGAGCCTGCCCTGGCCGCCATCGCCATTGCCGAGCAGCTCGACCGGGCCCGCCGGGCGGAGCTCGAGGCGGAGAGCCTGGACCTGGCCCTCCAGGTGGCCCGCGACTTTCTTTCCCTGCTGCGCCTCGACGCCAGCCATGAGGTGCTCGAGGCGGACCTGGGCTTGGCCCGGGCGCTGCGGGATCAGGCCCAGCGCAGCGCGGCGGCCGGCGCCCTGGGCCAGGGCGAGGTGGCGCGTTTCGAGGCGGAGCTGGCTCAGGCTCGAGAGCGCCTCGAGCGGGTACAGGCCGATCAGGCCCGCCTGCAGCTGGTCCTGAATCGGCAACTGGGGCGTGACCCCGACGCCCCCCTGGCGCCGGCGGCACCGGACCTCGATCGCCCCGAGTGGCTGGGCGGCGACGCGCGTTTCGCGGCGGTGCTGGACTCTCCCGCGAGCCTCGCCGCCTGGCAGGATCGCCTGGTCGGCGAGGCCCTGGCGGCGTCTCGGGAACTCGAGGCCCTGGGGGCCTTGCGCCGAGCGGCACAGCGCGAGCTGAGCTCTCGGCGTCGCGCCTTCTGGCTGCCCCAGGTGGGTCTCGAGGCGCGCTACACCACGGAGCTGGCCCGGGACGGTGAGGGTGAGCGGGCCCCCTGGGAGTCCAGCCACCCTCAGGTACAGGGAGTAGTGGGGCAGGCCGAGGCCCTGGGCATCCGGCTGCCTGAGACCGGGCAGGATCAATGGAGCCTCGGTGTCTCCGCGCGGCTGCCGCTCTATGCCGGGGGGCAGCGTCGCATCGAGCAGGATCGCGCCGCGGCACGCCTGACCCAGGTCGCCCTGGAGGATGCCGAGGCGCGCCTGGGCCTGGAGGCCCGGCTGCGGGCATCGAGCGTCGAGCTGGCGGCGGCCTGGCGGCGTATCGCCCTGCGTGAGGATGCCCAGGCCCATGCCGAGACGGCGCTGCGACTGGCCGAAGCCGGCTGGCGCGAAGGGGCGCTCTCCCAGGTCGCCCTGCTGGATGCCCGCACCAGCGCTCGTCAGGCGGGGTTGGCGGCGGCGGAGGCCCGGTGGCAGGCCCTGCAGGCCCTGGTGCATTTACAGCGGGCCCTGGGAATGACCCCGGGGCCCATGGAGGCAGAGGCGCGTGAGCGCCTGCTGGGAGGCGCCTCTTGGCGCGACACTCAAGGAGAGAACCGATGAGGATGCGCGGCGCCTGTGTGGCACTGCTGGCCCTGGTGCTGGCGGGGTGTGGCGACGAGCCGCTGGAGGAGGCGCCCCTGCGCCCGGTGCGAACCCTGATCCTGGAGGAGAATGGCGCCGTGGCCGAGCGTGAGCTTCCCGCCCGGCTGGAGGCCGCCGCCAACCGGCGACTCAGCTTTCGTGTGGCGGGCCAGCTCGAGGCGTATCAGGTGGCGGTGGGGGAGACGGTCGCCCCTGGGCAGCCGCTGGCGCGCCTGGATGCGACCGACTTGCGCCTGCAGCGTGATCGGGCCCGGGCGGCCCTGGCCGGTGCCGAGGCGGCGGCGGCCAATGCGGAGGCCCAGTGGCAGCGTGCCCGCCGACTCTATGAGGCGGGCAGCGCCCCGGCGCGGGATCTGGATGCCGCCCGGGCCCAGGTGGAGACGGCCCGGGCCCAGCGCCAGAGCGGGCGTGATGCCCTGGCCCTGGCCGAGCGCCAGCTGGCCTTCGCTCGCCTGGAGGCCCCCGGCGAGTGCCGAGTGGCCAGCCGCCTGGTGGAGGCCGGCGAGAACGTCGCTCCGGGCCAGCCGGTGCTGGTGCTCGCCTGTGGGGATGAGCTGGAGGTGCGTGCCGCCCTCTCCGAGGATCTGCTCGATGGGGTGGTGCCAGGCGCTCCGGTGCGGGTGCATCTGCCACTGCTCGAGTTGACCCTGAGCGGGCTGGTCTCCGAGATCGGCCTGCCGGTAGATCCGCGTCAGGCCACTTGGCCGTTGCGGGTGACCCTGGGCGAGTTGCCCGAGGCCAGCCGGTCACGGCTGCGCCCGGGGATGTCCGCCGAGCTGGGGGTGCCGGTGGCGGCCCGGGCCGGGCTCTGGGTGCCGATGGTGGCGGTGCAGCGGGACCTGGATGGCCATTTCGTCTATGTGGCCGAGGCCTCGCGGGAGGCCGCCGGGGAGGCCTGGGTGCGGCGGCGCCCGGTCACCCTGGGAGAGCGTCGGGGGGAGCGTCTGGCGGTGACCGAGGGCCTCGCCGCCGGCGAGGCGCTGATCGTGGCGGGCATGAGCCGGCTCCATGACGGCCTGCGGGTTCGCCTGATCGAGGACGCGGACGGTGGGGAGGTGGCGCCGTGAGCCTGACCGAAGCGGCACTGCGCTACAACCGGGTGACCATCGCCGGGCTTCTGGTGGTGCTGCTGGGGGCGGTGATCAGCTACTTCTCCCTCTCCCGGGCCGAGGATCCGGCGGTAACAGTGCGGGTGGCCCAGGTGGTCACCTACCTGCCCGGGGCCACCCCGGAGCGGGTCGAACAGCTGGTCACCGACCCGCTGGAGGCCGCCATCATGGAGATGCCGGAGCTCGACCATGTGGAGAGTACCTCCCGGGCCGGGGTCTCGATTATCCGCGTGGAGCTGCGCCCGGAGGTTCGGGATGTCCAGGCCGGTTGGGACAAGCTGCGTCGCAAGGTGGGGGATACCCGCGGCCGGCTCCCCGATGAGGCCATGGCGCCGATCATCAACGACGAGTTCGGCGATGTCTTTGGCATCATGCTCTCGCTGACTGGCGAGGGCTTTGAGCCGGCGGAGCTCAAGGCGGTCGCCGATGACCTGCGCGACCGCCTGCTGAGGCTCGATGATGTGGCCAAGGTCACTATTCATGGCTACGCCGAGGAGCGGATCTTCCTCGACTACCGCGAGGCGCGGCTGGCGGAGCTCGGCGTCTCCCCCCAGGGGCTGGCGCAGCTGCTCGCCGCCCGCAATATCGTGCTGCCTGGCGGGGCGATCCGCACCGGCGACGAGCGCCTGGTGCTCGAGCCCACCGGCAACTTCACCCGACTCGATGACATTCGTCAGGCCCTGCTGCCGCTGCCCGATGGCACCCTGGTGCCGCTGGGGTCGCTGATGGAAGTGCGCCACGGGTATGCGGATCCGCCCATGACCCGCTATCACGCCGGGGGCGTCCAGGGGCTGGCCATTGCCATCGCCATGCGCGAAGGGGGCAATATTCTCGGCCTCGGCGAGCAGGTCGAGGCGACGGTCGCGCGCTTCGAGCGGGAGCTGCCCCTGGGGCTCACCTTCGAGGTGCTGGCCAATCAGCCGGATCGGGTCGAGGAGCGCATCAACGAGTTCCTGATCAACCTGCTCCAGGCGGTGGCCCTGGTCTGTGTGGTGATGCTGCTCTTCCTGGGGCTGCGTACCGGGCTGATCGTGGCGAGCCTGGTGCCCTCGGCGATACTGGCCTGCCTGGCCCTGATGGGGCTCTTCGATATTGGCCTCGATCAGGTGTCCCTGGGGGCCCTGATCATTGCCCTGGGGATGCTGGTGGATAACGCCATCGTCATGGTGGAGTCGATCCAGGTGGCGGCCCGGGAGGGCAAGACGGTGCGCCAGGCCGCCCTGGACTCCGCCCGGCAGCTGCGCTTCCCCCTGCTGACCGCCTCCTTGACCACGGCGGCGGCCTTCCTGCCCCAGTTTTTGGCGGTCTCCGACGTGGGGGAGTACACCCGCTCGCTCTTCCAGGTGGTGACCATCACGCTGCTCTCCTCCTGGCTGCTCTCGCTGACCATGATTCCGCTGCTCTGCGTGGCCTTTATTCGCGTCAAGCCCGCCGGGGACGAGGCCGCCGAGGCCGCGCCCCCGGGGCTGGCGGCGCGGCTGAGCGAGCGGGTCTATGGGGGCTATCGCCGGCTGCTGCTCGCGCTCTTGCGCCACCGGGCCTTGACCCTGCTGGGGGTGGGGGCGCTGCTGGGGCTGGCCTGGCTCGGCTTCGGGCCGCTGCCGAAGATCTTCTTCCCCCAGGCGGAACGCACCATCGTCACCGTGGAGCTGCGCCTGCCCTTCTCGGCGCCCATCGAGCGTACCCAGGCGGTGGTGGAGGAGATCGAGGCGTTCCTGGGCGAGGCGCTTGCCGCCGAGGGCGATGGCCAGGGTGGCTGGGCGCGGGACGGGGTCGAGCGCTGGGGCAGCTTTATCGGCTTCGGCGGCGATCGCTATATCATCAATCACGCCCCCGAGCCGCCGAGCCCCGAATACGCTTTCATGCTGCTGCAAGCCAATCGCTGGCAGGCGGTGGAGGAGGTGATCGAGCGGCTGGATGGCTGGCTCGTGGAGCGCTTTCCCGACCTGCAGGCCAGCGTCAAGGCGACCAGCTTCGGCCCGCCGGTGACGGTGCCGCTCGCGGTGCGCATTTCCGGTCAGGATGAGCAGACCTTGAGGCGTATCGCCGAGGAGGTGCGTCAGCGGCTGGTCGAGGTGCCGGGCACCCGCCAGGTGCGCGACGACTGGGGTGACTGGACCAAGCGGCTGCGCATCGAGGTCGATCCGGCCCGGGCGCTGCGTGCCGGCGTCACCGAGCGGGACGTGGCCCTGAGCCTGCAGACGGCACTCTCCGGGCTCACCGTGGGCACCTTCCGGGATGGCGATACCCTGGTGCCGATTCAGCTGCGTAACGAGCGCGGCGAAGCGCGCACCCCGGATGACCTGGAGGGGGTGACCGTGCTGCCCGCCGGTGGTGGGGTAGGGGTGCCCCTGGCCCAGGTGGCCGAGGTCGAACTCGACTGGGGGCCGGCACGCATCCTGCGCCGGGATCGCTTTCGCACGATCTCGGTGGAGGCGGAGCTGGCGCCAGGGGTGACCGCTGCCGGCGTGGCCGCGGAGCTGCGCCCCTGGCTCGAGGCCGAGCAGGCCCGGTGGCCGAACGGGGTCTTCTTCGAGTTTGGCGGCGAGGTGGAGTCCTCTCGGGTGGCCACCGACTCCATTGCCGAGAAGCTGCCGATTGGCGCCATGGTGATCCTGCTGTTGCTGGTGGTGCAGTTCAACTCCCTGCGCCGGCCGCTGATCATCCTGGCGACCATTCCGCTGTCATTGATCGGCGTGATCCTGGGCCTGACGATCACCGGCTCCCACTTCGGCATCATGACCTTCCTCGGGGTGGTGTCGCTGGCCGGCATCGTCATCAACAACGCCATCGTGCTGATCGATCGCATCGACCTGGAACGCCGGCAGGGATCGCCCCAGGAGGCGATCCTGGAGGCGGGGCGGCGGCGCCTGCGCCCGGTGGTCATGTCGACCCTGACCACCAGCGGTGGCCTGCTGCCCCTGTGGCTGGGCGGCGGGCTCCTCTGGGCCCCCATGGCGATCGCCATCATCTTCGGCCTGTGGGCGGCGGCGTTGATTACCCTCTGCGTGGTGCCGGTGCTCTATTCACTGCTGATGGGCGTGTCTTTCGAGCGGGCCTGACCCCTAGGCACCGTCGCCCGCCACCGGGCGACGGTGCAGGGCCCCGGTGTGTCGGGCGGCCATAACCGGTACAATCGCGCCTCTTCTATGTACCGACCGGACCCTTATCCTTGATCTCCACCGCCAATATCACCATGCAGTTCGGGGCCAAGCCCCTGTTCGAGAACGTCTCCATCAAGTTCGGCAATGGCCATCGCTACGGCCTGATCGGCGCCAACGGCTGCGGCAAGTCCACCTTCATGAAGATCCTCGGTGGCGACCTGGAGCCCTCCTCGGGCCAGGTGATGGTCGAGTCGGGGGCCCGGCTCGGCAAGCTGCGCCAGGATCAGTTCGCCTACGAGAACGAGCGGGTCATCGACACCGTGATCATGGGCAACGCCGAGCTCGCCCAGGTGGCCGCCGAGCGGGAGCGCATCTATGCGCTGCCCGAGATGAGCGAGGAAGATGGCATGGCGGTGGCCGACCTGGAGGTGCGCTTCGCCGAGCTCGACGGCTATACCGCCGAGGCTCGCGCCGGGGAACTGCTGCTGGGGCTGGGGATTCCGCTGGAACAGCACTCGGGCCCCATGAGCGAGGTGGCGCCGGGCTGGAAGCTGCGCGTGCTGCTGGCCCAGGCGCTGTTCGCCGACCCCGATGTGCTGCTGCTCGACGAGCCCACCAACCACCTGGACATCAACACCATCCGCTGGCTGGAGGGGGTGCTGACCGCGCGCAACAGCACCATGATCATCATTTCCCACGACCGCCACTTCCTGAATAGCGTCTGCACCCATATGGCGGACCTGGACTACGGCGAGATCAAGCTGTTCCCGGGCAACTACGACGACTACATGACCGCGGCCACCGCCGCCCGCGAGCGCCAGCACGCCGACAACGCCAAGAAGAAGGCGCAGATCGCCGAGCTGCAGCAGTTCGTCAGTCGCTTCTCGGCCAACGCCTCCAAGGCCAAGCAGGCCACCTCCCGGGCGCGCCAGATTGACAAGATCAAGCTCGAGGAGATCAAGCCGTCGAGCCGGGTCAGCCCCTTTATCCGCTTCGAGCAGGCCCGCAAGATCCACCGCAACGCGGTCAATGTGGAGGGGGTCACCCAGGGCTACCCCGGCGAGGCGCCGCTGTTCGAGCGCTTCGGCATGACCGTCGAGGCCGGCGAGCGCATCGCTATCATCGGTCCCAACGGCATCGGCAAGACCACCCTGCTCAGGACCCTGGCCGGGGAGCTTTCGCCGCTGGCCGGCAGCGTGAAGTGGACCGACAGCGCCGAACTCGGTCATTTCGCCCAGGACCACGCCGCCGACTTTGCCCATGACGCCACCCTCTTCGAGTGGATGGCCCAGTGGACCGATGGCGGCGAGCAGGTGATTCGCGGGGCGCTGGGGCGCATGCTCTTCTCCAGCGACGATATCGGCAAGTCGGTCAAGGTGATCTCAGGGGGCGAGCAGGGGCGCATGCTGTTCGGCAAGCTGACCCTGACCCGCCCCAATGTGCTGCTGATGGACGAGCCCACCAACCACCTGGACATGGAGTCCATCGAGGCCCTCAACCTGGCCCTGGAGCACTACCCGGGGACCCTGATCTTCGTCAGTCACGACCGGGAGTTCGTCTCCTCCCTGGCCACCCGTATCCTCGACATGAGCGAGGCGGGCATCACCGACTTCAGCGGCAGCTACGACGACTACCTGAGGAGCCAGGGCCTGTTCGGCTGAGCCGAGGCTACCCCCTTGGCCCGGGGCGATTGCCGCTGGCCGCTGCCGGGCCACGATGTTAGGCTAGCCATTGACGATAGCGGCCATGGAACTTGCCATGGCCGCTTTCTATTGCCATTGAATCGAGGAGGTTCGGGTGTCCGAGACCGCAGTCCTGGAAATCGTCGAGCTCGCCGATGGCGAGATCGTGCTGCGCAGCGCTGAGGGAGAGGGCGAGCCTCTGGTGAGGATCCGCTTCTCCGAGGAGGCCGCCGAGCTGCTGCGCCGTGCCCGTTTCGAGGTGGCCCAGGAGATGATCGACCATGCGCTCTCGCGCAGTCATCTGATGGAAGAGGGCGAAGAGGCGTCCGACGAGATGCCCGCCACCCTGCATTGATCGCCCCTTGTGGTCGCGCCTCCGACGCCCTTGTCCCGGCGACGGAGGCGCTGTCGTATTCGGGGAGCAATCAGCCCGTCGGATCGGTGGTCGCCAGGTGTTGACACCACGTTGACGCGCACGCGGTTCGGGGCGTGTAAAGAGGCGTGACCCGAGCCACCGGGGTGGTAGGATAGGCGAGTCGTCGGCCCGGCCATGGGGGCTCGGGTATTGGGTCATTGATCGAGATATCAGGATGCGTCACCTCTTTTCTTGCTTGGGCGTCACCTTGTTGTTCACTCTTGCCGCTTCCCTGGCACAGGCCAATCTGGTCGATCTGGAGGAGCGTTTCGCGCCACGCCATGACAACGAGCTATGGCTGCTGGTGGATGACCGCAGCTCCACCCTCTATGTCTACCGCGGGCACCGGGAGCTGGAACGGATGCAGCCGGTCTCCCTGGGTCGCGCTGGTGCGGCACCCATCCGCACCCGGGGCGATCGTCGCACGCCGACCGGGGAGTTTCGTATCGATCGCTTCAACTTCGAGAGCCCCTTCCATATCTTCATGGGGCTCGACTACCCGACCCCCTGGCATGCCCGGGACGCCCTGAACGCCGGGGTGATGAGTCAGGCGGAATATGATGACTATTTCGCCTATTTGCGACGCCATGGCCGTCCGCCCCAGGACACCATCCTGGGGGGCTATATCGGCATTCATGGCTTGGGACAGGGGGATCCCGATGTTCACCGGCAGTTCCACTGGACCCAGGGGTGCGTGGCGGTGACCAATGAGCAGATCGAGCGCCTGTCGCAACTGGTCGACATTGGCACACGGGTGGTGATCCGCTAGGCTAAGGATCGTGAAACCAAGAACTTCTGTAGTAGACAAAGGCACTACGTCTATAATAAAACAGCGTTTGACTAAGACGGCTTGGCCGTTGCGGTCACGCTGGCCGAAGTGGAAGGCGAGACGGCTCGCTTCGGTGGCAAGCAGACCTGCCCAAGGGATTGGACCTTGTCCGACCCGGGCTAAACCAAGGAAGACCCTCAAGGAGAACGTTATGACCCTCAAGAGCACTCTGAAGCTGACCGCTGCTGCAGCCTCCCTGGCCATCCTGGCCGGCTGTGCATCCACCAGCGCCCTGGAAGAAGTGCGCATGACTGCCGAGTCCGCTCAGGCCGACGCAGCCGAGGCTCGCAGCATCGCCACCCAGGCGCAGAACACCGCCAACCAGGCTCAGCGTGACGCTCAAGCGGCCCTGCAGATGTCTCAGCAGAACCGCGAAGAGATGAACCGCATGTTCGAGCGCTCCATGTACAAGTAATGCTTGTACCAGCAGGGCACTGGCATCCCGGTGCGTTGCTTCAGGCATCTTGTCTGATCAGGGCCCCCGGCTTCGGCCGGGGGCCCTGTTTTATGTATGGCCCTGATGAATCAGGGGCTGCCCTGTCCGAGCGGCAAGAGCAGATCGAAGCGCTGATGCCGCTCGTCTCGGATGACGCGCGCGGGGGCGGCAGTATAGTCCAGCGACTGGTCGGGCAGCCAATGGTCGAGCAGGTAGGCATGCAGGCTGGGCAAGAGCGACAGGTCATCGAAGGTCAGCGAGGCGGCCAGGGTCTCCGGGCAGGTGAGGCGCCGGTGGTAGGGGCTCGGGGGCCAGGCCGTGGTGCCCTGGAACCCGATGTCGATGCGTTGACGATGCCTCGGGGTAATGGCGGGGTCATCCGGGAGCAGAAGGGCAATGCCGTCCGGGAGGGGGCGCATGCCCCAGGCGTGGTGGCTTCGGTGGCGCTCCCACAGCTGGGGTAGCGACTGTGGTGCGGGATACCCGTAATGGCGTATGGACCACAGGGATATGGTCGGGCATGTCGTGACGCGGACGTCAAGGCGCGATGCCTTCGGAAGGATGGTGGGACGGCCATGGCGGCGACGAAACCGGGTGGGGCTGGTGCCGAAGTGGTGATGAAAGGCGCGGCTGAAGATGGCATGGCTGCGAAAGCCGCAGCTTTCGGCGATATCGATGACTCGCCTGGAGGTGCGAAGCAGCAGGCTGGCCGCCCGCTCCAGGCGAAGGGTGTTGCGATAGCGGGCCGGTCCCATGCCGAAGCAGCGGAGAAAGTGGCGCCGGATATGCGACTCGGAATAGCCCAGGTAAGTGGCCAGCTCGGCGATGCTGCGCGCTTGGGTCGTGGTGTCGTCCAGCCAGAGTTCGGCAGCACGAATCTCGGAACTCGCCTTGTTATCGAGCACAATAGGATCCCTGAGTTTGTTTTTTCAAGATGCTCGGCGCCTATTCATCTCTTTTTATTTACTTCGATGTTATTTTCGGCGGCCGGTGAGTGCCATGATCAAGAGGCTTGAGAGTGGCGGTAAAATTGCTGGAACTGCAAAGCAAGTTATTTGTTTCTATTGGATAGTTAAAACGAGAAGAATTCCATGACCTGATGGCGAGGGATGATGTAATCCCTCCTCTCCGTGGCGTGTAAGCCATGTCTCAACTTCTTGTCCCGTGCCTTTCTGACTGGCGCGGTGTCGGCATACGCTTAATTCACAGAAGTCATCCCAATAATGAAACTGTGAGGATAGTGTTATGCGTACGAAGGGAATTCGTCTTCTTCCTCTGGCCGCCCTGGTCGCCGCCATCTCCCTTGCCGGTTGTAGCGGCAGCACCTCCCTGACCGTTCCGGGAGGCGGCAACGATAGCGCCGGCAATGGCGACAATGGCGGGGGCAACGGCGGCGACAATGGCAATGGCGGCGATAACGGCAACGGCGGCGATAACGGCCAGGTGGCCGGTGGTAGCGTCGAGCAGGTCGTCCAAGATACCGGTGATGTGACTCAGGGGCTGGGTGATACCGTCGTGGTGCTCGGCGAAGGCTTGAGTCAGCAGGAGGTACCCCTGATCGGTGGGGTCACCGATGGAACGGGGCAGGTGCTGGTACATCTGGGGGATGGCGTCAACAGCCTCTCCACGGGCCTGAGAGACGGCCTGGGCAGCTTTACCGAGAATGACAATGCCCTGGGGACGACCCTGGCCGGTGCCACCGGTACCGTCTCCGATACCGGCCGGGCCGTGGGCGCCCTGGGAAGTACCGTCGAGGGGCTCAATGAGCTGCCGGTGCTGATGCAGGTCGATGCGGCCACCGGCCTGGTCACTACCTTGGGCAAGACCGTTGGTGATCTGGGGGCAACCGTCACCAGCGTCGGTGATGTATTGACCCTGACTCTGACCGATGACGATGGCCATCTGGCCGGTTTGACCAGCGAGCTGAGCGCGGTAGTTCGTCCGGTACTGGTTTCCGTGGAAGGCACGACTCAACACCTGGGGGATGCCCTGATCGTGGGGCCGGTAGCCAATGACCTGCTTGGCCAGGTGGGTGGTGTCGTCGTCGGTCTCGGTGGTGCCCTGGGTGGCAAGGATCCGCGGCTCGCCGGCCTGGGTGGCACGGTAACCGGGGCCGGTAACCTGGTGGGTGATCTCGGTGGGCTGCTGACTGGTGGCGAGGGCGGCGATCTTCTGGGAGGAGGGCTGCTCGATGGGCTGCTTGGCGGTGATGGCGGTCTGCTGGGCAGTGAGGCCGGGCTGATCGGTGGTCTCCTGGGCAACGACGGTGGCCTGCTCGGCGGCTTGACCGCTGGACTGCTCGACGGCGAGGGCGGTCTGACAGGCGGCCTGCTGGGCGGCGAGGGTGGCCTGCTGGGCGGTGATGCTGGCTTGCTGGGTGGTGTCACCGGTACCGTGGATGGCCTGACCGGCGGTCTGCTGGGCGGTGAGGGTGGCCTGCTCGGTGGAAATGATGGCCTGCTGGGCGGGCTGGTCGGAAGTGATGGCGGCGCCGTGGATGGCCTGACTGGCGGCCTGCTGGGCGGCAACGGCGGTCTACTGGGTGGTGTCACCGGTACCGTGGATGGCCTGACTGGCGGCCTGCTGGGCGGTGAGAGTGGCCTGCTCGGCGGCGACGGCGGCCTGCTGGGTGGTGTCACCGGCACCGTGGATGGCCTGACCGGCGGCCTGCTGGGCGGTGAGAGTGGCCTGCTCGGCGGCGACGGCGGCCTGCTGGGTGGTGTCACCGGCACCGTGGATGGCCTGACCGGCGGTCTGCTGGGCGGCGTTACCGGTAGTGTGAGCGGTGGCGTGGAAGGAGGTGCCGAAGGAAGTGTGGAAGGCGGCTTGCTCGGTGGCGGCCTGCTTGGTGGTGGCCTGCTTGGTGGGGGGCTGCTCGGGGGGCAGCAGTAATAGGGGCGGTGGCGGAGTTATTCCGCCACCGCTTCTTTTGTCTCTTCCGAACTGATCCCTCTTCTCCGGCGAAGCGCCTTCGATAGCCTGTCGTGAGATGCCTTGCCACTGTCAGTCTATTGGCGGTAATGCGCTTAGGCGGTTGCCGCTACCGTTTGTAGGAGATCTCTGATTTTTCTTCAAGAGAATAATTAACGATAATTTGTGATTGTGTTAGGTCGGGCTCGTGATTTGTCCGGCGAAGAATAGGGATATCATTCAAAGGAAAAGTGCCATGAATATGAAAGGAACTCGTCTATTTCCCCTGGCCGTGCTCGTCGCTGCTATTTCCATGGCTGGCTGCAGCGGGAGTTCGACCCTGACGCTGCCCTCGGGTGGTAGTGGTATTTCTGATGGGGGCGATAACGGCGGTGACAACGGCGGCGATAACGGCGGTGACAACGGCGGCGACAACGGCGGTGACAACGGCGGCGATAACGGCGGCGATAACGGCGGCGATAACGGCGGTGACAACGGCGGCGATAACGGCGGTGATAACGGCGGCGACAACGGCGGCGACAACGGCGGCGACAACGGCGGCGACAACGGCGGCGACAACGGCGGCGACAACGGCGGTGACAACGGCGGCGACAACGGCGGCGACAACGGCGGCGACAACGGCGGCGACAACGGCGGCGACAACGGCGGCGACAACGGCGGTGACAACGGCGGCGACAACGGCGGCGGCGACGATGGCGATCAGGCTGGCCTGACCGTGCTGGAAATGATGGTTCAGGACACCGCCGATGCCAGCGAAGGGGTCGGCGGTACCGTGACCGTGCTCGGCGAAGGGATCAGCCAGCAGGAATTGCCGTTGGTCGGTGCGGTGACCGATGGCACCGGGGAAGTCCTGGTGCACCTCGGTACCGGGGTGAATAGCCTGGCCAGCGGCTTGCGGGATGGGTTGGGCAGTTATGCCACCAATGACAATGCCCTGGGCACCACCCTGGGCGGCGTTACCGGTACCCTGGGCGATACCGGTCGGGCCGTGGGGGCCCTGGGGGATACCGTGACTGCGCTCAATACCCTGCCTGTCTTGATGCAAGTGGATGAAGCCACGGGGCTGGTGTCCACCCTCGGCAAGACGGTGGGGGACCTGGGGGGCACGGTCTCTGTCCTTGGTGACTCCCTGACGCTGACCCTCACCGATGAGAATGGTCACCTGGCCGGCCTGACTTCTGAGCTGACGGGAGTGGTGCGTCCGGTGCTGCTCTCCGTGGAGGGGACGACCCAGCAGCTTGGGGATGCCCTGGTGGTCGGTCCGGTGGCCAATGACCTGCTTAACGAAGTAGGCGGTGTCGTGGTCATGCTGGGCGATACCCTGGGCGGCAAGGATCCGCTGCTGGGGGGGCTCGGGGGGACCCTGGGTGGCGTAGGGCAGCTGGTGGCCGACACGGGTGGCCTGCTGACGACCGGGGAAGCGTCTGGGTTGCTGGATGGAGGCCTGCTTGGCGGTGACGGCGGCCTCTTGGGTGATGGGCTGCTGGGCGGTGAGGGTGGTCTGCTCGGTGGTGATGGTGGTCTGCTGGGCGGCGAAGGCGGTCTGCTCGGTGGCGATGGTGGTCTGCTGGGCGGAGTGACCGGTACCGTGGACGGCCTGACCGGTGGCCTGCTGGGAGGCGATGGTGGTCTGCTCGGTAGCGATGGTGGTCTGCTGGGCGGAGTGACCGGTACCGTGGACGGCCTGACCGGTGGCCTGCTGGGCGGCGAAGGCGGTCTGCTCGGTGGCGATGGTGGTCTGCTGGGCGGAGTGACCGGCGCCGTGGATGGCCTGACCGGTGGCCTGCTGGGCGGCGAAGGCGGCCTGCTGGGTGGCGAAGGCGGCCTGCTCGGTAGCGATGGTGGTCTGCTGGGCGGAGTGACCGGCACCGTGGACGGCCTGACCGGTGGCCTGCTTGGCGGCAGCGAGGAAGGCGGTCTGCTCGGTGGCGGCGATGGTCTGCTCGGTGGCGTGCTCGGCACCGTGGATGGCCTGACCGGTGGCCTGCTGGGTGGTTCGACCAGCGGCAGCGACCAGTAAGACGTCCTGGGCACCGGAGGGTGAATTGCCCGCCGGTGCCCACGGGTCCTGAATTCAGGGTGAATGAATTAACGTTTCTTTAATGCTTAGACTGGTGTGAGTCGCTATTCTTTGGTAGAGCTAACTTACAATCGAGACGAAGAATAATTATAGTAGGTGCCGAAGAGCGCCACTGGTCCAGGGAAAGGATATATGAACGCAATCAAGGGGCTAGCGCAACGAAGCGCTGCCAATTCAGCACGATCTCCGCTTCTCGCCCTCACGGCGGCCGGCCTGATGGGGCTGGCCTTCACGGCCCATGGCAGTGACTCCCCGTCACTGGTGGATGAAAACCAGCCGACTCAGGTGCCCGGCCTGGAGCAGATGCGCGACGCCGAGGCCCGGCGCAGCGCGACGCAGGTCTCCCTGCCGCAGGTGGCAGGGGCCATCAGTCGCGAGACCCAGGTGCCGGTGTCCCATCTCGACTTCCGTGGCGGCACCGTCTTCGAGCTCGACGATCTCGCCAGTGGCATGAGTCCCATGCTGGGCCAGCGCGTGTCGGTAGGCGAGCTGATCGATGCCGTCGAAGCGATCACACGGCGCTACCAGGAGGCGGGCTACCCGCTCTCTTATGCCTACCTGCCGGATAATAACTTTCGCAATGGCGTCGTCACCGTGGTGGTGGTCGAGGGCTATATCGCCCGAACCGAGATCGCCATCGACAAGGCCTCCGTGGCCAGCCGCGTGCAGCGCCTCGCCGAGCGCATCGTCGATGAACGCCCGCTGACCCGGGCTACCTTCGAGCGCTATACCGCCCTGATGGAGCGCATTCCCGGGGCGCAGCTGGCGATCAATGCGCCGGTGCCGCGCACGCCGAGTGGCGGTACTACCCTGCGGGTGGAGGAGCGCGGCATGCGGGCCCTGGATGGCGGCCTGTCACTGCAGGGCGGTGATGAAGATGACTTCCAGGTGCTGGCCAACCTCACGCTGCAATCCAATACCCGTTACGCCGAGCGCTTGTCGCTGGCGGCCCTGTTGCCCATCGATAGCGACGACGAGTTCTATGCCGCCGAGTACCAGCAGGAACTGGGCACCGATGGCCTGCGCCTGAGCCTGGCGGCCAGTCGCTTCGAGACCGAGGAGGCGACCGGCGTCAGCCTGCTGGGCAACCAGCAGGCCCGCGAGGAGAAGGTCACCGAGCGCTATCGTGTCGGGCTCGACTACCCCTTGCACCTGTCCCGTCAGTTCCAGTGGTTCCTGGGGGGGCAGGTGGACCACCACCACCAGCGGTCGCTGTTCATCGAGGAAGAACAGGCCCTGCTCGAGCGTCGCCTCAATTTCTCTGCCCTGGAGCTCAATACCCGTATCCAGCGGGCCAGTCAGGAGCGCCTCCTCGAGTGGCGCGGTGATCTTCGCCAGGGGGTCGACCTGGGCGGTAATCGCAATCGTCTGAGTAGCGCTGTCACCTCGGTCAATCAGCCGGAGGAGCTGCACTTTACCCGCCTGGGCAGCCAGGCCCGCTGGGTGGAGCAGTTGGCGCCTCGCTGGCGGCTGACCAGCCGGGTCGCCGGTTTCTGGTCCAATGATACCCTGCCATCGCCGGAGCAGGGCAACTATGGCGGCAACCGCTTCGGTCGCGGCTATGGTGATAGCCAGGCGGAAGGCGACTACGGCATCGCCGGCGAGATCGAGCTGCGTTATCTGCAGCCGGTGGCCGGCGACTGGATCGGCTCGGTGGAACCCTACCTGCTGGTGGATGGTGCTCGCACGCGCTTCAACGAGCGGGATACCGAGCATGAGATCGCCTCGGCGGTGGCGGGGGTCGAGCTGAGTCAGGGCAGCCTCTACCGCCTGGGCATCGAGTATGCCCAGCCCATCGGTGACCGGGACCTGGATACCGACAGCCGCGACGGTCGCATCAATGCCCGGATCAGCTGGAACCTGGGCGGCTAGTGAGGATGGCCCGGCGGTGCCTCGCCGGGCTACGTTGACGCTTCGTTTCACTTCGGCCTGGCGGAGCGTCGTGTAAAGCACCACCTTAGGGTGGCCGAGAAAGTAAAAGCCTCGATAACAAGGGGCATTGGTTAACGCAGGGAGTGATAACCATGAACAAGCTGATCGAGAAGAGCACCGAACTAACGCAACGCGGCGCCGTGGCCATGCGGCTTAATCGCCCGAAATTCCGTAAGCAGCGGGGGGCTAGCGCCATCGAGTATGTGGTGATTGCGGCAATGATTGTAATTGCTATTGTCGTTTTTATTGACCCGATTAGTACGGCGATCAGTGGAATTTTTACTGAGTTGAAAGAGGCTATCGAGTAATAAAAATAAATCCTTCGCAGGGAATTGCGTATGTCCCCCAATCTGCTTAAGGGTATCGCCGCCGTGTTGGTGGCGATTGCCATCGGCCTGGCCTTCGCCGGTTGGCAGCTGACCCGTGATCTCCCGCCGGCCATGGAGCCGGCCCCGGTGGTGGAGGCGCCTTCCCAGGAGGCGGTTACCCCCGGCTTTCCCGTCCTGACTGCCGCCAAGCGCCTCGAGATCGGTACCCGCCTCGAGGCGCGTCCCGAGGCGGGGGATCCGTTGCTGCGCCGTGTCGACTACCCGGTGGCGGTGGCGGAGAGCTTCGCCGACCTCTCCGAGGTGGAGGGGCGGGTGCTGACCCGCCCCCTGGCCCCCGGCGATATCCTGCGTCCCGAGCACTTCACCCTCGGCGGGCTGTTGGCCGAGGCGGTGCCCCCCGGCAAGCGTGCCCTGGCGGTGAGCATCGATGAGGTGATCGGCGGCGGTGGCTTTATCGCCCCGGGGGATCGTGTCGATGTCTTCTACTATGCCCAGACCAACGATTCGGAGCGCGCCCAACTGGCGCGCCGGCTGTTCCGCGACGTGGAAGTGCTGAGCTTCGGTGCCGAACTGCGCGGCATGCCGGCCGATAATGACCGGGGGCCGCAGCGTAGCGGGCGTACCGCGGTACTGGCCCTGGACGAGGAGCAGGCCCCCCGGCTGCTGCTGGCGGAGACCACCGGTCGTCTGCGCCTGGCAGTGATCGGTGCCAGCGAACGGGCCGAGGGCCTGGCGTCCGGGGTCGACAATGGGCGCTTGCCCGAGGGGCTGCCCGGGCTGAGGCGTGCCTCCCTGGAAGCCGCGACCGAGACCGAGGCGTTGGGCCCCGTCGTGCTGTTCCGGGAGTTGACCCGGATCGATGGCGAGGCCGAGCGTGAGCCCGCGGCGGCGCCGTCACGAGCGCCACGCTCCCGCACCAACGGCGGGCGCCAGGTGATCCAGCACGTGGGCGGCGAGACCCGGGTCGTGCAGGTGCCCGGGCACTGATCCATCCCGATGATTTTTTCGGCATCAATTCATGCCTATAGGATGTCAATGCATGTCTAGTTCGACGGCATATGCTGCTTTCTCCCGCCTGATTTTCCTGCTCGCGACCCTGCTGGTCGCCCTGGTTGCCCAGGCGGATGTGACGCCTCCCAGTGACCGGATCGTCGGCCTGGTGGTGGGGGATCAGCAGCGGCTGCATCTGCCCCGGGTCGTGGCGCGCACCGCCATCGGCTCGGGACAGATCGCCAGCGCGCAACTGGCCAGCGACCGTGAGCTGTTGATCACTGGTCTGGCTACCGGCGCGACCTCGCTGAGGGTCTGGTTCGAGGGGGCCAACGAGCCGCGTCTCTATCGCCTCGAGGTCGCACCCAGTGCCGCCCTGGGGCTGGAGGGGGAGTATCAGCTCAGCCAGGCCTCCGGCGTGCCGCGGATGATCGGCGACACGGCGAGCCTGGATCGCCATGCCCAGGCCCGAGAGCGCTTCGAGGACCAGCCGCTGGTGGATGCCAGCCGCCAGGTGGGGCCCCTGCAGGTACAGGCCGATATCCGCGTGATCGAGGTCAACCGCCGTCGCCTGCAGTCCGCCGGCTTCTTCCTGGGACGCGATAACGGTGGCAATACCCAGTTCGCCATCGGCAATACCGGCAGCGCCACGGCCTTTATCAATGACGGCAGCCTGGTGGCGCCCATGACCGATGGCTTCTCCATTATCAGCGGCAATGCCAATCGCGGCATTCTCGGCGCCATCAGCGCACTCAACCGCAACGGCTTCGCCTATACCCTGGCCGAGCCCAGCCTGGTGACCCTCTCCGGACAGAGCGCCACCTTCCTGGCCGGCGGCGAGTTCCCCTTCCCGGCGCGTAGCCGCGATGGCGAGGTGATGGTGGAGTTCAAGGAGTTCGGGATTCGCCTGCAACTGACCCCCACGGTGCTCGACGAGAATCGCATCATGCTCAAGGTGGCCCCGGAGGTCAGCGAACTCGACTTTACCCGCAGCATCCAGTCCGGTGGGGTCCAGGTGCCGGCGCTCAACGTGCGTCGTACCGACACCACCATCCAGTTGGGCAATGGCGAGAGCTTTATCATCAGCGGCCTGGTCAGCAACAACACCCTGCAGAACGTCGACAAGATCCCCGGGCTCGGCGATATCCCGGTACTCGGCGCCTTCTTCCGCTCGACCCGCTTCGAGCGCGACGAGAAGGAACTGATCATGATCGTCACGCCGCACCTGGTGGCGCCGATGGCGGCGGGAACCACCTTCGAGGACCTGCCCGGCGATACCCTGCGCCGCTACGATCCCACCTTCCTCGAGCTGCTCTTCGATCCGCAGGATGCCCGGGAAATCGAGCGTCTCGGCGAGGTCGGCTTCTCACGCTAACGGGGCTTCGATATGCCGATAAAGCAATTTCAGCGAGGTCGCGGTGAGGCGCAGCGCACCCTGGTGGATGCCAACGACCCCGCCCTCAAGAATGATCTGCATCGGGCGGTGGTCGAGCGTCTCGAGGACGATAACGGCCTGCTGGACGACGAGCCCACGGTGATGCTGATGCGTGTCGAGGGCATGGTGCGCGAGTACCTCGATGCCCGGCAGCTCAGGCTCTTGCCCCAGGCCCTGGAGCCCTTGACCCGGGAAGTGCTGCACGAGCTGACCGGCTTCGGTCCCCTGCAGCCGCTGCTCCGGGATGACGGCATCTCCGATATCCTGATCAATGGCCCAAGACGCATCTTCGTGGAACGGGATGGCATCCTGAGCCAGGTGCCGGAGCGCTTCCTCAATGATGCCCATGTGCTGCGCGTGGTGCGGCGCATGCTGGCGCCACTGGGGCGGCGCCTGGATGAGTCGAGCCCCATGGTCGATGCGCGCCTGCCGGATGGTTCCCGGGTCAACGTGATCATCCCGCCGCTGGCCCTCGATGGCCCCTGCGTCTCGATCCGCAAGTTCCGCCGCGAGGCGCTGACCGCCGAGGACCTGATCGCCAGCGATGCCCTGACCGCCCCGCTGATGGCGATGCTGCAGCAGGCGGTGAGGGAGCGCCGCAATATCCTGATCAGCGGCGCCACCGGGTCCGGCAAGACCACCCTGTTGAATATCCTCAGTCGCGAGATCCCCCATCACGAGCGGGTGGTGACCATCGAGGATGCCGCCGAACTGCAACTCGGCAACAGCCATGTGGTCCGCCTCGAGACACGGGCGCCCAACAGCGAGGGGGAGGGCGAGGTGACCGCCCGGCAGCTGGTCAAGAATGCTCTGCGCATGCGGCCCGACCGGGTCATCCTCGGCGAGAGCCGGAGCGACGAGGCCCTGGATATGCTACAGGCCATGAACACCGGCCACCTGGGCTCGATGAGCACGGTGCATGCCAACTCGGCTCGGGATGCCCTGGTCCGCCTACAGATGATGGTGCGCCTGGCGGGCTTCGAGGGCACCGATGGCCTGGTCAACCAGATCATCGCCACGGCCCTGGACCTGGTGGTGCATATCACCCGGGACGCCAGCGGCCACCGCCATGTGGTGGAGGTACAGCAGATCCAGGGCCTCCAGGCGGGTCAGGTGGCCCTGAAGCGCCTCTACCACCGGGATGACCGTGAGGTGGGCCTGGAGATCGACTGGTACAAGCGGATCGAGGAGCCGCTATGACTCCCTGGCAGTTGTGGGGGATCACCATGGCGCTGCTGCTGGCGGCCGCCTGGCTACTGTGGAAGAGCGCCGAACGTCAGAGCGACAAGACCCTGGGTAGCGAATCCTTGCCGAGCCGCCGGCGACGCCTGCCCCGCGATTCCCTCAAGGAAGTGGTGCTGGACCACCTGCTGGCATCGGGGGTTCATCTCGGTGATCGCGGCTTGATCCTACTGGGTGGCCTGCTGCTGTTGATCATCGTCGGGGTCCTGCTGATGTTCGGCCATCGCCTCGGCGCGCTCCTGGTGCTGGGTGGACTGGTGGTGATCAACCTCGGGCTCGGCCTGCGGGCTCAGTACCTGCGGCAGAAGATCCGCGACCAGTTGCCCAACTTCATGGAGCAGGTGGTGCGTGAAATCGGGGTCGGCGCCACCCTGGAAATCGCCTTCCGCCGCAATGTGGAGCGCGTGCCCATGCCGCTGCGGGATGCCCTGAGCCGGATTGCCGTGCGTCGGGACCTGGGCATGGAGCTCCACGAAGGCCTGCAGCGCGAGTCACAGCTGCTCAAGATCCACGAGTTCGACCTGCTGGCCACGGCGGTGGAGGTCAATCAGGTGCATGGGGGCAGCCTCAAGGAGATCCTCGGCAGCTTCGTCGAGTTGCTGCGGCAGCAGGAGCGGGGGCGTCGAGAGCTCAAGGCCCTGACCGGCGAGACCCGGGTCACGGCCGTCGTGCTGGCCGGGATGCCGGTGGCCCTGGCCGGCTTCATGCTGGCCAGCAATCCGGAGTTCCTGGCCCCCATGCTGGAGAGTCCCGGCGGCCAGATGGCCCTGTGGATCGCCCTGGGGCTGGAGCTGGGGGGCTGTTTCACCCTCTGGCGGATGTTGCGCTCCGTCTAGTCATTGATAGTAGTCATTGATAGAGCGTCGAGACAGGCGCCGTAATAAAAGCAGGGGTACGCGGATGGGACTGTTTCTGATACTGGGGGCCTTGACCCTGATTCTCGCGGCCTGGATCTGCTGGTTGGCGGCACGCCGTGAACTGGCCCAGTCGCATGAGGAGCGGCTGGAGCCGAGTTGGAGCCCCCATGAAGAGGAGCGGGAGGCGATGCCGGACGCGGCCGGACAGCACGCCATGCAGCGCCATCATGCGTATCTGGAGTCGCGTCTGCTGGGGGGAGGGCGCAGCCTGTGGCGCAAGCAGGCCAGCCGGCGGCCCTGGTTGGCCGAGCTGGCGCTGCTCCTGCGCCAGGCGGGATTCATCGGCACGCGCGCCCAGGTACAGGTCATGGGGGCGGTACTCCTGGTGGTGCTGGGGGCGGTGGCCTGTGGTTCCCTCTACGGCTGGCAGCAGGGGCAGCCCGGGGTGCGGGTCGCCCTCAGTGGCATCGCCTTCGGCCTGTTGGCCGGCGTCATGGGGTGGTGGTGGATCAAGGCCGCCCGGGCCCGGCGCACCGCTCGCCTCGAGGAGGAGGTGGAGATGGTGGTCCAGGTCACTCGCATGCTCTGGGATGCCGGCATGACCCTGGAAGGGGTATTGCGAAGCCTGATCATCAACCTGGCGCCCATCGCCCCGGAATCGGTGCGCGAGCTGCGCCTGGCCTTGCAGCGCATCGAGGCCGGCCAGGCCCGGGAGGAGGTCCTGGAGGCGTTGGCGGAGGTGCAGTGTTGCGAGGGGCTCCAGGACCTGCTCAAGCTGTTGGCCCAGGTATCGGCCTCCGGGGGCGGGGCGCGCCAGTCGCTGATGACGCTCAGCGCCCTGATTCGGGACCGCCGTCGCACCCGTATCCAGGAGGTGGTCACCAAGCTCTCCGGCAAGATGTCGCTGGTGATGATGCTGTTTCTCTTTCCGGCGCTGCTGATCGTGCTGGCCGGGCCGGCGGTGGTCAATCTGGGTGGGCTATTCGACGCCCTGGGGAACTAAAAAAGATGTGCAAACGACGCTACCTTTCTCGCCTATTGCCCCTCGCCGTGGCGCTGCTGCTGGGGGGCTGCACCACCACCACCACGCTGGTCTCGGACGCCCGCACGCCCAACGAGTCACGCCAGGAGGCACGGGGCTCCTGCGGCGAGCGTTATGGCGGCGAGGTGGGTGTCCAACTGGCGATGATTCGCCAACAGCTCGATGACGAGCGTCCTCGGGCCGCCCTGGCCTATCTCGATACCTACGGTTTCGACTATCCGGATGCCAAGCTGCTGCGGGCCGAGGCGCTGCGGCGCATCGACGAGCGCGCCCTGGCGGACCGGGTCTACGAGGAGTTGCGCCGTACCTGCCTGGCGGCGGATGCCTATCGGGGGCTGGCCCTGAACGCGGCCAACCGCGGCGTCCTCGACGAGGCCCTGTCGCTGATGCAGCAGGCTCGCGACCGTCGACCCGCGGATGCCCGGATCCGCAATGACCTGGGCTATCTGCTGCTGCTGGGCGGCGATCATCCCGGGGCGCGTCGGCAGTTCCTGACCGCTCTCGAGCTCGATGAAGGCCAGCGCAATGCGGCCACCAACCTGGTGCTCAGCCTGATGCAGGAGGGGCGTCCGGACGAGGCCCAGCGCATGGCGCGTCGCTATGGCGTGGATGGCGCCCTGCTGGCGCAGCTGCGCCAGATGGAAACCAATGACTGACGATACGCAACAGCGTACGCAAGGGGTTGCTCATATGAATGGATTCATCAAGATTTCCGCCTCCTGTCTGGTGATGCTCGGCCTGGGGCTGGGCGGCTCGGCACTGGCTCAGGGGACGACCGCGGATTCCCGGGGCGAATCCCACGGGCGGAGTCAGGAGTCGGCGCCGCGCGTGACCGCCGGTTCCCGTTCGGTACAGGGCATGCTGGAACTGCAGCGCAGCCAGCAACTCGCCTCGCCGCACCGCCAGCACGTCTCGGGGGATGTCCAGGCGCGCATCTATCGGCGCTATGTGGAGAGCTTCTCCCACCCGATTCCCGAGCGCTATATCGATACCCGCTTCTCCGGTCAGTAACGGGACACGACCATGAGCTTCTACCGCAGGGAAGCGGGCCCCCGTCGCCAGCGCGGGGCCATCGGTTTGATGGCGGCCTTCGTGTTGCTGCTGATGATCAGTTGTATCGCCTTGGCCCTGGATACCGGACGGCTCTATATGGAGAAGCGGAATCTCCAACGTATCGCCGATCTGGCGGCGCTGGAGGTGGCTGGACGCTCCGAGCTTTCGATCGCCCATCTCACCGACGATGAACTGACGGCCGCGGCAGTCGATGCAGTAGCGAACAATTCAGGCGCCAGCCGCAGTGTCGTCATCAGTGGCGAGGGCAAAGATTCGTATATTGTTGGTGCGCAGGGCGGTGGCCTATGCCTAAGAAACAATAGGCGAGAGTTTCACCCTGTCGAAAATGGGATTATTTCATGTGAAACCCTCTCCGGGGAACTCAGTGGTGTGGCCGCTCGCCAGGCGATTCAGGTCACCGTGTCCTTAAAAACCTCGGCAAGCCTGATTCCCGCCTTGATGGGAAGCGATGATGTGCCTTTGGTTGCGCAGGCCACGGCTCAACAAAAGCCTCGAGAGGATATCGTTTCTTTTTCGATTGGTTCGCGGCTGCTCTCCACGGAGGGCGATGGGCTGCTAGGTGCGTTATTTGGAGAGGATTTTAGGCTGGATGCCGCCGGATATCAGGGGTTGGCCAATACCTCAATTTCACTGCTTGATCTGATTGATCTGGCGGCCGATGTTGGGACCGGAGATGGTTTGCTCCAGGGCGTTGCTCTCAAGTTAAGTGAGCTGGCTAGCCTTGAGCAGCTGGATGCTGTCGTTAGAGGTGATGATAATGCCATTGGCTTGTCTGTTAGCCTTTTTCAGGATGCATTGAACCAATTCGTTGGCCTTGGTTTGTCTGAAGTTGAATTGGCGGATATTGTTGCTTTGGATCCGACTGCAAGCAGCGAGGCATTGAATGCCCAGGTCAGTCTTGCCTCATTGCTGGAGGTGATGGCTTTTGTCGGTGATGGTGCCTTTATTAATGTCGAAGACCTTGGGGTTAGCCTTGGAGGTTTAGGTGGAGTGTCGGCCGAGCTTCGAGTTATTGAACCCCCACAAATTGCGGTAGGTCCGATTGGATGTTCGAATGGCAGTCTCTATGACTGCGATGGCGAGTGGGTCACCGAGGCGTCAACCGGCCAGGTAAAGCTTGGTCTAGCGACAAGCATTGGAATATCCGCTCTAGCAACGGTGGACTTGATGATCGAGGCTGTTGCTGGCGGAGCAAGGGCGGGCGTAGACAACGCCCGGGTGGATTATTCGGAACAGGAGGCAGATTTGGAGGTGGCTGCCTATCACCAGCCGGTTGGAACAAGAATAAATGTCGGACTTTCTCTTTTATCTAGCTCTTCGTCACTGGCTTCATGGATGGATGAGGGTGAAGTAGATAGCTGGTCAGGTTATGAAATGACACCCTCTCCGGCGTCGGTGGGCTGGGATTATGGTGGAGGGGCTGGTGTCAAGGAGGTTGCCTTTACCTCAGCGAACAATGGTGGCGACCTTGCAGATGCGCTGGTCTCTTCGTTGGGTGATGTTGATTTGAAAGTCAAAGTCTGGTTTATTGAGATTGATGTTAGTGCTGAAGAGTTAATCGATGCCCTTTCTCCAGTGATATCTGATCTGGTCGATTCTGTTATCTCTCCCATTTTCTCCCTTCTTGGCCTAAGTGTTGGAGAAGCGGACGTCCGCATTATCGATTTTCAACCCGGTAGCGTTGGTGGAGCGGAGCTGGTGCTATGAAAAAGATCACGGGGCGTGGCAAGCAGGACGGGGCAGTGGCGATCGAATTCGTGATTGTTTTTCCGCTGTTTTTGATGATCTTTTATGCCATCGTCAGCTACAGCATTATCTTCGTAGGGATGCAGAATCTGCACAGTGTCAGTGCCGAAGCGGCCCGGGCGGTGGTCTCGCTAGAGCGCGATGAGGGTGGGCTACCCGATATCGATGATATCGAGGGTGTGATCGAAGAAGTTCTGCTTGAGCGAGGCGTTGGGGCCGGGGAGTTGGCCGATCTATGCAATGGATCACCGGCGTTGATAGGCCGCGTGCTGGAGGTATGCCTGCAGATCAAGATCGATGATCTATCGCTTCCCCAACTGAAGCTTCCCGGTATTCCCTTCTCCATTCCTCATCTGGATACGATCACCTCCACTTCGAGTATCCGCCTATGAGCTTCAGGCGCCTGCTCTCGTCGCTGGCATTTTGGCTGCTCCTCGGCGGAGCCGGTCAGGCCCTGGCTGCTCACCAGACCCTGGTGATCGCCCCGGGCAGTCCCGGGCATCGCCAGGATGCTCCCCTGGTACAGGCGCTGATCGACGAGATCGAGGCGAGTGGCCATCATGCGGAAGTGGCCTACCTGCGTCACCAGGGGGGGCGGGGCCTGCCGGCGGAGCAGACCCTGGCGTTGGCCCGCGGCATGCCGTCCCCGAGGCTTGTCCTGCTGCATGATCCCGCGGTGGCCTTCTATCGGCGCCATGCCGATACCTTAGGGGCGACGGACGTGGTGGCTTATGGGGCCTTCGATCCCGAGCATCACGACTGGCTCGCCGAGCGGGGTATTCCCCGGGTCGACCTGGGGCCGGCACTACGGCGCGGCCTCGCCTGGGTGGCTCATCTGGAGCAGGCGCCGCTGGCGCTGTGGGTCGAGAGCGAGGCCGCCGCGACAACACTCTCGGCATCCGTGGCCGGGAGCCTGGAGCGGGCCGGCCACCGGTTGCGCTGGGAGACGTTGAGTCGTGATGCCTTGCCCTGGGCCGAGCGGCGCCTGGCTTCCGGCGACGTCGTGCGCGATGTGGGCTTCCTGGTCGCGCCTCCCTCGCCCGAGGTACGACGCCGCGCCGAGGTACTGCGCCGTCAGGGATGGCGCCTCTGGTGCCTGGATCCGGCCTGGCTGGAGGCCGGCTGTCTCGGTGGCATCATCGTCGACGCAGCGGCGGCGGCCGGCCAACTGCTGGACGCCCTGGACGAGGAGGGGGGCAGCGTCCTCGCCGCTCCCGCCACGCCTCGTGTTCACTACACCCAGCGCCAACGGGCCGCCGGTCAGGGGGTTGCCATCTTCGGCATGAGCGAGGCCCTGGCGGAGCGCCAGCGTCGGGGTGGCTGGTTCGTCGGCGTGGCGGTGGGGGCCGGGGTACTGGCCCTGGTGCTGTTGCTCGCGGCCGGCTGGGCAGAAGTGCGACGTCGTCGACGCCGACGCCAGCTGCAACTGGATGAACGCACCCGGCTCCCCGAGTGGCCGGCCCTGGCGGCGCGCATGAACCGCTACCTCGAGCAGGACTACCGCTTCCAGCTGTGCTGGATCGGCTTCGATCGACTGGCCCAGCTGGAGGCGTCCGAAGACCTTACCCTGGCGAACCGACTCCTGCCCGCCCTGGCCCAGCGCCTGCGCAAGCTGGTGGGGGGGCAGGCCTATCTGGCCCGCCTCGAGGGCGGCGCCTTCGCGGTAATGACCTTCTTTACCGACGGGCCCCAGGCACGGCTGTTCATGGAGCGTTTGCAGCGGGGGCTCAACGACAGCATCGAGCTGGGCGGCGAGCGGCATCTGCTGCTGCCGCGACTCGGGGTGGTCGAGAGCCTGGGGGAGGGGGATAGCCCGCCAGGCCTGCTGCAGGCGGCGGCCTGTGCGGCGGATCGGGTATTGCGTGAGGGAGAGCGTCGCCCCTGCTGGTTTCGCCCCGGTGAGCTGGACGCGGCCAGCCAGCAGGCGGCCCTGCTCGACGAGCTTGGCCGTGGCGTCCGGCATGCCGCGGAGCAGTTCCAGGTTCGGGTGACTCCCTTCTATCGGCTGGGCAATCGGCAACTCGCCGGTGGCAGTTTTCAGCTCGAGTGGCGGCACCCCCGCTGGGGCGTCATCGCGCCGGCTACCTGGCGTCCCCTGGCCCGTATGAACCAGGACATCCTCGGGGTCGAGCGCTACCTGCTCAGCGTCGGCCTGCGCCAGTTGAGCGAACAGTCGCCGGGGCCGGGGTTGAGCTGGAGTTTCCCGATCAGCGCCCAGCACCTGGAGTCGCCGCTCTTCAGCGATTGGCTGGAGGCGCGCTGCGAGGAGCGGGGTGTGCCGCTCGGCAGCGTCGAGCTTTGCGTGGATGAGCTGGCGTTACCGCCCAGTGATGTGGCCCTGCAGAGCCTGCACCGGCTGCGTGAGCTGGGGGTGGGGCTCTCCATCGACGGGGACCAGGAGGGGGTCGAGCTGCTGGCCCTGCTGCGCCTGCCCATCACCGTGCTGCGGCTGCCCGGGGAGCTGGCGCGGGGCCTGCCCGCCAATCAACGGGCGCTGTTGCTGCTCAAGGGGATTCGCGAGACGGCGGTGATGCTGGGCGTCAGGGTCATCGTGACCGGCCTCGACAATGCCGATCGGTTGAGCAGTGTGCGTGGCTTGGGCTATCAGTGGGGCAGTGGCCCCCTGCTGGGCGACGCCGAGCCATTGGAGTCGCTGCTGCGGCGTCAGGCCGACTCCCTGACCCGTTGAGGGGGAGCGCCACCCTGAATGATTCGGCCCCGCCGAGGCGGGGCCGATGGATGGGGCCGGGCAGATCAGTGGAAGGCCACTTCCACGACCTCGTAGATCCCCTCCAGGCTGGGTTCCGCTTCGGGAAGCGCGGGCACCGCTTCGGCCTCCCTGAGCACGGCAACCGGCTGGCCGCTGGGCTGTTCCACCGCCTGGCGCAGCTGTGCATAGTCGACGGGCGGCTCCTCGTCGCCGAAGGCGCGGCTCAGCACCTCCAGGGCATTGAGCACCGGCTCGAAGCTCGCCTCGTTCTCCTCCAGGGCCGGATAGGCCTGCACCATCAGGGTGTCGCCATCCCAGCCCGCCTTGAAGGGCTGGTCGATGATATTGACCCGGGTGCCGTTGGGCACGCGCTCGTAGAGGCTCTCGATATCCTCCGGGAACATGCGGATGCAGCCGCGGCTGACCCGCATGCCGACGCCGTCCGGCTGGTTGGTGCCATGGATCAGGTAGCTGGGCAGGCCCAGCAGGATGGCATGGCGTCCCAGGGGGTTGTCGGGCCCCGGCGGCACGATGGACGGGGCCGGCTCGCCCCGGGCGGCGGCCTCCTCGCGCATGGAGCGGGGCGGCGACCAGGCCGGGTCCTTGACCTTGACGGTGGTGCGGGTCACGCCCACCGGGGTGGCGAAGCCGTCACGGCCCACGCTGATCGGGTAGGTTTCGACGCGACCCGGATCATTGGCCGGATAGTAGTAGAGGCGCAGCTCCGAGAGGTTGATGACGATGCCTTCCCGGGGGGCATCCGGCAGCACGAACCGGGACGGCAGCACCACTTCGGTGCCCTCGCCGGGATACCACAGGCTGACCTCCGGGTTGGCGCGCTGGATCTCGTCGAAGCCGAGGTTATGGCGCCGGGCGATATCCAGCAGGGTGTCCTCTTCGGCGGCGGTGATGGTGCGCACCTCGCCGATCACATCGCCCTGTTCGGGAAGGGCGTAGTGCCCGCGGGGCAGCTCATCGGCCCAGGCGAGGGCGGGCACGACCAGCGCCAGGGAGAGGGAGAGGGGGGCAAGGCCCCGGTATAACGGTCTCATGGTCAATTCCTATGCTTTGCCATCATGGGCAGCCTTCCTGGCCGCCCCGGGTTATGCGGCTTGTGACTTGCGATTCAGCGTCTCGAGCAGGCTCTCCAGCGCGGCGAAGCGGGCCGCTTCGTCTTCCATGGCCGCCTCGAAGCGCAGGGTGTCGGCGCCTTCCAGGCGATAGTGGCGCGGATCGCGCTGGATCAGCCCCACCAGGGTCATGGGGTCGACCCGGGTCTCCGGGGCGAAGATCACCCGCCCGCGGGTCGCGCCCGCCTCCAGGCGGCGAATGCCCAGCCGCTCGGCCCGCTGGCGCAGGGTCGTCTGACGCAGCAGCGTCTTGAGTGGCGCCGGCAGCAGGCCGAAGCGGTCGATCAACTCCACCCGCAGCTCCTTGAGCTCGGCCTCGTCCGCGGCGCTGGCAATGCGTTTATACATGATCAGCCGCTGCTGCACATCTGCCATGTAGTCGTCGGGGATCAGCGCCGGCAGGTTGAGGCTCACCTCGACGCCATCGTCCAGGGGGGCCTCGATATTGGGTGTCTTGCCCGCCTTGATCGCCTTCACCGCCCGGTCGAGCATCTGCATATACAAACTATAGCCGATGGTCTCCATCTGGCCGCTCTGTTCGTCACCGAGCAGCTCGCCGGCGCCGCGGATCTCCATGTCGTGGCTGGCCAGGGTGAAGCCGGCGCCCAGGTCCTCGGCGGCGCCGATCGCCTCCAGGCGCTTGAGGGCATCGCGGGTCATCGCCTTGGGCGGCGGGGTCAGCAGGTAGGCGTAGGCCTGGTGGTGGCTGCGGCCGACCCGGCCGCGCAGCTGATGCAGCTGGGCCAGGCCGAACTTGTCGGCGCGCTCGATGACGATGGTATTGGCGGTGGGCACGTCGATGCCGGTCTCGATGATGGTGGAGCAGACCAGCACATTGAAGCGCTTGTGGTAGAAATCCGACATCACCCGTTCCAGGGAGCGCTCCGGCAGTTGGCCATGGGCCACCGCGACCCGCGCCTCCGGTACCAGCTCGCGGACCTTCTCGGCGGCGCTCTCGATGGTCTTGACCTCGTTGTGGAGGAAGTAGACTTGGCCGCCGCGCAGGATCTCCCGCAGCAGGGCCTCCTTGATCACCGGTTCGTTACGCTGCTGAACGAAGGTCTTCACCGACAGCCGCCGTGCCGGCGGGGTGGCGATGATGGAGAGATCGCGGATCCCGCTCATGGCCATGTTCAGGGTGCGCGGGATCGGCGTGGCGGTCAGGGTGAGGATATCCACCTCGGCGCGCAGGCTCTTCAGGCGCTCCTTCTGGGCGACCCCGAAGCGATGCTCCTCGTCGATGATCAGCAGCCCCATCTTGGGCAGTTTCATCGACTTGGCGAGCAGCTTGTGGGTGCCGATGACGATATCGGCGCGGCCTTCCTGGATGCGTGCCAGGGCCTCGGCCTGGCCCTTGCCGCCGGTGAAGCGCGAGATCAGTTCCACCTGCACCGCGGTGTCGGCGAAGCGGTCGCGGAAATTCTCGAAGTGTTGCTGGGCCAGCAGGGTGGTGGGCACCAGCACCACCACCTGGCGGCCCGAATGCACCGCCAGGAAGGCGGCGCGCATGGCCACCTCGGTCTTGCCGAAGCCCACGTCGCCGCATACCACCCGGTCCATGGGGCGCGGCGAGGTCATGTCGCCGATCACCGAGCGGATCGCCTCGCGCTGGTCCGGGGTCTCCTCGAAGGGGAAGCTGGCGGCGAAGCGGGCATACTCCTCGGCGGGGAAGTCGCAGGCGAAGCCCTCCCGGGCCTCACGGCGCGCGTAGACATCGAGCAGTTCGGCGGCGGTGTCGCGAATCTTCTCGGCGGCCTTGCGGCGTGCCTTCTCCCACTGCTCGGAGCCCAGCCGGTGCAGCGGGGCCCCCTCGTCGCTGGCCCCCGCATAGCGGGCGATCAGGTGCAGGCTGTCCACCGGCACATAGAGCCGGGCGCCATCGGCATACTCGAGGGCCAGGAACTCCGCGGCCTGGCCGCCGGCTTCCAGGGTCTCCAGGCCCAGGTAGCGACCCACGCCATGGGTCTGGTGGACCACCGGGGCGCCGGGCTTGAGCTCCGCCAGGTGGCGCACCGCCAGCTCGTTGTCGTCGGTGGCCTTCTCGCGGCGCCGGCTCTGGCGCACCACCTCACCGAACAGCTCGGTCTCGGTGAGCACGGCGATGCCCTCGTCGAGCCAGAGGCCGCTGGCCAGCCCGCCTTCGGTGATCGCCAGGCGGCTCTCCGCCTCCAGGAAGCCCCGCCAGCCCGCCAGGTGCGGCAGCGTCAGGTGCAGCGGGGCCAGCAGCTCCTCCAGGGCCTCGCGACGGCCCCGGGATTCCGCCACCAGCAAGACCCGCGTGCCGGCCTGGTCGTCGAGGAAGCGGGTCAGGGCGGCCAGGGGGTGCTGGGCGCGATTATCGATGGCCACGCCGGGGAGCGCCTGGGTCATTGCCGTCCGGGCGTGCGGGTGGGCGTCGTCCTCCACCAGGGCGACCCGGGGCCGCGCCTTGATGGCGGCAAACAGCTCGGCCACCGGGATAAAGGCGCGATGGGGGGGCAGCAAGGGGCGGCTGGGGTCGACGCCGAGGTTCTCGAAGCGACTCTCGATGGCCGCCCAGTGGTGCTCGGCGGCCTCGAACACCTGGGGCAGCAGGGCGACGCGGGTGCCCTCGGCCAGGTGGTCGAAGAGGCTCGCGGTTTCCTCGAAGAACAGCGGCAGGTACTGCTCCAGGCCGGGGGAGGGGATGCCCTTGAGGGCATCCACGTAGAGCGGACACTGGCGCGGGTCCACGTCGAACAGCGTCTCGAAGCCTTCCCGGAAGCAGGCGATGGCGCTCCGCGTCAGGGCGTATTCGTGGGCCGGCAGCAGCTCCACGGCATCGATCTTCTCCTGGCTGCGCTGGGTGTCCGGGTCGAAGTGGCGCAGGGTGTCGATCTCGTCATCGAAGAGGTCGATGCGCAGCGGTGCCTCGCTGCCCATCGGGAAGAGATCGATCAGGGCGCCGCGCAGGGCATATTCGCCCGGCTCATAGACGGTCTCCACCGCCCGGTACCCGGCCCGGGAGAGGGTCTCCCGGAAACCTTCCCGGTCGAGTCGCTGACCCACCTCGAGGCTCAGCACCCGTCCGGCCACATAGTCGCTGGGCGGCAGGCGCTGCATCAGGGTGTTGATCGACACCACCACGATGCCCTGTTCGACCTGCTGCAGCCGGCGCAGGGTGCGCAGCCGGGCCGAGACGATGTCCTGGTGGGGTGAGAAGGCGTCGTAGGGCAGGATCTCCCAGTCCGGGAAGGGCATCACCGGCACCTCGGCGAAGAAACCGAGCTCCTCCTCCAGGCGTTGGGCCGCGGCGGTGTCGGCGGTAATCACCAACAGCGGGGCCGCGTCGGCCAGTCGCGCCAGGGCCAGGGCCTGGGCGCTGCCCTGGGGGGCCTGCCAGTAGAGGGTGTCGCGGGCCCCGCTGGGCTGGGGCGGATCGAGGGGCGAGAAGTGGGCCATGGGTCGTGTCGGTCCGGTCCGGGTTGAGAAGGTGTCGACAGCCAGGAAGGCGGTGGCACGCCGATATCACGCTTGTAGTCAAGGGGCGGTTTCTGTAATTGCCCTACAACGGCTGCGACCATCCAGCAATTGCTGCATTGCCGTTGGCCCGGGATAATAACAAAAGTTTATGCACGCGAGTTCGTGCCAGTTTCGCGGCGTGCCAGCGATCAGGCGCGCCGCCGATGCCCCCAAGCCGTAACCAAGAGAGGCCCCCGTGACTCAGCAAAAGCTCGACACCGTCTTTGAGGAATGGCAGAGCAACGAAGCCCTTGCCGAGGAGATGATCCCGCTGCTGGGCAAGCTCTATCGCCAGTACAATATCGTCTCCTCGCTGTTCGGGCGCTCGCTGATCAACCAGAGCGTGATCCGCATCCTCAAGGATCACCGCTTCGTCAAGAAGGTCGAGGGCACCGAGCTCAGCGTCCAGGATACCTACCCGCTGGTCAAGGCCATGGTCGACCTCAACCTGGGGCCGGCCCACGTCGACATCGGCAAGCTGGCGGTGGCCTTCAAGCATTCCGGCGAGACCGACGTGGTGGCCTTCCTCAAGCGTGAGCTGGCCGAGATCGTCGATGGCCATGGCGGCAACGGCAGCACCGGCGAACCCAAGGACGTGGTGCTCTACGGCTTCGGGCGCATCGGTCGCCTGCTGGCACGCATCCTGATCGAGAAGGCCGGTGGCGGCAATATGCTGCGCCTGCGGGCCATCGTGGTGCGTGGTCGTGGCGATATCGCCAAGGACCTGGAGAAGCGTGCCAGCCTGCTGCGTCGCGACTCCGTGCATGGGCCCTTCTCCGGCACCCTCAGTGTCGATGAGGAAGCCCGTACCATCACCGCCAACGGCAACGTCATCAAGGTGATCTACGCCGACTCGCCCAGCGAGATCGACTACACCGCCTACGGCATCGACAACGCCATCGTGGTGGACAACACCGGCATCTGGCGCGACGAGGATGGCCTGAGTCAGCACCTGGCCTGCAAGGGCGCCGCCAAGGCGCTGCTGACCGCCCCGGGCAAGGGCGACATCAAGAACATCGTCTATGGCGTCAACCACGGCGATATCACCGCCGATGACCGCATCGTCTCCGCCGCCTCCTGCACCACCAATGCCATCGTGCCGGTGCTCAAGGCCCTCAACGACCACTATGGCGTCGAGCATGGCCACGTGGAGACCGTCCACGCCTACACCAACGACCAGAACCTGATCGACAACTACCACAAGGGCGATCGCCGTGGCCGCAGCGCGCCGCTCAACATGGTGTTGACCGAGACCGGTGCCGCCAAGGCCGTGGCCAAGGCGCTGCCGGAGCTGGCCGGCAAGCTGACCGGCAACGCCATCCGCGTGCCGACCCCCAACGTCTCCATGGCGATCCTCAACCTGCGCCTGCACCAGGAAACCGACGCCGAGGCCCTCAACGACTACCTGCGTCGCATGGCCCTGCACTCGCCGATGCAGAAGCAGATCGACTATGTCGACTCCCCGGAAGTCGTCTCCTCCGACTTCGTCGGCAACCGCCACGCCGGTATCGTCGACGCCAAGGCGACCATCGTCGACGGCAACAATGCCGTGGTCTACGCCTGGTACGACAACGAGTTCGGCTACAGCTGCCAGGTGGTGCGCATCCTGCAGCACATGTCCAACGTCAGCTTCCTGGTCTTCCCCAAGGACCGTGATTGAAGCGAACCGTGACTCATGGGCATCGTGAGCGCCGCGATTGACGCGCCCCGCGATGGTATCCCCCTGATGCGCCAGGGCTGCGACTAAAGTCGCAGCCTCCGGTCGCCCCGTTCGGGGCGACTGCCTTTCCCGCCTCTTCTCCGCATCGGCGACGACCCGATGCCGCCTATTTGCGACTTAGGGCATGTGGCCTTTCGACGTATATCTCTTTATAATGCTCGCGTTTTTGGGACGGCCTGCCACGTTCGGGCCGAACTGCTAACCTTCTGATAAGAAAAGAATTCGTAAGCCGTGGCTAGGACCGGGTGGGGCGCAATGCCCGGCTATCCGGTGTCATGCACGTCTGCCGAACCCCTTTCCTGAACATCAGATCCGAAACTGGGCGAGACTATGATCGAAGTCAAACGAGGCCTGGATCTCCCCATCACGGGGGCGCCCGAGCAGCGTATCGAGGATGCGCGGCCGGTGCGTCACGTGGCAGTCCTGGGCACCGACTATGTCGGCATGAAGCCGACCATGGAGGTCCGGGAGGGGGACAGAGTCAAGCTGGGCCAGCTGCTCTTCACCGACAAGAAGATCGACGGCATCCGCTTCACCGCGCCGGCGGCCGGGGAAGTGATCGCCATCAATCGCGGCGAGAAGCGTCGCCTGCTCTCGGTGGTGATCAAGGTCGACGAGGGCAGCGAGGAGGCGGAAGCCTTCACCGCGCACGGGGCCGAGGCCCTGGAGCGCCTGGATCGTGAGGCGGTGGTCGAGCAGCTCAATGCCGCCGGCCTGTGGACCGCACTGCGGACCCGGCCCTTCTCGCGTACCCCGGCACTGGATGCCGTGCCGGCGGATATCTTCGTCACCGCCATCGATACCCACCCGCTGAGCGGCGATCCGGCGCTGATCATCAACGAGCAGCCGGAGGCCTTCGAGCAGGGGCTCAAGGTGCTGAAGCGCCTGACCGAAGGCAAGGTCTATCTGTGCACGGCACCGGGTGCCAAGGTGCCGGGTAGCGATGTCGCCGGTGTCCAGGTGGAAAGCTTCGCCGGCCCTCATCCCGCCGGCCTGGTGGGGACCCATATCCACTACCTGTCGCCGGTCAGCCTGCACAAGCGGGTCTGGCATATCGGCTATCAGGACGTGATCGCTTTCGGCAAGCTGTTCGCGGAAGGCAAGCTGGACACCGCTCGAGTGGTCGCCGTGGGTGGTCCCCGCGCCGAGAAGCCGCGGCTGCTGCGTACCCGCGTCGGGGCCAGCACCGAGGAACTGCTGGCCGGCGAGGTGGTCGATCCGGAAGGTAGCCGCGTGATCTCCGGCTCGGTCTTCTCCGGCTTCACCGCCGAGGGCAGCCTGCGCTACCTGGGTCGCTTCCACAACCAGGTCAGCCTCCTCGAAGAGGGCAACAAGCGCGTCTTCATGGGCTGGATGTCACTGGGCGCCAATCGCCATTCGGTGATGGGCATCTACCTGTCCAAGTTCCTGGGGCTCAAGGACTACGCGCCGACCACCTCCACCAACGGCTCCGAACGGGCCATGGTGCCGGTGGGTGCCTACGAGCAGGTGATGCCGCTGGATATCCTGCCCACCCAACTGCTGCGCACGCTGATCGTCGGTGACATCGAAGTCGGCATGCAGCTCGGTTGTCTGGAGCTCGATGAAGAGGACCTCGCCCTGTGCACCTATGTGTGCCCCGGCAAGTACGAATACGGTCCCATCCTGCGCGATAACCTCACCACGATCGAGAAAGAGGCTTGATGATGGGTATCCGACAGACACTCGACAACCTCGAGCCGCACTTCCACAAGGGCGGCAAGTACGAGAAGTACTATCCCCTCTACGAGGCGGTGGACACCATCTTCTACTCCCCGCCCAGCGTGGCCAAGACCACCGCTCATGTGCGTGACGGCATCGACCTCAAGCGCATCATGATCACGGTGTGGCTGTGCACCTTCCCGGCCATGTTCTTCGGCATGTGGGCGGCGGGCTGGCAGGCCAACCTGGCCATCGCCGACGGCTACGCCTCCATGGGCGGCTGGCGCGAAGCCATCCTGATGACCCTGGCCGGCGGTCATGATGCCGGCAGCCTGTGGTCCAACTTCGTGCTCGGCGCGACCTACTTCCTGCCCATCTACCTGGTGACCTTCGCCGTGGGTGGCTTCTGGGAAGTGCTCTTCGCCGTCAAGCGCGGTCACGAGGTCAACGAGGGCTTCTTCGTCACCTCCGTGCTCTATGCCCTGATCCTGCCGGCCACCATTCCCCTGTGGCAGGTGGCGCTCGGCATCACCTTCGGCGTGGTGATCGGCAAGGAGATCTTCGGCGGTACCGGCAAGAACTTCCTCAACCCGGCGCTGACCGGCCGTGCCTTCCTCTACTTCGCCTACCCGGCGCAGATCTCCGGGGACGCGGTCTGGGTGGCCGCCGACGGCTTTACCGGCGCCACCGCGCTCTCCATCGCCTTCCAGGACGGCATGGCGGCCCTGTCCAGCCAGTACAGCTGGTGGGATGCCTTCATCGGCTTCATGCCGGGCTCGGTGGGCGAGGTCTCGACCCTGGCGATCTTCATCGGGGCCGCGGTCTTGCTATGGACCAAGATCGCCTCCTGGCGAATCATGCTCGGGGTCTTCCTCGGCATGGTGGCCACCAGTGCGCTCTTCAACCTGATCGGCTCCGACACCAACCCCATGTTCGCCATGCCCTGGTACTGGCACCTGGTGGTGGGCGGCTTCGCCTTCGGCATGGTGTTCATGGCCACCGACCCGGTGTCGGCCTCCATGACCAACCAGGGACGCCTGCTGTTCGGCGTGCTGATCGGCATCATGACCGTGCTGATCCGTGTGGTGAACCCGGCCTTCCCCGAGGGCATCATGCTGGCGATCCTCTTCGCTAACCTGTTCGCCCCGCTGATCGACCATTTCTTTGTCCAGGCCAATATCAAGCGTCGTCTGCAACGTACCGGCGCCGTGGCCGAGGAGAGTGCCTGATGGCGGCAACCAGCAATAACAGCATCAAGAAGATCCTGACGGTCGCGTTCGCGCTGTGCATCGTCTGCTCGGTGATCGTCTCCACCGCGGCGGTAGCCCTGCGGCCCATGCAGCAGCTCAACCAGGAACTGGACCGCAAGACCAACATCCTCAACGTGGCCAATCTCTATGAGCCCGGCATGGATGTGGAAGCGGCCTTCGGCGGGATCACCCCGCGGGTCGTCGACCTGCGCACCGGCGAGTACTCCGATCAGCACGACCCGGCGACCTTCGACGGCTTCGAGGCGCGGCGTGATCCGGCGGCCTCGCGGACCCTGTCCGGCGAGCGTGATCCGGCCGGCCTGTCCCGCGTCGAGAACTTCGCCACCGTCTACCTGGTGGGCGATCCCGACCAGCCCGAGCAGATCATCCTGCCCATCCGTGGCCAGGGGCTGTGGGGCCTGATGCGCGGCTTCCTCTCCGTGGAAGGCGACGGCAACACCATCGTGGGCATCACCTACTACGAGCACAGCGAGACCCCGGGTCTGGGTGCCGAGGTGAACAACCCGCGCTGGCAGGCCCAGTGGGAAGGCAAGCGGGTCTTCGACGAAGAAGGCAGCCTGACCCCAGCCATTCGCGTGGCCAAGGGCAGTGGCAGCGGCGAGCATGAGGTCGATGGCCTCTCCGGCGCGACCCTCACCGCCAATGGCGTCACCAACATGCTGCAGTTCTGGCTGAGCCCGGAAGGCTTCGGTGAGTACCTGGCCAAGTTCCGTGCCGGCGTGGACCAGGGCGACGCCGAGCAAGCCGACGTCGAACTCGAAGCGGAAGGAGCCTGATCATGGCGGATACCACTCCGAAAGGCGTCATGACGACGCCCTTGTTCAAGAATAACCCCATCGCCCTGCAGGTACTGGGTATCTGTTCGGCGCTGGCGGTAACCACCAGCATGAGCGTCTCGCTGGTGATGACCCTGGCGGTCATCTTCGTCTGTGCCTTCTCCAACCTGTTCGTGTCGCTGATCCGGAACCACATTCCGTCGTCGATTCGAATCATCGTGCAGATGACCATCATCGCCTCCCTGGTGATCGTGGTGGATCAGATCCTCAAGGCGTTCGCCTACGAGATGTCCAAGCAGCTCTCGGTGTTCGTCGGCCTGATCATCACCAACTGCATCATCATGGGCCGGGCGGAAGGTTTCGCCATGCAGAACAGCCCGGGGCTGTCGTTCCTCGACGGTGTCGGCAACGGCCTGGGCTATGGCGTGATCCTGATGATCGTCGGCTTCTTCCGTGAGCTGTTCGGTTCCGGCAGCGTGTTCGGCTTCACCGTGCTGCAACCGGTGCAGGATGGGGGCTGGTACGTGCCCAACGGCCTGCTGCTGCTGCCGCCGTCGGCGTTCTTCATCATCGGGCTGACCATCTGGGCGATCCGTTCGCTCAATCCGGAGCAGGTCGAGGACAACGAGTTCAAGATGAAGCACAACACCGAACCGAAGGAGGCCGTGTAAATGGAACACTATATCAGCCTGTTCGTGGCCTCGGTCTTCGTCGAGAACCTGGCCCTGGCCTTCTTCCTCGGCATGTGTACCTTCCTGGCCGTGTCCAAGAAGGTCTCCGCGGCCTTCGGCCTGGGCATCGCGGTCATCGTGGTACTGACCATTGCCGTGCCGGTGAACAACGTCATCTACAACGGCCTGCTGGCCGAAGGGGCGCTCACCTGGACCGGCATCAGCGGGGCCGAGAATATCGACCTGTCGTTCCTGGGCCTGCTCAGCTACATCGGCGTGATCGCCGCCCTGGTGCAGATCCTCGAGATGTTCCTCGACAAGTACGTACCGGTGCTCTACAACGCCCTCGGCGTCTTCCTGCCGCTGATCACCGTGAACTGCGCCATCCTCGGTGGCGTGCTGTTCATGGTCGAGCGTAACTACAACTTCGGCGAGTCCGTGGTCTATGGCCTGGGCTCCGGGGTTGGCTGGGCGCTCGCCATCACCGCCCTGGCGGGGCTGCGCGAGAAGCTCAAGTACAGCGACGTGCCGGGCGGACTGCAGGGCCTGGGCATCACCTTCATCACCGTGGGTCTGATGTCCCTGGGCTTCATGTCCTTCTCCGGGATCTCCCTGTAAGCGACCGATCAGGCAACGACTAGCAATAGGAAACCGACATGGTTGATACAACAGTCATCTTGCTCGGTGTGTTCATGTTCACCTTGGTCGTCATCAGTCTGACTGGGGTGATCCTGGCCGCGCGCAGCAAGCTCGTCAGTACCGGTGATGTCCAGATCGAGGTCAATGGCGACCCCGAACACACCATCACCACCCAGGCCGGGGGCAAGCTGCTCGATACCCTGGCCGCCAATGGCATCTTCCTCTCTTCCGCCTGTGGCGGCGGCGGCTCCTGCGCCCAGTGCAAGTGCCGCGTGGAGGATGGCGGTGGCGCCATCCTGCCCACCGAGGAGTCCCACTTCACCATGCGCGAGAAGAAGGAGGGCTGGCGGCTCTCCTGTCAGGTGCCGGTGAAGCAGGACATGAAGGTCGAGGTGCCGGAAGAGGTCTTCGGCGTCAAGAAGTGGGAGTGCGAGGTCATCGCCAACCCCAACGTGGCCACCTTTATCAAGGAGCTCAACCTCAAGCTCCCCGAGGGCGAGAACGTCGACTTCCGCGCCGGTGGTTACGTGCAGCTGGTGGCGCCCCCCTACGATATCAAGTTCTCCGACTTCGATATCGAGGAGGAGTACCGCGGTGACTGGGAGAAGTTCGATCTGTTCAAGATCTCCCACAAGAACACCGAGGAGACCATCCGCGCCTACTCCATGGCGAACTACCCGGAAGAGAAGGGCATTCTCAAGTTCAATATCCGGATCGCCACACCGCCTCCCGGCACCAACCACCCGCCGGGCATCATGTCCACCTATGTCTTCAACATGAAGCCGGGTGACAAGGTGACCGTGATGGGGCCCTTCGGCGAGTTCTTCGCCAGGGACACCGATGCCGAGATGGTCTTCGTCGGCGGTGGTGCCGGCATGGCGCCGATGCGCAGCCATATCTTCGACCAGCTCAAGCGCCTCAAGTCCAAGCGCAAGATCTCGTTCTGGTACGGTGCGCGCTCCTGGCGCGAGACCTTCTACAACGACGAGTACGACCAGCTGGCCGAGGAGTTCGACAACTTCGAGTGGCACCTGGCGTTGTCGGATCCGCTCCCCGAGGACAACTGGGAAGGCCCCACCGGCTTTATCCATAATGTGCTCTACGAGAACTACCTCAAGGATCACCCGGCGCCCGAGGATTGCGAGTACTACATGTGCGGTCCGCCCATGATGAACGCCTCGGTGATCAAGATGCTGCTGGACCTGGGGGTCGAACCCGAGAACATCCTGCTCGACGACTTCGGCGGATGATCGAGGGCTCTGCCCAAGAGACGACAGGGCTGGTCCGGCGTGGGCCGGCCCTGTCGTTATTGGGGGGGCTGCTGGCGGTGGCCCTGCTGCTTGCCGCCTGTGGTCGTCCCCTTCCCGAACAGCGCCTGCAAGGCGTGGTGTTCGATACCGGTTACCATCTCACTCTCCATGGCGATCTCGATACGCCCCGGCTAGGGGTCGCCATCGAGAGTGAATTGGCCCGACAGGCGGCCGCCTGGAGCCGCTTCGTCGAGGCGCAGGCTCGCTGGCAGGGCGCCAGGCGCCTGCCCGGGGCGCGCCCGCCGCCCCCCTGGCCCCCGGTGCTGGGGCATGCCTGGCTGGTCGATCGCCTCCACGAGCGACTGCTCGCGGAAGGGGTCGAGACCTTCCTGGTGGAGGTCGGCGGCATTCGACGGGGGCGTGGTGCCTGGCCCGTGGCCCTGCCGGGAGAAGACCGTCGCCTCACCCTCGAGGACGAGGCCCTGGTCAGCCTGGTCTGGCATGAGCCCGATGGGCCCCATCGACTCAGTGTGGTGGCCGATGGCGCCCTCGCGGCCCTGGCGCTCGCCTGGCGGGGCCGGGCCGCAGGGGTCGATGGCCTGAGCCATCCCGGGGCCTGGGTTGTCACAAGTCCCACGGGTGAAAGACTCAGTGAGGCCATGGCCGCGCGCCTTGGTCCGACGACAGAATAGGAGACGCACCCCATGATGATCTGGGTTCTGGTATTCGGTTTCATGCTGCTGCTGATGGCCGCCATGGCCATCGGCGTGATCCTCGGTCGCAAGCCCATTGCCGGCTCCTGCGGCGGTCTCAACCAGCTGGGCCTCAAGGAGGGCTGCGATATCTGCGGCGGCAAGGACGAGGTCTGTGAGGAAGAGAATCGCAAGCGTCAGGCCGGCGCCCGCCGTCGCAGCGACGAGAGCCGCGGCGCCGACCTGGGCTATGACGCCACCAAGCGCTAGGGAAATGGGGGACAGACCCCCATTTCTTTTCTTTCCATCTTCAATGATTCGAAATGGGGGTCTGTCCCCCATTTAGGAGAACCAACGACCCATGGCAGTCCATAGCTACGACGTGGTGGTAATCGGTACCGGTCCGGCGGGGGAGAGCGCCGCCATCAACGCCGCCAAGCACGGCAAGCGGGTGGCGGTGGTGGAGAAGCAGTCGGCGGTAGGGGGCAACTGCACCCATCGCGGCACCATCCCCTCCAAGGCGCTGCGCCACCAGGTTCGGCAGATCATGGCGTTCAATACCAACCGCATGTTCCGGGATATCGGCGAGCCGCGCTGGTTCTCCTTTCCCAAGGTGCTGGCCCGCTCCCAGCGCACCATCGACCAGCAGGTGGCGATGCGCACCAACTTCTATGCTCGCAACCGGGTCGATCTCTACTTCGGGGTGGCGCGTTTCAAGGACGAGCACACCCTGATGGTGCGCGACGATCACGAGGGCGTCGAGGAGTTGCATGCCCAGAAGGTGGTGATCGCCACCGGCTCGCGCCCCTATCGGCCGGCGGATGTCGACTTCCGGCACCCGCGGATCTACTGCTCCGATACCATCCTCGGGCTCAATCATACGCCGCGGACCCTGATCATCTTCGGCGCCGGGGTGATCGGCAGCGAATACGCCTCCATCTTCTCCGGCCTGGGCGTCAAGGTGGACCTGATCGATTCCCGCGACCGCCTGCTCTCCTTCCTGGACGACGAGATCTCCGACGCGCTCTCCTACCATCTGCGCCACCATGGCGTGCTGGTGCGCCATAACGAGGACTATGCCAGGATCGAGGGGGACGAGTCCGGGGTCACCGTGGAGCTACAGTCAGGCAAGAAGCTGCGTGCCGACGCCTTCCTGTGGGCCAACGGCCGCACCGGCAACACCGACGAGCTGGGCCTCGAAAGCATCGGCCTGGAGGCCAATGGTCGCGGACAGCTGGCGGTGGATGAGCACTATCGCACCGCCATTCCGCATATCTATGCGGTGGGCGACGTGATCGGCTGGCCGAGCCTGGCCAGCGCCGCCTATGACCAGGGCAAGAACGCCAGCGACGACCTGCTGGAGCAGTCTTTCCGGGTAGTGGACGACGTGCCCACGGGCATCTACACCATTCCCGAGATCAGCTCGGTGGGCAAGACCGAGCGCGAGCTGACCCAGGCCAAGGTGCCCTACGAGGTGGCCCAGGCCTTCTTCAAGGACACCGCCCGGGCCCAGATCACCGGCGATACCGTGGGCATGCTGAAGATCCTCTTCCACCGCGAGACGCTGGAGATCCTCGGCATCCACTGCTTTGGCGACCAGGCCTCGGAGATCGTGCATATCGGCCAGGCGATCATGCAGCAGAAGGGCGAGGCCAACAGCCTCAAGTACTTCGTCAGCACCACCTTCAACTACCCGACCATGGCCGAGGCCTATCGGGTAGCGGCCATGAACGGCCTGAACCGGCTCTTTTAAGCGAGTCATCGAGAAGGGCGCCGAGTGGCGCCCTTCCTCATTTACCGCTCCAGAAACCAGCCCTTCATCGCGCCGGTGATGCGGCGCATCTCCGCCGCCGTGGTGACATAGGCCGGCATGGTATAGAGCCAGCGGCCGAAGGGGCGCAGCCAGACGCCCCGCTCCCGGGCGAAGGCCTGGACACCCTGGAGGCTCGCCGCCTCCTGGACCTCGATGACCGCCGTGGCCCCCAGTACACGCACCTCGTTGATCGCCGGATGCGCGCTGAGCGCTGCGTCATCGAGCAGCTCCTCGCGCAGGATGGCGTTGAGATCGGCGATCTTGCCCAGGTAATCCTCCTCCTCGAAGACCGCCAGGCTTTCCAGGGCCACCCGGCAGGCGAGCGGGTTGCCCATAAAGGTCGGCCCGTGCATAAAGGCGTGATTCGGATCCTCGCTGAGGAAGGCGTCATAGACGCGGCCACTGGCCAGGGTCGCCGCATGGCCCAGGTAGCCACCGGTCAGTCCCTTGGAAAGTACCATGATGTCCGGGGTTACCCCGGCATGGTCGGCGGCGAACATCCGCCCGGTACGGCCGAAGCCGGTGGCCACCTCGTCGAAGACCAGCAGCACGTCGAACTCGTCGCACAGCTCCCTGGCCGCCCTCAGGTAGTGGGGCGAGGTCATGTTGAGGCCGCCGGCGGCCTGGAGCAGGGGCTCCATCAGTAGCGCCGCCACCTCGTGGTGGTGGGCCTCCAGGGTCGCTCGCAGCGCCCGGATATCCGCTTCCACCGCCTCCCGGGGGGCGTCGTAGGGAGCGGTGGGGGCCGGGGCGAAGGGGTGCCTGGGCAGGAAGCCGGCGAACAGCGAATGCATCCCCTCCTCGGGATCGCAGACCGCCATGCAGCCACTGGTATCGCCGTGATAGGCGCGCATCAGCGACAGCATGCGATGCTTTTCCGGGCGTCCCTCGAGTACCTGGTACTGCACCGCCATCTTCATGGCCACTTCCATGCCCACCGAGCCGCTGTCGGAGAAGAACACATGGTCGAGCCCCGACGGCGTGATGCGGACCAGGGCCTCCGCCAGGCGCTGGGCCGGCTCATGGCTCAGGCCGCCGAGCATCACATGGCAGAGGGTCTCGGCCTGTTGCTGAATGGCCCTGACCAGGCGCGGGTGGCCATAGCCATGGATCATGCACCACCAGGAACAGGTGGCGTCCAGCAGCCGCTCGCCACCGGCCAGGGTGAAGTGGGCGCCCTGGCCTCCGACCACCGTCGGTGGCAACGGCTGGGTCTGCATCTGGGCATAGGGGTGCCAGAGGGGGGACGCTGACATAAGGACCTCTTTGTTAACCCGATAAAACAAAAAGGTTAACACCATTGGTGCGATGGCGTCATGCCTGGCATGGGTGAAGGCGTCCGGCGTTGCCAGGGTGCCTCGGCGAGTCGCGTATGATGCGATGTAAATAAGCGTTGAAAATGCTGGCTCGGGGATTCGTCGTTATTCACACGAAGTGGTGGCGCGCGATTCGTCCATCGCCTAATTGGCTCCCGCCTTGGTTATCGCGGAAGCATTTTTCAAGACTCCCGGATTATGCTATAAAAACTAAAGCGAGACTTGGCAAAGGGGCCGCTATGCGGTATTAATGGCCGCCACATCCCGAAAACTCCCCTTATAAGGAAAGTTCATGTCCCTGATTAATGAATACCTCCAGCAGGAACAGCAGCTCAAGGCACTCCAGGAGCAGCTCGATAAACTGCAGAATGACCCGCGTCTCAAGGCGGAACTCGAGTTCAAGGACAAGCTCGAGGCCCTGATGCAGGAGTTCAACAAGAGCGCCAAGGAAGTGATCGAACTCCTCGATCCCAAGCCGGCTGCCAAGGCTGCCGCCGCGCCGGCCGCCAGCGCTTCCGCCGGTGGTCGCCGCAAGCGCAAGCTGAAGATCTACAAGAACCCCACCACCGGTGAAGTGGTCGAGACTCGCGGCGGTAACCACAAGACCCTCAAGGCCTGGAAAGAGGCCCATGGTAACGACACCGTCGAGTCCTGGCTGGTTCGCGTCGAAGGCTAATCGCCAAGTCGCTGGGATACGCCAGTTGAGCATTGATCGCCCCGCCCTGTGCGGGGCGATTGCATTTTATATGCCCACCTTTTTCCCATAAAAAAAGAGACCGCCTAAGCGGTCTCAAGGCAGACACGTCAGAGTGCCTAACGTGCATCGCAACGATTACTCCGGTATCAGGCAGTGTTTGACTTCCAGGTAGGCGGCGAGCCCCCAGGGGCCCAGTTCGCGACCGATGCCGCTGCGCTTGAACCCACCCCAACTGGTCTGGGGCAGGACCAGCTGTTCGCTGTTGATCCAGGTGGTGCCGGCCTGCAGGCGTCGGGCGATGGCCGCGGCACGTTGCTTGTCCTGACAGATCACCGTGGCGGCCAGGCCGAAGTCGCTGGCATTGGCCAGTGCGATGGCCTCCTCGTCGTCGGCCACGCTGCGCCCGCAGAGCACCGGGCCGAAGATCTCTTCCTGCCACAGGCGGCTTTCCACCGGCACGTCCCGGTAGAGGCTCGGCGCCAGGAAGAAGCCGGGGGAGGGCACCTCTCGGCGGCGACCGTCGCGCACGGCATTCAGCCCCTCCTGGTCGGCGATGGCCAGATACCCCAGCACGGCGTCACGCTGGCGGGCGCTGGTCAGGGGGCCCATGGCGCTGTCCTCGGCCAGGGGGTCGCCCAGCACCAGGGCGTCGATGCGCGCCGCCAGGGCCGCGTAGAGGGGCTCGGCCACGGCCTCGTGAACCAGCAGTCGTGAGGTGGCCGAGCAGATCTGGCCGGCATTGAAGTAGATGCCGGCCATCACCCAGTCGGCGGCCTGCTCGGGGTCCGCGTCCTCCATCACCAGGATCGGTGACTTGCCGCCGAGCTCCAGGGAGACCCCCTTGGTACCGGCGGCGGCGGCGCGCATCACCGCCTCGCCGACCCGGTTGCTGCCGGTGAAGGAGACCTTGTCGATGCCGGGGTGAGCGGAGAGCGGGGCGCCGATGCCTTCGCCATCCCCATGCAGCAGATTGAGCACCCCGGGGGGCAGGCCCACTTCCAGGGCGATCTCGGCCAGCACCTGCTCCGGCAGCGGGGTCACCTCGGAGGGCTTGAGCACCGCGGTACAGCCGGCGGCCAGCGCCGGGGCGAGCTTCCAGGCGCTGGTCACCAGCGGGAAGTTCCAGGGGGTGATCAGTCCCACCACACCCACCGGGTCCAGGTGGCAGCGCGCCTCGACGCCGGCCATCTCCAGCGGCACCACCTGGCCCTGGCGCGCGTCCAGGCGGCGCGCCTCCTCGGCGTAGTAGCGGTAGCAGGCGATGGCATCGTCCAGGTCGATGCCGGCCTCCGCCAGCACCTTGCCGTTATTGGTGCTGGAGAGGCGCGTCAGCGTCTCGCGACGCCGCGTCAGGGCCTCGGCGAAGCCCTCCAGATAGACCGCCCGCTCGGCCCCGGAGCGCGCCTGCCAGGCGGGCAGGGCGCGGCGTGCCGCGGCCACCGCGGCCTCCACGTCGTCCGGGTGGCCGGCGGTGACCTCGGCGATCACGGCCTCCGTGGTGGGGTTGACCACCGGCAGGCGGCGCTCGCCCCGGGAGGCCACCCAGCGGTTATCGATAAATTGCTGGTCGAGACGTTGCATCATGACTCCTTAGGCACTCAGGGCCCGCTGCCAGGCGTGGGCGTCCACCTCGATCAGCAGGGGGCCATCCAGGGGGCGGGCCGCCAGGGCTCGGGCGAGCTCGGCGGGATCGCCGACCCGGGTGGCCAGGCAGCCGAAGCCCTGGGCCAGGGTCGGGAAGTCCGGGGCCTGGATATCCACGCCGAGGCGCTCGACGCCGTGGGCGTCCATGTAGCGGCGGATCTCCTCGTAGCCGGCGTTGTGCCACAGCAGGATCACCACCGGCAGGCGCTCCTCCACGGCGGTGGCGAGCTCGGCGAGGGTGAACATCACCCCGCCGTCGCCGACCAGGGCGATCACCGGCTGGTCGGGGCAACCGAGCTGGGCGCCGAGTGCCGCCGGCAGGCCATAGCCGAGGGTGCCGTAACCGGTGGAGGCGTTGAAGTAGCGCCGCGGGGCCGGCAGCGACAGCAGGTGGTTGGCGGCATACACCGGGGCGGTGGAGTCGCCGACCCACAGCGCCTCGGGCAGGGCCGCCTGGAGGGTGGCGCAGAGCGGCACGAAGGGCGCCAGCGCCGGGTCCTGCTCCAGATCCAGGGCCTCGCGCACGGCGGCGGCCCGGGCCACGCCATCCTTGCACAGCGGCGCCGCCACATGGGCCAGCAGTCCTTCCAGGGCGCGGCCGGCATCCGATACCAGGCCGAGGGCCAGCGACTGGTTGCGCACCAGCTGCTGGGCGTCCAGGTCGATGCGAATCAGCTTGCCGGTCAGCGCGAAGCCGTCATCGAAGACCACGTCGTAATCGGTCTCGCCGAGCTCGGTGCCGATGGCCAGGATGACATCGGCGTGGCGGGCCAGCTCGCGCACCGGGGGCAGGGCGGTATTGGCGCCGATATCCAGGGGATGGTCAGCGCCCAGGAGCCCCTTGGCATTGATCGTGGTGGCGGTGGGGGCATCCAGGCGAGTCACCAGCTCCCGGGCGGCCTCCGGGGCGGCCACGCAGCCGCCGCCGAGCAGCACCAGGGGGCGCTCGGCGAGCTTGAGCCAGGTGGCGGCGGTGGCCAGGCCCTCGGCATCCGGGGCCGCCGGGTAGAGCAACGGCCGGGCGAAGGAGGGCGGTTCGGTGACCTCGGCGGCGAACAGGTCGATGGGGATCTCGAGATGCACCGGGCCGGGACGCTCGCCGTCGAAGACCGCGAAGGCCCGGGCCAGCACCTCGGGCAGGGCGTTCGGGTCGAGCAGGGTATGGCTGAAGCGCGCCACCCCTGCCATCAGCTGTTGCTGGCTGGGCAACTCGTGCAAGCGGCCCTGGCCGCGGCCCAGGGTGTCGCGGCGGTTGACGCTGGAGATCACCAGCATGGGAATGGAGTCGGCCAGCGCCTGGCCCATGGCGGTGGCGATGTTGGTCATGCCGGGGCCGGTGATGATCAAGCAGACCCCGGGCTTGCCGGTGGCCCGGGCGTAGCCGTCGGCCATGAAGCCGGCGCCCTGTTCGTGGCGCGGGGTGACGTGGCGGATCTCGCGGCCCTCGAGGCCGCGGTAGAGCTCGACGGTATGCACGCCGGGGATACCGAAGAGGGTATCGACGCCGTAGCGCTCGCCGAGCAGGCGAATCAGGAGGTCGGCACAGGTCATGGGGAAGCCCTCGTATCACGGGGCCCGACCGGAATAGGCCGGGCCCTGGCGTGATCTCAGAAGAAGAAGGTATGGGCCATAAAGGCGATGATCGGCAGAGTGATGGCGGTGCGCAGCAGGAAGATCGCGAACAGCTCCCACAGCTTGAGGGGGATCTTCGACTTGAGCAGCAGGGCGCCGATCTCCGACATATAGATCAACTGGGTCAGCGACAGGCAGGCCACCACGAAGCGGGTCAGCTCGCTCTCGATGCTGGTGGCCAGTACCGCCGGCAGGAACATGTCGGCGAAGCCCACCAGGGTCGCCGGGGCGGCGGCCTCGGCCTCGGGAATGCGCAGCAGCTCGAGCACCGGCACCATGGGGTAGGAGAGCCAGGTGAAGATCGGCGTGAACTCGGCGAGGATCAGCGCCAGGGTGCCGATGGCCACCACCAGGGGCAGCAGGGCCAGGAAGATATCCGCCACGTTGAACAGGGCGTTGCGGACCAGCTCCCGGGCGCCCGGGGCCTTCTCGGCACGCTCCACGGCGCGGGTCAGGCTGTAGCGGAAGACGCCCATGTCGGCGGTGCGCTTCTCGGCCAGCTGGCAGCCCACCGGCTCATAGTAGGTGTCGGGCTTGCGTGACAGCGGCGGCAGGCGCGGCACGATGATGGCGGCGATCAGCCCCGAGACCACCACCGTCAGGTAGAACTGCACGAACATATGGTTGAGGTCGACGAAGCTGGTGATCAGCAGGCTGAAGGCGATGGAAACGATGGAGAAGTTGGTGGCGATCACTGCCGCCTCGCGGCGATTGTAGAAACCCTTCTCGTACTGTTGGGAGGTGATCAGCACCCCGACGGTGCCGGAGCCCATCCAGGAGGCGGTGGCATCGATGGCGCTGCGCCCGGGCAGGCGGAAGATCACTCGGAAGGGCTTGCGTACCAGGCTGCCGATGAACTCCATGAAGCCGAAGTCGACCAGGAAGGGCAACAGCAGGGCGGCGAAGAAGAAGAAGGTCAGCAGCACCGGCGCCAGGTCGTTGAGCATCACGCCGCCGGTGTGGCCGGCGATGATAAAGCCCGGGCCCACCTGGAAGAAGGTCATGGCGGCGAAGGCGGCGCCGAGGATGCGCATCGCAAACCACACCGGACCGACGTCGAACATCTCGTTCCAGAGGCCCTGGCTGGCCCAGGCGGGACGGGTCAGCTTGACCAGCAGGGTGACCACGACCGAGAGGCAGAGCACGGCGGTGGCGATGGCCGGCAGCCAGCCGCTGAGCAGGTCCTGGAGGCCCTTGGCCATCAGGCCCATGCCGATATTGACGGTGTCGCCCACCGAGAAGGGAATCAGGAAGAGGCTGACCCCGAACAGCGAGGGAATCAGGAATTTCATCAGGCCGCGCCGACTCAGGCCGGGACGGGCGGTGGCGTCGGTATCGAGGGTGGAGGACATCGTTGGTTACCCCATGGATTGTTTTAGTGAACGGTGTGGGTCACCGGGGGTCGGCCCGCCGTCCTCTGGCGGGCCGAGGGACCGCATGGGGGCTGCCATGCGGCCCGGTGACCGGGATCAGTCGCGGCGCATCACGCCGGGCAGCACGCAGAGCATCTCGTAGAGCAGGGTCGCACCCATCAGGGCGGTGTTGCCGCTGGGGTCGTAGGGGGGCGCCACCTCCATCAGGTCGCCACCCACCACGTTCAGGCCCCAGGCACCACGCACGATCTCCAGGCCCTGGGCCGCGGTCAGGCCGCCCATCTCCACGGTGCCGGTGCCCGGCGCCACCGAGGGGTCGAGGCCATCGATATCGAAACTGATATAGACGGGGCCATCGCCCATCTGTTCGCGGACCTCGGCCATCAGCGGCTCCAGGGACTTGTGCCAGCACTGCTCGGCGGTCACCACCCGGAAGCCCTGGCGCCGGCACCAGTCGAAGTCGTCGGCGGCGTAGCCGGTGCCACGCAGGCCGATCTGCACCACCCGCTGGCTGTCCAGCAGGCCCTCCTCCTGGGCGCGGCGGATCGGCGTGCCGTGGGCGATGGATTCGCCGAACATATGGTCATTGACGTCGGCGTGGGCATCGATATGGATCAGCCCCACCGGGCCATGCTGGCGGGCGATGGCGCGCAGGATCGGCAGGGTGAAGGTGTGATCGCCGCCCATCGTCAGGGGCGTGGCGCCGTGGCTCAGCACCTCCTGGTAGAAGGCGTCGATGATCTCGAGGTTCTTCGGCAGGTTGAAGGTGTTGACCGGCACGTCGCCGATGTCCGCCACCTGCAGGCTATCGAAGGGGGCGGCGCGAGTGGCCATGTTGTAGGGGCGCAGCATGCGCGACTCGTCGCGGATCTGGCGCGGCCCCAGGCGGGCGCCGGGACGGTTGGAGGTACCGATATCCAGGGGCACGCCGATAAAGGCCGCATCCAGGCCCTTGGCGTCGGCCTGGGTGGGCAGGCGCATCATGGTGGCCGGGCCGCCGAAGCGGGGCATCTCGTTACCGCCCAGGGGCTGGTTGAACTCGCTCATGGAAACTCCTCAAGGGGACGCTGGCAATGGCTTCCCTCTGCTTCTTGCACGAAGCGTGCCAGATTGTACGCCCATGATTTGGCGGCGGTTTCCAAGTAAGTGATGCATTTTTACATTGCTGAGACCCCCGCTCTGATGCAAAAATGCATGATCGATACAATAATGAATCGCGAGGGGCGCATGAGCGATATCGAGGCCCGGGTACTCGCTACCCTGGTAGAGAACGCCAACGACCATATCTTTATCGTCGATGGCCGGGGCCGGGTGCTGGACGTCAGTCCCGGGGCCGCGGCGGTCTATGGCATGTCCCGGGAGGCGCTCTGCGCCACCACCGTCCAGCGCCTCGAGGCGGAGGGAATCCTGACGCCTTCGGTGAGTCTCGAGGTGATGCGCAGCGGCAAGCCGGCCCAGGTGATGCAGACCACCAGCACCGGACGCCGGGTGATCGCCCAGGCCTACCCGGTGTTTGTCGAGGGTCGGCTGGAGCGCATTATCAGCCGCTCCATGGATCTCACCGACCTGCAGTGGCTCCAGGAGGAGTACCAACTGCTGCAACGGCGTTTCAGCGAGCACCTCAAGCGCAGCGCCGCGGCCTCCCTGGGCGACGACCCGACATCGGTCGAGGCCCAGGGCGAACTCTGCTTTCGCAGCGAGCTGATGCACGAGATCGCCCTGCTGCTCAAGCGGGTCGCCCCCACCGACGCCAGCGTGCTGATGCTCGGCGAGTCCGGGGTCGGCAAGACCGCCTTCGCCCGCCAGTTGCACCGCTGGAGCCGTCGTCGCGAGGGCCCCTTCATCGACGTCAACTGCGGGGCCATCCCCGAGAGCCTGTTCGAGTCGGAGATGTTCGGCTACCAGCCGGGGGCCTTCAGTGGCGCCGCCCGCCAGGGCAAGGCGGGGCTGATGGAGCAGGCCCAGGGTGGCACCCTCTTCCTCGACGAGATCGGCGAGTTGCCCCTGGCCATGCAGACCAAGCTGCTCAAGGTGATCCAGGACGGCAGCCTGACCCGGCTCGGCGATACCCGGGCGCGGCGGGTCGACTTCCGACTGGTGGTGGCCACCAACCAGGACCTGGGGCAGCGGGTGGAGGAGGGGCGCTTCCGCCTCGACCTCTACTATCGTCTCAATGTGATCCCGGTCACCCTGCCGCCGCTGCGCGAGCGTCCCGAGGATATCCCCGGCCTGGTGGAGCTGCAGCTGGGTCGCCTCAATCGGCGCTACGGACGCGACAAGCTGCTGGCTCCCGGGGTCTGGCAGGAGTTGATGGGGCACGACTGGCCGGGTAATGTACGCGAGCTGGAGAACTGGCTGGAGCGGGCCTGGCTCTCGGCGCCCGGCGAGATGATCGAGGCCGGGGCACTGGCCCCGCAACGTTCCAGCCGAGCCCCGGAAGACGCTATACTAGCCGACGCTTCCTCTTCCCCGGATCCCGGGGCGGCCGGGCTCGCCGACGGCGAAGGCCTCAAGCAGGCGCTCGCCCGCTTCGAACGCGAGATCCTGGCCGAGCTGTGTACGCAGTTGCCGAGTACTTATGCCATGGCCGAGCGCCTGGGTATCAGTCAGCCCAGTGTGGTGCGCAAACTCCAGCGCCATGGGTTACGAATTTCCGACGGTCACCGATAGACGCGAATGAAACAGCAAAAGAAACCCAACGCCATGGATGAGCGCGAAAAATTGCGCAAGTTTCGTGAGCTCGACGACGCCTTTGCCCAGGCCCTGCAGCAACTCGATGACCCCAATCACCGCCTGGATATTCCCACCGGGCCGCCGGTGGCCTCGGCGCAGTCCCAGCGCAAGCAGGAGAACGAGCGGCGCTTCGAAGAGCGCCTCGAGGCCCTGATGCAGGAATATCACTTCGCCCCCGAGGCGGTGGTGGCCCTGCTCGACTCCCTGGCGGAACCGCCCTCCGCCGGCTGAGCCGGGGGCGACCTTTCCCAAGGAATATTTGCCTGCGACGGCGATTTCATCAATCATGGGTCGGGTCCCGCGGCAAGGCGGGATGGATACAATAAACGAGGCGTTGGACGACGCCTCCAGAACGACAAGGCGCCAGTCGCAGGGCGCGAAAGGGAGAATGGAATGTCGATGATTCAAGGGAAGCGGGGCCTGATCGGGGGTCTGGCCCTCTCCGCTTTGATGCTGGCCGGGGCGTCCGCCCAGGCCAACGACCTGAACTGGCAGGCGAACCCCACCTATGGCTCGGTCAGCCTGAGCGCCGGCTTCATGCCCGACCCGCACCGGGTCAGTCTTTCCGCCGGGGGCAGCACCCAGGTCACCTCCAGCCTGGGCAGTGGCTGTACCGGTTACGTGCATGCCGGGGCCCCGGACGTGGATCTCTACTACACGGCCGGGAGCCTGCCGCTCTATATCCATGTGGAGTCGCGGGCCGACACCACCCTGGTGATCAACGCCCCGGACGGGCGCTGGTACTGCAATGACGACGCCATCGGTCTCAACCCCATGGTCAGTTTCCCCAAGGCGCAGAGTGGCATGTACAACATCTGGGTCGGGGTCTGGGGTAACAACGAGCTGCGCGACGCCACCCTGAACATCACCGAGATCGACCCCAGCCGGTAAACGCCGCCCGGCTGCGCCGGGAGCTCGAAGCCTTAAGCTGGAAGCTGGAAGAAAAAACACCCCCGCCGGTTCTGCCGGTGGGGGTGTCTTGTTGTAGGTCGGGTAAGCGAGCCTGCGAGCGCACCCGACGAAGGTGAGCTGGCTGGAAGAAAAATCGCCCCCATGGCTTGCCATGGGGGCGATTCACATTAAGCGGCTATCCAGCTTCCAGCTTCCAGCTTTAGTGGCGGAAGTGGCGCATCCCGGTAAACACCATGGCAATGCCGGCCTCGTTGGCGGCGTCGATCACTTCCTGGTCGCGCATGGAACCACCGGGCTGGATCACCGCGGTGATGCCTGCCGCGGCCGCGGCGTCGATGCCGTCGCGGAAGGGGAAGAAGGCGTCACTGGCCATCACCGAGCCGGGCACCGAGAGGCCCTCGTCGGCGGCCTTGATGCCGGCAATCTTGGCGGAGTAGACGCGGCTCATCTGGCCGGCGCCCACGCCGATGGTCTGGCCGGCCTTGACGTAGACGATGGCGTTGGACTTGACGAACTTGGCCACCTTCCAGGCGAACATCAGGTCGCGCAGCTCCTGCTCGCTGGGGGCGCGCTGGGTCACCACCTTCAACTCGTCGCGCTCCACCATGCCCTGGTCGCGATCCTGCACCAGCAGGCCGCCGTTGACGCGCTTGAAGTCGTGGGCGGCGAGGGCGGTATTGCCCCAGTGGGCGGCCACGTCGAGCAGGCGCACGTTCTGCTTCTCGGCGACGATCTCGCGCGCGGCATCGGCGACCCCGGGGGCGATGATCACCTCGACGAACTGGCGGTCGATGATCGCCCGGGCGGTGTCGGCATCCAGCGGCCGGTTGAAGGCGATGATGCCACCGAAGGCGCTGGTGGGGTCGGTGGCGAAGGCCTTCTCGTAGGCCGCCAGGGGCGTTTCGCCGAGGGCCACGCCGCAGGGGTTGGCGTGCTTGACGATCACGCAGGCCGGCTCCTCGAAGGCCTTGACGCACTCGAAGGCGGCGTCGGTGTCGGCCACGTTGTTGAAGGAGAGCGCCTTGCCCTGCAGGCTCCGGGCGGTAGCCACGCCGGGCTCGCTGGCGTCGTCTTCCACATAGAAGGCGGCCTGCTGGTGGGGGTTCTCCCCGTAGCGCATGGCCTGCTTCTTGCGGTACTGCACGCTGTAGGTGCGCGGGTAGCCTTCCTCGCCGCCTTCCACGCGCTGGCCCAGGTAGTTGGCGATGGCGGCGTCGTAGCCGGCGGTATGCTCGAAGGCCTTGACCGCCAGGTCGAAGCGGGTCGCGAGGCTCACCGCGCCGTTATTGGCGTCCATGTCGGCCAGCACCCGGGCGTAGTCGCCGGCATCCACCACGATGCCGGTATGGGCGTGGTTCTTGGCGCAGGCGCGAACCATGGTCGGGCCGCCGATATCGATGTTCTCGATGGCGTCCTCCAGGGTGCAGTCGGGCTTGGCCACGGTCTGGGCGAAGGGGTAGAGGTTGACCACCACCATGTCGATGGGATCGATGCCGTGCTCCGCCATCACCGCGTCGTCCTGGCCGCGGCGACCCAGGATGCCGCCATGGATCTTGGGATGCAGGGTCTTGACCCGGCCGTCCATGATCTCGGGGAAGCCGGTGTGGGCCGATACCTCGGTGACCGGGATCTCGTTGTCACGCAGCAGCTTGAAGGTGCCGCCGGTGGAGAGCAGCGCCACGCCACGCTCGACCAGGCCACGGGCGAAGTCGACGATGCCGGTCTTGTCGGAGACGCTGAGCAGGGCGCGGCGCACCGGCAGGGTGGAGGGAGCGGAGGGGGAGGCGGATTGGGCCATGGACTTGCACTCTCGGAGTTGGCTGGAAAACGAGCGAAGGGAGCCGCATTGGGCTCCCTTCGCAGGAAAAGGGGTCAGATCAGGGCGTGCTGCTTGAGTTTCTTGCGCAGGGTGCCGCGATTGAGGCCGAGCAGTTCGGAGGCGCGGGTCTGGTTGCCGTTCACGTGCTCCATCACCGCGGCCAGCAGTGGGGCCTCCACTTCGTCGAGCACCATGGCATAGAGGCCGGTGACCGACTCGCCATCGAGATGGGCGAAGTAGCGGCGCATCGCCAGGTCCACGGCCTCGCGCAGGGGGCGTTCCGGCGCCGGGGGCTGCCCCTCGGGGGGCGCCGTGGCGGGGCGGCCATCGATGGCGGAGAAGCTCATGGATTCCTGATCCGTACGTGTCGCATTATCGGGCGTCGTTGCTTGCCTGCTGGTCATGCTGCACTGGTTCCATTGGCGGCCGAGGGCAAGCCCTCGAGGCCGAAGAGTTCATTCACGAAGTGGTGCTGGGCGCCCGGCGTCTCGAGGCGGTTGAAGGCCGCCTTCAGGGACTTGGCGTCATCCGGCTCATGGCGCTCCAGATACCAGCCCAGATGCTTGCGGGCGATGCGTACTCCCATCACCTCGCCATAGAAGTCATGCAAGGCGCCAAGGTGCTCGCCGAGCAGCTGCTGGCGCTCGGCGGCGCTCGGTGGCGCGCTCTCCTGGCCATGGGCCAGGTAGTGGTCGATCTCGCGGAAGATCCAGGGGTTGCCCTGGGCGCCGCGGCCCACCATCACCGCATCCGCCCCAGTATAGTCGAGAACCTCGGCGGCCTTGGTGGCGGAGTCGATATCGCCGTTGGCGAAGACCGGAATCGCCACCCGTGACTTGATCTCGGCGATGGTGTCGTACTCCGCCTGGCCCTGGTAGCGCTGCTGGCGGTGGCGGCCATGTACCGCCAGGGCCTGGATGCCGGCGGCCTCGGCGAGGCGGGCCACCCGCACCCCGTTGTTGCTCTCGGCGCACCAGCCGGTACGGATCTTCAGGGTCACCGGAATGTCCACCGCGGCCACCACCGCCTCGAGGATCTCGGCCACCAGCGCTTCGTCGCGCAGCAGCGCCGAGCCCGCGGCCTTGTTGCACACCTTCTTGGCCGGGCAGCCCATATTGATGTCGATGATCTCGGCGCCCCGCTCGGCATTGAGGCGGGCCGCCTCGGCGAGCATGGCGGCATCGCCGCCGGCGATCTGCACGCTGCGCGGCCCCGGCTCGCCACGATGGTCCATGCGCAGCCGCGACTTGCGGGTATGCCACAGGCTGGGGTCCGAGGTGACCATCTCGCCCACCACCAGGCCGGCGCCGAGGCGCCGGCACAGCGCCCGGAAGGGGCGGTCGGTGACCCCGGCCATGGGCGCCAGGATCGCCCGGCTGGTCAGCCGGTGGGGACCGATAGCGGGCAGGGAGGGGGCAGGGCTCATGGGCATGAAAACAGGGGCTCGGTTCAAGGGGGGCCTATGATACCCAGCCGGCGCCCCCGGGTGAAGGTGGCAATTGGCATTCCCCGGTTTCCGTGGGAGCGCGGATGGCGCCGGTCCGACGCTTCGGCGATATCGCCCGCAGGGCGATCCCGGTCGGCACCCAAGGGCGACTTCGTCGCCTAATCGCTCGGGGGACCCAAGCTCCCACAACCCCAGTGGCCACGACAAAGCCTGTGACCACCCAACCTATTGTGGGAGCGCGGATGGCGCCGGTCCGACGCTTCGGCGATTCGCCCGTAGGGCGCTTCAGGCCGGCCGCCGCCCTTCCAGGCGTACCCAGCCTTCCCGCTCCACCGGCGGTTCCATCACCAGGCCCTGGGCCTCGTAGGCGGCCAGCACCTCCTCGGCCTGCTGGGCGAGGATGCCGGAGAGCACCAACTGCCCGCCGGAAGCCACCTGGCCGGCGATCGTGGGGGCCAGTTCCACCAGCGGGCCGGCGAGGATATTGGCCACCACCACCGGGAAGGGGCCCTCCTCGAGCTGCTCCGGGTAGCAGAGCATCAGGCGCTCTTCGGCGATGGCGTTGCGTTCGGCGTTGTCGCGGCTGGCCTGCAGCGCCTGGGGGTCGATATCGGTGCCCACGGCGCGGCTGGCGCCCAGCTTCAGGGCGGCAATGGCCAGGATGCCGGAGCCGCAGCCCACGTCGAGCACCGCCCGGGCTTCCAGGCCACCGGCCAGTGCCAGCCCGTCCAGCCACTCCAGGCAGAGCGCCGTGGTGGGGTGGGTGCCGGTGCCGAAGGCCAGGCCCGGGTCGAGCAGCAGGTTGACCGCCTCGGGTTCCGGGGCCTCGTGCCAGCTCGGCACGATCCACAGCCGCTGGCCCATCTTCAGCGGCGTGAAGCCGTCCATCCACTCCCGTTCCCAGTCCCGGTCGGCGAGCAGCTCGAACTCCACCTCCGGGCAGGGTTCGTCGGGCACCTCCAGGCTCCAGGCCTGGCGCACCCGCTCGAGCATGGCGTCGATGCCCTCCAGGTCGTCATAGAGGCCGGTCAATACCGTCTCGTTCCACAGCGGCGTGGTGCCCCGTTCCGGTTCGAAGACCGGGTCGTCATGGGCATCCTGGAGGGTGATGGCCGAGGCGCCCTCGGCGAGCAGCAGCTCCTCCAGGGTCTCGGCCTGTTCCGGGGCGATGCGTGCCTTGAGTTGTAGCCAGGGCATGACAGTGTCTCCTGTTGATACGGGAGGGGCGCCACGGCGCCCAAACGACGAACGGGATGGCCCAGGGCCATCCCGTCGACACGACCGAGTCCGTGATCAGAGACCCAGCTTCTTCTCCAGGTAGTGGATATTGACGCCACCCTGCTGGAAATGGGTGTCGCGCACCAGGTCCTTGTGCAGGTCGGTGTTGGTCTTGATGCCTTCCACCAGCAACTCGTCCAGGGCATTGCGCATGCGCGTCAGGGCCGCGGTGCGGTCCTCGCCCCAGGTGATCAGCTTGCCGATCAGGGAGTCGTAGTGGGGCGGTACCGTATAGCCGGTGTAGAGGTGGGAATCCATGCGTACCCCCAGGCCACCTGGCGGGTGGTAGAGGCTCACCTTGCCCGGGGAGGGCATGAAGGTGCGGGAATCCTCGGCGTTGATCCGGCACTCGAAGGCGTGGCCGTTGAGCTTGACGTCCTCCTGGCGGATCGACAGCGGCAAGCCGGCGGCGATGCGCAGCTGCTCCTTGACGATATCCACCCCGGTGACCTGCTCGGTGACCGGATGCTCCACCTGGACCCGGGTGTTCATCTCGATAAAGAAGAACTGGCCCTTCTCGTAGAGGAACTCGAAGGTGCCGGCGCCCCGGTAGTTGATGGTCAGGCACGCCTGGCGACACGCCTCCAGCACCTGGGCCCGGGCTTCCGGGTCGAGGCCCGGCGCGGGGGCCTCCTCCAGCACCTTCTGGTGACGGCGCTGCAGGGAGCAGTCGCGATCATAGAGGTGAATGGCGTTGCCCTGGCCGTCGGCCAGCACCTGCACCTCCACATGGCGCGGCTCCTGGAGGAACTTCTCCATGTAGACGGTGCCGTCGCCGAAGGCCGCGGCGGCCTCGGTCTGGGTGATGCTCACCGAGGAGAGCAGGTGCGCCTCGGTATGCACCACGCGCATGCCGCGCCCGCCGCCACCGGCGGCCGCCTTGATGATCACCGGATAGCCGATGCGCCGGGCGATGGCCAGCACCTCGGCCTCGTCTTCCGGCAGGGGGCCATCGGAACCGGGTACCGTGGGGACGCCGGCCTTCTTCATCGCCTCGATGGCGCTGACCTTGTCGCCCATCAGGCGAATGGTCTCGGCCCGCGGCCCGATGAAGACGAAGCCGGAACGCTCCACCTGCTCGGCGAAGTTGGCGTTCTCGGAGAGGAAGCCATAGCCGGGGTGAATGGCGCTGGCGTCGGTGACCTCGGCGGCGCTGATCAGCGCCGGAATATTGAGGTAAGACTGGGCCGAGGGGGCCGGGCCGATGCATACCGCTTCATCGGCCAGGCGCACATGCATCAGCTCCTGGTCGGCCTTGGAGTGCACCGCCACGGTCTTGATGCCCAGCTCCTTGCAGGCACGCAGGACGCGCAGGGCGATCTCGCCGCGGTTGGCGATGAGTACCTTGTCCAACATCTGTTATCCGCCCGTAGTGTGGTGTCAGTTGAGAGCGTCGAGGCCGCGGCCTCAGGCGATGACCAGCATCGGCTGATCGAACTCGACCGGCTCGCCGTCTTCCACCAGAATGGCCTCGATGACGCCGTCCTTGTCGGCTTCGATCTGGTTCATCATCTTCATCGCTTCGACGATGCACACCGCCTCGCCCTTGCGCACCGTCTGGCCCACTTCGGCGAAGGGCTTGGCGCCCGGTGCCGGGGCACGGTAGAAGGTGCCCACCATGGGCGAGTTGACGGTGTGGCCGGTGGGAGCGGCCGGGGCGGCCGGCTCGCTGGGGGCCGGGGCGGCGGGAGCGGCAGGTGCCGGCGCCTGCGGCGCATAGGCCGCGGGTTGCGGGGCGGGTTGGTAGGCCACGCCATTGGGGTGGCGGCTGATGCGGACGGACTCCTCGCCTTCCTGGATCTCGATCTCGCTGATATTGGACTCTTCCAGCAGCTCGATCAGCTTCTTGACCTTACGGATATCCATGCGGTTGTCTCGCTCGTAACGGAGTAGTGAGAGGGCTTGAGGCAGGCTGCGCAGCGGCGCTGTCAACCTGCGAGAAAACGGTTCGGATCGAGGCAAAGTTTAGCAAATTGCCGCCGATTGCCGCGCCAAAAGGCGTGTTGGCGGAGTTTGCCGAAAAACGACCAGGTTGTCTAGGATATCCGCAGAAACGCGAATTTAAACGGTTGTTTGGCGACGATGGCAGTTAACTGGGTGGTTGTTCGCGGTTGACCGGTGGTGCGGCACCTACCACCCCGGTGGCAGCCTCGCCCCATTTACCCCCGCCGGCCCTCCAGCCAGGTTAGCAGCTGGTTGAGATGACCGGCGAACTCGCCGCGCTTCACCTCACCCTGGATACGTGCCTCGCGAATCTCCTCGCCGCCGGCGAAGAACAGCAGGCTGGGTGGGCCGAACAGCTCGAAGTGCCCCAGCAGCTCGCGGCTGGCGCCGTTGCTCTCGGTGACGTCCACCTGAACGCGCCGGAAGGCCGAGAGGGGTTCGGCCACCTCCGCGGCGGGATAGACGTTGCGTTCCATCTGCTTGCAGGAGATGCACCAGTCGGCGGTGAAGTCGACGAACACCGGCGTGTTGCCGGCGCTGGCCAGGGCCTGCTCCAGGCCGACCAGGTCATTCACCACGGCGTCCGGCTGGCTGGCAGTGGTGACGCCCCCGTCCCGGGGCGCGTTCAGCGCCAGGGGGCGCAGCGGGTCGCTACCGCCCTGGGCGGCGCCCAGCACCAGGGCCAGGCCCCAGGCCAGCAGCAGGATGCCGGCCCCCTGGCGCAGCTGGCCCCAGCCCCGGCTATTCAGGCGCAGGGCGCCCAGGGCCAACGCCGCCGCCACCGCCAGGGCCGCCCACAGCAGCAGCGCCAGGGGGCCCGGCAGCAGTCGCTCGATCAGCCAGATGGCCACCCCCAGCAGCAGCAGGCCGAAGGCGATCTTGACTCCCTCCATCCAGGCGCCGCTGCGCGGCATCAGGGTGGTGCCGAAGGTGCCCACCAGCAGCAGCGGCACCCCCATGCCCAGAGCCAGGGCCAGCAGGGCGGCGCCGCCCATCACCGCATCGCCGGTGGTGGAGATGAACACCAGGGCGCCGGCCAAAGGCGCCGAGACGCAGGGCGAGACCACCAGCACCGAGAGGGCGCCGGCCAGCGCCAGGCCGGCGGGGCCGCTGCGCTGGGCGCGGGCCTGCCAGGCCTCGATACGGCCGGCCAAAGCGGGCGCCATGCGCAGGTTGAAGACCCCGAACATGGCCAGGGCGAAGCCCACGAAGAGGGCGGCGAAGGTGATCAGCACCGGCGCCGACTGCAGCCGCGCCTGCAGGTTGAGGCCGGCCCCGAACAGCCCCATCAGCACCCCCACCAGGGCATAGGTAGCGGCCATGCCGGCCACATAGCTGGCGGAGAGCGCGAAGGCGCGGCCGCGCCCCGGGTTCTGGCCGACGATGATCGACGACAGGATGGGGATCATCGGCAGCACGCAGGGCGTGAAGGTCAGCCCCAGGCCGGCGAGGAAGAAGAGCCCCAGGGCCAGGGGCAGGCTGGCGCTGGCCATCAGCTCGCTGAAACGGCCGTCGGCGCTCTGCACGCCGCTGGGTGCCGCCGCCGCCGACATGGCGGCCGAGCCGTCGCCATCGGCCGTCCAGTCGGCGAAGGCGGGGGGCGCCGAGCCGGGCAGGGCGGTCATCTCCAGGCGCTCCGGCGGGTAGCAGAGGCCGGCCAGGGCGCAGCCCTGGAAGCTCAGGGTAAAGGGCAGTTCGCCAGTGACCGGCGCCTCCAGGGGCACCTCGAAGACCACCCGGTCGAAGAACACATTGACGTCGCCCAGGAACTCGTCGCTCATCGGCTCGCCGGGGGGCAGGACGGGCTCGCCCAGGGCCGCGGTGTCGCTCTCCACGGCGAAGCGATGGCGGTAGAGGTAGTACTCCTCGGCGGCGGTGAAGCCCACATAGAGGGTCTGGTCGTCGTGCCAGGCACTGGCCTGGAAGGCCTCGTGGACCGGCAGGAAATCGCTCTCCCGGGCGGAGGAGAACCATTGGGCCTGGGCGCTGCCGGCCACCAGGGCCAGCATCAGCAACAGCAGGGAGGGCAGCAGGCGACGCATCATGACTCGAAAAAATCCTTGCAGGCAGGGGGCTTGGGCCCCTCTGCGACCCTGAGGTAAGGGTGGAGTTCCCCACCCGGCATCGATGGCGTTGGCATGACGGACAAGGTGGCGCTCTCGACCCCGGGGTGACGCCTGCTACTATAACTCAGCATCCGGCGCCGTCGCAGCGGTGCCGCCCATTTCGCGAGTCAAGGAAGTCGACACATGCCCCTGTTCGGTAAGCGTAAGGCGGTTGCCGGGCGCGCCAGCCCCCTGGAGCGTCCCGAGTATGGCTGGATCTGGAAGCCCCTGGTGGTCCTGCTGGTGCTCTATCTGCTGGTGACCCTGGCAATGGGCATCTGGTGGAGCCGCGAGCCCGCCCCCTTCGACGTGGAACAGGCCACGGCCAGCGAGCGGGTGCGGGTGGCCGCGGAACACCCCGAGGCGGCGACCAGCCCGGCGGCGCGGGGCGCGGTGACCACCGCGACCCTGATCGGCGTGGTGGAGACCCTCTACCAGAAGCCCGGCGGCTACCTGCGCAACGACATCTTCCCCCCGGGGTTGTGGCTCGACAACATGCCCAACTGGGAATATGGCGTGCTACGCCAGTCCCGGGAGCTGGCCCAGTGGCTGCCCACCTTCGAGAAGCAGGGGGTGGCCCCACTGGAGACCGCGCTGGAGCAGCTGATGGGGGAGAGTCGCGATTGGCTCTACCCCGCCACCGAGACCCGCCTGGAAGCGGCCGTCGAGGCCCTGGGCGAGCATCTGCTGGCGCTGGGCAGTGGCGAGGCCGCCTTCGCCGACGACGGCGACGGCCTGGCGTTGTGGCTGGAGCGCATCGCCGTGCGCCTGGATGACCTGAGCCAGCGTCTCTCCGCCAGCGTCGGCGAGCGCGAGGCCCTGCGCGACCTGGCCATCGACCCGGACGAGCTGCCCGCCCCGACCCCCTGGTACCGGGTCGACGACTACTTCTTCGAGGCCCGTGGCCAGGCCTGGGCGCTGCTGCACTTCCTGCGCGCCGTGGAGCGCGACTACGCCGACCTGCTGGCCGCCGCCGAGGCCCAGGGCCTGCTGACCCGGCTGATCGGCGAGCTGGAGATGACCCAGCGTCGCCTGTGGAGCCCGCTGGTGCTCAACGGCTCCGGTTTCGGCATCTTCGCCAACCACTCCCTGGTGATGGCCAACTACACGGTGCGCGCCCGCGACCTGGCCAGTCGACTGGCGGACCGCATCGAGGGCGTCAGCGTGCCGGCCTGGCGCCCCGCCGACCCGGCGGTGGAGGCGCCCGAGGCCCCGGTCGAGGCACCCGTGCCGGACGCACCGGCGGTGACGGAAGAAGCGGCCGTACCGGAAGAAGAGGCGGCCCCCAAGGAGGCAATGCCGCTGCCCGAGGAGACGCCCGCCGAGCCGGCCCCGGAAGAAAGCGGCGAGCCCGAAGCCGAGGACGCGACGGAAGCCTGAGGCCCCCAAACGCCAAGGGCCGCCCCAATGGGGCGGCCCTTGTTTGTCCGCAGGGCGATCCTGGCCGGTACCCAGGGGCGACTTCGTCGCCCAATCGTCCGGGGAACCCGAACTCCCACAAAACCAGTGGTCACCCGGCAGGCTACTGTGGGAGCTCGGCTGTGCCGAGCGATATCGCCCGAAGGGCGATCCTGGTGCCACCAAGGGCGTTACGCCTTCTCGTGGGCGGCGGCGGCCTTTTCGATGGCCTTGCGGGCGGCGTCGGCGCCTTCCCAGGATTCCACCTTGACCCACTTGCCCTTCTCGAGGTCCTTGTAGTTCTCGAAGAAGTGGGCGATCTGCTGGCGCAGCAGCTCCGGCAGGTCGGTCACTTCCTGGACGTCGTCATACAGGGTGGTCAGCTTGCCGTGGGGCACGCAGACCAGCTTGGCGTCCTCGCCGGCCTCGTCGGTCATGTTGAGGATGCCGACGGGACGCGCGCGAATCACGCTGCCCGGCTGCACCGGATGCGGGGTGACCACCAGGGCGTCCAGGGGGTCGCCGTCGTCGGCCAGGGTGTTGGGGATGTAACCGTAGTTGGCCGGGTAGAACATCGGCGTGGCCATGAAGCGATCCACGACCAGGGCGTCCAGGTCCTTGTCGATCTCGTACTTGATCGGCGCATGCTGGGCCGGAATCTCGATGGCCACATAGACGTCGTTGGGAAGTTCCTTGCCGGCGGGGATCTTGCTGAAGCTCATTCTCGAATCCTTGCGTGGGCGGATTGAAGGGGCCAGAGAAAACCGCCGAATTATACGAAGCCACGGCGCCGATTACCAATCCGACCATGGCAGGGCCTACCCCTTTGGTTGACAGGCCGAGGTGCCGACCAAAGGTGTATGATGGGGCCGCCTTCCCGGCCCGGGAAAGGGGACGCATCGAGGGAATAAGGAGAGAGCCGTTGGATCGTCAATTATCGCTCAGCGTGGGGCAGGCCTTCGTGGCACCGGAGCGGCGGTATCACCGCAGCTCCATGTCGTTGCGCGTGCCCGATGCCGGCCTGCTGGAGGCCAAGGGGGCCCTGGCGGTGATCAGCGATTCCAGCTCTCGCAACGCCATCGCCAAGCAGGCGGGCGACCTCAGCGTGCGTGGCCTGGTGGCCGACTACTTCTCCACCCCGGATCACTGGAGCGTCAAGTACTCCGCCATCCGCGTGCTGCGCTCGCTGAACGCCTGGTGCTATGCCCAGAGCCAGCACGTCAAGGACGGCAGCTACGTCTCCTCGCTCTCGGCCATGGTCTACCAGGGGCGCGAGGCGCACCTCTTCCATATGGGAGACACCCTGGTCTTCCTGCTGCGCGGCGCCGAGTTCGAGCAGCTCTCCCGGGACCATATCACCGACCTGGGGGGCTACCGCTACGCTTCCCGGGCCCTGGGCATGGACCCCAGCATCGAGATCGACTACCTGCAGGTGCCCCTCAAGCAGGGCGATATCTTCCTCTTTACCACCCAGGCGGTGCGCGGCACCCTGATGCCCTCCGACTATGTGCGGCTGATTCGTGCCGACGTCAGCGACCTGGACGCCGCCTGCGAGCGCCTCGCCCAGGCCGCCAGCGAACGCGCCCAGGAGCGCGGCTACGGCGGCGACCAGTTCTGCTTCCAGCTGGTGCGCATCGACGCCCTGCCCGAGGCCACCACCGACCACCCCGGCAAGGTCTATGGCGACCTGCCGGTGCCGCCGGAGCTCTCCCCCGGCGACCGCCTCGACGGCCTGGAAGTGGAGGCGGTGCTGTCGCGCACCGCCCAGTCGCGGGTCTATCGGGTCCGCGACCAGGCCAGCCAGCGCCAGATGGTGCTCAAGGCACCCAGCCCCGAGCTCTCCAGCCGCAACGCCTACCTGGAGCACTTCCTGCTCCAGCAGTGGGTGGTGGAGCGGGTCAAGTCGCCCTTCGTGGCCCGGGTGGTGGAGCCCTCCCGGCCGCGCCGCCATCTCTACTACCTGATGGCCCTGGTCAACGGCGAGACCCTCACCGACTGGGCGCGACGCCATCCCCAGGCGAGCCTCTCCCAGCGCCTGGATATCGCCCGCCAACTGGGCAAGGCGGTGCAGGCCCTGCACCATCGTGACCTGCTGCACCAGCGCATCCACCCGGACAATATCCTGATCGACCCCCACGGCCAGGTGGTGCTGGCCGACTTCAGCGCCTGCCGCCTGCGCGAGGGCGACGGCCACCGCAACTCCCGGGAGCTGGCCCGCCAGGTGGGGCTCTCCGAGCACAGCGCCCCCGAGTACGCCCTGGACACCGACGTCGGCCGGCGCAGCGACCAGTACGCCCTGGCCTCGACCATCTACTGGCTGCTCACCGGCGGCCTGCCCTATGCCCTGGCTCCCAACCAGCTGCGCAGCCACACCGACCTGGAGAAGCTCAGCTACCGCAGTGCCCGCACCGCCAATCCGGAGATCGACCCGGCCCTCGACGACGCCCTGCGCCGCGCCCTCGACCCCCAGCGCGCCCTGCGCTACCGGCGCCTCTCCGAATTCCTGGTGATGCTGCGCGAACCCCGCCGCGACGGCGACGAGGGCGACGATGGCGGCCTGCTCGGCGAGCCCGCCCGCTTCTGGCAAGGCGTCGCCGGCATCCTGCTGCTGCTGCTGGTGCTCTCCTGGCTGTTGAGGTAATGGCGGGAATGGGCCGGGGACGGGGATTGCCACTGATGTTGTGGGAGTTCGGCGGTCCGGCGTCCCGGTTCCGAGCGAATGGCGCCGAAGGCGCCCCAGCAGTGCGATTTACCTTGGCGCTTGTCGCTTGGGAGTCCTTCGGCCTCCAATCGTCCGGCACAGCCTGACTCCCACAACCCCAGAGTTTCTCCCAGCACCAGAGTTTCTCCTAGCACCAGAGGCTCTCCCAGTCCCAGGGGCTATCCCGGCTGGCATAGTTCAAAGCCAGATGGCATCCCAGTAGGGGTAGTCGCCGATATACTCGACCAGGCCTGCACGGATGGGGTTCGCCACCAGGTAGCGGGCGGCGGGCTTGAGATCCGCTTCACGGCGCAGCGCCCGGTCATGAAAGCCGGGTTGCCAGATCTTCTGCCCCAGCCCGGCGGAGACCCTGGCCTTGTAGATTCGTACCGCCTCGGATAGCTGGCCGTCGAGGCGAAGTAGCCAGTGAACATGGTCAGGCATTACCACGAAGCTTAACGTGCTGGCCTCTCGGCTGACGCTCTCGGCATAGAAGGATTGGCAGGCCAGGTGGGCCGCAGGAGGGTCGAGGAATATCGGCTGGCGCTCTTGGGTGGCAAAGGTCACCAGATACCATTGGCCGGGAACAGAGTGGCGGCCCTTGCGGAGGGAATGACTATGGGGTGGCCGATCCATGGCACCTCCTGATTAGACCAGATTCAACTGGTCCTGCTGTGGGAGTTTGTCTCCACCATTGTGGGAGCTCGGCGGTCCGGCGTCCCGGTTCCGAGCGATATCGCCCGCAGGGCGATCTGGAAGGCCTTGGCTGCCACCAAGGGCGACTGCGTCGCCCAATCGTTCGGGGGAACCCGAACTCCCACAACCCCAGCGCCACGCCCCGTGGCAGAGGCCACCTAACCTAGAGTGGGAGCCTCCATGTTGCCCCTCAAGCCGCCACCGCGGTTTTTGTGGGAGCTCGGCTGTGCCGAGCGATATCGCCCGCAGGGCGATCTGGAAGGCCTTGGCTGCCACCAAGGGCGACTGCGTCGCCCAATCGTTCGGGGGAACCCGAACTCCTACACCCCCAGCGCCACGCCCCGTGGCAGAGGCCACCTAACCTAGAGTGTGAGCCTCCATGTTGCCCCTCAAGCCGCCACCGCGGTTTTTGTGGGAGCTCGGCTGTGCCGAGCGATATCGCCCGCAG
>NZ_JADOTW010000075.1 GCF_015645095.1 Halomonas sp. 328
GGAAAGGCGACGAGAGCATGGCAGTAATCGGTATCGACGTCAGCAAGCAGAAGATCGACTGCGCCTGGCTGCGCGACGTGGCGAGCGGCAAGGTCAAGACTCGGGTGTTCCCCAATCGTCGGCAGGACTTTCCTCGCTTGCTTGAATGGCTCGAACACCAGACCGGGGAGCCACAGGATCAGTTTCATGTGTTGATGGAAGCCACCGGTATCTATCACGAAACGCTCGCGTATTGGCTGCATGCTGCCGGCATCCAGGTTTATGTCCTCAACCCGGCGCAGGTGCGCGATTTCTCCCGTAGCCTGGGGGTACGTGGCAAAACGGACAAGAAGGACAGTGTGGTACTGGCACGGTATGGTGCGACTCAACGCCCCGAAGCCTGGCAGCCAGAGCCCGAGGAAGTGCGCAAGCTCAAGGCGCTGGCAGCGAGACTCGATGCCCTGGACAAGGACATTCAGCGTGAGCGAAACCGGCGCGAGAAAGCCGAGTTCGCCATGGCAACCGATATCCTCCGCTCAATTGATGACATCCTGCTGGCATTGACGCGTGAGCGGGATCGTCTCCAGCAGGAGGTCGATGACCACCTCGATCAGCACCCTGGCTTGAAGCAGGATCGTGCCTTGCTGCAAACGATTCCCGGCGTTGGCCCTGCGGTATCTCTCCGACTGTTGACGATGCTGCGTAGCCGTGTTTTCAAGAGCGCCCGTCAGGCCGCGGCGTTTGCGGGGCTCGTGCCCGTCAGTTGGGAATCGGGTAGTTCCGTACGGGGCCGGCCCCGCTTGTCGAAAGCCGGTAATCCGAAACTGCGTCAGAGCCTATACATGGCAGCCGTCGTCGGGCTGAGGCGAAATCCGGATATCTCAGCGCTTTACCAGCGGCTAACAGGAAATGGCAAGAGCAAGATGGCGGCCCTGGGGGCGGCGATGCGGAAGCTGATCCACATCGCCTATGGTGTCCTCAAGACCCAAACCGAATATCGGCCACAAACCGCCTGATGGGATGTTTGTGGCCGGTCAGGAGAGATGGTATCTAG
>NZ_JADOTW010000030.1 GCF_015645095.1 Halomonas sp. 328
TTAGATGACCACATTAGATCCTACTGGTAAAGCGCTACGACGCCCGTCGTAGCGCGGTTTTTCATGCGTTTTCCCTGCGCTGCGCCTGCTCACCCACTACGTCAAGCGCCACGGCTCCGACTATATCCGCGCCCAGACCTACCTGGACCCGCATCCCTACGAGCTGGGGCTGCGCAATGCCATCTGACCCGCCCCAAAACGCCAGACTATCTGGCTCCCTTGCCGGTCAGTACGGTGCGCAGGGTACGCAGGCCAATCAGCAGGTCGAGCCAGAAGGAGACATGCTTGATGTAATAGAAGTCATGCTCCAGCTTGCGAATCATATCGGCATGGTCGGTGACATAGCCCTGTTCCACCTGGGCCCACCCCGAGACACCCGGCCGCACCACATGCCGATAGGCAAAGAACGGTACCTTCTCCTCGAATCGACGCGCCAGTGCCAGGGTTTCCGGGCGTGGCCCGATCAGGCTCATTTCCCCCCGCAGCACGTTGTATAGCTGGGGCACTTCGTCGATACGGAATTTACGGATCACCCGCCCCACCCGAGTAATTCGCCGCCCCCGCGCGTCGCTTCCCGGGGCGTCGGGATCGCCGTCGACCGTCATGCTACGAAACTTGTAGAGGGTAAAGGGTCGGCCCAGGTACCCCATGCGCTGCTGGGTGAAGATGATCGGCCCCGGTGTCTCGAGGCGAATTGCCACTGCCACGACCACCATCACGGGCAACACCAGCGACAGCAACAGCAAGACGCCGGTTATATCCAGGCAACGCTTCAGGGCCTCGTACCCCTCCGCCGGCTGCAGCTGACCGTGACGATTCTCCTGAAGATGATCCACCGGCACCCGCCCACTGAGCTGCTCATAGAGGCTACCAACGTGATAGACGGGGATACCATGCATGCTGCACTCGGCCAGAAAGCGCTCCCAGGGTTCAGGCAGCTCCACGTGCAGGTCGGCGACGACCCCATCGACACGCCTGCCTTGCAGGCCGGGATGGCTGAGCACACGCCAGTCGATGCGATGGCCCCGGCACAATGCCGGGGCCCTACCCAGAGGCACCACGGCTAGCTTGCGTCTCCGATAGCGCCGCGCCAAGCGATAGCCCAGGGTCGCCGTGCTGACAGCCACCAGCACGGCGAGCCCCCATGGCAATAGCGCCGCCTCGGGCTGGACCCCATGGTGGACAAGGGCGCCAGTACCGAACAGCCCCCCATACACCGGCAACAAGAGACGCCCCGGCCGCACACCGGGATAGCGATTCAACTGGCAAATCACCCCCTGAGCCAGCAGGCTGGTGCCGGCCAGGGCAACCAACAGGCTCACCCGGTCGCTCATCGGCTCCCGCCAGAAGCCCCACCCCCAACTCCAGAGTGCCGGCAACCAGGCGCTCGCCAGCATGATCAGCAACCAGGGAAAACAGGAACGCAGTAGAAGGCGCTCGAAGAGTCGCGAATGACGCCGCCGCGGGATCAAGGTCTGAGTGGTCATGATCGATACCCGCAAGGATTGCGTGACTGCCACCGCCAGGCGTCTCGCATCATGGCATTCAAGTTACGCCGTACCCGCCAGCCCAACTCGCTACGGGCCCGGGACGGGTCGGCCCAGTAGGCAGCGATATCCCCCGGTCGCCGTGGCTCAATCACCCATGGAACGGGTTGCCCCGAGGTGCTCTCGAAGGCACTGACCATCTGACGCACGCTATACCCCCGGCCCGCCCCCAGGTTCCAGGCCCTCACGCCCCGGTGATGCGTCAGCCACTCCAGCGCTGATACATGCCCCTCGGCCAGATCCATTACATGCAGGTAGTCGCGTACACAGGTGCCATCGGGGGTCGGATAGTCATCGCCATAGATCGCCAGAAGCGGCCGGCGCCCCACTGCCACCTGAGCGATACATGGCATCAGGTTAGTCGGCTTCCCCAGGGGATCCTCGCCGATCAGGCCACTCTCATGCGCCCCCACCGGATTGAAGTAGCGCAGCAGGCCAATGGACCAGGACGGTGCCTGGATACCCTGTTGTGTCAGCCAAGTCTCCACGTCCTGCTTGGTGGCAGCATAGGGGCTGGCGGGACGGCCATGAGGCATCCCCTCATGCAAGACAGTGCCACCGTGCAACCCATAGACAGTGGCTGACGAGCTGAACAGCAGGGTCCGCACTCCCGCGTCCCGCATGGCGTGAAACAGCACCTGACTGCCGCGAACATTGACATCGAAAAACTCGGCGGGGGCCGCCACGGAGCCAGCCACCGACTTGAGCCCGGCGAAATGGATCACCCCGGAGACGGGATAGTCGGAGAAAAGGCGAGCCAGGGTCGTGGTATCGCGGATATCGCCCGCCACCAGGTCGATATCCCGCCCCGTCAGCCTGGTGACCCGTGCCAGGGCCTCGCGATGGCCATTGATCAGGCTGTCCAGGACTACCACACGGTGCCCCGCCTCCAATAGTGCCAACACCGTATGTGATCCCAGGTAGCCCGCCCCACCGGTCACCAGAATCAAGCGCTACCCTCGCCTTGCCAAGCGGTCCCCTCGTGCCTCATCTGGGGCACCTCGGCGGGGGCAGCCCCCATCACGCCCAGCGCCGCACAGAGACGATCATTGGTCTCGCGCACGTCGTAAAAGCGCTCGGCCATGCGTCTCCCCTGACGACCGTGCCGGCCGATCAATTCGGGGGCTTCCAGGTAACGCATCATCGCCTCGGCCAGGGCCTCGCTATCGCGGGTCGGCACCAGGAAGCCATTGACCCCATGGGCCACGGTATCGCGACAACCAATCCAGTCGGTGGTGATCACCGGGCGCGCCATGGCCATGGCTTCCTGATTGCCCCGGGGCACCCCCTCGCCATACCAGGAGGGCAGCACATAGACGCTGGCGTCATGGAACCAGCGCCGTACGTCCTTGGCCCGCCCCACCCACTCCACCAGCCCCTGGGCATGCCAGGCACGCAGCTCAGCGGCGGGCACCGAGCGAGGGTGATTATCGGTAGGCCCCACCAAACGAAACTCAGCCTCGGGGAAGCGCGTCTTGACCCGCCGCGCCGCCTCGACGAACTCGTAGACGCCCTTGGCCTTGAGCATCCGCGACACCATCACGAAGCGGATCGGCGCCGTATGGCTGGGGACGGAAGAAAAATGCTCGAGGTCCAGGCCAATGCCATGAATGCGCACCACCCGCTCACGCTCCACCATGCCGTTGAGCAAGAAATAGAGGGTATCGTCGCGATTGAGGAAGATGGTCCGCTCACTGCGAGCCAGGGCCTGGCGGTAGAGCCAGGCCACGCCACGGCGCATCCAGCGCCGCGGCAGGCTCAGCTCGTGCCAACGTCCCTCGAAGACGAAGCCGCGCCCCTCCACCATCGAGTAGTGACGAGGGACTCCAGCCAATCGCGCGGCGAAGGCACCGTAGATGACAGGCTTTATGAAGTAGCCGAAGGTGGCATCGACCTCGAGGCGTTTGAGCAGATGCGCCAGCCTCAGGGTATCCCAGGCATCGCGCAAGGGATTCAGCCCAACCTTCTGGACTCGGTAGGCCACCGGCTCGGCGCCGAGCGCCACTACCTGTTCGCGCACCTCATCGCAATAATCCGGCGCCAAGGCATAGACACGAGTCCCTCGCGCTACCAGCTCGCGAATCAGGGGGCCACGAAAGTTGACCAGGGAGAAAGCCTGGCTGGTGATAATGGCAAGCGTACGAATGGTCATGACTGGTGTTCAAATCCCTTTACTCAGGAAAACCTGATCCTTCTTCGCTCCATGCGATACGGCGATAACACCGCAAACCGGCCGCCGTCTCTCGCGGCGACATCGTTATTATTTGGTCCCGAAGGCCAGCCGCAAAAGACGACTGGCCCGCTCTCGCCAGCGGTCCACTGCCGAGGGCGGCGCGCTTCGCCACTCGTTCAACTCGTCGAGCACCCGCTCGGGGGTGGTGAAGCGCCCGGTGACCCGACTGACATAGGTGGGGTAGCAGATCAGCACCCCCGCCACCAGCGCATCCAGGGAGAGCCGACGACGACGCCTTGGCAGGGCCACCCGATCCTCGGTGAGCCCCCAGCCGGCATAAAAGGGCGCACCATAGCACACAACCCGTTTGCCTCGCAGCAGGGCCTCGAAGCCGGTTAATGAGGTCAACAGATGCACCTCGTCTACCTCCTCGAGCAATTGATGCATGCCCGCCTCGGTCACTACGGCATCGCACCACTGCTCGGCCCGCTCTTCGGCTTCACCGACCCGGCGTGCGCCCGCCACCACATCCGGATGCGGCTTGTAGATCACATAAGCCCCGGGGTTGGCCTCGCGCACCGCCTGCAACAGCTGCATATTGCGCTTGAGCCCCGGCGCGCCATAGGCCAGGGAGGCGTCGCTCTCCACCTGTCCCGGCACCAGGATCACCCGGGACACACCGGCGGGACGACGCCAACCCGACTGCCCCACGTTGTACTTGGTAATCCCTGACTGGACGATACGCTCACGCAACCTCGCCGCCCGAGCCAACAGCTCAGGGGCCTCGATACCGGCTTCCAGCAGGCACTCCAGGTCCGAGGGACGGGTAGCATCATAGTAGAGCCCCTGGCGATCGATGGCCCAGGAGAGCGGCTGGGCCAGATTGGCACCCAAGCCCACCGAGCGGATAAAGCCATCCTCGATACGCACCACCGGCACCCCCTCGGGCAGACGCTCGGCCAAGGGCTTGTAGCCCCATACCAGGGCCGTCTGACCAGGACCTAGCCGCTCGGGCCACCGCGTGAAGGTGAGGCAGCTGCCGGCCACGAAGCGTCGCACCCCCGCATGACGCCAGGGCGCGAAGCCCAGTGCCACCATCTGCCGCGGAAAGCGCTCGCGCATGCGCCGCTGCAACCCCAGCCAGTCGACCAGGCGCTCCACCTGGCAAGGCGCTCCGGTCTCCGGATCCAGATAACGGGGATAGTCGATCAGGGCCCCATGCACCAGCTGCGCCAGTGACAGCGGCCGACGCCGGCTGGACGCTGGCAGAGCATCCACGGTCAGCCCCCAACCGGCGTAGAAGGGCATGCCGAAGGTATGCACCGGTTTGCCCCACAACAGGGCCTCGAAGCCCATCTGCGATGTCACGGTAAACACCGCCTCGGCCGTGGCGAGCAACCGGGCGGGATGCACATCCTCGCCCAGTATCTCAACGCGCGGATCCTCGGCCAGGGCCGCCAGGTCGAAGTGCCCCGGCTTGCGCCCCACCGCCACCTCGGGATGTACCTTGAGCAGCAGCCGATGCTCGGGATAGGCCTCACGGGCCGAATCCAGCATATGTGCGAAGCTGTCGGCATCGGCCCCGCCCAGGCGAATGGCCGCATCGCCACGGGTCTGATCCACCACCAGCACGAAGCGTTCGGGCAGCGATCTCTCGGGATCGCGGTTATGGTTGTACTTGGAGATCCGAGCCTCGCGCCAGCGCGACACCAGCGCTTCGGCCCGCCGCCGCTGCACCTCGCTGAGCGGTCTGGCGATCAGGCGTTCCAGCTCCGAAGGTGCCGAGGCGTCGTAATAGATGCCCAGCCGATCCACAACCAGCGACAGGGGCGGCTCATCGCCACCCAGCCCCAGCGAACGCAGGAACCCATCCTCGACCCGCCACAGCGGCAAGCCATGGCGGGTCGCCAGGGCTTCGGCGTACCTGGCCGAGGGCTTCCTCCCCCAGGCCAAGACCGCCTGACTCCGGGCCAGCAGCCGGGGGGAGGGCTTACCAAGCCGCGGCGCCACCCTCACCGGTGCCCCCAGCAAGGCACTCAGGTTAGCGGTCTTCGCCACGCCTTGGGTCGCCGTCAGAAACACCTTGTCTTGCGCTTTCCCTATCACCACTGCTCCTTGAAAAAGGTCCTGCGGGGACTCAGCACCGCTGAGCGATGGCCACCTAACGCGCCCAGAAATTGGCCACGGTCTCGGGATCACCCAGGCAGCGCGCCGTCTGGGCCGCCGCTTCTGCCATCTGTCGTGCCTCACCGGGATGCGCAAGCAGCCAATCCAGGCTATGGCGCCAATGTGACGGCTCATCGCCAACCAGCAGGCCATTGACTCCGTGCTCGACGAGTTCGGTATAAGGGGCACGCCTCGAGAAGAGGCCCACCCCCCCCATGGCGGCGATATCCAAAAATTTGATATAGGACTTGCCCCGGTTGAAGGGAGTCTCCCATAGCGGTACCAGGCCAATATGCAGCCACCGGCTGGTCTGATAGTCGCGAAATGCCGGCCAGGCGAGCGGCTCCGGCGTGGCGGTCCGGGGCAGTTCGGCAAGCACCGCCGGTGTATGCCGACCCAGCATCAGCTCCAGGGTGGTATCGTCACGCTCGCGTTGCAGGGCCACCAGGGCCGGGGCGATCTGCATCAGGTCCGCCAGGTGCGCACGGGTACCGTGAAAGCCAATCCGCCACGGAGACTCGGCGGAAGGCGGGGCCGCGAAGTGGCCCAGCGGGGGCAGCTCGGCGATCAAGGGCGGCGTGAGCACCCGCACCCGGGGATGCCGGGCCTCGAAGCGTGCGGCCAGCGCCGGACTCGAGGCCACCACCTCATCGGCCACCGCCAGCATCCGTGGCTGCGCCGACGCCGCTCGCGCCATCCGTTGTCGATAGGCCTCGGGCAGCGTCGCATCCTCGGCGGCGGCGACCAAGTCGTCGTCGATCAGGTAAACGATCCGTCCGAGTTGATCGCGACGGCGCTCCAGCCAGCTGAGCCAAGCCTCCGGCAGGGTCCGACATACCAGAATATTCACCCCCACCAAACGCCCGGCGATACCCCTCCCCAGCAGGCCGCGCCAGCCCCGCGCCTCGAGGCGCCCACAATGCACGCCACGGGCACGCAACAGCGGCGCGGCCGACTCGAGAAAATAGATATCCTCGGTGGGCCGCGCCCCATCGCTTAATACCAGCCAGCGCGGTACCGATGCATTTAGCGCCACGCTCTCACCATTGCTGTGCACAACGCTCCCCCTCGCTTCTCACTCCCAATGCCTCACCAGGGCCTATCCACCCGTGGGGCATGGCCCAGGGTAAAGTCAGGGCGGCGGTAGTTGAGGTTAGGGTTATAGAAGGGATCGTGCTCCAGCACCTTCGCCCAGCGGCGACGCATATAGGCCGCCTCGGCGGCGGCCCGGGCCTGCTTCTCGGGGCTATCATCCTTGCCCCGGGAGACCGACTCCAGGTGATAGAGCTCAGCATAGGGGGTCCACTGCACCTGCCAGCCCGCCTCGCGCACCCGCAGGCAATAGTCCACGTCGTTGAAGGCCACCGCCAGATTGGCTTCGTCGAGGCCACCCAGCGCCTCGAACAGCTCGCGCCGGGTCACCAGGCAAGCCGCGGTCACCGCCGACAGCTCCTGGGCCAGGATCGCCCGGTCGCCATAGCCCGGGGCCTCGCCGGGCAGCCGCGAATGAAAGTGATCGGCCAGTCCGCCCGGCCCCACCGCATCACCGGCATGCTGCACCCGACCATCCCCATAGTAGAGCTTGGCCCCCACCACCCCGACTCCCGGCTGCATCAACCGGCCGACCAGTTCCTCGAGCCACGCTTCGCCGATCACTTCGGTGTCGTTGTTGAGCAGGCAGAGCACCTGACCCCTGGCCTCGCGGGCCGCGGCGTTGTTGATCGCCGAGAAGTTGAAGGGCGCATCATGGCGGATCACCCGCACCCGGGGATCCTCGGCAATGGCGTCGAACCAGGCCAGGGTCTCGGGCTCGGCGCTCTGGTTGTCCATGATCAGCACTTCGAAGTCATCGTAGCGGCTCTTGTTCAGCACGCTCTCGATGCAGGGCGCCAGCAGGTGCAGGCCATCCCGGGTCGGCACGATGATCGAGACCGCCGGCGCCGACTCGGGCAGCGCATAGCGTACCCGGCAATGGCCCCGGGGCGAGTCGACGACCTCTCCCTTAACCCCCTGGCGCGCGAGATGTCCGGCCACCGCCAGGGCGTCACCGGCGGAGACACGCGGCCAGGGCGAATCGTCACGGACGGGTACGGGTTTATGCCAGAGCACCGCCGGCAGGTGCCGCCATTGATCGGCCTCCAGCCCTTCTACCAGGCGTAGCTGCAACCGATGGGACGAGGCCGTCAACAGCTCGCCCACGCCGAGTGCCGCCAGCGCCTCGCCACGCACCAGCCAGGCCTCGCCCAGATAAGCGGTAGCGCGCAGCAGTTCCGGGCTAGCCTGCGGCTTGAACACCGGCGCATGCCGCTCGCCCTGGGGCGAGAGGTGATCATGGTCGCTATAGATCAGGCTCGCCTCCGGGTGACGACTGGCCTCATGCAGCCACCAGTAGAGGGCATGCTCGGCCAGCACCGTGCCCGCGGGCAGCCATAGGCACCAATCGACTGCCCCCGAGGCCGGGTCGCTGGCGATCGTTCCCGTCAATTCGGTCCGACGCAGCGCCTGCTCGGCGAGTCGCCCGGCCTGCTGGTCGCCCGGGGCGACCAGCAATCGCACCCCTTGGGGAGGCATCAGTTGATCCGTCAGTGAGACCAGGCTAGCCGCCAGGGCCTCCGGCTCACTAGCAGCGGTAACCGGAATAACCACTTCGCCCCGGATCGCCATGCGCCGGCCACGCCGACGAATCCGCCGGCGGTCGCGCTCGGTCAGGGTATCGAACTCGCGCACCCAGCCGCCGTAGTCGCGATAAGGGGCGATCGCCCGAAAGCGCCCGGCCAGGCCATAGGCCCCCGCCAGGTCGGTCAGCATCCGCCTGGGAGTCAAGCCACCCTGGCGCAGGCGCCGCCAAGGTTCACGCTTCACGGTGGCCACCACTCGCCGCAGCATACGGTAGTGACGCCGCCAGGCGCTGACGCGGGTTATACGGGCCGAGAGGAGTCTTGCCTCGCCCGGGGCCCCCAATGGCTCGAGCACCAGTCGCTCGATCACCTCAGGCAGGTAAACCAGTTCGAGGATGGCGCCCTTGAGCGTAATGGGTAACGGTATGACAAGTGGCGTCTTCTCCCCGACGGGATAGGCCAGCAAGCGGGCGCTGAGGTCCCAGCCATCCCGTTCCACGCTGCCCTCGAGCATCAGCCACCCGCGACATGGCCCGGGTAACGCCTCAGAAAGATCGAAACGGGGAATCACACCACCTGCCCCGCACTCGCAGGTTGCATCAGCCAACTGCGCACGTTGAGCATGCTCAGACGCGCAACCAGGGGCTCCTGGATCGACGCATGACGCAACGCCTCGCCCTGGATACAGAAGAGGTCCGACTCGAGAGGCAGTTCGGCGATGATCAGATCAACCAGGGCCTCGCTCAGCGAACGGGATACGATATAGCGCGCTACCCTGCCGAGGTCGGCCTTGCCCTTGGCAGCACCAAACTTGTCGGCAATGGCTTGCCCCAGGGGCGACCACTCGTAACGCTTGCCTCTGACCATGCGGCTCAGCATGGTATCGGTGGTAAAGACGGGAATGTCGCGACGGCTGAACTCGAAGCCCAGGTTCGACTTGCCCGCCTGAGAAGCCCCCGTCACCACGATGGCGGTCGCCTGCTTGACCGCACAGTGATAGATCACATGGCGTACCGGCTCGCCGGGCAGCTTCAGGCCCGGCCCCGTAGGACGCACCGAGTAGCCGGCCAACAAATCGTAGTAGAGCAGATCCCGTGTCGGATACTTGCTCACCCCCTGACTTCCCATCAAGGCATGCCAGGCGCGAACTCCCGGTTCGCGGGCCACACCACAGCCCAATACCAGGTGCCCTCTCGGGGCGAGATGCTGACGCAGCCTCGCGAGCAAGGCACGCTGCCCCGACTGACGATGAAAACCACGCAGCATCAGCACGATATCGAACCGCCCGGAGGGCGTGAACCAGGGATCGCCGACGACGAAGCTGGCCTCGGGACAGGCCTCTTGGGCCCGCTCGCGGGACGCCTCGTCCGAGACCACGCCCACCACCTGCTCGGCGCCCATGGCCACGGCGGCCTGGCAGGCACTCGGGTCGTCCGCCTCGAGGTCGAGCAGAGAGCGCCCCAGCAGGGGGTGCTCGGCCTCGGGGTCGCCCAGTCGAGCCAGTTGAGCCCGACGCAGCAGCCCCGCCCGGGGGTCCTCATCGTCATCGGCCCGAATCCACTCGCCACGAAACAGCGCCCCGCTGGACTGGGGCAACACCCGCTCACTGTGCTCGGTGACCAGTACCACCTCGAGCGCCTCCAGCACCTCGGCGGCCAGGGGCGGCAGCGTCAGGGTAAATCCATGATGGCCCGAGGTGCCGAAGTGATCGGCCACATCCGGGCGCATCTCGTCGGCGAGTGTCTCGGCCAGGACCCGGGCATCGTGGCGGACACAGACCGCAACAGGCTGCTCCCCCGCCTCGACGAAGGCCCACCCCGTCACTCGCCCGCCGGCAATGGCATCCACGGCACCGTGCCAGTTCAGATCATCGACCGCGGCGTCACGGCCACTATCCAGCAGCGATAAGGCTCGCCGCCCGAGCTCTCCAAGATTCAAATGACTTGCCTCACAGCTTGCAAAGATGCCAGGAACGCCTCCTGGCCATAATGTTGCAGGGCGCGCCGTCGCCCCGCCTCTCCCAGGCGGATCAAGTGCTCCGGAGTGGTCGCCAGGCGGCCCAAGCGGCGAGCCAGGCCTTCGATATCGCCCCGCGGCACCAGATACCCCGTCACGCCCTCCTCCACCAGCTCCGGCAAGGCCCCCCAGGCATAGGCCACCACCGGCCGTGCGGCGGCCATCGCCTCCAGCACCGTACGCCCGAAGGATTCCTGAAAGTGCGAAAGGTTAACCACCACATCGAGCGCTGCCAATGCCTCTCGGGGATGCCGTACATAGCCACAGTAGTGCAGGTTGGCGGGGAGCCGCCCCTCGGCCTGCTGAGCCAGTAACTCGTCCAGGGACGCGCTGCCCGGGCCATACAGCAGGCACTCGGCATGAACCCCCTGGGCCAGCAGCTCCGCCGCCAGGAGCAACATGTCGTCGAGCCCCTTCTTGGCGATCAGGCTACCGAGCAGACCTACCCGCAGGGGAGCCCCGGGGTCCCGCCTGGGAGGCGGCAGCTCGACCAGGTCCGACATCGGCAGGCTATTGGGGACGACGGCCACGGGCCTGCCGGTATCGGCGAAGGCCCGGCCGGTATGACGAGAGTTGGCAATCAGCAGGTCACTGCGCGATGCCGTCGCGGCGACGATCGCCCCCGCCGGAGCCCCCAGCGCGAAACAGAGCTGGGGATCATGCTCGGGCAGCTCGCGCACATGGGTGATCACCGGCAGGCCCAGGGTACGGGCGGCCAGGGCCGGGCTCTCCAGGGTCAGGGTATTGAGGTAGACCGCACGCACCCGGTGACGGCGCAGCACGGCCTCGAAGGCCGCCACGGTCGCGGCCGGTGCCGTTCGCTGAGGGTGCCACCAACCATAGGGCAACACCACCACGCAGCGCACCCGGCCGAGCAGATCCCTCACATAGGCGGGGTTGGCCAGGGTGGGCAGGGTCACCACCAGGTCGTAGCCCAGTTGGTCGAGCCCCCGAGCCACATCCTGCAGGCTCCGCTCGGCCCCCATGGGCGTGGACGTCAGGCTGTGCCCACACAGCATCAGGCAAGGACGGGGCTTGGCCCCGGCCCTGGCGCCCTCGATCTCCACCGGCAAGATGCAGCGCCGCCCCAGCCAGCGGTAATGCCGCAAGGCCCGCCAGGGCGACCCGGCCACGGGCCCGTGACGCCAGGCATAGGCCTCGAGACTCAACCAGGCATTAGGGGAGCGCCCCTCATTAGCCCCATGCTCGAGGAAGTGACGCCTGGCCGCCATGCCGGCTTCGGCCACATCGGCGTAATGGGCCAGGTACCAGGTATCGTCCAGTACCGCCCTGGCCAGTGACGCCCTCAGGCGCCTGGCCAGGCCACGCCGCAGGCGACGCACCCAGCTCATGGCGCCCGCCCACCGGCGCGCAGATAAACTCGCAGCGCCTCGCCGACTTCCGCCGCCAGGAGCTGGCCATCGAGCGACTCGGGGGGCCGCGACGAGTTCAGGACAGGCACACGATCCGGCCACTCCAACGGGTCGGGCGACGGCAACTGCGCCACTAGACGCTCGCACTGAAACTCCAAGCCGGGATGGGCCAAGGCGATCCCCTCCTCGTGACACAACTCCCAGATGTCGTCCGCCACCTGGCGGCTGGCGAAGTCATCGGGGCGGCTCCAGGGGCAGAGGACGACGGAACGCCCGGCCTGGCACTGTGAGAGCAAGGCCTTGAGCAGAGGCCGCAGCCTCGGATTGCGCGGCGAAAGCTCCGCAAGCACGGCAACATCATAGTCTTGGCTGGCCAACTTGCTGCTCCCAAGCGGCACGGGAAAAGGCCGACGCCAACCATCCGTCTCCATCACCGGCACCACCTGTCGCCGATGCCACCAGGCGGCAGCCTGATGGTAGAGATACCGCAAGCCGTTATGGATGGTACGCACATGGGTCGCCGACTGCCGCGTCAGCGACGAGGGCTGTACCAGGGAAAACGCCAGAGGAGCCTTCGGCAACACCTTGAGAATCGCTCGCTCACCATAGTGATTGCGAATACGCTCGATGAACTCGTTGTCTGCGGCCACACGCACCTCATCCCAGAGCCCCAGGGTCTCAACGACCTCACGGGACACCAGTAAGGAGGAAGGATTAGGCTCCAACCAATCGGGGCAAAGGTGCCAGGGGCCCAACGCTCGCAGTTGGGCGTCGACCCGGATCCAGCTGGAGAGGGAAGCCTTGGCCCCGCGATGGCGCAACAGAGCCTTGACCTGACGCGTGATCTTCTCAGGATGTGACCAGTCATCGCTATCATGTACCGTCAGATAGTCACCGCGGGCGGCTTGCATTCCGGTATTGCGCGCCGCATAGGCACCCCGGTTGCTCTCGTGACGAATCAGCCGCACTCGCGGCTCGAACCGGGCCAGCTCGGCGACCTTCTCGGCGGTATCGTCCTCACTGGCATCGTCTACCACCAGGATCTCCAAGCGCGGCCAGCTCTGCGCCAGCAGCGACTCCAGGGCCAGGAGAACCGTGGCCGATGCATTGTAGACGGGCATCACTACCGAGACTCGGGGCAACTGGCGACTTCGAGCCCGGGCCCGTACCCGTCGGGTACACAGCCCCCCCAGGCTTAACTGGAGGGCGCCCTTCCGCAAATGCAGGGGCGCCAACTTGTAGCGCTTGAGCCAGTCGTTGAGTCCAGCCAGGCGCGCCTCCACCGGCAACGAGAGCTGGCTGAGCTCCAGCAAAGCGGCATCAGGCGAGCCGGACGAAAAATGCCCTGCCTCGCAGAGTGCCTTCACGGCCTCCTCATCCTCCAAGTGGAGCAGCACTTGGCCAGCGCCTGGGGAACACGAGCGGCGAAACGCCCATCGCCAAGCGGCTGCAACCGCTGCAGATATTCCAGCGCCCGGGCATGTTGGCCCTGACCATAGTGCCAACTAGCCAGATACCACAGCGCATCGGCGCTGCCCTCACCGGCCAGTCGCTCCAGGGCCAAAACGCCAGTGCCCGCATGGCCATGCCAGGCCTGGTGATGGTGCCAAACCGGCGAGCCGTGCAGGCCAGCGAAGTCGCTGATCACTCCCTTTGGTGATGGCAAGCGCCCCTCGTGTACCCCGAAACGCAAGAAATGTAGCAATGGGTTGGACTTGGCCTGCGCCACGTCGGGGTAACGTTCGAGATACCAGGTCGTGTGGAAAGCGTCACCCGGTATCAATCGCTTGCGCCAGCCAACCCGAAGGAAATGAAGTACCGGGCGCAGCACCAGCCAGCGTTCCCATCGGCCCAACTGACGCCGATAGGTGTGAGTCTCCCAGGCCCCGCTCCCGCGTAGCGTCTCGAGAGCCTCGCGCTCCCGTGGCAAAGGCAGCGGCCAATAGCCCAGAACATTGCGTTTCAATGCACGTGCCAACCAGGCGGTTCGCATGCCGGTCAAACTCCCTTGAGCCAGCTTTTCAAACTACTCAACAAGCCGCGGCGCGGCTCCCCAGCCTCCAGCGCCTCACGGCCAATTGGAGCGTCGATTTCGCTCGCCTGGGGAACTGGCGCCTCACCTAGCGTAAAAAGCATCTCCCTTGCCTCATCGCTACGTAATGCCTCGATACGCTCGACGCAATGGTCGTCATCGAGCAAGCGACTCACCAGGCTCGGCGGATTCTGCCGACGACTCATCATTCCCATAACGTTGGCAGGCAGTGCCAGCAAGGCATCGCTGCCCCCTGCCAGATAGAGTGTCGTACTGTCCGGGGCGGTGACCCCTTCGCCTTTCAGGCCATGCTGATGGCAGTAGCCGAGTAGCCGAGTGCGCTCCACTTTGCTCAGCGACGATGCAATCTGCACGCGCAAGCTACTCCGCTCGCCCACGGCCGGCGGGCGCAGTTCCTCCTTGCGCCTCTTGAGCATGCAGCGCAGGAAGGCATCCGCCACACTGATCGACGGCCCCTCCACCGGGAAAGTGGCCGCGGCCAGGGATGGGCTGGTATTCAGCTCGCAGACACAACTACGCTCCGGGTCCAACGGCTGCGTGTAATCTGCCACGATGATATCGACACCGGCCCGCTTGAGCCCTGGCACCGCCGCCACCGCCTTTACCGCGGCCTCGAGCACCGATGGATGCACCTGATCCATCACGTTGGCCGTGTCGGCCCCCTGGCTGATCGAGTTGACGCTGCTCAGTCGAACGAACTGTCCATCCTCGGGAACCGATTCAAGGTCAAGCCCCTGGCGCGCCAACTGTTTTTTCGTCGTCTCACTGACCTTGAGGGGGCTGTTCTTGAGCCGCGGATTATTGTGCCGCCACTCGTTCTTGCGCTGAATCAGCGCCTGCACACTGTTCAGGCCATCGCCCACCACGTGGGGCGCCACCCGGTAGATCGCCGCCACGGCCTTGCCATTGGCCACGAAGACCCTGAGCTCCTGACCCTCGATATGTCGCTCGACCAAGACCCGCCCGTTATTACGGGCCACCACGCGCTCATTCTCGGCGACCCGAGCCAGCGCCCAGCGCAACTCTTCTACATCTTGTATACCGGCCGTGACTCCGGCACCGCCGGTGCCGACCACCGGCTTGACCACCACCGGCCAACCCAGCTCGCGAGCATAGGAGCAGGCCAGCTCTACCTCTTCCACCGCGAAATCCTGCCCCTCCGCCACCGGCACTCCCGACTCGGCCATGCAGCGCTTGGCCTCGTTCTTGTGGCGACAGATATGGCGCGCTTCCTTGTCCAGGGCCAGGCTCATGCTCCAGGCAATTCTGGCCAGCACTCGGCCTTGGGTACTCTTCACTCTCAAACGAGTCGAAGAGCGTCGCTCGCAGGTCAGACCGGCCAGCAAGGCAGCACGCTCCATCAGCGCGCTATCCAAGGGCTTCTGGCCAAGCAGCAGCAGTTCGGGGTGATGGTATCGCGCCTGATCATTCGACTCGCTCGAGGAGTCGCTAGCTGGTGCCGGACTCACCACAGCCGCGGGATAGCGCTCCACCAGATAGCGTTCCAGTACGGTTTCATCAAGATCGGTACCCAGCCCTGGCGCCTCGCCCAACACCATGCGACGAGACGTCGTCTTGGCAAAGGCGAGCGGCTGACGGGCCATATTGGCTTCGACGTTTCTCGCCGGCGTGGTGGTGCAGTGGTCGAGCCTCGGCAAGGCACGCGCCAACTGATAGATGGCCCGACCAGTAACATCGCTGGTACCGATCATGCCGCCGATATAGATCTGTGCCTCGGGGAAAACCTTACTCGCATATTCGCCCATGGCGAGCGCAGGCAGCAGCCCCCCCGCCTTGGGCACCTTGATGTTGATTGCCCCCACTCCCCCGGCGGCCAATAGGCGTTTCAGGTCCTCCAGGTCCCATAGCGATTCATCGGCCATGATTACCAGGCGCCCTGCCTTCGGCGGCAAACGGCGATCCGCCAAAGCCTGCAGCTCGCACAGTGACCGAAAGTGCTCTGCAGCGACTGGCTGCTCGAGGATCAAGCGCTGCTCTGGGTGTGGCTGCTCCTGCATCCACGCCATCAACTCCTCCACCAGCCTCTCTGCGCCTTCCGGAGTCAGTGCCTCATTCAAGTCCAGCCAGTAAGCGAGGTGCCTGTCTGCGAGGCGATTGGCCTCGCGCATGGCCCCAAGCCGTTGCAGGTTGAGGGCCGTATCGTCCTCCCCCTTACAGCGGTAGGCCCGGTAGACGCTTGCCTGCTGCTGAAAGCGCTCGGCCAGTTTCTCCAGGGGCTGCGAGGAGCCCGAGGTGGTGGCGGTGGCCGCCACCTGCTCGCGCCGCTGGCCCAGCAGTTGACTGACCGTCAGCCCCAGGTGGCGAGCCGCCAGATCCAGCAGTGCGATCTCGAAGCCAGAAAGGAGCCCACGAAAGGGCTTGTGACGATTCTGGCGAGTAGCGAACCCCTGCGCGACACTTTCCAATTGGCGATAGACCGCCGCAATGCTCTGCAAGGCTTGCTCGCGGCTTTCACATGCCAGCGCACTCCCTTGCAAAACGGCAAGCATGGCCTCTATCACGGCACCATTCAGCTTACGGTTATCACCGGTTAGCTTGCTGCCGCGCGCTGCAGCCTCTCCGATACCAGCATGCTGCGCACTGGAGAGCCGAACCACGTAATTGGTGGAACGCGTGGTGGTATGGCGCGACGTGCTGAACGGGTTACGCAGCGGCATGGTGTACATGAATGCCTGCGCACTCTCTATTTTCATCAAACGGAACCTTGTAGAGCGAACCAGAGCATCCTTTCACAGAATGCCCAGCACCATCATGACCCAGCCAACTCAAACATCGCTCCGAGATAGGCATCGGCCTGATCTCCGAAGGCATGGTAAGTGCCCGGTACCGCCGTCAGCTCGCCCAGTACCACACCCTGGTGGGTCTCGTAGAGGTCGATGCGACAGAACGGCACGGGCAGGCTGGCCGACACCCTCTCGGCGGTGGCCAGCAACACTTGAGGGTTGCGCGGCGACAGCAACGTAGGGTCGAGTGCGCCATCGTACTTGCCAGTATCCACCGGGCACCAGTCGCGATCATACCACCGGTAGCGCTGTCCCTGCCGACTACGCGCCACCTGCAGCACCAGGGCAGTTCGTCCACGAAAAGCGTAGAACTTGAAATCATCCACCGGGCGCAACAGCCCGGAGGGTGGCAACAGCAACTCCTCCAACTGCCAATGGTTGGGAAACTGGTGCTCCCGCATCTCGGCATACAGGTATTCGAGGATCTCCACCAGCCGCATGGCACGACGCTGTTGCAGGCAATTGAAGGTGATCTCGTCGAGCCTCTGAAGCGACAGCACGCCACGGGAACTATGCGCCTGCTTGGGCTTGATCACGCAGTCATCGATACCTTCGAGCACCTCTCGCAGGTTCTGTAGCGCAAAGTCTTCCCGAAGAATACGCGCCGTAGCCACGCCTTGAGCCGCCATCTGCCGGGACACCCAGGCGCGATCTACCGCAAGTTGCTCGAAGGAAGTGACACCGGACTGGCGCGCCTCACGCTGATAACGCCGTACCAGGGCATCCATCGCGGCCCGAAACGAGGGTGGCGCCGGCGGCGTACCCTTACGCGCCGGATGGGAAGCCTGCATCCACTCCAGCACCTCAACCCCCGCTGCAAAGGCATGATAAGAAGGAATATTTGACAGCGACATTAGAACAGCCCAAGAGAGGCAAGCCAGCTACGCGACTGAGGAAGCAGCAGCAGCCCTATGACGACCAGCACAAAGACCACCACCAGCGGCATGAGCAGGTGCCTGACAATACGCCGCGCCAAGTGAAATAGAAATATCTGAAGAACACGGTTTAGCTGAGGCATAAGAGCAACCGATCAGAATTAGCGGGTAACTATGAGTTAAGAAATGAGTGAGACTCGACAACACCTACCCAAATACCGACTATAGAAATCAATTTCGAACAGATTATCGATAACGCCTACGCCACAATCAACTTACAACAAGCCAGAGAACGAAAAACAACCCCCCCACTGCCACCAAAAACAACCACCATGAATAAAAGTTCACCATGAAAAACAACAGAAGCGCTGCCTTAACCAGAAAGGGCAACAGACGCATGTATAAGGCGCCCCAACATGACCGCCAAAACAATCAACAATCCATATCAACCCCAAAAACATGGTCTATTATATTTTTCGCAACATCACGTGCCTCTCCAGCAGAAGGAAAGGCGTGTGCTGTCAGACCAGGATCCCAATTAACCTCTATAACCACCGATTTAGAACCACTTGAAAAGTGATCATTAGACAAAATATCAACCCCAGCATACTCTAATCCGGGGATAGCCTTACATGCCCTAACAGCAAGTTTCTTAAGATCTGGATGCACATCACCTGTAATATCAACATTTTCCGCCCCCGTTGAAATATTTGAATTCCTCCTAACAAACACCTTCACCCCTTCAGGAACAACTGACTCAATATCATACCCCTGCTCTCTCAAAACAAAAGAAACCGAGTCATCAAGCCTGATTTTTTTCAGAGACGGAACACCCAGAAAAGAACGCCTCTCATTCTCTTCATTCACAAGCTGGATAATAGGTTTAACGCCATCCCCAACAACTGAAGGCACCCTTCTCTCCGAAACAGCCACTACTTCATCACCAACCACGAAATACCTACAGTCTCTTCCTTCCAAGTACTCCTCAACAAGTATATCCTTACCTGTTTTCTCGACCAGCCCCCATGCCTCGAAAAACGACTCTCTCCCTTTAAGATTCAAGTGAACATCTTTCCCATGAATACCCACCACAGGCTTGATAACCTTTGGAAGCGAGTCAGCCTCATAATATTTCAGCGCTTTATTTTTAGATTTACCTGAAAATGCTTTCCCTTTAGGAGTTGGCACACCAGCTTCCCTCAAATACTGAGAAGTAAGGTGTTTGTAGGCCGTTATTTTCTGAGCATGAGCGGGCATCCGGCAACACATAACTCCAGAAAACAACTCCCGACGTACTTCGCTTGATATCTCAAAAAATCTATTTGAGATCCTCCTCACCCCCAAGCCACTATTAATGGCAGAGTTAACAATCATGGCCATATTGTACCTCTTGGCCTTTAGCAGCTCATGAACCTCTTTGTGAGCAGCCCACTCATACACCCCTTTATCTTTAATCAAAACACACCCCAAAAAGGCTATTTTATATAAAAAACCTGAACCCTTGCGGGATCACACCACTCCAACCACTAGATTTTACATGACAAAAACCTAAAATCTCACAAAACTCATCAAAAAACCCATCAACACTCTTCCTACTCCCCGAAACAACAAGGGTAAATTCATCCATCTTCCCTTTTTTTAGAAAGCCATCCACTTTCAACTCTCTTGCAAGCTTAAGCATTCTATTACGCTTAAGAGAAAAACCCTTAGATGCATGAAGCACATAGCACCTTCTAATCAAATCGCCATTATTCTTCTTCTTAGAAGAAGCCAGAGTTACAGATCTTGCAACACCGCTTGCAATTGGAGCCAGCACTGAGGAAATATCGAAGATTAGCTTCTTATCAATCTGATCATGTGTTAGCGGCGCATCAGGATAATAATAATCAATTATAGCTCTTGGTATATCCCTGCCTTGACCATCAGATGGATACATATTAACGCCAATCTGAGCTCTTGAGTTCATCTCTATAACTGCATGACCTCCTGTCTTCATATCATACAGAACATCAACCCCACAGTATTCCAAACCGGGAATCGATGAAATAGCTTTAATAGCAGATTGCTTGACAGTTCCAGGCAGGCTCTCAGTTGCATCAATCACATCGCCACCAGCAGAAGCATTCGCTTTCCCCCGCAAGAACAAACGCTCCCCCTTTCCAAGCACGCTAGTTAGCTCATACCCCGCCTCCTTTATCTTCATAAAAACCTCCCTATCTTTTCTTATTAGACCTTTAGACAAGAAAGGGTTTTTTTTCCTATCATTATTCTTTATGCCAATCAGCTCATCAACAGTATGCTCCCCATCGCCAACAACATTGGCAGGCACTCTCTTGACCGCACCTGCCACTTCTCCACCGACCACAAAGACTCTATAGTCCTCCCCTAGCACATGCTGCTCAACAACCACCTCTTTCACATTCAACTGATCAACCACATAATTGTAAGCATCAACAATCTCCCCCTTGCTTTTAAGATTGGTAAAAACCCCTCGCCCCAATGTCCCATCGAGAGGCTTAATCACCACCGGAAATCCTATTTCACCCACATACTTGAGCAAAGGCTCAACACCTAGGGCTGATGAAAATGACTTTCCCAGAGGAACAGCGACTCCACTCTCAAGCATTAACTCCCTAGCTTTCTGCTTATTTTTTATCGCCGTAATCGCTTCATTTGTGGTCAATGAACATTTCGACCTATTGAAAACCATAGACCGACCTTTTGACTCGATCCTATATCTATTGAATTCCGCATCCAGCACTGTTACTTCGAGGCCACGCCTCCATGCCTCCAAAGAGATAGTATAACTACACAGTTTGCTACCAAACGCATCCCGAACAACTTTTGATGAAAAATGTTCTGGCCAAGAGCGGTATGCCATCCCCCCCCCTCCTCATTAAACTAGATTTATCAAAGAAATTAGAAACCCCAACACCCAAACCAGGCCATCACCCTCAGCTTCTTAGCAATAGAATCTTTTTCTTCAACGAGGGCTTCCTTACTATAGTGAGATTTGACACATGGTGCTCGAAGAAGACCTTATCAATAAACAAAGCCGCAGCCATAGCCTTACCTCTCATTGAAACCCCAACCACTCCACTAACTTCATCTGATGACTTAACTGACAATGAACCACCAACCGATGCCGCCATGGCTCCTAAAGAGTCTACAAACAGCCTTGAATTCGTCACCCCATGAAAATACAGATCATAAGTTGAGCTCAACTTCCTACTTCTTAATATCACGCCAGCACTTTGAGCCTCTCTAACAAAAACTTCAGAGAAAACTTTATCGCAGAAATCCAGATTGGACTTATAGTCCTCTGGAATAACAACCCTTTCACAAAGCTCGACAACGTACGGACCGTCATCTCGATTATGGACAATATCCACCGTCCCATTCCTGAGACCAGATATCGTAATCACTGCTCGCTCGGCAAGCTCTTTGATCATACCAGGAGCTTCAACCTCGGTGCTTGAGCCACCGTTCCTCTGCAATGAAGCGACGGCCTTTCCGGCCACCACATAAACACGATACTGATCTCCAGAAATCTGCTTTTCAATAAGAAATCTGGCCTTCTCAGATTTACTTCTGCTACCATCCTCATCAACTTCAGCGGATGACAGATTTATCGTTTGAGCATAAGAGGCCGGTTCAGCATCACTGGTCGTCGGCAAATGTGCCTTTACTTTCTTTATTGCTTTAGCAAGCTGCTTCCTATCTTTTACATCATATACTGCGAAGGTCGGATTCTCTCCAAAGACCTCCTTGACAACAACAGGGTAGCCGATCCTATTGGCATACTTTACGGGATCTTTCTCGGCAAAATATGAGAAGGTTGCCCCTTTTGGAACACGAACGCCTTTGCGCTGGTGTATGGCACGCCGGAACCGTTTCTGAAGAACAAATGTCACTGTAGAGAGCCGCGTACTTAGCGCCACACTGTGAACAAAAGCAGTGTTATTATCCTGAACCTTTTCAGAATCACTCTCTACGTAAATTAGCTGGCCAGGCATGACCTTTGTCTTTGCACCATACAGGACTGCCTGGAGCAAGACATTGAATCCGTCAAAGTTTTCGTTCTTCACTGAACTGGCAATACTATTCATTCTTTTTTCCTGAACCCTTGCTATGCAAGCAGCCGAGCTTTTACTGATGAGGGGCGGGATGAAGTGGGGCCTACAATGAGTCGAGTTGCCATCATGGAAACCGACTTAACACTCCCGTCTATCTCAATACTTACTCGAGATGGACCAGCATCTTGTGCAGAATAGGACACCCCCAACTGCCTGGCTGACCTGCGAGCCCAGCGCAGATAATCCTCTTTGTCCAGCGCCCCCTTAACCTCGCAAAGAACCTTGCATCGACCATCGTTAAACTGTTCTGAGACTTTGATATCGAAGTCATGTGCAACGTTGGTAAATATCGACTTCACCACTTCACGAGGCTTGCCAAACATTGGATATTCACAGTTGCCTATTGCCGCCTTGGCATTCAGCTCGATAATAGCGGCAGACTGAGAGGAGATCTCCTTGGTATGATCTTCGATAAGGATATCAACACCACAGTAACGCAGGCCTGGAACAGCTTTCGTAGCCCTTACGGCAGCTTCTTTTATAGATGGGTGGAGCTCATCCAGGACATCCACAGAGTCAGCCCCTTGTGAAAGGTTGCAACTCGTCCCGAATACAACATGCTCCCCTAGTGATGGAACTCTCAGAAGATCAATAGAGTGATCGTTGATATTCCCAAAGGCATTGTCTTCCTCAATAAATGCCGAACGATCAATAAAGTGCGGATTCCTCATACGCCATGCATGCTTGGCCAGCATCAGATCGGCCATGCTGTGCACACCATCACCGGTCACAGAGGCAAGCTCACGGCATAGCGCCCCTTTGACCTCATCACCGACCACCACAACCCTGTAGTCCTTTCCTTTAATGAATTTTTCAACTATGAAGTCACTATCCTTGTATACGCTACGCCCTAACGTATTGATTGCATTTAGCAGCTCGTCCTGGGTCCGTATATTTACGACAACCCCCTCGCCTTTAGATCCATTCAGGGGTTTGCAGACGAGTGGATAACCAATCAAATCGGCATAATCAAGAGCTGACTGCACATCTTTAGGTTCAAATGCCCTCCCGGCTGGCACAGGCAGGCCTTTCTCGCTTAACACTTGCCGTGTCGCTTCCTTATCGACACAGAAGGCATGTGACACGATGCTTGAAAGCTGAGATGTGCTCCAGCTAAACAGCATATTATTTCTGTTTTCATCCTCTGCGATCAGGCTAAACTTACTCAATCTTGTCGCTGACAGACCGAAACCAAGGGCATAATAATAGAAAAGATACCCTTTGGTTCCGTTCTTCTTCAGCAGCTTGAGCTCTTCAAAGTCCGAATACTCGTTTATCTCTTTCCCATAGATAAAAGGCTTAGCCGGCAGAGGAAAGACCGCATAGTCTTCGATTCTATAAAAACTTCTAGACAAGAAAGCAACCCTGTCCGCTTTCACGCCATCTACATAGCACTCGGCCTTGGAGAACTCTTCCCTACCCTTGAGCACCCTGATCAGATCATTGATGGCCAGGCGGAAGGGTCTCAGTCTAGCCTTCACTTTGTCTTCTAGCAGCGAAGTGCTTTCTTCCTTGTCATCCTCGTCCAACTGAGCAACATGCATCAGCTCATCATAGTTCTTATCAGCAGAGTATGAACATACCTCATCCCTGTACTGGTAAACTATCTTGCGTATATCTTTACACCTGTAGTCTTCGAGAAGAGACACGCCTGATGCTTTCTCCAAAGCACATTCCATCATGCTCCTGCTCAACATTGGAATACGGCCAATCTTGCTCTTGATATAGCCATTCCTGACGATGCACAGCCTAACCCCCCCGACATTGGCATTAAGCGTGATGGTATATGTTGGCCGTTTCTCGCCTACCTCTTCCAGCTGCTTTTTGAACAGAAACAGTTCACATGATTCTATTTTTACGCCAAACTCCGCCAGCTCGCCTTTAGCCAAACAAGCATCAATCGACATGACTCCATCCATAAGTATCTCCCTCCCTTCAACCAACTACCTACCAAATAATATAGGGCACTCAGGTTTCTAAGGCACCCTTGCAATACAAAAGCCCATTTTTCTCAAGAAAATCTACATATCCCTTATCGGTAAGAAGAGGCTTATGCATTTGGAAGAGCCTAACCTGACTGTAGCTATTTCCTTCCAACACGACAAAACCATCGTCGCATAGTATTAAGTCGAAGCCACAATAACTCAGATATGGAAGCTTATTAAATAGATCACACAGCGCCTGCATGTGTGCCTTCCAGTCGGGAACAAAGCCTCCTTTTATCCACTCACCAGTATCCGGATGCTCTTCCCAGCGCTTACCGCTATATTTCCCGGCTGCGGCAACGGCGCTTCCTAGCCGTCCCGTCTCCCTGTCTATCTCGATGCTTAACCCCCCCAAAGAAAAATTATCAATGGGGTAGGATTCACTATTTCCTACGCGCAGCACCGCCCGCACGACATAAGGCTTTCCGGTGGTGGCATCACGAACCACAAGCACCCTTACGGTATTAACCGTCAAGGGATAAAGCCGTCGCGAGAAGTCTCCCTGCTGCACATATTCATTAACAATAAACGGAACGCGCTGCTGGCCAAACATCTCGCCAAGCTGCTCGCACTTCACCGTAAAGCGAGGCGCCTTTTCATCGTTGGTTTCAACAACTGCATGCTGTTTATCAATACGGATAAAATAAATTCCGCCTCCCCCCCCTCCGCCCAGGGGCTTTGCCACCAGTATCATGGGCTCGGACTGGCCGCTTGCCACACGCTCCCAGGTCTTCCCATGCGTCACGACGCGTCCATTGCGGAAGGTGGCGATGGTTCTTGGCACTTGACAGTGTTTTCCAAAAACCTGATCAAATAGTATTTTGTTATTAAAAACAACGCTATATGAACCATTGACCAGGCGCGTCAGCCAACGCTGCACATCGCTGAGATATAGGTCCACGTTATCTGGACCGAGGCCATAGAGGCGTATCTTCTCCGGGAGGAATCCACGCTCATAGAGGAACTCCGCCTGCTCCGCGGTGATCTTTTCCAGGTCAGGGTCGGCATGAAAGTCCAGTGTGAAGCGCTTATGCAGAGCCAGCGCCTCGGTACCACTCAGGTTGGCCATGAAGAGGCGGTGATGGTCCTTAGGCAGGCCCTCTACCACTGGCATGGTTGGCGGCATTGCCTGAGGGGGTAATACTGGCTTGGTCGGAGAGAGCGACAACATGGTGGCAACCCCTAGATTCCAAACTCACGGATAAATTCGATGGCCACTTCAGACTGCATCAGGGGGCCATGAACCTGGAAAGGGACGACACTGAGCTGGCTACGCAGCCCTATCAGCCGTGGGGTGTCGCCACTTATATCGATATCGAGCTGCGCGAAGGTAAAGAGGGGCTTCTTGGCAATCTCGGCCAGAATTCTCTGCTGGGCGAAGCGCCATGCCTCTTGATAACGCCTCCGTTCCCAAGGGCGAGGCCGACGAGGTGCGCCTAGGAGAGCATTGGCCCGGTAGCGCACCACGCTTTTCACTCGGCCACTATTCAGCGAGAGACGATAGCTTTTGCCAGTGTGATGTCCCCTGGGACACTCGGTACGCTCTACCACGGCAGCCAGCAGGACCAGTTCCGCGCTCGCAGGATCGAGCATCATCACTGCCTTCAGGCACGGCCCCGGGGCGGGCGGTCTATCGGAGGCCAGCATGGGCAGGCGCCGAGCATAGAGCTGGTACTGCAGTGCGGGCGTCTCCAGCATCTGACGCGCCTGGCCGTTGGCCAAGGGTAGGAGGCGTGCCTGGAGGTCGCTGATATAGGCATTGGCCTGGGTATTGGGCAGCCCATAGAGCGCTTTCTTGTCGGGCAGGAAGCCGCGGTTATGGAGGTACTCCGCATCTTCTTGGCTTAGCCGGCACGACTCGCGCTGAAACTCTTGGCTAAAGTCTCGCCAGGCCTCTACGCCCTCGGCCTTATCCAGGCGTTTTACCCTCCCCTCGTGACTCAGGTCGGCACTGCGCCTGGTGTCATAGATGACCCGAGTGTGGCGCCCCCCTTTCAGATAAGGCAGGCGGGCATGGATACCCGCCAGGTGGGGTGTCGGGCGCCTCTCCTCATTGCGGCCATAGCGCAGGTAGTGAATCAGGGGATTGATGCCGGCATTACGCACATCCTCGTTCTCCTTGAGATACCAGGTCGTGTGAAAGCCGGGGCCCGGGTTCAGTCCCTGCCAGACACCATGGCTAATAAAGTGGCCGAGGGGATCCTGCACCGCATGGGAGTCACGCTGCAGCTCGGGATAGTTACCGAGGTACCATTCGGCACTGAAGTAGCCACTGCGCGATATTTCCTCACGCAGCGATGGCTGGCGACGGCCCAAGGCACGCCGGAGCAGGTGCTTGGTCGAGGTGGGAGTCAGAATCGGCATCATGCACCCAGTCGGTCAATATGACTGCTGATAAAGGGGTCACTGAGCAGGGGGCGATGGATCTGGTGAGTGGCCAGTTGGCCCTCGCAGACGGCGAAGAAACAGGGCCCATCGTCGGTGAGCAGGAAGGTGAGATTGCAAGCACGCAAGTAAGATGATTCATCGAAGAAGGCTATCAGCATCTGGCGAGTCTTCTGCCAGTCGGGGAGTTGCCTGCCGACGATGCTGCTGCCCAACTGCGGGTGAATGGGGAAGGAGGCCAACGCCTGGGACGACTCGTCCAACCCTTTGCAGGAAGTGATAAGCCCCGTTTCGAGATCTACGGAGGCGCTCAGAGCCCCATCCTCGACCCGCATGGCATGGCTGCCGTCTTCACGCTCACGGCCGATCAGCAGAGTGGTAGCCGCGAGTTCTGGCTGCCACTGGTTCTGCTCACGGACCAGCAGCACATTCAGTAGGTTCAGGTGCCCGGGCGCCAGGCTCTCGGCAAAACCGCCCTGCGCAACATGCTCAGTCAGTACATAGGAACAGCTTTCCTGGCGTGCCCGGGCTTGAAGAGTCTGCACCAGCTCGTCACTGCGACCTTCCCCCATGGGGCCACGGAAGCTTCCGTCCTCCAGCAGGACCCGCTGATAACCCGAGCCCATCCCGAACTGCGTGGGGTGGATTATCAGCTCTCCCGAGCCGGCGTCTCCCTGCCGCCACCATGGAGAGGTGATCCATTGCACCTCCTCGCTGGTTACCACGCAGTGGATTTCCGGCACCTTGCAGTAATTGCTCATGACATGAGAGCAGAGCACGCGATCGGCCATGACGGTCTGGTACTTGGCATTGGCGGCCTGCAGCCGCATGGCCTGGAAATCGCTCAAATAGCCTGGCTCGGGCTCATCTACCATGCCATACAGGAACCATCGACTGCGGAAGAACCCTGCCTGGAAGAGCTGTCGTTGTCGCTCCTGATCAAGCCCGAAACAGGGCTCATCCCAGAAAGCAAGGCTAAAGGCCTGCCAGGCTTGAAGTGCGTCTGGATCGAGTAGTTCGGGTACTCGAGTGTCACTGAACATAGTCACTCCTTGACTGCTCAGGAATTGAATGCGGCGGCTTGCCGATCCTTGTCGGACAGAATGGGTTCACGTCCCCAGCACCAGTCGTCGCGTTGCCAGTCGATGGCGAGCACAGGGTCGTCCCAGCGGATGGCACGCTCGTGCTGCGGGGCGTAGTAATCGGTGGTCTTGTAGAAGACGTCGGCACTGTCGCTCAGTACCACGAAGCCGTGGGCGAAGCCTGGCGGCACCCAGAGCTGATGGAGATTGGACGCGGAGAGCCGGGCGCTCCCCCAGTGCCCATAGGTCACCGACTCCGGACGAATATCCACCACCACATCGAGGATCTCACCCGCCAGCACCCGCACCAGCTTGCCCTGGGGCTGCTCGGCCTGATAATGCAGGCCGCGCAACACGCCCTGGCGCGAACGGGAATGATTGTCCTGCACGAAGCAGACCTCCAGCCCTGTGGCGGCCTGAAAGTCGCGCTGGTTGAAGCTCTCCATGAAGAAGCCTCGCGTATCGCCATGAACGCGGGGCTCCAGCAACAGGGCCTCGGGCAGGCCAGCCAGCGGCGTCACCTTAAGCGAAGAAATTGCACTCATATGCGGCGCTTTTCACCTGATTGATCTAACAAGATTCCCAGTACTCTCATGTTATGAAGTGAAACTCCCGGAGAGACGTGAAACCATGACTGGAGAGTCATGAAAGTGAAGATGGCCGTGGAGAAGCGGCACTCGGTGACGGCAGATGCCGAAGACTGGCATGAGTCGGCTCAAGGCGCCTGGCGGCAACGCCGAGTCGTCACTACGCCACCCGCGCTATCGCGGGATCAGCGACAGCAAGTATTCTCCATAGCCGTTCTTGGCCAGCGACTGACCACGCTCGATCAGGCCGGCCTCGTCGATCCAACCATTACGCCAGGCGATCTCCTCGAGGCAGGCGATCTTCAGGCCCTGGCGGTGTTCGATGGTCTGCACATACTGGGCGGCTTCCAGCAGGCTATCGTGGGTGCCGGTATCCAGCCAGGCGAAGCCTCGGCCCAGCAGCTCGACCCGCAAGTCACCCCTCTCCAGGTAGGCATTGTTCAGGGCGGTGATTTCCAGTTCGCCCCGCGTCGAGGGGCGTACCTCCCGCGCCAGCTCCACCACCCGATTGTCATAGAAGTAGAGGCCGGTGACCGCATACTGGGACCTGGGGCTCAGAGGCTTCTCCTCGATGGAGATGGCCCGCCCTTCCCCGTCGAATTCCACGACCCCGAAGCGCTGGGGGTCCTTGACGTAATAGCCGAAGACGGTGGCACCTTCACTGCGTGCGGCTGCGGCATGCAACTGCCCGGTAAAGTGCTGGCCATGGAAAATATTGTCGCCCAGCACCAGACAGACAGGATCCTTGCCGATAAAGTCGGCGCCGATAATGAAAGCCTGGGCGAGTCCCTCGGGGCGTGGCTGCTCGGCATATTCGAAGCGCACCCCGAAGGCCTCGCCACTGCCCAGCAGGCGACGAAACAGCGGCAAGTCCTGCGGGGTGGAGATGATCAGGATATCGCGGATCCCCGCCAGCATCAGCACCGAGATCGGGTAATAGATCATCGGCTTGTCGTAGATCGGCAGCAGTTGCTTGGAGACCCCATGCGTAATCGGGTAGAGGCGACTGCCACTGCCCCCGGCCAGGATGATGCCCTTGCGCATTACCCGAGGTGTCAGGCGTGAAGCGTCAGTGTTGGTGGGTGCCGCATCGGTCATGGCTGGGCGATCTCCTGCATTGTCAGCACGAGTTGCCTCTGCCAGGTGGGCAGGGTAATGCCCAGCGCTTGCTCCAGTGCCTGACAGCACAAGCGGGAATTGAGTGGTCGCCTGGCTGGCGTGGGGTACTCTGCCGTCGGAATCGCCGCAACCCGCTCGGGGCTAATCCGCAGTACGTCATCCATGGCGGCAGCCTGACGAAAGATCTCGCAGGCAATACCGTGCCAGGTGGTTTCCCCCTGGGGAGCCAGGTGATACAAGCCGCTACGCACTGGTGAGGTGTGAGGGGCAAGGAGCCACCGGTGCAAGGCCAGGGCAGTGACCTGTGCGATCAGTCGGGCCGACGTTGGCGCGCCGACCTGGTCATCCACCACCTTGAGGACATCGCGCTCCTTCCCCAGGCGCAGCATGGTCTTGACGAAGTTGCGCCCGTGGAGGCCATAGACCCAACTGGTTCGGAAAATCAGGTGGCGGCAGCCGCTCCCCTGAATGGCCTGATCGCCGGCGAGCTTGGTCCGGCCATAGACATTGAGCGGTGCGGGCGCATCGTCTTCTTGCCAGGCGCGATGCCCCTCCCCGCTGTAGACATAATCGCTGGAGTAGTGCACCAACGGAATATCATGCCGGGCGGCATGGTCTGCCAGTTGCGCCGGCATGTCGGCATTGAGCCGCCATGCCGAGTCACGCTGCTCTTCGGCCTTGTCCACGTCGGTATAGGCCGCCGCGTTGACGATCAGGTCCGGGGTGTTGTGTTCCAGGTAATCGGTCACGGCCTGGGCATCGTACAGGTCGAGTATCGTCCGACCTGGTGCCAGGATATCGCCGAACAGCAACAAGCTGCGCTGAAGCTCAAACCCGACTTGACCGCTGCCGCCGGTGATGAGGATCTTCATATCATTGGCTTCCTTTCCAAGCCGCCGCTAGGCGGCGAATCACTCGCTGAAGCAAGCTCCTACAGAGAGATGCCGGCGAGGCCCAGGCGCTCCCCCTGATAGCGCCCATCCTGGACGCGTTGCCACCAATCACGATTCTCCAGGTACCAGAGCACGGTCTTGCGCAACCCGGTTTCGAAGGTTTCCTGCGGCACCCAGCCCAGCTCACGCTCGACCTTACCGGCATCGATGGCATAGCGGCGATCATGCCCGGGGCGGTCTTTCACGAAGGAGATCAACTCACGGTAGTGGGTTATCGGCGATGAAGGTGCCAGTTCCTGAAGCAGATCACAGATGGCCTCGACGACGTCGAGGTTGGTCTTCTCATTATGGCCGCCGATATTGTAGGTTTCGCCGACCCTGCCCTTGGTGGCCACCCGAACCAGGGCACGAGCGTGGTCCTCCACATGGAGCCAGTCGCGTACCTGGCCGCCATCGCCATAGACCGGCAGCGGCTTGCCGGCCAGGGTATTGAGGATCATCAGCGGGATCAGCTTCTCCGGAAACTGGCGCGGGCCATAGTTGTTGGAGCAGTTGCTGATCAGCGTCGGCAACCCATAGGTGCGCTGCCAGGCGCGCACCAGATGATCCGAGCCGGCCTTGCTGGCCGAGTACGGCGAGCTGGGGGCGTAGGGAGTGTCCTCTGTAAACAGGGCGCTGGAAGACACCTCTGCCTCAGCCAGGTCGCCGTAGACTTCATCCGTCGAGACATGGTGAAAACGAAAGCCCGCGGCCTTCTCGGGAGCGCTTTCCTGCAGGGGGGTCCAGTAGCCGCGGGCGGCTTCCAGCAGTACTGAGGTGCCAACGATATTGGTCTGGATAAAGGCCGCCGGCCCCTCGATGGAGCGATCCACATGGCTCTCGGCGGCCAGGTGCATCACCACATCGGGGCGGTGCTCGGCGAAGAGGCGCTGCATGGCCGGGGCATCGCAGATATCCGCCTGCTCGAAGGCATAACGCGGGTGGTGGGCAACACTTTCCAACGATGCCAGGTTGCCCGCATAGGTCAGCTTATCGACATTGACCACACGATGCTCGGTATGGACCAGCAGCTCGTGAACCAGCGCCGAGCCGATAAAACCGGCTCCTCCTGTGATCAGAAAGGTCTTGGGCATCATCAATCAGTCCCGGTGATCTCGCACGATCAGCACCAGCATATTGATAATAAAGGTGACAAAGAGCGCAATGATGGCGAAAACCGTGATGTTATAGAGGCGACGTGGCTCGACGGCATACTCGGGAAAGACCGGGCTCTGTAGAACAGAAACCTGTTTCAGGGTTCGAGCCGCCTCGATGCGCGTGTTTTCCAGGGCCGCCAGGGCACTGGAATAGGTCTCCTGGGCGAACTGGGCGCGCAGTTCCAAGGTCTGGTACTCCGCGGAAATGCGGTTCAGGGAGTCTCCGGCGGCCTGGGCGAGACGGTCCCGCTCATTGGCAATCTGCTCCCGCAAGGCACGGATCTCGCTCTCCACCCTTACCATTTCCGAAGACTGGGCACTCTGGAAGCTGGCCAGGGCACTGCGCCGTGCCTGCAGGCGCGCCAGATCGCCCTCCAGGGTGGCCACTACCTGGTTGAGGCTTTCCACGGTATGTGTGGGTGAGACCAGGCCATGTTCATTCTGGTAATCCAGCAGCTCCAGGCGTGCCGAATCAAGACGCTCGCTCAGGCGCTCCAGTTGACGCTCGAGAAAACGCACCTGCTCTTCCGCCAGACGCTGCCCCATCTGGTTCATATGCGACTCGCCCTCTTGCAGCAGCAGGGTTGCCAAGCGATGGGCGAACTCGGGGTCATAAGCCTGTACCTCAATTTTCAGCACCTGGGCATACTCGTCCATATCGATCTTGACACGCCGCTGGTAATAGCGGTGCAAATCTTCGATAGGCGCACTGGCGTCGCGCAGCCGAGAGAAGAAGTCACCTTGGCTCGAATAGTGAGTTCGCAGATCCAGGTGATCTTGAACACGACGCAGCATGTCCACCGACAGCAGGTGCTCGCGAAGCAGCAGTAGATCGCTGGACGCTCCCCCCGCCCCACCAAAGATCGAGGCGAATGACATCTCCGGGGCAGCAATCTGTGGGCTTTCCAATACGACAGTCGCGCGGGAAACATAGCGGTCCGTAGACCACCACGACCAATAACCCGCCACCACGACTATCATCAGGATACAGAGCCCCCAATATGGGTTGCGCTTAAGAAAATCTTTCATCAACTGTCAGGCCTTTGCTATGAGAACGACATACCCCCAGAAACCGCAGGAATACATCAGTCATCATCATTGTCCGTGCCACTTTCATTCTTCAGGGCCGTCAACACCGCCCTCGCTCGACGCAGTACCTGCCTACGCCTCTTGATCTCTTCCTTCAGAGCCGCCAGATGCTCACTGGATGCCCCCTCTGACTTTGCTATCGCATAAGCTTCCTTTGCCGCAATCACTTGCTTGCGCGCCTTCCGAGTCTCTAGCCTGGCTTCTTTGATTGGCTGAGGTGTCGGCATACCAGAAGCATCGTGATAAGCCTCAATGGCGTCGTTCACGTCATCGAACCAGCGGGCCTGCCCCTCATGGAGAAAGATCCCGGCCTCGCACATCTCGCGCAGGATGCCCTCGCCATGGGACACCATGATAAGGCTGGCCTTGCCGACGCGTTCCTTGAAGGCCTGTTTCGCCTTGGCCTTGAAAGCACGATCCCCCACCGAGGTGGCCTCATCGGAGAGGTAGACATCGAAATCGAAAGCCAGCGACAACCCGAAAGAGAGCCGCGAACGCATCCCCGATGAGTAAGTGTTGACGGGACGATCGAAGGCACTACCGATTTCCGCAAACGCCTCGACAAAGTCGATAATGCGAGCGACCTCGCGACTGTTGCCGTGGATCCTGGCCACGAACTGGACGTTCTGGCGCCCCGTCATGTTGCCCTGAAAGCCGCTCCCCAGGCCGATGGGCCAGGAGACCCGGCAGTGGCGCAGCACACGGCCTCGCTCTGGGTTGTCCATGCCACCGATCAGCCGCAGCAAGGTCGACTTGCCCGCGCCGTTGGCCCCCACCAACCCCACACTGACACCACTGGGAATGGTCAGGTTGATGTCCTTGAGCACCCAGTCATTATGAAAATGGCTGTGGTAGCGCTTGTATAGGCCCTGGATCTCAATCATGCCTATCTCGCCTTCAACTTTTCGACGAAGCGCATATGCAGTATCAGCCCAAAGGAAATCAGCGACAGGGCGCACAACCAGATGTAAAGGGGATCGATGCCCTGCACCGTCTTGTAATTCTCGAAGAAACCAAGCCGTAACTGCTCAATGCCATGCACGATGGGGTTATAGAGCATGATCTGCTGAAGGTGATGAGGCTTCAGGGTGATCGGGGCAATGACTCCCGACAGCAGCATCAGGGGGATGGTCATCATCCTCACCAGCCGGCCAATCTCGGAGACCAGTGCCGTTGCCGCGGATAGGGTTAGCCCGACTCCGGCCCCCAGGGCCCATAGCGACATCCAGGCACCCATCGCCGTCAGCGGCAGGTCGGCATAGAGATCGAAGCCGAGCAGCAACGCCCCGACGATGAAGATCAGAAAAACCACGCTACGTAACAGGCCCTCGAGGGCGATACGCACCAGCACCGGGTCGATGGGCAACACCTGGCGATAGGCGAACAGGCCACGGTTGGCGTCGATGGCCCCGACAGGACGGGTCATCCCTTCACGAAACAGGAAGAACCCCATCAGCCCCACGATCAGCCAGGGGATAAAGTCCGCGCCGATCACCAGCCGATCACCACGGATCAGGCTACGCACGGCGATGAAAACCGCCACGAAGGCAATCGGCTCGAAGATCATCCAGAACCAGGCGAACCGATCGGCCATGGTGCGCGCAACCAGCTCTCGCATGAACATGGCGAACCAGACACTTCGGGTAACCTGCCAGGAGGTGCGCCCTCCCTGGGAGCGGCTTGTAACCTGCATCGGTTAGATATCCAGTGCGACTCGGGTCGTCACAGCGATATGGAAGAGGATCTGGCTGATGGTGGAGGCCAGCTGCAGATTCTTGGTAGGCGCCTTGGGCAGTACCAGCACTTCATCGCCAGGCCGCAGCTCCACATCACTGGCATGGCGCACCTCGCCGTTAGCGCGAGCGACAAGGATCATCCGCTCGTCGGCATAGGTAGTGAAGCCACCGGCACGCTCGATATAGTCACGCACTCGCTCCCCCGGGGAGAACACCACCGATTGGGGCACCAGCACCTCGCCGCTGATCAGTACCGCATCGGAGCGCTCGGGGATGGTGATCACATCACCATCCTGCAGGCGAATATTGGCGATCTCATCGTCACGCGAGACGACCAGGCGTCCATTCGGTTCGATTTCACGGGCCCGCTCTACGAACTGACTGACCAGCTCAGCCTCGCGGACACGTATTTCGGCCTCTTCCGGAGTCGATGAAGAAGCGCTCAAATAAGTGGTCTCGAGCCGGCGCAGGCTCTCCTCCAGCGACTCCTGCTGCCGCTGTGCCACGCTTTCGCGACGAAGGGAGACACTCTGGGTATCGGCCAGATAGTCTTCCACCGGAATATTGTCGAGCAGCTCATGCAGGGTCACGTCCTTGGGTAGCACGAAACGCGACGGCCCCAGGTGTGAGCCTTCGAGCTGCACGACGATATTGGTGCTGCGCTCATCGGCGCTGAACAGCACCTCATCGCCATCCCGCAACGGCGTCGTGGAAAAATCATTCAGTTCCACATAATCGGCGGTGGGCCCCAGGTCACGGCTCCCGCGAATCAGGGCATGAGAGACTCCCGCTTGCAGCGGTGCCAGGTCCAGCACCGTCTGGCCGGCCAGCGTCTCCCCCTTCAGCTCGAAGTGGTAAGCACGGCGCACATCCCCCCCCACGGTGATGGTATCGCCGCGACGATCCACCACGATGGTGTCGCCATCCTGGAACTGAATCCTTGGCAACTCACCGGTCAGAAGGAAATCGTAAAGGTCGGCTCGCAGGATCTCCTGGTCACCGCGCAGCACACGAACGCTGCGATAGCTGCCGAGTTGATCATCGATGCCATCGGCCTGATCCAGGAAGTAAAGCAAGGCATCACTGGGCACGCCGGCATAACGCCCGGGACTCTGGACGAAACCGGTCACGAAGACACCGATCGGCTGAACGCCCTGGAGGTTGGTATAGACCTCAACGTTATCGGGGTAGACCGAATGCACGGCGCGCTTGACTCGGTTGTCCAGCTCACCATGGCTGACACCTTCCACGGCCACCGGGCCGATGGACGGAATAAAAAGGTTGCCCTGGGCATCCACGGGGATCACCCGATCCAGCTCGATAGCCCCCCACAGGCGCAGCACCACCTGATCGCCCGGCATGACCCGATAGTTGGGGTTCAGGCCATCGCCCCTCAGACCGCGAAAACCACCGGTAAAGAGATCGGCGCCAAAAGGAGGTATCGCCTCTTGCGCGTCACCCGACAACTCCAGCGGACCATAGACGCCAGGCTGGCGCACCACGGAACGATTCCGTGCCGCCTCATCTGCCTCTCCCTGACCACGCGCCTGCTCGCGACTGGGCTCGGCCTGCTCGGGCGAGAGGTAGCCAGCGCCACCAAGGGTTTGTGCCTCGGCACCAGCCACCAACGCCAGCACCAGGGAACAGGGCGCCACCCACTGCAAAACTTTCTTCATGGTGTCGTTACCTGATTGGTTAGCGAAGAGAGCGCACTTCGGCCCAGCGGGTATCGCTGGCCCGACACGTCAGGACGCTTTGCTGTCCCTGGGACGATTCGATATGCAGCTTGCGACAAGGGCGACCGCTGGCGGCCTGATAACGGCCATCGACAGTCAGCAAGACGCCACTGCCCCAGGGGCTCGCCTCGGGGTGATAGACCATGCCCGCGCTGGCACCCTCGAGGTAACTGGAAATGCGCTCATCGAGCAGGCGTTGTTGCTGCGCCTGCCAGCCGGTGTAGGACTGGGAGTTGCTGGGAGAGGACGTAGCACAACCGGCCAACGCCATGACCAACACCAACAAGAGGGCGCCGCGTGGCTGGAAAGGGAGTCGCTGTCTCACGGGAGGGTCCTTGAGGAGTTATGGTGCAGGGGCGGAGGGGAAGCTCACCAAACCCGCCCGGGCACGCTACCGCCCCAGGGTGACATTTCCGGCACATCCCTGAGGCCTTTGAAAAGATGAAGCTGTAGGGCGTTATCACTCGCTGAAAGCCCATTGTCCGGCCTGGAGGCATGACATCCTTGTCAACGCATTCCAGGCTTCGTAAAAACAGTCACGCATCCTACCTCAAAGATTGGCCCTATCCTAGATGCGTCTTGTTATCAGCAAATGACACCCATCGACGACACCTTATTTTCCAGAAGCAGCCATCACACCTGCCAGGCCCCATGATAGAAACCAAAAATATTTCATTGATTTAGATCACTTTTTTCGCATCTCCCGGTTTCTTTAATCCGTCCCGCCCTGACCTGTCACCGCTGAGCGACAAGATGGGAGACATGTAAATTTCATGCCCACTGATGTAGCCATACCTTGTCAAGAAGCACTACCATCTCGAGGGGTGGGCGGTTAGCATTGGCTGGAATTGCACACTGCGCCGCTTGCAACAACGGTGTGTAGGACGCAAGTGAAACGAGCATAAGGGAGACTCTCGATGATCAAGAAAGGCATTGCCCTGCTGGCCGTGGCCGGCATGATGACCACCCCGCTGGCCATGGCTCAGGCCATTCCTGCCGCTGCCTCCAGCCAGGCCCCCGGCGTGGGTGCCGGTGCCGCCGGTGCGGGTGCTAGTGCTGGAGCCGGTGCAGGCGCCGCTGGTGCGGGCGCTGGCGCTGGTGCGGGCGCTGCTGCAGGTGCAGGCGCGGCCGCCGCTAGCCCGCTGGCCGGTGTTGCCGCGGCTACCGGCCTCTCCACCGCTGCCGTGGCCGGCGTCGGTGTCGCCGCGGCTGCCGCCGTGGGCGTCGGCGTTGCCGCTGCGGGTGGCAGCGGCGGCGGAGCAACTGGCACCACCGGCACCACCGGCACCAACTAAGCATGCGGCGCATAATCACCGCAACGCTTCGGGGCCGCCTTCGGGCGGCCCTGTTGTGTGCATCCCCCCTGTTAGTGGCTGGTTGCGCCAGCGATGGCACCACCCCCATGTCGGCCTCGCTTCAAGCCCTATGGGGCAGCGACGGCGCAGATGCCGAGCGCGCCGAAGCACTGCCCCATGCCTCCTTGCTGGTTCAGGCCGGAGACATTCGCGGCCTGATGGTGATGGGCTTTCGGGTGGGCCAGCAGAGCTACTGGCCCTCGGCCGACGGCCTGACCCTGGAGCTGAGCGGCGATGGCCTCTTCGCCGTCGATGGCCTGGAGCAGACCCTGTTGGCCACCCACTACACCGGCCTGGCGGCGGCGTCACTGCCTTGGCATGGCCAGGATGCGCGTGACTACCGGGTGATACGCCACTGGATCGATGCCCAAGGGCAGATGCAGCGCGGTGAAGCCCAGGCCCGATTGCATTGTGGCCGCCTGGAGACACGTCACCTGCCGCTCGGCGAGCGCCAATTGCAACGCTGCCACGAAACCCTGACCTGGGCGGATGGCCGCACCTCTCGCACTCGCCTGTGGCGTGACCCCGTGGATCATGCCCTCTGGGAGGTCGATGGCCAGCCCTGGCCCGATGCCCCGCGGATCGCCTGGCGAGTCGCCCGCCCCTGGTGGTAACCGGCCGTGGTAACCGACAAGAGCCCCCTATGAAGCACGTCATTTCCCTGGCCTTCGCCGGCCTTTTGCTTGGCGCCACCACGGCGGTGGCTGCCGTGGCGCCGACCCCGGGCGATACCCTGGCCGAGGCCTGGGTCGATTGGCAGGAGCAGCGCACATCCCCCCTGGACTGGGGCTACAGCTTCGCGCTTCGCCAGTCCGATGCCAGCGCCTACCAGCGGCAGGAGGCCGCGCTGCTGGCACGCCTGGATGCCCTGCGCGGCGCCTTCCCCGGCGCATCGGCCTGGCACGATAGCCTGCGCCGCCTTGCGGGAAGCGGGCTGGCCCGCAGTCCCGAGCGGCTTGATCTCCCCCACCTGGCGGCTGACTTGCGCCGCAACCCACGACTGACCTCGCTGGTACATATGGGCACTTGCCCGCCTCCCGACTGGATCGAAGTGTGGTCTCAGCAGGGGGTGTCGCGCCTGGACTGGCAGCCAGGCCTGACCAGCGACGGCCTGCTGGCGCAGCTGCCTCGTGACACCCGCCGAGGGGTGGACGTGATGCATGTCACTGCGCCGACCGGCCAGGTGACTCGCCTGGGCATCGCCGCCTGGAACCACCAGCGCCTGCCGCTGGCTCCAGGAGCTCGGCTGGTGCTATTGAACCCGCGCCATGTCGAGGACCGACAGGCGACCGAGGCCCTCCTTGCCGAGCTGGCCGACTACCTTGCCACTCGCCTGCCCGGCGACGCCTGTGAGTTGAAGGGATTCTATTGATGCAAGCGCTCTCCTCCCCCGCTCGCCATACGCTCCGTCGCGGCCTGCTCATGGCCGGCCTGGTTGGCATCGCCGTGCCGGTCCATGCCGGCAGCCTTGGCCAGGGCCACAGCGACTTCGGCGGCATTGGCCTGATGCAGACCCCCACCGCCCGCATGGCGCCCCTCGGGCATTTCAGCGCCAGCTGGAGCCGCACCGCGCCCTACCGCCGCTATGGCATCTTCTTCCAGCCCACCGAGTGGCTGGAAGGGGGCTTTCGCTACGTGGAGATCGAAGATCGCCTGTTCGGCGAGGAGATCGCCGGCGACCGGGCCTACCTGGACAAGGGCTTCGATATCAAGCTGCGCCTCTGGCAAGAGAGCCGCTACCTGCCCGAGCTGGCCGTGGGCCTGCTCGATGCCGGCGGCACGACCCTGTTCGGCGCCGAGTACCTGGTCGCCAGCAAGCGCTGGTACGACCTGGACTTTCACCTGGGCCTGGGCTGGGGCTATCTGGGTCGCGCCGGCGACATGTCCAACCCGCTGGGCCGGCTCGATGATCGCTTCTACGACCGCCCCCGCTTCGCCGGTAGCTCCGATGGCGGCGAGCTATCGCTGTCGCAGATGTTCCGCGGGCCGGTGGCGTGGTTCGGTGGTGTCGAATACCAGACCCCCTGGGATCGCCTGCTACTGCAGGTGGAAGTGGAAGGCAACGACTACTCCGCCGATCGCGCCGAGTCCGACCTGGAGCAGGACTCCCGCGTCAACCTGGGCGCCCGGCTCCGCCTGACCGATAACGTCGAGCTGCGGGCCGGCTGGCAACGCGGCAATACCGCCATGCTTGGCGTCTCGCTGAGCACCAACCTGGCGGGGCTCAGCCAGATCAAGCGCGACCCGCCCCCGGTGCCCCTGGAGGAGGCCACCGCGTGGCATACCATGGACTGGGGCGAGGTCAGCCACGAACTGGAGAGCAACGCCGGCCTGCGCGTCGAGCGCATCCAGACCCAGGAGTCGACCCTGATCGTCGAAGGCGAACCGACACGCTACCGCTCCCTCGGCCAGAGCGGCGTCCGCGCCAGCCGCATCCTGCATAATCATACCGCCAGCGACATCGACACCTTCGAATACCGCTGGAGCGAGCGCGGCATGCCCATGCGCGTGGATCGCGTGCCTCGCCAGGCCTTTCTGGAAGCCGCCGCGGCGCGGGACGCCGAGGGTGACTTCTACGCTCGGCTCGAGACCTATGGCCGCCATCAACCCAGCCTCGCCGACGAATACGCCGAGCCGCTGCATGTCCAGCACGAGGCTCCGCGCCGCCGCTTCTCCTACGGCATCGGCCCCGCCCTCAACCAGAACTTCGGCGGACCGGATGGCTATCTCTATCAGTTGATGCTCGCCGCCAACGCCGAGTACCGCACCGACCCGAACGGCTGGCTCTCGGCCAGCCTGAGCTGGACCCTGGCCGACAACCTCGACAAGTACGAGTACATCGCCGAGTCGGACCTGCCGAGGGTGCGCACCTTTATCGGCGATTACCTGGCCGAGACCAGCCTGGGGCTGAGCAACCTCCAGTACACCCGCACCACCACCCTGGGCGACGACTGGTATGCCATGGGCTACGGCGGCCTGCTCGAGACCATGTATGCCGGCGTGGGCGGTGAAGTGCTCTATCGCCCCTTCGGCAGCCGCTGGGCGCTCGGGGCCGACCTCAACTGGGTGCGCCAACGCGCCTTCGACCAGCGCTTCGGGCTGCGCGACTACAGTATCGCCACCGGTCACCTGAACGCCTACTGGGAGACCGGCATCGAGGATGTCCTGGCCAAGGTCAGCGTCGGCCGCTACCTGGCGGGCGATATCGGCGCCACCCTCGACCTGTCACGGGAGTTCGCCTCAGGCGTGCGCATCGGCGGCTGGGCCACCCTCACCGACGCCGGCAGCGACTTCGGCGAGGGCAGCTTCGACAAGGGGCTCTACCTGTCGATGCCGCTGGACGCCTTCTTCGTGCGCTCGAGCCGCGACCGCGCCCGGATTGCCTGGCAGCCGCTGACCCGCGACGGTGGCGCCCGCCTCCATCGCCGCTACCCGCTCTACGACCTGACCCAGGAGCGCCAACCGGAGCGTCCCGAGATCGACCGACGCAGGGATTGGGAATAGCGGACACGAAAAAGGGGCCGACTCGCCAGGGCCGGCCCCTTGGTTTTTCCGAATATTTCCCACGGCTTCGAGTAGTGAGCCGCCGCCTGTCACAGTAGACTATAGGCCTTTGCCGGATCGATACGCTAAAGGATGGGAACCCAATGAAAGACTCCTCCCGGCTGCATCAACGCGTGGCCGAGATGAGCCGGGCGAAGAAGCGGCTGATCATGGTGATTTCCGACCTGATCGCCCTTCCCGTGGCCCTCTGGTCTGCCTACGCACTGCGCTTCGCCGACTGGTGGCCGGAGCGCTACCTGGAGCCCTTCTGGTGGCTGTTCCTGGTAATACCGCCCGTGGGGGTCTATATCTTCGCCCGGCTGGGGCTCTACCGCGCCGTGGTGCGCTTTATCGGGCCCCAGGCACTATGGGCCGTGGTCAAGGGCGTGCTCCTGCTCGCCGTACTGATGTGGGCCCTGGCCTACTTCGCGCGCCTCCAGGGCTTCCCCCGCTCGATTCCCATCAACTTCGCCCTGGTGGCCATCGTCTACGTGGGCGGTACCCGCTTCCTGGTGCGCAGCTATTACCAGTGGCTGATCAAGCACTACACCGAGAAAGAAGCGGTGGCCATCTACGGCGCCGGCGGCGCCGGCGCCCAGCTGGCCCTGGCGCTCTCCAACAGCCGCGAATTCTATGTGGCCGCCTTTCTCGATGATGACGCCGCCCTCTGGGGCAGCACCATCAAGGGGGTCAAGGTGTACGCGCCGGAGACCTTCCACGAGGTCGCCGGTCAACTGGGCATCAAGCGAGTACTCCTCGCCCTCCCCTCGGCCACCAAGCAGCAACGCAAGCGGGCCCTGGACAAGCTGGCCGATGCCCCCGTGCATGTGCTGACCGTCCCCTCCATGCCGGAGATCGTCTCCGGCGAGGCCTCGGTGGATCAACTGCGCGAGGTGGAGCTCGAGGACCTGCTGGGTCGGGACCCGGTGCCGCCCAGCGAGGAGCTGATCAACGCCAGCCTGAACGACAAGGTGGTGATGGTGACAGGCGCCGGGGGCTCCATCGGCAGCGAGCTGTGCCGGCAGATCATGCGCGGCAGCCCCCGCGCCCTGGTGCTCTACGAGATCAATGAATACAGCCTCTACGCCCTGGATCAGGAACTGGAAGCCCTCAAGCGGGAGCTTGGCGAATCCTTTCCCATCTACCCCCTGCTCGGCAACGCCTGCGATCCGCGCCGGGTGTCGGCGGTCATTTCCCGCTACGGCGTCCAGACCCTCTACCATGCCGCCGCCTACAAGCATGTACCGATCGTCGAGAACAATGTGCTGGAGGGCATTCGCAACAACGTTCAGGGCACTCGAGTGGTGGCCGAAAGCGCCGCCCGCCTGGGCGTGGAGCGCTGCATCCTGGTCTCCACCGACAAGGCGGTGCGGCCCACCAACGTCATGGGCGCCAGCAAGCGCATGGCCGAGCTGATTCTCCAGGACCTGGCCCAGGACGCCAGCGCAACGGTCTTCTCCATGGTGCGCTTCGGCAATGTGCTGGGCTCGTCCGGCTCGGTAGTGCCGCTGTTCCGCCAGCAAATCGCCGAGGGCGGCCCGATCACCGTGACCCACCCGGAGATCACCCGCTTCTTCATGACCATTCCCGAAGCGGCCCTGCTGGTGATCCAGGCCGGCTCCATGGCCCAGGGGGGCGATGTCTTCGTCCTCGACATGGGCGACCCGGTGAAGATCGTCGACCTGGCCCGGCGCATGATCCAGCTCAGCGGCCTGGAAGTGCAGGACGAAGCCAACCCCGACGGCGATATCGCCATCGCCTTCAGCGGCCTGCGCCCCGGCGAAAAGCTCTATGAGGAGCTGTTGATCGGCGACGCGGTCATCGGCACCGCCCATCCCAAGATCATGCGCGCCGAGGAGGAAGTGCTGCCCCGCGAGCGGCTGCATGCCCTGCTCGACGAGCTGGAGCAGGCGGAAAACGAGATGGACAGCCACCGCGCCTGCGAGACCCTGCGCAGCGGCATTCGCGGCTTCAAGCACAGCAGCGCCATCTGCGACCTGCTGCTGCCCGCCGTCGCCACCACCGACGAGCCCAAGATTCACCGACTCAGGCCCCATTGAGCATGACGACACCTGCGGCGCCGCCCCAAGCACGGGGCGGCATCATGACCCATTACACCAGTCTCGCCATCTTCCTGCTCGGCGCCCTCGCCCTGAGCCTGCCCAGCGGCTATTCGCTGGGGGCCCTGATGCTGGTGCTGGCCAGTCCCATCCTGCTGATTCGCCCCCGCCCCCTCGAGCTGACCCGCGAGGACCAGGCCATCCTGCTGGTCCTGGGCCTCTACTTCGCGGTAACCGCGCTCTCCGCCTGGCTCGATGGCCAGGGCTCGCGGGGGCTCGACAAGCCCTCGCGCTTCCTGCTGGCCATCCCCGCCCTGCTGCTGCTGATCGCCTACCCACCGCGCCTGAGCTGGCTATGGCACGGCCTGGCGATCGGCGGCATGGCAACCGGCGGCCTGGCCATCTGGCAGAAGCTGATCGAAGGCACCAGCCGAGCCGGCGGCTTCACCCAGATCATCCAGTACGGCAACATCAGCCTGCTGCTGGGCATGCTCTGCCTGGCCGGCCTGGGCTGGGCCTGGGCACAACCCCGCCGCCGGGCCTGGCTGGTGTGGCTGGGCTTGGGCGCCGCGGGCGGCCTGCTGGCCTCCCTGCTCTCGGGCAGCCGAGGCGGCTGGCTGGTGGCCCCGCTGATGCTGCTGGTGCTCTACTGGGCCGAGGGGCGCCGCCTGCCTCGCCGTATGCAGCTGGGCCTGGTGATGGCGGTGCTGATTGCCGGGGCGATCAGCTACACCCTTCCGGAGCTGGGCGTGCAGCAACGCGTGCATACGGCCACCGATAACGTCGCCAACTACCTGAGCGGCGAGAATCGCGATACCTCGGTCGGCCTGCGCTTCCAGATGTGGGGCGCCGCCGGCGAGCTCTTCCAGCAGCGCCCGCTGTTCGGCTGGGGAGAGCATGGCTACCGTGAAGCCATGGCGGAGATGGCCGTGCGGGGCGAGATCGCCCCTCGCGTGGCCGAGTTCCACCATGCCCACAACGAGTGGATCGATGCGGCCGCCAAGCGTGGAATCATCGGCATTACCGCCCTGCTCTGTCTCTACCTGGTGCCGCTGGTGGCCTTCGCGCGCCGCCTCAATGCCCCCAGCCCCGCGTGCCGGGCCCTGGCGGCAGCGGGGAGCCTGCTGCCCATCGCCTATCTCGGCTTCGGCGCCACCCAGGCCTTCCTCGAACACAACAGCGGGGTCATGATCTACGCCTTCTGGCTGGCCGTGCTCTGGGCCATGTTTCGCCAGACAACAGCCACCACCGCCAAGGACACCACGACCTAGCGCTTATGCTCTATTTCCTGGTCATGGGCGCCATCGCCCTCAGCATGCTGTTCAGCGTCGCCTGGCTACTGGTCAAGACGATCCGCCTGATTCGGCCACGCCGACCCGCTCGGGCCGGCCGGTCTCGCCAAGCCAGCGCTCGCGGCAAGTCGCAAGCCGCCAAGCGCGGCAAGCCCCAGGCGCCCGGCCGCTTTGCGCGCCTGCTGGCTCACCTCTCTCCCCTCCGTGGTGCCGCCCCCCTCTGCCTGGTGGCCTGGGCCACCTACGGCGCCCTGCGCCTGGCGCATCACGGCATGCAGGCGAGCCCCCGCACGCCTCCCGGCACCTTCGATGACCTGATCGCCGTCGTGGGTGGGCTAGCCCTGGTCCTGCTGGTCGCCACCCTGATCGGCCTGCTGGGACACTGGCAACGCCGCCGCCAATAGGCAAGAAATCGCCCGTTCCTGCCATAGTTTTGCCCATGGCTTCCGCTAAGTCGTGATAGCATTTACCCAACCCCAAACATAAATTAGAACATCCTATACGGGGCAGGGATCGTGATACTGCAAACCATCAAGTTGCGGCTGCGTAATCGGCTGCGCATTTCCCCGGGCAACCAGATCGAGGTGGCGCCCGGGGCCAAGCTTCGCCATTGCCATATCGTCGTTCGCGGTCGAGGCAATCGGCTCAAGATAGCGGATTCGGCCAACCTCAGGGGCGTCCTGCTGGAGCTACGCGGGGAAGAGAACGAGCTGCACATCGGGGCCGATACCGTGATCGGCGAAGGCTGCTACCTGAGCGCGCGCGGGACCCGCACGCGGCTCGAGATCGGCAGCGACGGCATGCTCTCGCGAAACGTCAGGGTCATGACCGGTGATGGCCATGACATTCATCACCAGGGGCGCCTGATCAACCCACCCGGCTCCATCCGTGTCGGCGACCATGTCTGGTTCGCCGATGGTGCGACTATCCTCAAGGGAGTCAGTCTCGGCGATGGGGCCGTAGTGGGCCTGGGCAGCGTCGTGACACAGGATGTGCCTCCGGCCACGATCGCCGCCGGTAACCCGGCCCGCATCATTCGCCAAGAGATTCACTGGACCCGCTGAGCCGCCCATGACATCGAGACTCTTCCACCCGACCCGCGCGGTCGGACTGTTTGCTGGCGCCCTGATGCTGGCCCTGATCCTGATGGTGGCCTCCCCGGTCCGCAATACCGCGGTGATCGCCCCACTGATGCTCTACGCCATCGGTTACCTGTGTACCCACCGGGCCAGCCTGACGCTGACCCGAGGGGACCGCTGGGTCCTGCTGATGCTCTCGGCCTATCTGCTCAGCCAGCTCCCGGTATTCGTCCTCAGCGACTATTCGTCCCGCTACCTGAGCCCCGGCCTGCATATGGCGGCCGCCATTCCGATCTACCTGATGCTTCGCCATACGCTCCGGCATTCGGACCATCGGCTGGTCGGCGTGGCCCTGGAGACCGGCGTGATCATCGCCGCCCTGGGCGCCGGCCTGGTCGCCCTGTGGCAGACCCAGTGGCTGGGGGAAGGCCGTGCCGATGGCTTCCTCTTTAGCATCAACTTCGGTTACCTCTGCGTCCTGCTGTTCGGCATGGCCCTGACCCTGATGCAGGGGGCCCGCTGGCCCTACTGGCTGGGCCTCGCCGCGCTCAGCGCCCTGCTGGCCGTGCTGCTCTCGGGGACCCGCGGCGCCATGCTGGCCATCCCGCCGGTCCTGCTGCTGCTCGGCGCCTGCCGCCTCAAGCAACTGGGCTGGCGCCCCCTCGCCCTGGGCCTGGCGCTGATGGCCGCCGCAGTCAGCCTGGGCAGCCAAGCCTTCGACGGCGTCGAACAGCGCATGGCCTCCATCGGCGACCAGTTCAGCCGCATGCTCGACGGCGACCTGGATAACTCCGCGGGCTATCGACTGCAGCTTTGGCAAGGTGCCTGGGAGGCGCTCGAGCAGCGCCCCCTGATCGGCAGCACCTACCCCGAACGGGAAGCCATCAACCGACAACTGGCGGAACGAGGCGAGGTCAACGATTGGGTCGCCGGGGTGAATCGTGGCCATGCTCATAGCCAGTATTTCGAGCTGCTGGCCACCGGAGGCCTGCTCGGCGCCCTGGCCCTCATCGCCATGCTGGTGGCCCCCGGCCTCTATTACCTCAGGCAGACGCTGAGAAATCCCGGCCACCGCTACGCGGCCAGCGGAGCGATCGTCACCCTCACGGTCGCCCTCTGCGGCCTCACCGAATCGCTGCTTCAGCAGGAGATGATCGCCGCCAGCTACGGCCTGCTGCAGGCGACCCTGCTCGGCCTCAGCCAGGAAAAGAGGCTCTTCGTCGTTGGGTGTGGAATTTGCCCCCTGAACTGGCCCAGGATATGACCTCCACATGGACAGGAGGTAGA
>NZ_JADOTW010000031.1 GCF_015645095.1 Halomonas sp. 328
CTCTACCTCCTGTCCATGTGGAGGTCATATCCTGGGCCAGTTCAGGGGGCAAATTCCACACCCAACGACGAAGAGCCTGAAAAAGCGCATTACCGCGGCGTTCCCGATCAACCGCGATCTGTATCGCTATGGCCAGGTGAGTGCCTATTTCGCCAAGGCGGAAGCCGTCGTCGATCAGCTTGCAGAACAGGCGCCGCAGGTTTCTGCGGAGCAGTGCCTGCCCCTGGTAGACTACGCGCTGTCACGCCTGGGCCGGGCGTTGGAAACCATCGATGACTCCGGCGGTTTCCGCTACCACTGCGAAGGGACCCTGCAGAGGCTGCATGTCCAGGCCGTGGCGCGGCTCGACTGGCCCGCCGAGACGCTGGCGGCCTATCTCTATGACAAGGCGTTCGGCGATCACTATGACTTCTATCCAGAGATTCCCGGTGCCTATGCCGAGGCCCTGGGTAGCGAGGGGCGGGAGGCCTACCATGCCTGCCTGCAGCAGGCCTGGGATGCCTTGCCGAGCCTGTCCCCTGGCGCCGACTGGTCGGAGCAGTACCGCTACCTGCGCCTGCGTGGTCCCTTGCTCGAGCGCGCCGAAGCGTGCGGTGACTTTCCCGCCATCCTGGCGCTACACCAGAAGAGCGCTATCAAGGCTCAGGATTATTTGGAAATCGCCGAGCTGTGCATGGCCCACGACGCCTGGGAGCAGGTGGAAACCTGGCTGGCCCAGGCGGCCAAGGTCGAGGACAAACGTTACCCTCACTGCCGTCTCGAGCGGGAACGCTTGCGGGTACGCCTGTTGCTGCATCGCGGCGAGGGCGAGGTGGCAGTGGAGCTCTCAGTGGCAGATTTACCAGGCGACGCAGCGGCTGGAGGATTACCGCCACCTGTTGGCATTGGCCGAGGAGCATGGCCTGGCCACCGATTACCGCCAGCGTGTCCACGGTTGGTTGGCTGCCAGGCTCGATGAGGCGCCCAAGAGCCGCTGGACCGTTGTGCCCCAGGCGGTGAATAGCCTGCTGGAGATCTATCTCTTCGAGCAGCGCCTGGCCGATGCCCTGGCACTGTGCACCGACAGGCCGGTGGCCGGAGGGCTGCTATTGAATCTGGCGCGGGCCCTGAATGAGCCCCATGACAGCTTACCGCTCTATCTGCGCCTGGTGCGCACGCTCGTCCATAACACCAATAACCAGAGCTACCGGGAAGGGATCGCCCTGTTGCAGGAGCTGCATGGCACCCTGGCAACGACGGCCCATCGGCAGGCCTTCGCCCAGGCCCTGATTGAGCTGCGTAGAGAGTTCAAGGCCAAGCGCAACTTCATCAAGTGGCTGAATGAGGCCTTCGCACCATAAGCGCTGGTCGCGACAGCAGTTCCCGGGTCGTCGCCATGACCCGCCCGCCCACGCCGCGCTGGATCTTGTCTTCGATCTCCGCGAGCAGCGACTCCACCTTTTGCGGTGTCGTGGCCGCGGCCACGACGGTCCGCTCGCTGGCTTCCAGGCGAACCCGGTCGCCGCTCTCGCAGACCGCTATCGCCGGGTGGCGGCCGAAGCGTTCATGGAGGCCACCCATGCGCTGGCGCTTCTCCTTGAGGGAGCGACAGCCGGGCAGCGAGAGTCGCAGGGTCAGGATACCGATATGCATGGTGTCGCCTCCGTAGCCTTGTGAATCCTGCTGTCTAGACGCCCACTAGCCGGGCGCGGCTGGTGCCGTTGCCCAGCGGTGCTACCTGAATCTGCACCGGGATGCGTTCGTGCATCTCCTGCACATGGGAGATCACCCCGACCCGGCGGCCCAGGGCCTGGAGGCCGTCCAGGGCCTCCATGGCCAGGGCCAGGGACTGGGGATCGAGGCTGCCGAAGCCCTCGTCGATAAACAGCGACTCGATGGTGAGCTCTCCGGAGGCCAGGGAGGCGAGGCCGAGGGCCAGGGCCAGGGAGACCAGGAAGGTCTCGCCGCCGGAGAGGGAGTGTACCGAGCGGGTCTCGTCGCCCATGTCGTGATCCACCACCAGCAGGCCCAGTTCGCTGCCGCCGCGAATCAGGCGGTAGCGGCGGCTCAGGCTGCCCAGGTGGGCATTGGCGTGCTCCAGCAGCTGCTCCAGGTTGTAGGCCTGGGCGATGCGCCGGAAGGCCTTGCCGTCGGCGGAACCGATCAATTCGCTGATCTGCCCCCAGCGGCGATACTCGGCGCGGGCCGCCTCCAGCTCGGCCTGGCCCTCGCGCTGGCGGGCACGCTTGCGGTCATCGTCATTCAGGGCATAGACGGCGGCATCGCGGGCCTGCTGGGCCTCCTGCACCCGGGGCACCAGGATATCCTGCGCCTCGGTTAATGCCTCGCCCTGCCGGGCCAATTCGGCGTCCCAGGTCGCGGCCAGCAGGGCCTCTTCCTCGGCCTCCGGGGCGACTTCACGGCGCTGGGCCAGCAGTTGCTGGCGGCGCTCGGTGAGGGTGGCGGCGGCCTGCTGGCGGTGGCGCTCGGCCTCGTCCAGGGCCTGCTCCTGGGCCCTGGCCTCGTCCTCGGACTGGGCCAGCAGGCGGGCCAGGGTGGCGTCGTCCAGCTCGGGATGCCCCCGCCGCCAGGCGCTCAGCTCCTGAGTCAGCTGCTCCTGCTCCCGGCGCAGTTGGGCCAGGCGCTCGGCCTCGTGTTCCCGCCGCTGGGCCAGGCGCTGGCATGCCTGCTCGGCGGCGTGGTGGTGAGTGAGGGCGGTGTCCCGCGCCTGGGTGGCCTGGGCCTGTTGCTGCTCCAGCTGCTGTTGCCAGGCATCGGCGCTGGGGTAATCGCCCAGGCGGGCGCGCAGCTCGGTATCGAGGCGTTCCTGTGCCTGGTGCAGGGGAGGCAGCTGGGCCTCCAGCTTGGCCAGCTCCTGGTCGAGGCCCTGGCGCCGGGTCTCGAGCCGGGTTGACTCGATCTCGCCCCGGCGCAGTCGTTCATCGATGGGGGCCAGGGCGCGTTCGGCCTCGGCGAAGACGGCCAGCGCCTCGGCCTGTCGATCACGCTCGTCTTCGCTGGCCTGTTGCTGGGACGTTAGCCAGGCATCCCGGGCTTCGACGGCGATGGCGGCCAGCTCCTCCCATAGCGGCTCTGCCTCCAGCGCCTGGTTGGCCGCCGCCAGGCGCCGTTCGGCCGCCGCCAGGCCGTTGGCCAACTGCTTCAGGGCACGTTCCGCCATGCGGTAGTCGCCCACCCGTTCCTGGTGCTGGCGTTGCGCCTGGTCGAGCCGCTCCCGGGCCTCGCCCAACTGGCGCTCCTCTTCGGTTTCCTGGGCGGCGAGCTGGGCGGCCTCGGGGCTGGCGGGAGGGCGTTGGCGGTAGGGGTGGTCGAGGCCGCCGCACACCGGACAGGGCTGCTCCTCCGCCAGGGTCTCGCGGAGCCGGGCCACGCTCTCGCTGCGTACCGCCCGCTGCCGCTCGATCAGGACCGAGACGCTGTTCAGGTGGGACTGGGCATGGTCCAGCCGTTCGCGGGCGGCATGGCCCTCCGCGAGCAGGGTTTCGCGGCGCCGGGTCTCTTCCTGGCGTTGCCGGACGAGCTCCTGACGCTGGTGCTCGGCGCGCTGGCTCTCCTGCCAGCGGCTGGCCAGTTCCCCCAGGGCGAGCCGGCGGCGGGCGGCCCGGTCATGGCGCTCCTGAACCGCTCGGCGGGCGGCATCACGATCGTCATGATCGCCCAGCAGGCGGGTCAGGGTGGCCTGCCAGCGGTCGCGTTCTTGCACCAGCTGTTGCTGGGCGTCGAGCTGCTCCTGGCGGCGGGTCGCGAGTTGCGTCGCTTCGGCCTGCCGTTCCCGACGGGTCCGGGTCAGCGTCGCCAGCTCCTGCTCCAGGCCGGCCAGTTGCTGGGCCTGCTCACGGGCGATACGTAATTCGGGCTCGGCGGCCTGGCGGGACGCCAGGGCCGCCGCCAGCGATGCCTTGGCCTGGTCGAGGGTAGCGGCGGTGTGCTGCCGCTTGGTCTCGGCCTCGGTCAGGGCCTGCTGGGTCTCGGCCTGGTCGGCCTCGAGGGTGGCGAGCTCTTGGGGCAGGGCGGCCTGGCGTGCCAGGGCATGGCGCTGGGGGGCGAGCAGGCGCCGCCACTCCCGCTCGGCGCGGGCGGAGCCCAAGGCCTGCCAGTGTCGCTCGGCTTCTTGCTGCTGCGCCAGGCCCTGGCGGTAGGCCTCACTCAGGCGCCGCTCCGTGGCATGCCACTGGCGGCGCCGTTCCAGCGCCGTGGCCTCCCGATTGAGCTCGGCGAGGCGGGATTCGGCCGCCTTGGCCGCCTGTTCCAGCTCGGCCCGGGCCTCGGCCTCGGCGGGCAGGTCGTCGGCGAGCCGGGCCTCCCGTTCGGTCACGGCCTTGCGGGCCTCGCTGGCACGGCGGTAGGCGGCGATGGAGATCCGCGAATACTCGGCGGTACCGGTGAGGCGTTCCAGCAGGTCGCTGCGCTCGTTGTCGTCGGCCTTGAGGAAGGCGGCGAACTCGCTCTGGGCCAGCAGCACGGCGCGGGTGAACTGGTCGAAGGTCAGCCCCAGCCGCTGGGGCAGCAGCTCGGCGAACTCGCGCTTCTGGGTGGTCAGCAGTCGATCGTCGTCCAGGTCGGTGAGCGACTGCTCTACCGCCTGCAGCCGCCCCCCGGCCTTCTCACGGGCGCGGCGCACCGCCCAGCGGGCCCGGTAGCGACGGCCGTCGCGGCCCAGGAAGTCGACCTCGGCATGGCCGCTGGCACAACCCCGGCGCAGCAGGGTGCGGGGGTCGGCGGTGCCGACCGTCTCGCCCTCCACGTCGGGCAGCGGCGCCTCCCGGCCGGGGGCCTGGCGCAGCCGAGGGGTATTGCCATAGAGGGCCAGGCAGAGGGCATCGAGCAAGGTGCTCTTGCCCGCCCCAGTCGGGCCGGTGATGGCGAAGAGGCCGGCGTCGCGCAGCGGCGACTCGGTGAAGTCGAGCTCCAGGGGGCCGGGCAGGGAGGCCAGGTTCTGCAGGCGCAGGGCGAGGATTCTCATGGCGTTTCCTCCCCGTCGAGGACGTCCTGGCGCAGGCGATCGAAGTCGGCCATTACCGCCGCATCCGGCGGGGCGTCCCAGTGGCGCTCCCAGGTACGCTGGAAGAGTTGGCGCGGGCCCAGGGAGGCGAGGTCGACCCGGGCCGCGCCCGGTTGGTCATCGCCTCGAGGCAGGCGTCGCTCCAGGCGCAGCAGGCGCAGTGCCTGGCCCTCCAGGGCGGCATCGACACGCGCGCGCAGGTCGGGGACCGGAGCCTCCAATTCCACCCGCACCTCCAGCCAGGGCCACTGCTCCTGGGGCAGGGCCGGGTCCTGGGGCAGGGTCTCCAGCTCGGCCAGCACCGTCTCGAGGGAGGCGGGGCCGACCCGGTGCATGGCCACCGGGCGGGGAATCGGCAGGCTCTCCACGCCGGCCAGCGCGGCGCCGGCCAGGGTCACCTCCACCACCTGGTGAGGGTAGCTCACCTCGCTGAAGTCCAGGGGCAGGGGGCTGCCGCTATAGCGGATGCGCGCTTCACCCACCCGCTGGGGGCGGTGCAGGTGGCCGAGGGCCACATAGGCGATCTCGGCGGGGAAGAGGGTGGCGGAGAGGGACTCCTCGCCGCCGATCACGATGGGTCGCTCGCTGGCCTCGGAGACGGCGGCGCCATGCAGGTGGGCATGGCTCATGGCGACCAGGGCCTGATCCGGCTGGCGTTGTCTCAGGGCGGCGTCGAAGAGCTGGCGATGTACCCGCTCGATTCCTCCCACATAGTCGTTGCCGGCCTCCTCGGCGGGATCCGCCGCCAGGCCGCCGCCGGTGACCTCGGCGGGGCGCAGGAAGGGGAGTGCCAGGCACCAGGCGCGTATCTCCCCCGTGGCATCGGTGAGCGGTACCAGCAGGCGTTCGGCGTCCAGGTGGCCGTCGTCGAGCCAGCGCACCCGGCCGACGGCATGGGTGCGCAAGCGCTTCATCAGCGGTGCCGGCAGCTCGATGCGGTTGCCGCTGTCGTGGTTGCCGGCGATCAGCACCATGTCCAGGGTCGGCAGCCGCTCGTGGGCTTCGACGATAAAGTCGTAGAGCAGCTCCTGGGCGCGCAGCGAGGGATTGACCACGTCGAAGAGGTCGCCGGCCACCAGCAGGGCGTCGGCCTGGCGCTCCACCAGGGTGTCGAGCAGCCAGGTGAGGAAGGCGCGATGCTCCGCATGGCGCTCCTGGCCATGGAAGGTCTGGCCGAGATGCCAGTCCGAGGTGTGAATCAGCTTCACGGCAAGGGTCCTTGTTCTCCCTGGGCGCGGGTGCGTTGACCGTCGCGCCGTCCATCCAGGCGGGTCGCGAGGCGCTGACCCGAGGGGGTCATCTTGCCATGCCAGGCTAGGGCTGTCGTCGCCGGTGCCGGGACCGACTCGGGCCGTTGACGGACCCGGCTTGCAGTGGCCGGGGGAGTGGCGTTGACTGGGATAGACCAAGGTCGAAAAAGCCAGGGGCAAGGAGCTCGGATCGTCGCAAGACTTGACACGGAAAGGTTTATGGAAAATATTTTCACATAAGGTTCCGGGAGAGGGCCGATGGCAGGAGCGATGCCTCTGCCGACCACGACACCACCATGATGCGCAGCCCACTGCGCGAGGAGGCCTCGATGCTGACCAACCCACTGACCAGCAAGCGCCCGGAAGAGATCGGCGTTCATCAGGGGCGCCTGGCGGCCTGTTCCCCCACCCGCAACAGCGTCTCCAGCCAGGCCGAGGACGCGGCCCACTATATCGATCCCCTGGAGCCGGGTGAGCGTTGCCCCGCCGAGATGATGCGTCGCCTCAAGACCGCCCTGATGGGCTGCGAGGAGGCGGAGGTGATCACCGCCAGCGACACCTACCTGCATGCCGAATGTCACTCGGCCCTGGGCTTCGTCGATGACCTGGAACTGCTGTGGAGCGAGGAAGAGGGCGTCTGTCATGTGCGCAGTGCCTCGCGGCTGGGCATCAGCGACCTGGGCAAGAATCGCGCCCGGGTCGAGAAGCTGCGCATGCTGCTGGAGGGCTGGGGCTTCTGCGAATAAGTCATCGGTCGATCCATGGGTAGAACGCCCCTGCACGACTGGTCGCTGACGCCTCGCCAGGCCATCGCCCTGCAGCGCCAATTGGCCGTGGACGTCGAGCGCCACGACCGCCTGGATGCGGTGACCCATATCGCCGGCGTCGATATCGGCTTCGAGGAGGGGGGCGCCATCACCCGGGCCGCTGTGGTGGTACTGGCCTGGTCGCCCGAGGCCCCCGCCCCGGGACTGACCCTGGTCGAACGGGTCCTGCACCGGGAGCCCACCCGCTGGCCCTATGTCCCGGGCCTGCTCTCCTTTCGCGAGGTGCCCGCCGCCCTCGGTGCCTTCGCCCGCCTGACGATTCGCCCGCAACTGGTGATAGTGGATGGTCAGGGCATCGCCCATCCGCGTCGCCTCGGCGTGGCCTCCCACCTGGGATTGTGGCTCGACCTGCCGACCATCGGCGTGGCCAAGTCGCGGCTCTGTGGGCGTCATCACGAGGTGGGGCCCGAGCGCGGCGATTGGGCAGCCCTGATCGACGGCGACGAGCCCCTCGGCGTAGTGCTGCGTTCCCGGGCCGGGGTCAAGCCGATCTATGTCTCCCCGGGGCACCGCCTGGGCATCGGCACGGCCCGCGACTGGGTGGTGCGCTGCCTGGGCAGGACCAAGCTCCCCGAGCCCACCCGCCTGGCCGATCGCCTCGCCTCCCGGCGAGGCGAGCTCTGACTTCCCGATTCCCGGATCCCGTTCTTAGACGATATCCAGCGGTAACTTGCGCGTCGGTGCCGGGAAGGCCGCCTCCAGGCGCGCCAGGGCTTCGTCGCCGAGGGCGATATCCAGCGCCCTGGCGTTCTGCTCCACATGCTCCGGCTGCACCGCCTTGGGAATGGCGATCACCTCGCGGCGGCCGTTTTCGGCGCGAATCGCCCAGGCCAGCAGCACCTGGGCGGGGGTGATGCCCAGCTCGCCGGCGACCTCCAGCAGGGCCGGCTGGCTCAGCAGGTCGCGACGCAGGCGCCCGGCCTGAGCCAGGGGGCAGTAGGCCATCACCGGCATGTTGCGCTCGCGCATCCAGGGGCGCAGGGCATGGTCGATGCCCCGGGAGCCCAGGTGGTAGAGCACCTGGTTGACGGCGCAGGCCTCACCGCCGGGCAGGCCATGGAAGGCGGCCAGCTCGTCCACGTCGAAGTTGGAGACCCCGAAGCGACGGATCTTGCCCGCCTCCTGCAACCGCTGGAAGGCCTCCAGGGTCTCCTCCAGGGGAATCGAACCGGGCCAGTGCAGCAGGTAGAGGTCCAGGTAGTCGGTGCCCAGGCGCCGGAGGCTGCGCTCGCAGGCGGCGATGGCGCTGTCACGGCCGGCGTTCCAGGGGTAGACCTTGGAGACCAGGAAGGCCTGGTCGCGGCGTCCCAGCAGGGCCTCGCCCACCACTTCCTCGGCGCCGCCCTCGGCATACATCTCGGCGGTATCGATCAGCGACAGGCCCAGCTCCAGCCCCTGCTGCAGGGCGCGCACCTCGTCGCGGCGCGGGGCCAGCCCCTCGCCCATGAACCAGGTGCCCTGGCCGATGGCTGGCAGATCGACGGTGGTCTGGTCGGTGCCGGCCGGCAGGGTGACATGGGGACGTGTGCTCATCGTGGCCTCCGGAGCTCGCTATTATATCGTGGAATGCATTTCTACAATTATGCTCGACCAGGCGAGGGCGGAATGCAAGATGCGCTAGGGGTATACTGCCTGCCCGCCCACCGTTCGAGCCCTTGCCATGACCGCCTCCGACGCCTGCCTCGCCGCCACTCGCACCTGGGTGGAGACCTTCGTGGTCGCCGAGAACCTCTGCCCCTTCGCCAATCGCGAGGTGCAGCGGGGCAGTATCGACTACCGAGTGATCGATGGTGGCGACTGGCCCCAGGCCCTGGCGGCGCTGATCGCCGCCTGCCGTGAGCTCGAGGCGAGGCCCGATATCGAGACCTGCCTGCTGGTGATTCCCGAGGGCCTCGAGGCCTTCGACGACTACCTGGACTTCCTGGGCCTGGCCGAGACCCTGATGAGTGATCAGGGCTACGAGGGTATCTTCCAGCTGGCCAGCTTCCACCCGGACTACTGTTTCGCCGATGCCGAACCGGAGGATCCCGCCAACTACACCAACCGCTCCCCCTGGCCGATGCTGCACCTGCTGCGGGAGGCGAGCCTGGAGCAGGCCCTGGCCGCCTACCCGGATCCCGAGGCGATTCCCGAGCGCAATATGGAACGGCTCAGGGCGATCGGCGGTGAGCCGCTGGCCCGGGCCCTGGCGGCGTTGCGCCGGAACCCTTAAGTCTGCGCCTGCCAGGCATCCTGGTTTGGAGAGAGCGGCGGCCCGCCGCCCCGTGCTTTGGAGGCCAAATTGACGGCCTTGCGAGACATGGGGTGACTCAGGTCTGCGCCTGCCAGGCCTCCTGATGACGGCGAGCCGCATCCACCAGGGCGCGAATTAGTCGCTGCTGGGGGCGGTTGAAGATCAGCCATTCCGGATGCCACTGCACGCCGATCAGGAAGTCGTGGTGGGCGGATTCGATGCCCTGGACCAGCCCCTCCCGATCCCGGGCCACGATCTCGATCCCCTGGCCCGTTTGCTGCACCGCCTGGTGGTGGAGGCTGTTGATGCGGCACCAGCTCACCTCGAGGATGCGGTGCAGCTGGCTGCCGCCGACGATATCCACCGTCTTGCGGGGCAGCACGGTGCGGCGTCGTTTGAGACCCTGATGGGTGGTGTAGATGTCGCTATCCAGGGTGCCGCCCTGATAGACGTTGATCATCTGGGCGCCGCGGCAGATGCCCAGCACCGGGCAGCCCTGGGGAATGAAACGCGCCAGCAGCGCCAGCTCCAGCTCGTCCCGCTGCGGGTCGACCCGCACGTCCAGCTGCATCTCGCCGCCATAGAGGTGCGCCTCGATATCGTCGCCGCCGCCGATGATCAGCCCATCCAGGGCCTCTGGTACCGGTCGCGACGGCGACAGGCGCAGTGGCCGGCCGCCGTGGCGCCACACCGCCAGCCAGTCGAAGAACCAGGCGATGCGGCTCTTGTGATCCGAGGTGGTGATGCCGATGCGGGGGCGGGTCATTCGTCCATCCAGCCGCGCAGCTTGTCGAGCCAGCGAGTCATCGGCGACTGGCGGTGATGGGCCACGAAGGCGGCGGCCCGCTCGGCCAGCAGCGTTTCGTCGGCGGCCAGGCGCTCCACCTCCAGCCAGCGGTTCCACTCCTCCACGGCGCCCCAGCCGGGGCGCGAGAGCTGGGCATTGGGCAGGCGGTAATGGAAGGTGGGCCTTGGCTTGACCAGGTCGCCACTCAGCAGGGGGCTGGGGTGCTCGGGGCAGAGGTGGGCGAAGAGCGGAAAGAGGTCCAGCTCCCGGTTGCGGGTGGGGTTATCCACCAGGTAGTCGTCGATCAGGGTGGTCAGGTCCGGCGCGTAGTCCGGATCGAGCACCTTGAGGGCGTACTCCTTGGGGAAGGGGTTGGCGTGGGGCAGCACCTCCCGGGTGATATCGATATCGATATCCTGGCGCAGCCACTCCGCCAGCAGCAGGTAGGCGCGCAGGTGTGCCAGCAGGGCGGTGACCGAAGTATCGGCCAGCTCCGGGTTGAGATGCAGGCCGAAGCCGTAGAGCAGACTGGCATCGGTGCCCTTGGCGCCCTGGGTGCGCAGCCCCTCGAAGAGGGCATCCAGCTCGCCCAGTTCCGCCCAGGGCACCGGCGGGCAGACCACCTCGGTGGGCACCAGTCCGGCCACCACGTCGCCGATCAGCTCCCGGGTGCGGTGATGGAGGTCGAGGCGCAGCTGATGGCGCAGTTGCTCCCACTCGCTGTTGCCCTTGGGAGCACGGTCGGTGACCTTGGCGTCCGGGTGGGCATACTTGGCATCCAGCTCGATGGTGAAGTCGCCCCAGCGGGCCCCCTCCACCTTGAGGCGGTGGGGGCTGACCGGTCGCGGGGTACCGCCGAACCGCTCGACCACCAGCTCGGCGGCCTGGGCCGGGGCGATGCCGGCGAACTCGATCTCTACCCCGACACGGCGGGGCCGGCCCTCTGGGGTGATGGGGTGTGGGGGGGCTTGCGGCTCCATCATGGGGGGACTCCTCGTGACCTCACCTGCCTCGGATTCCGAGCCTACCATAGTCGCCGGGTTCGTCATCACCGCCGGTGGTTTTCCCGGGCCGGCGGGTCCATTACTCTTGCCGCATACCCTTGCCCGTTTCGGAGTCGCCCATGTCTCGCCCCCCTGTTGCCCGCTTGTTGCTGCCACTGCTGGGGGGCTGGCTGCTGTGCCTGATGCTGCTGTCGCTGGCCGGGCCGGCCCAGGGGCAGGGCCTGACCCTGCCGGGGCTGGCCGGCGAGTCCGCCACGTCCGAGGGCGCCGATCCGGAGGCCCTGCGGCGCTCCCTGGACGAGGTGATCGCCACCCTGGAGGATGGCCAGCGGCGAGGCGACCTGCTGGAGCGGCTCAAGGAGCTGCGCGAGGCCACCACGCAACTGGAGCGGCCCGGCGGCGAGCTGCCCCGCCAGGGCCTGTTGGGGGCCCTGGCGGATACCTTCAGCGACCTGGGTGACCAGGCCGAGGCGGGCCAGTCGCCCCTGGATGCCTGGCAGCAGCAACTGGCCCAGGCCGGCGAGGAGGCCGCCGACCTGGCCCGGGAGGCGAGCCATGCCCAGATCGCCCGCTTCGCCGTCGAGGCGGCGGTGATGTTGGCGATCTGGCTGGCCCTGTTGAGCCTGTGGATGGGCCTGGGGCGCTGGCTGGCGCTGCGTCGAGACTGGCCGCGAACCCTGCCCCGGGAGCCCAAGGCCTGGTTGCTGGGGGTGCATTTCCTGCGCCGGGTGCTGCCCTGGCTGCTGGCCTTCCTGATGGCGCTGGCCCTGGGGCAGGCGCTGGCGCCCAATCCGGGGCGCGACCTGGCCCTGGTGATCGCCTATGTGGCGCTCTGCGGGCGCCTGGTGGCGGCGGCCTGCGAGGTCGTGATCTCGGTGTTCTCCCGGGGGCACCGCTTCGTGGCCGTGCAGCACCTGCGCCAGCGGGCGCTGCGCCGGCTGTTCGTGATCGGCGCCCTGGTGGCCCTGGCCGACGCCCTGGACTCCTCGCGGCTGATCGTGCTGCTGGGGGATGACCTGGCGGGCTTTCTCTCGGTGTCATCCAATGCCCTGGCGGCGCTGCTCAGCGGCTTCTTCGTGGTGCGCTTCAAGCGCCCCATCAAGCACCTGATTCGCAACCGCCCCTACGCCCAGCGTCGCGAAAGCAATACCGCTCAGGAGCTGATTCGGGTCCTCGGAGGCCTCTGGCATATTCCGGCGCTGCTGATGGTGGGGGCCTCGCTGCTGGCGATCTTCGTCTCGGTGGGGGATGCCGGTGGCGCCCTGACCCGGGCCCTGGCCAGCGCGGCGCTGCTGATCCTGACCCTGGTGGTGACCAGCCTGATCCGCCGCCACAGCGAGACGGTGACCCGGCGCAAGCGCATCTCCCAGTACCGCCGGCGCCTGGAGCGCTTCGGCTATGCCCTGGCACATCTGCTCGCCTGGCTGGCCTTCGCCGAGCTCTCCCTGCAGGTGTGGGGCACCTCGCTGATCGGCATCGGCGGCGAGGCGGTGGCCAGCGCACGCATCGGCCAGGCGCTGCTGGCCATCGGTTTCACGGTACTGCTGGCCTGGCTGGCGTGGATCTTCGCCGACACGGCGATCCAGCGGGCCCTGACCTCCTCGGCCCGGGCCCGTGGGCGGCGGGTCAACAACGCCCGGGCCCAGACCATCACGCCGATGATCCGCAATATCATCTTCGCCGCCATCGTGATCATCGCCGCCATCGTCGGCCTGGCCAACCTGGGGGTCAATGTGACGCCGCTGCTGGCCGGTGCCGGGGTGATCGGCCTGGCCATCGGTTTCGGCGCCCAGACCCTGGTGCAGGACCTGATCACCGGGCTCTTTATCCTGATCGAGGATTCCCTGGCCATCGACGACTTCGTCAATCTGGGCGGCCACATGGGCACCGTGGAGGGGCTGACCATTCGCACCGTGCGGCTGCGCGACCTGGATGGCATCGTGCATATCATCCCCTTCAGCCAGATCACCTCCATCCACAACATGTCGCGGCAGTTCGGCATCGCCCTGATGCGTTTGCGCATTCCCCACGAGATGAAGATCGACGACGCCATCGCCCTGGTGCGGGAGGTGGCCGATGACCTGCGCCAGGACCCCATGATGCGCCACCATATCTGGTCGCCCCTGGAGCTGCAGGGGGTGGAGCGCTTCGAGGAGGGCGCCGCGGTGCTGCGCATGCGGATCCGTACCGCCCCGGTGATGCAGTGGGACGTGGCCCGGGCCTTCAACCTGCGCTTCAAGCAGCGCATGGAGGAGGATGGCCGCGATATGGCCATGCCGCGGCTCAGCGTGCAGATGGAGGGCCGCGGCGGGGCTCCCCTGGAGGTCAGCCCGGAGCAGGCCCCCCGCGCCGATGGCCTGGGTCGGGCCCCGGGGGAGGCGGGCAGCGCCGATCCCCTGGGCCAGACCAGTGCCAGCGGCGGTTCGCCGGACCCGGGGCGTTAACCCGAACGAGTCGACCCGGGACGGCGGCAGGCGCCGACCATCCATGCAGATCCAGGCCAGTGCCAGCGGCGGTAGGCGCCGACCATCCATGCAGGGCCAGACCAGTGCCAGCGGCGGTTCGCCGGACCCGGGGCGTTAACCCGACGGCGCCAATCCCTCCCTCCCTCGACTGACTTGTCATTACCCCATACCCCTTGGCCCCGGCCGGCACTCGCCGGCTTGGTCACTGGTTCTTTCGTATCGCTCGTGGCTTGCAAAATTGGGCGAAAGTCGTAGAGAGTAAGCGTTTACGTTCAATCGAGTAAACGTTTACTCTTGGCGTGTCCCCGCGGGGGATTCACCCATCATGCCCGTCAGGGCACGACCAGGAGGAGCCAGTCAATGACGATCAGGGTCACGGTCTGGGGCGAGAACGTCCACGAGCAGACCAACGAGGTAGTCGCACGGATCTATCCCGATGGCATGCATGCCTGCATCGCCACCGCGCTCAACGAGGACGAGGCCATCGAGGCCCGTGCGGTCACCCTGCAGGACCCGGAACACGGCCTCACCGAGGCGGTGCTGGAGCACACCGATGTCCTGCTGTGGTGGGGGCATGCCGCCCATGGCGAGGTGCGCGACGAGATCGTCGACCGGGTCCAGGCTCGGGTACTGCAGGGCATGGGCCTGCTGGTGCTGCACTCCGGCCACTACGCCAAGATCTTCAAGCGGCTGATGGGTACCACCTGCTCGCTGAAGTGGCGCGAGGCCGGCGAGCGTGAGCGACTCTGGGTGGTCAACCCCGGCCATCCCATCGTCCAGGGCCTGGGCGACTACCTCGAGCTGCCCCACACCGAGATGTATGGCGAGCCCTTCGCGGTGCCCAACCCCGACGAGGTGATCTTCATCAGTGCCTACGAGGGGGGCGAGGTGTTCCGCTCCGGCCTGACCTACAAGCGTGGCAACGGCAAGATCTTCTACTTCAGCCCCGGCCACGAGACCTACCCGATCTACTACGACGACCAGGTGCGCCTGGTGCTCAGGAATGCGGTCAAGTGGGCGCGCCCCGAGGGCTCGCGGTGGATCGATAGCTGCCCCAATGTGCCGCCCGACCAGGCGCCCAACCCGGTGGAAGTGAAGGGAGAAAGCCTGCACAAGCCCGGCGAGGAGGGCTTCAAGTGATGCGACTGGCGATCATCGGTGCCGGCAGCATGGCCGGCGAACATGCCAAGCACTTCACGGCCCTCGAGGGCGTCGAGGTGGTGGCGGTGTGCGACCTGGACGGCGACAAGGTACGCGCCTTCGCCGCGGCGCACGGTATCCCCGAGGCCTATACCGACCTCGAGGCGATGCTGGCCCGGGACGATATCGACGCGGTAAGCAACGTCACCCCGGATGGGGTACACAAGGCGACCTCGCTGCTCGCCATCGCCGCCGGCAAGCACATCCTCTGCGAGAAGCCCCTGGCCACCAACCAAGCCGATGCCGAGGCGATGGCCGCGGCGGCCCGCGAGGCCGGGGTGATCAACATGATCAACCTCAGCTACCGCGATGCGCCGGCCATCCAGCATGCCCGGGAGCTGATCGCCGCCGGCGCCATCGGCCGGGTGAGGCACGTGGACGCCAGCTACCGGCAGAGCTGGCTGGTCAGCCATGCCTGGGGGCGCTGGGATCGGGACAGCCAGTGGCTGTGGCGGCTCTCCGAGGAGCACGGCAGCAAGGGGGTGCTGGGCGACGTGGGGGTGCATATCCTCGACTTCGCGAGCTTCCCGGTGGGCGAGATCACCGCGGTCAACTGCAAGCTCAAGTGCTTCGACAAGGCGCCGGGCAATCGTATCGGCGATTATCGGCTCGATGCCAACGACACGGCGCTGATGCGGGTGGAGTTCGCCGGCGGGGCACTGGGGACCCTCCAGGCCACCCGCTGGGCCACCGGCCACCACAATTCCCTGGGCCTGAGCGTCCATGGCGACCGCGGCGCCCTGCGCATCGACCTGGACAAGGCCCGGGACGAGGTGCAGGTGTGCCTGGGCGAGGACGTCCATCCGGCGCGCTGGAGCACCGTGACGGCGCCGCCCACGCCCAGCATCTACCGGCGTTTCGTCGATGGCATCGAAAGCGGCAGCAACGGCCAGCCCGACTTCGCTCGGGGCGCCGAACTGCAGCGGGTGCTCGACGCCTGCTTCGCCTCGGATGCCGAGGATCGCAGCCTGGTCCTGGCCGGCTAGCCCGAGGCCTCCGGCTCGTTGCCGGATTCGATGGCTCGCGCAGGTCGGTGATTTTCGGCACAATCGGCTGCCTGACACAGGGGCGGCGCCCGATCCGGCGCCGTCCGTCCGGGCGATGAGGCAGGGGCATGAGCAGAGAGCCGTCGAAGTCGGCGACCATTCGTGAAATCGCGCGGCGGGCCGGGGTATCCATCGCCTCGGTGAGCCGCGCGCTCAATGGCAAGCCGGGACTCAGCGAGGCACTGCGTGACCGGATCCTGGCGATCAGCCACGAGATCGAGTACCGGCCCAGTGCCGCCGCCCGCCAGTTGATCAGCGGCAAGGGCGCGGTGGTGGGTATCTCGCTGGGGCGCCAGGAGATCGAGCTGCGCCCCTATTACATCCTGCTCTACCAGCACCTGACCCTGGCCCTCCACGAGCAGGGCATGGTGCCGATCTTCTTCGCCCACGACCAGATGGCCTTGCTGCCCGAGCGGGCCGGGGCCGCCATCCTGCTGGGCGAGTTTCCCGATGACTCGCGTCCCGCCTGCCTGCAAGCCTGGGGAATCCCCTTCGTGCGCATCGGCGAGGCGGGCGAGGGCTTCTCGGTGGCGCCGGACGACCGCCATGGCCTCTACCTGGCCACCCGCCACCTGATCGAGGGGGGCCGCCGGCGCATCGCCTTCGTGGGCTGCGAGCTGGGGCTGCCCCATCGCCAGCATCGCCTCGGGGGGTACCAGGCGGCCCTGGCCGAGGCCGGCTTGCCGGAACGGTCGATCAGCGTGCCGCATGTCCATGACGATGCCCTGGCCGGCTATCGCCACCTGATGCGAGTGCTGGCCGAGGCGCCGCCACCCTTCGATGCCCTGGTCTGCGAGACCGATGAGCTGGCGCTGGGTTGCCTGGCGGCCCTGGAGGATCGCGGTATCGAGGTGCCCGGGCAGGTCGCGGTGACCGGCTTCGACGATCTGCCGGTACTGGCCGCCGACCTGACCACGGTACGCCAGGACATCGCCGCCATCGCCGCGACCAGCGTCACCCTGCTGGGCGAGGCCGTGGCCGGCCAGCCGCCGCGGCATGTCTCCGTGCCGGTGGCGCTGGTGGTACGCCGGACCGGCTAGGGGTTGCCTGGCGGCGTCAGCCGAGCAGCCAGTGACAGGTGGCGGCGCCGGCCAGCAGGCCGAGCAGGAAGAGGCCGAGGCCCAGCCCCAGGGCGCGGCCGCGTCGCCAGCGATCATGGGCCAGGGCGGCCTGGCTCAGGCGCCGCATCAGCGCCTCATGGTGGGAGCCGGCCAGGTCGGCGGGGGCGGAGAAGTCGTCGGCCAGGCCATCCCGCCAGTGAGCGCCGTGGGTCAGGCCCAGGCGGGAACGCAGCCGGCCGATATCGCCGAGGGTGGCGTGCAGGGCGTCGTACTCCCGGCGATGCTCGGCCTCGACCAGGACCGCCTCGGCATCGCGCCTGAGGGTGCGGTGCTCGCAGGCGGCGATGGCCCGGCTCAGGGTCTCGCCGTCGCTGTCCGGGGGCACGCCCAGGCGCCGGTAGAGGTCGCGCATCAGGAGACCTCCCGCATCAGGTAGTCATAGGCCTGCTTGATGCGCTGGAAGCGCCGGGAGGCGCTGGCCATCACCGCCTCGCCCTCGGCATGGAAGCGGTCCGGGTGATGGGCCTGGGCCAGGCGGCGGTAGGCGCGGCGAATCTCCTGGCGGCTGGCGCCTTCGGCGAGCCCCAGCACCTGGAGGGCACGGCCCTGGCGCCCGGGGGGCGCGTAATGGCGTGGCCGCTCCTGCTCCTCCCGCCGCCGATGGCCATCCCGCGATTCCCCGTGGCGTTGCTCTTCCCGCTGGCGCCGCCCGTCTTCCTGCCTTTCCCGGCCTTCATGGGTCTTCCCTCGCCCCTCTCTCTTCTTCCCGCTTTCCTCTTTCCTGCGTCTTTCCTCTTCCCGCTGCCGTTCTGCCCGGCGTGCCTGCTCCTCGGCCTGGCGCCGGGCTTCTTCCCGACGGGCGCGCTCCTCGAAGCGGGGCTGCCAGTAGGCGTGGCGGCTGGGGTCGGCGGGCTCCTGCAGCGGGCGCTGGCTGGTGGCTTCATAGAGGGCGGCGAACTCCTGGGGAGGGACCCCCAGCAGGTCGGCCAGAAAGCGCAGCACATGGTGGTTGGCCGGGCTCGGCTCGCCCTGGCCGGCGGCCAGGGCGATGGCCAGGCGCAGGAAGGGGTAGCCGCCGCGGGCCTCCCGCTGCAGCACCTCGGCGGCCAGCTGGATGGCGTCCAGGTCCTGGGCGGCGGCGATCTCCAGCAGCGGCGCCAGGTCATGGCCGTGGCGAAAATCCCGGGTCAGGCTCACCAGCCGGGCGCGCTGATCCTCTCCCACCGGCCCCTGGTTGACCAGCACCCAGCCCAGCAACAGCAGGGCGGCGGTGTCGGCCTGGTGGCGGCTGGTGAGCAACAGCCGCTCGAAGGGCGTGAAGCGGGCGATGGACATAACGGGCTCCGGGGAGGGCGTTAGCCGTGCCGGCAGGCGGCTCGACGGTCGAGGATCACCTGCCGAATATCGGCCGATAGCGGGGGCCCTTTAATCCCGACTCGCACGAAGGATTCGAGGTACGGGCGAGGCAGGATGGGGAAGGGCCCCAGGGGGAGTCTAAGCATCCTTGTCGATGCTGAGAAGGGTGGCAAGATATTAGCTTATTCTACTGTTTGCATGGACAGCCGTCGGCGGCTCGGTTAGCATGCCGGGCCGCCGGCGAAGGGATCTCTCGCCGAGGCGACTGGCAAGACGACAAGGACGTTGGTATGGCCGAATCTTCCCAGGCGGACGGTATCGCTCCGTCCGTCCGCACCCAGAAGCGCGTCTCCCTGCTGACCCTCACCCTGATGGGGGTGGCCCCCGTGGTCATCTATAGCTGGGACCCGCTGCATTCCCAGGTGCACCTTTTCGACTCCGCCGAGGCCTGCGCGCAGGGCAGTGGACTCGACCTGGTGACCTGCGAGGCCCTCGAGTCCGAGGCCCACCGCCGTGGCCTCTCCCAGGCACCCAGCTATGCCCACCTGAACGCCTGCGAGGCGGAGTTTGCTCGTATCCGTCCCGCCTGCGATGGCAACCAATGGTGCGGTGCCGAGAGCGTGATCGGTTGCCGGGTCGGTGAGGATGGCCTGGCCCGCCCCGAGGCCTCGGGGTTCATGGTCGGCGATGCCCTGATCCGGCGACTCGACGGGGAGCCCGGCGAGTCGCTGGCCGACCTCGACGAGTCGCAGCTCCAGCCGGTCTATGGCATGGCGGAGCAGAACCTCAACGGCACCAGCAGCTACATGGCGGGCTGGCACTACTTCACCGCCCGGGGGCATCACCTGGGACCGGGACGCGACGCCCGGCAGGTTCGTCTGCACCATCATTTCCTGAACGCGGGGAGCGGCCCGCACTTCGACCGGCGCTTCGATGCCAGCCGGCTACCGGATCGTTTCTCTGCCTCCCGCAGCAGCGGGGTACGGGGCGGTTTCGGCGGTACCGCCCGCCAGAGCATGGTGAGGGCCACCGGATGAGGCGCCGGCTGTCCTGGCATGGGGGCCTCCTGGTGGTGTTGCTGTCTTTCTCGATGCCACTGGCCGCCGATCGCCTGGAGGCGCGGATCGAGGCCGCCCAGCCGCTGATCGAGTCGCTGCGCCAGCGTTTTCGCGAGGCGCCGGAGACCCTGCCGGTGGTGGGGCTGCGTGGCCATGGGGCGCGTCCCCTGTCGAGCTATCACCAGCGCGGTTGCAGCCTGCCCGAGCTGGCCTACCCGCTGCCGCTACCCACCGCGGTGTCCCACTGCGTGGGGCCGGGGGTCGCCTCGTCGCGCTCCGATCATCCTGAGCAGCGACTCTGGATCGTCTGGGAATATCGCGATGGCGAGTGGCGGAGCGGCCAGGAGATGGCCCGGCAGTGGCGTCAGCGCGGGACCTGGGGATGGCACACCGAGCGCGATACCCGGGCCACTACCCGTGGCGGGCGCGAGCTGGCGTTGCCGATCACCACGGCCAGTGCCGCTCAGTTGCAGGTGCTGGGCGCCCTGTGGCGGCACCTGGCCACGACGCCCCTCGAGGGGCTGGAGACGCTCGACGTCGATTTCCCCGGGGCCTGGCCGCCGGGACTCTCGGCGCTGCATCGGGATGGTCGCCTGCTGCTGCGCGATCATCGCCTGGCGGGGCTGGGCGACTGGCAGGAATGGATGGCGGAGCTGACGCTACCCGACTGGGTCGAGGGGGTCGCCGGCGTCGGCGTGTCGCGGCGCTCGAGTTATGGCGAGCCGCCCATGCCGGCCCTGCTGCTGGCAACCCGGCGCCTGGGCGAGTCGCGCCAGGGGCTGGTGTTGGTCCCCGCGGCCACGCCGCTATCCCGAGACCCGCTCTGGGCCTCCTCGGAGTGGGCCCTGGCCTGGATGGAAATCACGGAGGGCTCATGGAATCGCCGCTGACAATCATTGCCCGAGACGACGAGCGTGGCGAAGGCATCCTCCAGGGGCGGGGGTGGTCGCTGCCGATGGTGACGATCGCCTATGGGGTACCGGTCCTGGTCTGCTTCTTCCTGGGGGGGCAGCAGGCGTTGGGAATCGCGCTCTGGCCGTTGAATAACTTCACCCTGATGCTGCTGGCCTGGAGCCTCATCTGGGGGCTGTTCCTGCTCTGGAGTGGTCGCCATGGCTATTACCGGGACCTCTATCTCTTCCGTCCGGAGGATCATCTGCTGATCCACCTGGGCAGCGGTCGGGTGGAGCCCCTGGTGGGGGCGGAGGCCCGGCGCCTGGTGCATGAGCAGAACGAGATGAACTGGCACCTGGACGTGGGACGGGGTTATCTGGGCAAGCTGGACCGGCGCGCCTTCCGCGAGCACCCGCTCTGGGTGCCCCGATCCGCCAAGGAGGTCCTGCTGCGTCCGGTGGACGGGGGCGCGCTGGCGCTCGTGTTGATCCTGGTGGAACCCATTCTGCTGGCCGCCCTGCTGGCCGGCGAGAGCTTCGTCGTCTTCCTGTCCGGGCACCTGTGGGTCGCCGTCGCCTGGCTGCTGGTCCGCGGCGTCGACTGGTGGTTGCAGTCACAGCTGCCGCGCTGCGCCCGCCGGCTGCTGGAGGAGACGCCGGCGGGCGTGGCGCTCAATCGAGGATGATGTGCGGCACGAAGCGGGAGCTGTCCCGGGTGATGGGGCTGTCATCCTCGCGCACCCCCATGCCCACCGGCTCGCCTCCCACCAGCCAGCTGCCGATGATCGGGTGGCGGCCGCCGACGTCGGGGGGCGGCGTCCAGGCCTGAAGGATCGCCGGGCCCTGGTCATAGGGACCTGGCACCCGGGTGGTAACGCCCGTGGGGGTCTCGATGGCGATATTGGCGCCCTCGCGGGAGAAGAAGGGCTTGCGCACCCAGCGTTCGCCCAGCGGCGCCGAGTCCGGGGCATCGGCGAAGCAGGCGGGAATCAGGTTGGGATGGCCGGGATGGCGCTCCCAGAGCAGGGGCAGGATCGCCTTGTTGGACAGCAGGCTCTTCCAGGCCGGCTCGATAAAGCGGGTGGTCCGCGAGTCGATATGCGCGGCGAAGGGCTCCTGGAATAACCACTCCCAGGGGTAGAGCTTGAAGAGCTGGCGAATGGGGGTGTCATTCAGGTCGATGAAGCCGGCGCCGGGCCGGTGGCCGATGTCGTCGATATAGGTCAGGACCGGTTCGAGGCCGGCCTGGGCGGCGCAGTCGGCCAGGTAGGTGACGGTGCCCATGTCCTCGATATGCTCCGGGCAGCAGGCCAGGTGCAGGGGAGCCTGGCGCTCGCCCAGCATCGCGAGGCGGGCGATCAGGGCCTCCTGGATCCGGTTGTACTGATCGGCATGTGCCGGTAGCCGCCCGGCCTCGCGGCACTGCTCGAGCCAGACCCACTGGAAGAAGGCCGCCTCGTAGAGGGAGGTGGGGGTATCGGCGTTGTACTCGTAGAACCTGGCCGGACCATGCCCGTCGTAGCAGAGGTCCATGCGCCCATAGAGTGCCGGCTCGTCGCGTTTCCAGCTATCGCGCACCAGGGGCCAGAAGGCCTCGGGAATCGCCATCCGGGCGAGCAGCGCCTCGCTGTCGATGGCCTCGGCCACCAGGGCCAGGCACATGGCCTCGAGTTCGGCACTGGGTGCCTCGATATCCTCTTCGACCTGGCGCAGGCTGAAGCGGTAGTAGAGGCTCTCGTCCCAGTAGGGTTCGCCATCCAGGGAGTGGAAGTGAAAGCCGAGGGCCTCCGCCTGGCTGCACCAGTCGTGGCGGGGCGTCGCAAGCATCCGTTGCATGGTCGTATCGTCGATCCGCTGTCCATTAGCTGTCGCGGAATCATACCATGCGTCCGACCGGCGATGCCCTTCCGGGTCGGCGCCGTGGTGGTGTGGGGCCCCTTGGTATAACGTAAGGCTTTCGACGCGGCGTCAGGGAGCGGTGGTGTGATCACACTGGAGCGCAGGGAAGGGTTTCATCTCAAGCTGTCCCGGGTGCTGCGCGAGTCCAGCTCCCACAAGCTCGATCTCTACCTCTTCGTGCCCGCGGAGCTGGACCTCTCGGCGGCGGTGGTCTCGGAGCAGGCCTTCTACCATAACGCCATCCACCTCAGCCGCACCTACTACAGCGACCGCCACCAGCTGCCCCTGGTGCATAGCCGCCTGGCCCGGCGCAACGAGCTGGGCAGCGACCAGTATCGCCTGAGCCTGAGCCTCTATGCCTACCAGTACGTGGTGGCCCTGGAGGGGGCGGTGCGCGAGCTGAAGGCGCGGCTCAAGGAGCGGCGCGGCGACAAGCGCCGCGAGGCCTCGGAGGACGCTATCGAGGCCCTCGAAGCGCGCTTCGAGGAGGTGGTGGCGCTGGCCGTGGATATCCTCAAGCGGCTGCGGCGCAACGTGCCGGAGCGCGAGAGCCTGCTCAAGTACTACACCAATATCGACAATTACCTCTCCTGGTTCACCGAGCAGCGGCTGCTGGAGCTGCTCTGTCAGCTACCCCGGGAGACCGACTATGCCGGGATGCGCCGGCGCCTGGTGGCGGTCTGCGAGGCGGAGGCGGCGCATCGCGAGGCCGAGGAGTACAACTCGCCCCGGGTGGTGGAGGATCCCACCCGGATGTCCAACAAGATGCGCCTGCTGCGCCGCCTGATCGAGTACCCCCTGACCCTGCGCCAGCGCACCCAGGAGCTGGGGGGCGGCGAGCAGAAGGCGGTCAAGGCGCTGGCCACGGCGGTGGTGATGGTCTTCGTCTCCCTGGGGCTGCTGCAGGCTCGGGAGTCCCTGGGCGATATCACCGCCCTCTTCGTGCTGGTGCTGGCGGTGATCTATGCCCTGCGCGAGGTGTTCAAGGATGACCTGCGCAATACCCTGTGGCGGCTGCTGCGCAAGGGGCGCCCCAAGTGGCGGCGCCAGTACCAGGACCCCACCAGCCAGGCGCTGGTGGGGCGCCAGCTGGAGTGGTGCGACTACCAGCGCTACGTGAAGCTGGACGACGAGATCAAGTGGGCGCGCAAGCGCAACGTGGCCCAGCGGGAGGAGGTGGTGCTGCACTACCGCTCCAGCTCGCGGATATCGCCGACCCGCTTCCTGAGCGGCTATGAGCAGGTGCGCGAGACCCTGACCCTGGACCTCAGCCTGGTGGCGCGACTGATGGACAAGGCCAGCCACCTGGTCTACCGCCTGGAGGGGGAGGAGGTGAGTCGCGAACGGGTGGAGCGCCGCCACCTGATCAACCTGGTGACCCGGGAGCGTAGCGGCGACGGCGAGGCGGTGATCCAGCGCTGGAAGATCGTGATGAACCGCTCACGGGTGGTGGATATCGAGGAGGTGACGGTGGTGCCCCGACAGGAGGGGGGGCGATAGGGTATGCTGGCGTGTTATCCACCCTTTCTTGTTACGAGGATGCCATGCGAGTGCTGATCCGCTACTTCTTCCGCACCCTGCGCCTGCTGCTCACGCCGCTGATGCTGCTGGCCGAGAAACTCTCCACCCCCAAGGCGGCGGTGAGCCGCAGTGCCGAGGCCCAGGCCGAGGTGGATCGCCAGTGCCGGTCCCTGGCGCTCTACCAGTTCCGCGCCTGCCCCTTCTGCGTCAAGGTGCGTAAGGAGATGGCCCGCCTGGACCTGAGCATCGAATTGCGCGATGCCCAGCTCGACCCCGACCACCGCCAGGCGCTGCTGGAAGGCGGCGGCCGGGTCAAGGTGCCCTGCCTGCGCATCGAGCAAGCCGATGGCAGCGTCGACTGGCTCTACGAGTCCGATGCGATCAATGCCTGGCTGCGCGAACGCTTCGGCGCGCTGGAAGCCGAGCCCCAGCAGGGCTAAGACGCCCGACATCGAGAGATCGCACCTACGATGTCCATGACAGCACGCCCCCAGGGAAGCTCTCCCCGGGGGCGTGCTGCGTTATCGCTTTAGGCCAGGGCCAGGAAGAAGCCGGCGATCGAGGCCGACATCAGGTTGGAGAGGGTGCCGGCGAGCACCGCCTTGAGGCCGAAGCGGGCGATGTCGTGGCGACGGCTGGGGGCGATGCTGCCCAGGCCGCCGAGCAGGATGGCCACCGAGGAGAGGTTGGCGAAGCCGCACAGGGCGAAGGAGAGGATCGCCATGGTATGGGGCGTCATCGCCTGGCCGGTGGCGGCCACCAGCTGGTCGCCGGAGATATAGGGCGCCAGGTTGATATAGGCGACGAACTCGTTGACCACCAGTTTCTGACCGAGGAAGGAGCCGGCCAGGGTCGCCTCCTCCCAGGGGATACCGAGCAGGAAGGCCAGGGGCGCGAAGAGCCAGCCGAGCAGCAGCTCCAGGCTCAGCGACTCCAGGCCGAACCAGCCGCCCAGGCCGCCGAGCATGCCGTTGATCAGGGCGATCAGGCCGATAAAGGCGAGCAGCATGGCGCCCACATTGGCGGCCAGCTTGAGGCCCGAGGTGGCCCCGGCGGCGGCGGCGTCGAGCACATTGCTGGGCCGCTCCTCCTCCGCCTCGAGGCGCGCCTCGGCGGCGGAGACGCTGTCCTCCGGCGTCTCGGTCTCCGGCATGATCAGCTTGGCGAACAAGAGCCCGCCCGGGGCGGCCATAAAGGAGGCGGCCACCAGGTACTCCATGGGAATGCCCAGCGCCGCATAGCCGGCCAGCACCGAGCCGGCCACCGAGGCCAGGCCGCCGCACATTACCGCGAAGAGCTGCGACGGGGTCATCCGCGCGATAAAGGGACGTACCACCAGGGGCGCCTCGGTCTGGCCGACGAAGATATTGGCGGTGGCCGACAGCGACTCGGTGCGCGAGGTGCCCAGCACCCGCTGCAGGGCGCCACCCAGCAGGCGGATCACCCACTGCATGATGCCCAGGTAGTAGAGCACGGCGATCAGCGAGGAGAAGAAGATGATCACCGGCAAGACCTTGATGGCGAACACGAAGCCGACCCCGCTGGGGTCGGCCAGGCCGCCGAACAGGAAGTCGATGCCGTCGTTGGCATACATGACCACCTGGCTGACCGCGGCGGAGACGGCGGCGAGCATCGTCTGGCCGGCGGGCACATAGAGCACGAAGGCGCCGATGCCGGCCTGGATGGCGAAGGCGCCACCCACGGTGCGCAGGCGGATGGCGCGGCGGTTGGTGGAGAAGATCAGGGCGATGGCGATCAGCGACGCCATGCCGACCAGGCTCATGGTGATTGTCATTGGAGTTCCTTCATGATCCGGGCTGTCGGGGCGCGGGGCCCTTACAGGAAGTTGAACTTGAGGGTGTAGATCATGGCGTTCTGGTAGGCGTCGGGGGTGCCCAGCTTGTTGTTGGCATAGCGGTACTGCACCCCGGTGGTGAGCCGCTCATGGGGGTGCCACCAGAGGCTCACCGCGCCATTGGTGCCGACCGGGCCGGCCGCCTCGCCGACATAGTTCTGCTCGAGGTAGGCGTCGGCGCGGGCGAAGGTCTGTTCGTGCCAGTTGGTGACGCTGAAGGCCTGGTCGAAGGCCTGGAAGTCGTAGCCGGCGACCCAGCCGGCCATGTAGCCGTTCATGCCGGTGTGGCCGCTGCTCTGCACCCGGGCCGCCCCGAAGAAGGGCTTGACCCAGAGGCCGTTGGCAAAGGTGTGGCGGAAGCCCAGGCCGAGGACCTGGTCCTGCTCGCGGCTGTTGAAGCCCGGGTCGCGGAAGTCGTAGACATGGGCATAGAGGGAGAAGGGCGAGTCGCCCAGGTAGAAGTGCGAGGTCAGCTTGGCGGCGGTACGGCGATTGTCCTGGCCGCCGCTGGCCGCGTCGAAGCGGCTGTTGCCCGGGTTCTCGAGATCGGCGAAGCCGTAGAACTCGCCCCACTCGAAGCCGGCGCCGCCCTCCAGTTCCAGGTAAAAGAAGTCGCTCTTGGCGGCGTTGTCGGCGGTTCGCCGCTCGGTGCCGCCAGACCAGTCCAGGTAGTTGAGCGAGGCATTGGCGAAGGACCAGACGGGGGTCAGGGTATCGGCCTGCAGGGCGGTGGGGGCCAGCAGGGCGCCGCCGAGCAGGGCCGGCAGCAGGCGACGGGAAGCTTGGGAAAGAGGCATCTTGTTCTCCTTGTGAGGGTAAGGGGGTCAGGCGACCCGCTCGAGCAGGGCGTCGAAGGCGCGGTCGAAGGCGGCCAGGCCCTCCGCTTGCAGGGCGTCGCCCTCGGCGTCGAGATCGATGCCGAGGGCCGTCAGTGCGGCGAGCTGCCGCCGGGCGGCGTCGAGGTCCCGGGTCAGGGTCTCGGCGGCCTCGCCGTGGTCGGCGAAGGCCTCGAGGGTCGCCGCCGGCACGGTGTTGACGGTGTCGGGACCGATCAGCTCCTCCACGTAGCGCACGTCGGAGTAGGCCGGGTCCTTGGTGCCGGTGCTGGCCCACAGGCAGCTCGGCGGCCGGGCGCCGGCGGCGCCCAGGGCGGCGAAATCGTCGCCGCCGAACACGTCCTGCCAGCGGGCATAGGCGGCCCTGGCGGAGGCGATGGCGGCGGTGCCGCGCAGCTCGGGAGCGGCTTCCGCCAGCCGCGGGTCGAGGCGGGCATCGACCCGGCTGAGGAAGACGCTGGCCACCCCGCGCAGGCCGGCGACCGGTAGTCCGGCGGCATGGCGGGCGGCCAGGCCCTCGCGGAAGGCGGCGAAGACGGCGTCGAGCTGGCGCGGCGAGAAGATCAGGGTGACATTGATATTGATCCCGGCGGCGACGGCGTCGCGGATCGCCGGCAGACAGGCCGGCGTCGCCGGGATCTTGATCATGGCGTTGGGACGGTCGATGGCCGTCCACAGCCGGCGGGCCTCGGCCAGGGTGGCGTCGGCGTCCTGGGCCAGGCGCGGCGAGACCTCGAAGCTGACATAGCCCTTGTCACCCCGCGATTCATCGTAGCGGGGACGCAGCAGGTCGCAGGCCTCGCGGATATCGGGCAGCACCAGGGCCTCGAAGCGGCGCTCCGGGTCCGGCGCCTCGGCGCGCAGCCGGGCCAGGTCCTCCTGGTAGAGCGGGTCCTCGGCGAGGGCCTGGTGGAAGATCGCCGGGTTGGAGGTGACCCCGGCGATGGCGTCCTCCTCGATCAGGCGGCGCAGCCGGCCGCCGCGCAGCAGCTGGCGCGACAGTTGGTCCAGCCAGACCTGCTGGCCGAAGTCGGCGATGCGGCTCAGTCGACTCATGACGCGGTCTCCTCGGTGTCGATAAAGGTTTCCATGAAGAGGGTCAGCAGGCGCTCGGCGTCCACACCCACGCAGACGCCCTGGGAGGGCAGGCCGTCCCAGTCGCCGGGGGGAAAGTCCCGGTCGTCGGGGCGCTGCAGGGTCTGGCCCATGGCGATGCCGTCGGTGACCGCGCGCACCGGCCCCCGGCGCACCTCGAACAGGCTCGGGTCGATCACATAGGCCACGGCGCTGGAGTCGTGGACATAGCAGCCGTCGATGGCCTCCCGGGCCGAGTAGAAGCCCACGTAATGGCGGGAGATCTGCCACATGAAGTCGCCATCCTCGCCGCCCTGGTCGCGCAGGCGGGCGAAGTCGGCGTTGCTCATCAACACCCGGTGGGTCACGTCCAGGCCCACCGCGGTGACCGGCCAGGGGGCGGTGAAGACCAGGTCGGCGGCCAGGGGGTCGCCGTGGATATTGGCCTCCGCCGCCGGGGTGACATTGCCGCCCTGGCCGCCGACGCCGAAGGCGCCGCCCATGATCACCACCGCCTTGACCAGCTCGGCGATCGCCGGGTCCTCCTTGAGGGCCAGGGCCAGGTTGGTCAGGGGCCCCACCGCCACCAGGGTCACCTCGCCGGGGTGGGCGCGGACGGTGTCGATGATCCAGCGATAGGCGGGGCGCGGGTCCGGCGTGCGGCTCGGCGCGAAGCTCTGGCCGACGTTACCCAGGCCGTCGTCGCCATGCACCATGGCCGGCGGCGGCGACTTGGCCATCGCCAGGGGCTCCCGGGCGCCGCGGGCGATGGGCACCTCGATGGCGAAGCGCTCGGCCAGGTAGCAGGCGTTGGCGGTGGTGGTGTCGATGCCGGCATTGCCGTGCACGGTGGTGATGCCGAGCAGCTCGATGGCCGGGTGGCGATGCAGGAAGAGCAGCGCCATGGCGTCGTCGACGCCCGGGTCGGTATCGAAGATCACCTTGTGAGCAGGGGCGGAGGTCATTGTTGTTCTCCTCAGGGAGTGGCGGGGGGGAGTTCGTGGCGATAGGGGATCGCCGTCTGGGCGCCCGGGCGGGTGACGGCGATGGCGGCGGCGGCCTGGCCCTCCTGTAGGGCCGTGATCACCTCGGCGCCGCGGGCCAGGGCCGCGGCGAAGGCGCCGACGAAGGTATCGCCGGCGCCGGTGGTATCCACCGCCGTGACCGGCCGGGCGGGGGCGTGGTGGAGGCCCGACTCGAGGCCCGCCACGACGCCCTGGGCGCCCAGGGTGATCAGTACCCGGCGACAGCCCAGGGCCTGGAGCCGCTCGATGGCCCGGGCCGCCTGGTCGGGGTCGGCCACGGGGCAGCCGCTAAGGGCCTCGGCCTCGCTCTCGTTGACCACCAGCCAGTCGACCAGGGCGAGCAGTTCGCCGGGCAGCGCCATGGCCGGGGCGGCGTTGAGCAGGGTGGTGGCACCATGGGCCCGGGCGCGCTCGAAGGCGTGGCGTACCGTCTCGAGCGGCACTTCCAGCTGGCAGACCACCAGTCTGGCCGAGGCCAGCAGGGCCTCGGCGGCCTCCACATCGGCTGGCGTGAGCTCGGCATTGCTGCCGGGGATCACCACGATGCTGTTCTGGCTGGCGTCATCGACCTGGATCATGGCCACGCCGGTTGCTCCGGCGGCGCTGGTGCGCACGGCCTGGTGCCGGATGCCTTCGCGAGAGAGGTTGTCGCGCAGGGCATGACCATGGGCGTCGTCGCCGAGGCAGCCGACCATCACCGTGGCGGCGCCCAGGCGCGCCGCGGCCACGGCCTGGTTGGCGCCCTTGCCGCCGGGGGTGGTGGCGAAGCCGTGGCCGAGCAGGGTCTCGCCGGGCACGGGATGGCGTGGCGTGCGCACCACCAGGTCCATGTTGAGGCTGCCGACGACGACGACGTCGGGAGCATCACCGCTGGGGGGAGTGAGGGGCGTAGAGAGTGTCACTGTCTTGATCCTGAGGGTTGAGGCTAGTTCAGGGCTCGCCGGGCAGGCACGGGCGGGTCGCCGGCGGGGCCGGATCGAGGGCGTGCTGAGCGGGAGGCGGCGGCTGGGTCGGGGCGCCGAGTGTGGCGGCGGCACCGGATGGTGCGGAGAGGGCGCGGGTGCCTTCTCGAGAGGCGCCTGTCGGAATAGGGAAGCGAGTGGGCTGGCATGGGAGCTTGCCTCTGGGTCTTGTGGTTGTTTTTTGCCTACCCTAGGCAAATAAAAACGATTGCGCAATCGTTTTTATTTGTCCGATAGGCTAGCCTGGCAAGCAGATCCCGGCACCGACACCTGGCGGGCCCTGAGCTGCCCACCGTGTGGCTTGGTCAGAAAATCAAGGGGTTATCTGGTGCATCCCTGGGCGGCGGCGGCCCGGATCGCGTATCCTGAGCATCGCGACCCGGAACCGGTCCCCGGGGCGAGGCGATACCGGTCGGCAGGTCGGGCGGTCAATGAGTGCAATGGCGGAGGCAGCGGATGGTGACGATTACCGATGTGGCGAAGGCGGCGGGGGTCTCGGTCTCCACCGTTTCCCATGTGGTGAACGACACCCGCTTCGTCAAGCCGGAGACCCGGGCTCGGGTGATGGCGGCCATCGAGCGCCTCGACTACACCCCCAGCAGCTCGGCGCAGTCGTTGAAGAAGAACGTCACCCATACCGTCGGGATGATCGTCACCAGCTCCACCAACCCCTACTTCGCCGAGGTGGTTTCCGGGGTGGAGGCGGCCCTCTATGCGGCGGGCTTCAACCTGATGCTGTGCAACTCCGGGCGCGATATCGACAGGCAGCGCAGCTATATTCGCACCCTCAAGGGCAAACGCATCGATGGCCTGCTGGTGCTGGAGTCGGTGATCTCCGAGGAGTTCCTGGCGCTGCTCACCGCCTGCCCCTTCCCGGTGGTGCTGATGGACAACGAGGCCCCGACCCTGGCCAGCGTCGTCGATGATTCCGAGCAGGGCGGCTACCTGGCCACCCGCTACCTGATCGAGCAGGGCCATCGAGAGATCGGTTGCATTACCGGCCCCGCGGACCATTACCAGTCCCGGCAGCGCTATCGCGGCTTTCGGCGCGCCCTCGCCGAGGCGGGGCTCGAGGTCGAGCCGGCCTGGGTCCAGGCCGGCAACCTGGAGGTCGGCGGTGGCGAGGCCGCCATCCAGGCGCTGGCCGCCGGTCCGCGGCGTCCCACGGCGCTGTTCGCCTTCAACGACCTGCTGGCCCTGGGGGCCATCGGTGAGGCGACTCGCCGCGGCTGGCGGGTCCCCGAGGCGCTGTCGATCATCGGCTACGACGATATCGAGATCGCTCGCCTGCTCTCTCCCTCCCTGACCACCCTGCGTCAGCAGACCGACCGCCTGTGTCGTGAGGCCTGCCGGCTGTTGACGGCGGCCATCGCCGCCAAGGAGCCGGTCTTCGAGCAGGTGCGAATCGCGCCGCAACGGGTGATTCGCGACTCGGTGCGTGAGCCGCCGACGGATTAACCCAGGCGCCGGTCATCGAGCCGGGGCGGGTCGGAGCACGGCGGGTGATCCGCGACTCGGTGCATGAGCCACCGACGGATCTACACTGATAGGTGTCGCGCCGGAAGGCCTGGCCTTCCGGGATTCCCTAGAGGAGGCGTCACCATGAACGATACCGTCAAGCTGCATCCGGCGGTGGATAACGGCATCACGCCGGCCGATCCGGACTTCGACGGAGCCACCCTGCTGTGTCGCTGCAAGGAGCAGCAGGTGGTGGTGGCCATCCATGAGCAGTGTCAGCATAACCACCTGTGCGGCTGCACCAAGTGCTGGAAGCCCGAGGGCGCCCTGTTCTCCCAGGTGGCGGTCGTGCCCCGGGCCAGCGTGCATGTCATCGCGCATCCGGAAAAGCTCGAGATCCTCGACCGCAAGGCGGCGATCCGTCGCCACGCCTGCACCGGCTGTGGCGTGCATCTGTTCGGGCGCATCGAGCAGAAGGGCCATCCCTTCTATGGCCTCGATTTCATCCACCCGGAGCTCTCCCACCATGGCGGCTGGGCGCCGCCGGGCTTCGCCGCCTTCGTCTCGTCGATCATCGAGTCCGGGGTCGATCCGGGACGCATGCCGGTGATCCGTGAGCGGCTGCGGCAGCTCAAGCTGGAGCCCTATGACTGCCTGTCGCCCACCCTGATGGATGCCATCGCCACCCATGTCGCCAAGGCCAAGGGGGTGCTGGGCGACGAACGGGCCGCCTGATTATCGCCCCCGTCGGGTGGGTGCCCGGTGGGGGGCGATGGCCGGGAGATCAGCGGTGGCAGGTATAGAGATGGGCCGGCAGGATATTGAGCGGTTCGAAGCCTTTCTCGACCCGGGTGAAGAGGCGGCGCAGGTCGCCTCCCACCTTGGGCGAGAATTGATAGATGAGCATGGCGCCCTCATCGCTCAGCGCTTCCCGGCTGTCGTGGAGAATGCGCTCGCGGCACTCGCCGGGCATGGTGCTGAAGGGGATCCCGGCGACGATATAGTCAGCGGGTGGCAGGTCCAGCCGGCTCAACTCCGCCTGGATGGTCTCGGCGGAGCCGGCCACCACCTGCAGGCGCGGGTCGGGGAGCGACTCCCCCAGGTAGGCGACGAAATCCGGGTTGGTCTCCAGGGCCAGGAGGGTGGCGTCCGGGGGCAGCCGGGCCAGGATCTCCCGGGTGATGGTACCCACCCCGGGGCCGTACTCCACCACCACCCGGGCTCGGTCCCACTCCACCCGATCGAGGAGCCGCCGCACCAGAAAGGGAGAGCTGGGGATAATGGAACCCAGCATGCGCGGATGCTTGAAGAAATTCCTGGCGAACAGCGAGAGCTGGGCGCGTCGTGATGGGGCTAGCACGCGACTGGGGCGGTCGGGCACCGTCATGGGCGTCTCTCCTGCGATGGGCGGGTATGATTCCACTCTAGCAGCCCGTCGGACTTAACGCCGATCTACTGCGAATCCCGGGCTTTCGGTGAACTTCTTTCGATCCGACGACTTGAATCGCCTGTCATTCGCCTCATCCGATCGATCAACGCCTCTCCCAATCCGTGATTCAGGTGACGATCGGTCAACCCCGATCGACCGCCAGCAACCCCGTCGGCCTGGCGCCGATTCCCTGCGGGCCGGGCAAAGGGGACTTGTCCTGGATCAAGCGTCGTGATTCGCGACTCTGCTACATTCAGAGAATGATCAGGCATCGGGAGCCGATCCTGGCCTCCCGGGCCCAGGCCAACGAGGGAATGCTATGCAAGCCGTGGATATCATGACGCCCAATGTCATCACCGTCGCTCCGGATACCCAGGTGCAGGAGGTGGCGCGGTTGCTGCTGGAGAATCATATCAGTGCGGTGCCGGTGGTGGATGCCGAGCAGCGGGTGCTGGGGATCGTCAGCGAGGGCGATCTGATGCGCCGCATCGAGGCCAATGGCGAGCGGCCGCGCCACTGGCTGCGCGCCCTGTTCGAGACGCCGGCGAGCCCCCTGGACTATATCAAGTCCCATGGCCGCACCGCCGAGCAGGTGATGACTGCGCCGGTGATCCAGGTGAAGCGAGACATGCCGCTGGACGAGATCGCCCGCTTGCTGGAGAAGCATCGCATCAAGCGGGTGCCGGTCACCGAGGAGGGGCGATTGGTCGGCATCATCAGCCGGGCCAACCTGCTGCGCGGTTTCTCGGTGGCGGGCCTGGAGGAGGGCGCCACCGTGGATGATCGGGCCATTCGCGACCGCCTCCATAAGGAGCTGGAGGAGACCCTGGGCCTGGGCCAGATCAATGTCATCGTGGTTCAGGGCGAGGTGCAGCTGTGGGGCCTGGTGGACAGCGCCGAGCAACGCAAGGCGGCCCAGGTGGCCGCGGAAGACATCCCCGGCGTTAAGCGGGTGGAGAACAACCTGGGCATGTTGCCGCGGGGATTAAGTGGCGCCTAGCAGTCTGTTGGAAGCTCGAAGGGGTGGCCTTAGGCCACCCCTTCGTCGTTCTGCTCCAGCGCCGTTGCCGGTCAGCTCAGCCGGTCCAGGGCCTCGGCCAGGGTGGTCACGCTACGCTCCACGTCGAGCAGCTTGTCGAGGCCGAACAGGCCGATACGGAAGGTCTGGAAGTCGTCGCCCTCGTCGCACTGCAGGGGCACTCCGGCGGCCACCTGCAGGCCGGCGGCCATGAACTTGGCGGCGATGCCGGCATCCTCGGTATAGCTCACCACCACCCCGGGGGCAGCGAACCCCTCGGCAGCCACGCTGGCGAAGCCTCGAGCCGCGAGGAGTTCGCGCACCCGGCGACCGAGTTCCAGCTGGGCATCGCGAACCCGCACGAAGCCGACCCGCTCGGTCTCCTCCATGATATCGCGCAGGCGGCGCAGGCCGTCGGTGGGCAGGGTGGCGTGGTAGGCGTGACCGCCCTGCTCATAGGCCTGCATGATGGCGTGCCACTTGCCCAGGTCCATGGCGAAGCTGCTGCTGGTGGTGGCCTCCAGGCGCTGGCGGCCGCGCTCGGAGAGCATCACCATGGCGCAACAGGGGCTGCCGCTCCATCCCTTCTGGGGGGCACTGATCAGCACGTCCACCCCGCTGGCTTGCATGTCCACCCAGAGGGTGCCGGAGGCGATGCAGTCCAGTACCAGCAGGCCGCCCACCGCATGCACCGCCTCGGCCAGGCGGCGGATATAGTCATCCGGCAGCAGCATGCCGGAGGCGGTCTCCACATGGGGGGCGAAGACCAGGGCCGGGCGCTCGGTGGCGATGCTGGCCTCCACCTCCTCGATGGGCGCGGGAGCGAAGGGCGTCCGGGCACCTTCACCCTGGCGGCGGGCCTTGTGTACCACCTCGCTGGCGGGGATATCGCCCATGGCGAAGATCTGGCTCCAGCGGTAGCTGAACCAGCCGTTACGAACCACCAGGACCTTCTGGTCGGTGGCGAACTGGCGAGCCACCGACTCCATGCCGAAGGTACCGCTCCCCGGCACGATCACTGCCGCCTCGGCACCATAGACCCGCTTGAGGGTGGTGGAAAGATCGGTCATCACTGTCTGGAAGGCGCGGGACATATGGTTGAGGGCGCGGTCGGTGTAGACCACCGAATACTCCAGCAGGCCATCGGGATCCACATCGGGCAGCAGGCCGGACATCGTGCTCTCCTGGATAGGGGCAAGGTCTCCTCAGGATATTCGCTTCGCCGACTAACGGCTAGTGCCGATGCCTGGTGGGTGGAGTCGAGCTACTGCAGTCGGGCTCGGGACTGAAAACATTTCATTTGCGCCCTGGGGAACTCTGAGCCACACTGCGAGAGGTGTTAAAAAACACCGTTCTTTAATGGAGGTGGTCATGAGATTTCTTGTTGCCGCATCTGCCGCGGCCCTTCTGGCGGCAGGGTCCTTCGCTACCACGGCGCAGGCCAATCAGCATGGCTTCTATCCCCAGGGATATGTGGGGGGCGATGCCATGTTCTGGGACCTTGACCCTAAGGGGAGTTCCTCGGTCAATGACGTGGGCCTGCGACTGCGGGGCGGCGTTCAGTTGAACGAGTTCTTCGCCGTGGAGGGGCACCTGGGTACCGGTGGCTCCGATCGGGTGGGGGGCACCAAGGTCGAGCTCGACTATGTGGTCGGTGGCTTCGCCAAGGGGATTCTGCCGATCTCCCAGGAGTTCCGGCTCTATGGCCTGCTGGGCTACTCCGAGGCTCGCTTCGACTTCTCGCCGGGTGGGCGAGATCGCGAGAGCGACTTCTCCTATGGGGCCGGGGCCGAATTCGAAGTCGCCCCCAACCTCTCCGTGGGCGCCGACTATATCCGTTACCTCGACAAGTCCGACTTCAATTTCGATGCCGCCAGCGTCGGGCTGCGCTATCACTTCTAACTCGCGCCCGTCATTCACGACGCCCCCGCTCACGGCGGGGGCGTCGTCGTCTCTGGCCCGATAAGGGCCGGGCTCAGACTTCCTGGTAGAGCTCGCGGCCCGTGTCGCGGAACTTCTCCGCCTGTTCCTCCATGCCCTTCATCACCGCCTCGGCGTCGCCGGTGAGGCCGTGCTCGGCGGCGTAGTCGCGCACCTCCTGGGTGATTTTCATGGAGCAGAACTTGGGCCCGCACATGGAGCAGAAGTGGGCCACCTTGGCGGAGTCCTTGGGCAGGGTCTCGTCGTGGTACTCGCGGGCGGTGTCCGGGTCCAGGCCGAGGTTGAACTGGTCCTCCCAGCGGAACTCGAAGCGCGCCTTGGAGAGCGCATTGTCGCGGCGCTGGGCGGCCGGGTGACCCTTGGCCAGGTCGGCGGCGTGGGCGGCGATCTTGTAGGTGATGATGCCGGTCTTGACGTCGTCCTTGTTGGGCAGGCCCAGGTGCTCCTTGGGGGTCACGTAGCAGAGCATGGCGCAGCCGTACCAGCCGATCATCGCCGCGCCGATGCCCGAGGTGATGTGGTCGTAGCCCGGCGCGATATCGGTGACCAGCGGTCCCAGGGTATAGAAGGGCGCCTCGTCGCAGTACTCGAGCTGCTTGTCCATGTTCTCCTTGACCAGGTGCATGGGCACGTGGCCGGGGCCCTCGATCATCACCTGGACGTCGTGCTTCCAGGCGATACGGGTCAGCTCCCCCAGGGTCTTGAGCTCGGCCATCTGCGCCTCGTCGTTGGCGTCGGCCACCGAGCCGGGACGCAGGCCGTCACCCAGGGAGAAGGCGACATCGTACTGCTTGCAGATCTCGCAGATCTCCTCGAAGTGGGTGTAGAGGAAGCTCTCCCTGTGGTGGAAGAGGCACCACTTGGCCATGATCGAGCCGCCCCGGGAGACGATGCCGGTGACCCGCTTGGCGGTCAGCGGCACATAGCGCAGCAGCACGCCGGCGTGGATGGTGAAGTAGTCCACGCCCTGCTCGGCCTGCTCGATCAGGGTATCGCGGAACACCTCCCAGGTGAGGTCCTCGGCGACCCCCTTGACCTTCTCCAGGGCCTGGTAGATGGGCACGGTGCCGATCGGCACCGGGGCGTTGCGGATGATCCACTCCCGGGTCTCGTGGATGTTCTGGCCGGTGGAGAGGTCCATGATGGTGTCGGCGCCCCAGCGGATGCCCCAGGTCATCTTGTCCACTTCCTCCTCGATGGAGGAGGTGACCGCCGAGTTGCCCAGGTTGCCGTTGATCTTCACCAGGAAGTTGCGGCCGATGATCATCGGCTCGGACTCCGGGTGGTTGATATTGTTGGGGATGATCGCCCGGCCCTCGGCCACTTCCCGGCGCACGAACTCCGGAGTGATCTCCTCGGGCAGGCGGGCGCCGAAGCCCTGACCCGGATGCTGGTGGCCGAGGATGCGTTCGACCTCTTCCGTTCCCAGCGCCTGGCGGCGCTGGTTCTCGCGCAGGGCGATAAATTCCATCTCCGGGGTGATGATCCCCTGGCGGGCGTAGTGGAGCTGGGTGACGTTTTTCCCGGGCTTGGCGCGGCGCGGGGTGCGGGTCAGGTCGAAGCGCAGCTGGGCCAGCGTCGGGTCATTGGCGCGACGCTTTCCGTACTCGCTTGTCGGGCCATCGAGGAACTCGGTGTCACCCCGCTCCTCGATCCAGGCGCGGCGCAGCTCGGGCAGTCCCTTGCGCAGGTCGATGCGGGCCTCCGGGTCGGTGTAGGGGCCGGAGGTATCATAGACCAGCAGCGGCGGGTTGGCCTCGTCCTCACCGGAGGTCTTGGTGGGCGAGAGGCTGATCTCGCGGAAGGGCACGCGGATGTCCGGGCGCGAGCCTTCCACATAGACCTTGCGCGAGCCGGGCAGCGGCTGGACGGCGGCGGCGTCGACCCTGGCGGTCTCGGCGAGGAAGTGGGCGGTCTTGCTCATGGTGTTCTCCCTAGGGTTGTCGGGGTCTTGTCAGGGAGGACAGCTGGGGAGGACAGGGGCGGCCGGCGAGTGGGTGCCGGCGGCGTGTCGCTTGATCCCTACGCTGGTCCTAGCCAGTTCAGGTTCAACGGGATCCATGCTGTCTCTATGGTGGGAGGGCATGATCTCAGCCGTCATCAACGGCACCCCGTCAAGCGTGTGGTGCCCGCTATCGCCAGCGGGCGGGTTTATTGCCGGGAAGTCCTGCCTGGAGTCCGGGGCTGATCCGGCGACAGGTCTACGAGGGGCGCTGTGAACCCCTCCCTGGGCGCTACCGATGCCATCCCTGGCATAGGACCCCCTCTACGACCTGTCCCCGGCGCCCCTCACGTCCGCGCAGTGGCAATAGGTATAAAGACTGTGGGCTAGTCGGCGCGATCCAGGCCCATCTGCCAGAAGTCGATCTCGAGGCGCGTGGCATCGCGGAATACCGTGGCCAGCTCCTCGAAGCGCCGCGGCGTGACCTCCGCCAGGCGGCCGTTCAGCCAGGCGATCTCGTCGCGCATGGCGGCCTGGAAGTCATCGCCGGCGTACATGGCGATCCAGGCGTCATAGGGGTTGGCCTCGCCGCGCACCGTGAAGGACTGGGCGGCCAGCCACTGGGCGATCTCGCCATAGCCCACCAGGCAGGGAGCCAGGGCCACATGCAGGTCGAGGAGGTCGCCGCGGTTGCCGGTATCCAGCACATAGCGGGTATAGGCCAGGGTGGCCTTGGCCTCCGGCAGGGCGGCGAGCTCCGCCTCGTCGATGCCCCAGTCGCGGCAGAAGTCGATATGCAGCTGCAGCTCCACGTCGAGGATGGTCTTGAGGCCGGCATGGGCATGGCGCAGGTCGGCCAGCGACCGGCTCTTGTAGGCGGCCAGGGCATAGGCCCGGGAGAAGTGGATCAGGAACAGGTAGTCCTGCTTCAGGTAGTGGCGGAAGGCCCCGGCCTCCAGGGTGCCGGCGCCCAGCTGGCGCACGAAGTCGTGCTCGATATAGGCGCGCCAGTCATGATGGCAGGCACCCTTGAGATCGTCGAAAGCGTAGCCCATGCAACCTCCGGTGGTGGGATCCGGAGTGGGGCGAGAGGGGGAGGGCGAATGGCGACCAGGCCAGGGCCCGCCTGATTCCCTACGCCGGTTCATATGGGCGCGACAGCGCACCATTTCACCCGGATCAGGTTCTACGGGATCGGCGCTCGGTGGCAAGTCAGTGGCCTGCCAGCCCGCGCCATCTCAGCCGGTCTACCGGCACCCCGTCAAGCGTCGGGCCTAGTCTAGCAGCTTGGCGATCAGATACCAGGTTGGTTTATGGAAATATTTTCCATTTATTTGGCGCTAGGCGCTGTCTGAAAAGTCGGCGAGCGAAGGCCAGGCAAGGCAAAAATCGGCGAAAAGACGGAGTTTACGCAGTGTAAATGAGTACTTTGAGCCGATTTTTAACGCCGTATGGGCGAGCGCAGTCAGTTTTCGGACAGTGCCTAGTAGAGGCGGAAGGAGCCATGGTCGGGATGCCCCTGCTGCTCCTCGATCACCTTGCGGTAGCGCTTGTATTCCCACTGGTACTGGGCCGGCTCCAGGGCGATGGCGGCCTCCACGCAGGCGTTGACGCCGGTGGCGGACTCGACCTCGTCCGGCGAATAGACGCGCTGGTCGGCGGCCAGGAAGTGGATCTCGAAGCCCTGGCCGGGCAGGCGCCGGGCCACCCCGGTGACCACCCGGGCCCGGGTGCGGGCCACCAGCTTGGGCAGCAGGGTCGCGGTATAGGCCGGCCGGCCATAGAAGGGTGCGAAGACGCCGCTCCCCCAGTCCGGCTCCTGATCGGGCAGGATGCCCACCGCCTCGGCCCGCTTGAGGGCCTTGAGCAGGGCCGCCACGCCGCGGGGGTTGGTGGGCACCAGGCTCGCGCCCATGCGCTCGCGCCCGTCGCGGATCACCGGGTCCAGGTCGGGGAGCTTGGGGGGCTCGTACATGGCGGTGAAGGGGAAGTGTCCGGAGAGCCAGAAGTTGAGCACCTCCCAGTTGCCGAAATGGGGGGCCAGCACGATCACTCCTTGGCCGGAGGCCCGGGCTTCGTCGAGCAGCTCGCGGCCGTGGACGGCGAGGATCGATGCCTCCACCCGTTCCGGAGGCGCCATCCAGGCGAAGCCCAGCTCCAGCATGGTGGCGGTGGAGTGGGTCAGGCTGGCCCGAGCCAGGCGGCGCCGCGATTGGCTATCCAGGTCGGGGAAGACCTCGCGCAGGTTGATCTCGGTGACCTCCCGTTCGCGGCGGCTGAAGCGATGCACCAAGGGCCCGGCGAGGCGCGCCAGGCGCCACAGGGTGCCCAGCCGCCGTCCGGCCAGGCATCGCCACAGGGTGGCGATGGCCCGGGCCTGGTATCGATGCTTGGCCTCACTCATGGCTCAGACCAGCCAGGTGTCCACGTTGGCCGGGGCGCGCTTCTCCTGGAGCCCCTTGAAGCCCTTGACGCAGCGGATGATCATCCACACCGCCAGGGCCAGCATCAGCAGGAAGCCGATACCGATCAGTGCCAGCACCAGGCAGATCAGGCCGTAGACCAGGCCGATCCAGAAGGTGCGGATCTGGTAGCGGTAGTGCTCGTCGAGCCACTGGGGCCCCTTGCCCCGGTAGACGTAGGCGATCACCAGGCCGATGATGCCGGTGAAGCCGACCACGAAGCTGGCCAGGAAGAGGGCATAGACCACCATGGCCATGGTGGTGTCCGGGGCCTGGCCCTGTTCGGCCACCACGCTGTCGTTCTGCAGGTTGTCGTTCATCGATCATCCTTGGGAAGTACCAATCGGCCGACCATGATACCCGCCCGGCGCGCCGTTGCCATCAGCCGGCAGGGCGGCAGATCTCCAGCAGGTTGCCTTCCGGATCGCGCAGGTAGAGGGCTTCGATGGGGCCCGAGGCGCCCAGGCCCGGCACCGGGCCCTGTTCCAGGGGGATGCCCAGTACGTCCAGGTGATGACGCACCTCGTCCAGGGGCAGGCGGCTGCGCAGGCACAGTGCCTGGCTGCCCGGGAGGGGGGTGGCGGCCTGGAGGTCCGTCGCCTGGGCGGGATCGAGCAGCCGCAGGGCCAGGCCGTCCAGCAGCAGATCGACCCGCCCGGCGTCCCGATAGCGCACTTCCAGGCCCAGCACGCGGCTGTAGAAATCCACGGCGCGGGGCAGGTCGGAAACCGGAATCAGCAGATGATCGAGGGCGGCAAGCATGGGGCAATGACTCCTGAGGGGTGTCAGCGGCCGCCAAAGCGGGTAGCCTTGGCGGCGCCGTTCGTCAAAAGCATACGATGATGAAGCCCTCCCTGTCCCTACCCGATCGCCCGCTACCCGTCTCGCCGGATCCCTGCCCGCTCTGTGGCGCCGTCGAGGCCGCTCACTTCCACCGGGACGCCCGCCGCGACTACTACCGCTGTGGGGCCTGCGCCCTGGTGCATGTACCGGCGGCCTACCGTCTGCCCCCCGAGGCGGAGCGGGCGGTCTACGACCAGCACGAGAACTCCCCGGATGATCCGGGCTACCGGCGCTTTTTGGGGCGGCTCTTCACCCCCTTGAAGGCAAGGCTCGCTCCCGGCGCCGAGGGCCTCGACTTCGGTGCCGGGCCGGGGCCGACCCTGTCGGTGATGTTCGAGGAGGCCGGGCATCCCATGGCGATCTACGATCCCTTCTTTGCCCCGCATCCCGAGGTGCTGGAGCGCCACTACGACTTTATTACCGCCACCGAGGTGGTGGAGCATCTCTACGCCCCCGGCGAGGAGCTGGCGCGGCTGGTAGGCCGGCTGCGCCCCGGCGGCTGGCTGGGGCTGATGACCAAGCGGGTGACCTCCAGGGAGGCCTTCGTCGGCTGGCACTATATCCTCGACCCCACTCACGTCTGCTTCTTCGGCGAGGCGACCTTCCGGTGGCTGGCGGAGCACCTTGGCCTGGAGGTGGAGTTTCCCGCCGCCGATGTGGTGCTGCTGCAGAAGCCCCATCGCCAGGGGTAACCGAAAGCCTCGGCAAGCTTTGGTGGTTGGTTCGATAACATCGCGTTATTGAAGCGAAAGTCCGGCGAAGTTCGGCGAAAAGGGCTTGGCAGGTCGGCATGCCGGGCGTATAGTCGCCGCGCGATTCTCTAGCCAGGCCGTTCCGGTCCGGCCACGCACCTCCTATTCTTGCTCTCTGGTTCGCTTTCTCGTTGCGAGGCTTCGCTTATGTCGCGGCAGTTGTTGGCCATGGCGCTGGCGCCTTTGCTGGGGCTCTTTATCCTCGGCATCGGCAACGGCTTCCTGGCCACCCTGATCACCCTGCGCCTGGATGGCGCCGGCTACTCGGCGCTGGTCATCGGCTGGGTGTCGTCGGCCTACTTTATCGGCCTGGCCCTGGGCGCCCTGTTCAACGATCGCCTGCTGCTGCGCATCGGCCATATCCGCGCCTACGGCGGCTTCGCCTCCCTGGTGGCGGTCACCGTGCTGCTGCAGTCCCTGTGGCTCGACCCCTACGCCTGGTTCGTGCTGCGCCTGATCGGCGGCTGGGCCACGGTGGGGGTTTTCCTGGTGATCGAGAGCTGGCTGCTGACCGCCTCTGACTCCCGAGTGCGCGGGCGCCTGCTGGCGCTCTACATGATCGCCCTCTATGCCGCCGGGGTGATCGGCCAACTGCTGCTGGGCGTTACCGACGCCGCCGGCGAGATGGTGCCCTTCGTGGTGATCGGCCTGCTGGCGTCGTTATCGGTGCTGCCCATGGCGATGATTCCACGGGTCTCGCCGCTGATCGAGCATGCCGAGCCGCTGCCACCCCATCGGCTGATCACCATTACCCCCACCGGGGTGATGGGCAGCTTCGGCTCCGGACTGGCGGTGGCCGCCATCTATACCCTGCTGCCCCTCTACCTGCAGCGCAGCGGCCTCGGCGTCGACCGGGTGGGGCAGATGATGGCGGTGGTGATCCTCGGCGCCATGCTGCTCCAGTACCCCATCGGCCGCTGGTCCGATCGCCACGACCGCCAGCAGGTGCTGATCCTGATCGGCGCCTTCTGCGCGCTGATTTCCCTGGCGATTCTCGTGCTGCCCGGCGAGCCCTGGATCCTGGCGGGGCTGCTGTTCTTCCTCGGCGGCGGCGTCTTCGCCCTCTACCCGGTGGCGGTCAGCCACGCCGCCGACCGGGCCCCCGCCGGGGCCCTGGTGCGCATGAGCCAGGGCCTGCTGCTGATCAACGCCATCGGTTCGACCCTGAGCCCGCCCTTGATCACTCCGGTGATGACGGCACTGGGCGACGGCGGCCTGTTCTGGTCGCTGGGCGGCCTGGGCGTCTTCCTGGTGCTCTTCTTCGCCTGGCGGCGCAGCGTGCGTCCGGCGCCGCTGCCGGTGGCGCCCTTCGTGCCCACCACGCCCCAGTCGGTGGTGGGGGCCGAGCTCACCGTGACCGAGGAACTGGTGCAGGGGGCCCTGGAGCACGAGCATGTGGAGGACCTCTCCGAGGTGGTGCCGGAGGTCGAGGTGGCCGAGCCCCTGGTGGGCCCACCCCGGGAGGAGGACGATCATATCGCCTACTTCGATACGGATGCCGAGGCGGGCGCGCCCCCCGACGAGCCCCGGCCCTCTTCCATCGGCTAAGCGATGCGTCGGCCCATAGCGCCCGAGATCCCGGATCTCGGATCTCGGGCGTGTTGCGTGGTGTGCCGGGTCGGACGCCGTGGAGGAGGGCTCGACAAAGGGGGGATTGTCGCCCAACCAAGCGTTCGCTAGGGTTGGTGGGCAGGTATCGTCAACCAGACATCACCGTCCCAGGAGCCACCATGAGCGAGCAACTGATCGAAGTCGTCGACCAGGCGGGCATCGTCACCCTGACCATCAACCGTCCCCAGGCCCTCAATGCACTCAACAGCGCCGTCCTGAGCGAACTGGACCGTTTGTTAGACGAGCTCCAGGCCCGCGAGGACCTGCGTGCGGTGCTGATCACCGGCGCCGGCGAGAAGGCCTTCGTGGCCGGCGCCGATATCGCCGAGATGCGCGCCAAGACCCCGGAGCAGGCGCGCCGCTTCGCCCGCCAGGCGCTGGCCACCTTCAAGCGGCTGGAGGCCCTGCCGGTGCCCACCGTGGCCCTGGTCAACGGCTTCTGCCTGGGCGGCGGCTGCGAGCTGGCCCTGGCCTGCGACTGGGCGGTGGCCAGCGACAACGCCATCTTCGGTCAGCCCGAGGTGCTCTTGGGAGTGATCCCCGGCTTCGGCGGCACCCAGCGCCTGCCGCGCCGGGTCGGCCCGGCCATGGCGCTCGACCTGTGCACCACGGGGCGCAAGATCGATGCCGCCGAGGCCCTGCGCATCGGCCTGGTCAATCGGGTCATGGCCCAGAGCGAGTTGCCCGCCTATGTGGCGGAGCTGACCCAGCAACTGGGCGGCAATGGTCCGGCGTCGGTGCGCGCCGCCAAGCAGGCCATCCACGATGGCATGGACCAGGACCTGGAGAGCGCCCTGGCCCTGGAGACCAGCCTCTTCGCGCTGTGCTTCGCCGGCGACGAGCAGCGCGAGGGCATGAGCGCCTTCGTCGAGAAGCGCAAGCCCAACTTCTGAGGTCGCGCCGCCACGCAAGACGACGACGGGCAGGGGCCCCGGGGCCCCGGCCGCGTCATGAGAGGCGCGCGCCCCCCTCGCCGAAGTGTGTGTTTTTGTCTCTTAGGGCCGGT
>NZ_JADOTW010000032.1 GCF_015645095.1 Halomonas sp. 328
CCGCCGGTATCCCGATTCCCGCGGTCAGCCAGCTGGAAGTGCAGAGCGACGTGAACATCATCGAGTTCAATGAGGAGGAGCTGGCCACCACCCTGGAACACTTCCCGGTGGCCGAGTTCGCGATCCCCGCCAGCACCTACACCACCCTGGAGGAGGATGCCCGGGCGGTCTCCATGTGGAACTTCGCCATCGCCCGCTGCGACCTGCCGGAGGACTTCGTCTACGAGGCGACCCGCCTGACCATGGAGAACAACGAGCGCATGCAGAGCATCCACCGCAGCGCCGTCACCACCATCCCCGAGAACGTGGTTCACAACCAGGTGCTGCCCTTCCACCCGGGTGCCGCGCGCTGGTTCAGCGAGAACGGCTATGAGATCGACCCGTCGCTGATCCGCTAAGCGACCGTCGCGAGCCGCCTCTGGGCGGCTCGCCCCACCGATCCCTAATCGTTCGTCCCTCAGGGGGAATCCCGCATGACCCAATCAACCCACGACTCGGCACCCGAGGCCATCGCCCAGGGCGTCGACGAGGAGACGGTGGAGTCCAATCGCCGCCTCTACACCGGCTGGCACTGGACCCTCTTCGCGGTGCTGGCCATCGCCTACGCCCTCTTCCACCTGGTGACCCTGAATGTGCTGCCGATGGAGACCTGGTCCTATCGCATCGTGCATATCTGTGGCGCCCTGATTCTCGGCTTCGCCCTCTATACCGGGGCGCGCTTCAGCGAGGCCGACCAACCCCAGAGTCGTCCCTGGCTCCGGGGGCTCGGCTACCTGCTGCTGCTGCCCGCCGCCTATGCCCTGCTGCAGGTGTGGCTGATGCAGCGCACCCTGGCCGGTGGCGCCATGCGCATCGATGCCGCCGTGGAGGCCTGGCACTTCGGCTACCCGCTGATGCTGGCCGCCTTCGCCGCCATCGTGCTCTCCTGGTTCCAGCGCCAGCATCGCGAGCGCCTGGCCTCCGCCGACCTGGCGCTGATGGCCTGCGCGGTGGCCAGCGCCGCCTACCTGCTGCTGATCTATAACACCCCCATGCGCATGTCCACCGGCACCGCCTTCGCACCGCCGGGCATCGCCTATGCGGCCATCGCCGGCTCGGCCCTGATCCTCGAGCTGACCCGCCGGGTCGCCGGCCTGGCCCTGGTGATCATCTCGGCGCTGTTCCTGGCCTATGTCTTCGCCGGCCCCTACCTGCCCGGCTTCCTCGGTTACCCGGGCCTCTCGATGCAGCGCTTCTTCAGCCAGGTCTACACCGACGCCGGCATCCTCGGGCCGACCACCGCGGTGTCGTCCACCTATATCATCCTGTTCATCATCTTCGCCGCCTTCCTGCAGGCCTCCAAGGTCGGCGACTACTTCGTCAACTTCGCCTTCGCCGCCGCCGGCCGCGCCCGGGGCGGTCCCGCCAAGGTCTCGATCTTCGCCTCCGGCCTGATGGGCATGATCAACGGCACCTCGGCGGGCAACGTGGTTTCCACCGGCTCGCTGACCATTCCGCTGATGAAGAAGGTCGGCTACCCGGGCAAGAGCGCCGGGGCCATCGAGGCCGCCGCCTCCACCGGCGGGCAGATCATGCCGCCGATCATGGGCGCCGGCGCCTTTATCATGGCCGAGATCACCGGCATCCCCTATACCGAGATCGCCGTGGCGGCGCTGATCCCGGCGATCCTCTACTTCGCCTCGGTCTACTTCATGGTCGACTTCGAGGCGGCCAAGAAGGGCATGCAGGGCATGCGCAAGGAGGAGATCCCGCAGTTCCGCCGCCTGGTCAAGCAGGTCTACCTGTTCGCGCCCATCGTGATCCTGATCGCCGCCCTCTTCATGGGCTACTCGGTGATCCGAGCCGGTACCCTGGCCACCGCCTCCGCCGCCGTGGTCAGCTGGCTGTCGCCCTACAAGATGGGGCCCCGGGCGATCCTCAAGGCGCTACAGCTGGCCGGCACCATGTCGATCCAGATCATCGCCGTCTGCGCCTGCGCCGGCCTGATCGTCGGGGTGATCTCGCTGACCGGCGTCGGCGCGCGCTTCTCCTCGCTGCTGCTCGGCCTGGCCGGGGTCAGCCAGCTGCTGGCGCTGTTCTTCGCCATGTGTATCTCCATCCTGCTGGGCATGGGCATGCCCACCACCGCCGCCTACGCGGTGGCCGCCTCGGTGGTCGCCCCGGGCCTGATCAATATCGGCATCCAACCGCTGGTGGCGCACTTCTTCGTGTTCTACTTCGCGGTGGTCTCGGCGATCACCCCACCGGTGGCCCTGGCCTCCTACGCCGCGGCGGGCATCTCCGGAGCCAATGCCATGGCCACCTCGGTGACCTCCTTCAAGGTGGGCCTGGCGGCCTTTATCGTGCCCTTCATGTTCTTCTACAGCCCGGCGCTGCTGATGGACGGCTCCTGGCCGCAGATCCTGCGGGTCGGCGTCACCGCCATCCTGGGCATCGTGCTGCTGGCCGCCGCCGTTCAGGCCTGGTTCTTCGGCCCGGTGAAGGCCTGGCAGCGGCTGCTGATGCTGGTCGGCGCCCTGTGCATGATCTATGGCGGCATCTACACCGATGTGGCCGGCCTGGCCATCGGCGCCCTGCTGTTCCTGATGCAGCGCGGCAGCCATGGCGGCGGCACCCGGGCCGCCACCACCGGCTGACATTACCCCCCGGAAACGCCAAGGCCCCGCTCATCACGATGAGCGGGGCCTTGGCGTTGGTGGGACAGGATATCAGCTCTTCGCAGATCAGCGTGAAGCCACGACATGGCAGATCGCCGGCTTGCTATTGTGGGAGCTTGGCTATGCCGAGCGATTGGGCGACGCAGTCGCCCTTGGGTGCCAGCCAGGATCGCCCTTCGGGCGATATCGCGCGGAATCCGCGCTCCCACAAAAACCGCGGCAGCGGCTTGAGGGGCAACATAGAGTCTCCCACACCGGTATTCACACCAAAATTCGAAGAACCAGAAAAATCAGCCGCAGAGATTATCGAGAACCTTGAGGGTCGGTTCGGCCTGGTTGAGCGTATAGAAGTGCAGCCCCGGGGCACCACCCTCCAGCAGCCGGCGGCTCAGCTCGGAGATCACCTCTTCGCCGAAGGCGGCGATGGCGGCACTATCGTCGCCATAGGCCTCCAGCTGCTTGCGGATCCAGCGCGGAATCTCGGCGCCGCAGGCGTCGGAGAAACGCGCCAGCTTGGTGTAGTTGGTGATCGGCATGATGCCCGGCACGATGGGGCCCTCGACGCCCAGGGCCTGGGCCCGCTCCACGAAACGGAAGTAGGCATCGGCATTGAAGAAGTACTGGGTGATCGCCAGGTTGGCGCCGGCCTTCATCTTGCGGGCGAAGTTCTCCAGGTCGCGCTCCAGGTTGGGCGCCTGGGGATGGCACTCCGGGTAAGCGGCCACGGCGATCTCGAAATGGTCACCGGTCTCCTCGCGGATAAACTCCACCAGTTCGTTGGCGTAACGCAGCTCACCGACGCCGCCCATGCCGGAGGGCAGGTCGCCGCGCAGGGCCACCAGGCTATCGATGCCCTCCTCGCGATACTGGGCCAGCAGGTCGCGCAGCTGGGCCTTCTCGCTGCCCACGCAGGAGAGGTGCGGCGCGGTGGAGATGCCGCTCCGGCGGACCTGGCGCACCGTGTCCAGGGTGCGATGCTGGGTCGAGCCGCCGGCGCCGTAGGTCACCGAGAAGAAGCGCGGCTGGCGGCTGGCCAGGGCATCGCGCACATGCATCAGTTTCTCGCGTCCCGCCTCGGTATTCGGCGGAAAGAACTCGAAACTGATCCCCAGCGGATGCTCTTGTGCACTCATCGACTCAACCCTCATCTCTTGGCTTGTGGCCCCCTGCATGGGGGCTCTCGTATCCAGCGCCCCGGGCGACCCCAGGGATTCAGGAGAGCATTGTGCCGACTCGAATTGCCTGAGACCAATGAAAGTTTCCCCGCCTCTGCTTCGAAATGGCTCATATTAGCGGTTATGGTTTTATTCCTTGGGCCAGGACACCAGCGCACCGCTGACAGCTCGCGCCCGAGGCGGCATGATGGCGACGCTACCCAAGGAGAGGCCCCGTGGAACTCGCAAGCATCCTGATGACCCCGCTATGGACGCTGCTGGCCTTCGTCGGCCTGGGCTGGCTGGCGGCTCGCCGCCTGGCCATCGACCCGCGCCCCATCGCCACCCTGCTGATCTACCTGATCGCCCCCCTGACCTTCTTCCGCGGCCTGATCCTGGGGGGCCCCACCCCGGCCTACCTGCTGCTGACCCTGGCCGCCTTCCTGGTGGCCAGCCTGCTCTGCCTGCTGGTCAGTCGCCTGGTGCGCCGCGGCTTCGCCGACCAGGAGGCGGCGCTGCTGGCCTTCTCCGCCGGCACCGGCAATACCGGCTACTTCGGCCTGCCCATCGCCATGGTGCTGCTGCCGCCGCAAGGCGTGACCCTCTACCTCTTCTGCGTGCTGGGCATCACCCTCTATGAATTCACCCTGGGCTTCTATATCAGCGCCCGGGGGCGCTTCTCGGTGCGCGAGAGCCTGCTCAAGATCTTTCGCCTGCCGCTGATCTACGCCTTCGCCGCCGCTCTGCTGGTCAGCGGCCTGGGGCTCGGCGTGCCAGCCCCGGTGATGCAGGGGCTGGAGGCCTTCCCGGCCACCTACACCCTGCTGGGGATGATGATCATCGGCATGACCCTGGGGCGGGTCTCGCTGCGCGAGGTGGATGGGCGCTTTATCGGCGCCTGCGTGGCGGTGCGCTTCGCGCTCTGGCCGCTCCTGGCCCTGGCCCTGGTGCTGGGCCTGCAGGCACTGATGCCGCTGCCGCCGGAGATGGCCCTGGCGCTGTTGCTGCTGGGGGTGGTGCCCATGGCCGCCAATGTGGTGGTGGTGGCCATGGAGCTGGGCATCGCCCCGGCCAAGGGGGCGCTGGCGGTGCTGATCACCACCCTGGCCGCGCCCCTGGTGATCCCCCTCTATCTGCACGGGATGATGCGCGTAACCGGCCTGGGCTAAGTCGCCGTGCCGAGCCTAGTCGAAGCTCGGCGCCACCAGCACCCGCCGCCCGGCCGGGCGCTCGCGCAACCGCTCGAGGTAGGCCGCCAGCGCCGGGTGCGGCGCCAGCAGCGGTGCCGCCTGGGGCAGGTTCGCCAGGTAATCCAGCATGGGCGCGGCCAGGGTATCGGCCAGGGTCAGGGCGTCGCCCAGCAGGTAAGCCTGTTCGCCCAGTTGCGCCTCCAGCAGGGCGAGCATGCGAGCGACCTCGGGGGTGGCGGCCGCCACCTCGGCCTCACGCACCCGGCCCTCCGGCCCCTTGGGAAAGACGAGCTCCAGCAGATAGTGCCTGACCAGGGCCTGATCCACGTAGCCGGCCAGTACCGCGCACCACTGGTCGACCTCGGCGCGTGCCCAGGCATCCGCCGGCTGCAAGGCGGGCCCGTCGAAGGCCGCGTCCAGGTAGCGGCAGATGGCCACGCTCTCGTAGAGGCGACGCTCCCCATGCAGCAGCACCGGCACCTTGCCGAAGGGATGCAGCGCCCGATGGGCCGGCGAGCGCAGGCCGATGGGCTCGCCGTTCAGGGTCATGCCCAGGGTATAGGCGATGCCCTTCTCCTCGCAGCAGTACTGGACGCTGCGCACGAAGTTGCTGAACTGGGGGCCCAGGATATGCACCGATGCGGCCATGACGATCTCCCGATAATGGATGGGTGTTCCGATACCCTAGCCCAGGGCACCATATGATCAATAACATAACGTCCTGTCATGGCAGACTGGGGCGATCCCGCTGTCCCGACCACCTGGAGGCCGCCCCTCATGCCCTGGCATCCCGACCACAAGGCGCATAGCCGCGAGCGTATCCTGCGGGCCGCGGCCCGCCTCTTCACCCGGCACGGCTTCGCCGGCGTGAGCATCGATACCCTGATGCGGGACGCCGGCCTGACCCGGGGGGCCTTCTATGCCCACTTCGCCTCCAAGAGCGAGCTCTACGCAGAGGCCATCGCCGAAGCCGCTCGACAGGGAGTCGCACGCCTGGACCCGAGCGCCCCTTCTGCGGCTCGCGCTCGTTACCTGAGCCGCGAGCACCTGGAGAGCGAGGCCGGCCTCTGTCCACTGGCCAGCCTGGTCAGCGACGTGGCCCAGCAGGACCCCTTGGTCAGAGAAAGCTATACGCGGCTTTTCCGCGGGTTCGTCGACCGCGTCGCCGGGGGAGAGGAGGAGGCCCGCCGACAAACCCTGCAGCGAGCGGTGATGATGATCGGCGGGCTCGCCATCGCCCGTACCCTCAGCGACGAAGGCCTCGCCGAGGAGCTGCTCCGGGCCTGCCGCCAGGGTATCGAGGCGGACGCCGGCCCCTGAGTCAGAAATCGTCCAGGGAGGGCCAATCCTTGCCTTCCGGGTACTCGGTGGCTGAACCGGGATCCTTGGGCGCCTGCTCGTCCTTCGCCGATTCGCGGCGAGCGGCCCGCACCCGCCGCTTGTTATGGTACATCTCGCTATCGACCCGCTGGATCAGGGTGTCCATGTCCACCCGGGCATCGTCCCAGGGCGCATAGGTCAGGGTGCCGATACTGGCAGTAATGGTACGCTCGGGGTCGGCCGCCAGGCGCTGGTCGGCCAGCGCCTGGCGCAGGGCCTCGGCACGCGCCCGGCAATCCCGCTGGGAGGCCCCCGGCAGCACCACCAGAAACTCGTCACCGCCCATGCGACAGGCCATCTCGCCTTTATCGACGAGGCTCTCCAGGGCCCGGGCCACGGCACAGATCAACTGATCGCCGGCGGCATGCCCCAGAGTGTCGTTGACCGGCTTGAGGTGGTCCACATCGATCAGCATCAGCGACAGGGGCCAGCGCATCTCCTGCTGGCAATTGGCCAGTGACCCCTTGAGGAAGGCCATGCCCCGGCGCCGGTTGGGCAGCCCGGTCATGGCGTCGAAGTTGGCCAGCTGCATCAGCTCCTGGTGCTGCTGGGCCAGCCGCTCGTAGGTGACGCTGAGCTCCGCATTGCGCTTGGCCAGCTCCATGCGCAGGGTCGCCGCGCGGGTGAAGTTGAAGTAGCGCACCTGGGAGAGCAGCGGCGAGATCAGCACCCCCACCAGCAGGAAGACCCCCCCGTACTGCCCCAGGGTAAAGAAGCTGAAGGGACTCCACAGCAGGAAACAGAGCAGGTAGGCGGTGACCATGAAGCCGTTGAGTAGCACCATCTTGCGCCAGTGCCAGACGGTGGCCACCGGCACCAGCACGAAGAGCGCCAGGGCAGTGCTGATATTCCAGAAGAAGAAGACCTCGGTGTCATCGATCCAGGCGGCCCCCCAGGCCAGGAAGCCCCCCACCCCCAGGGCGCTGATCAGCACCGCCATCTCGCTGCGCTCCGGGTGGCCGTGCTGCCACCAGAGGCAGGCGACGATCAGGCCGATGCTGCCCAGGCGTCCGGCCCAGAAGAGCGGCCAGTGGGGGGCGATCAACCAGTAGTCGAAGGGCAGATAGCAGAGCAGGCCGATCACCGCGCAGAGCAGGAAGGCGGCGTTGACACGCGCCTGCTGGCGGCGCTCTTCCTTCGCCGCCTCGAGATCCAGATCTGCCAACATCATGGCTGCCTCCAGCGGGCCTCCTGCCCGCCCGTGAAATGCTATCGGCGGGCCGCCATACGACCCGCCGATAGCGACCGGCGTGCCTCAGTAGCGATAGGCATCCGGTTTGAAGGGACCCGCGACGGGGACCCCCAGATAGTCGCCCTGGGCCTCGGTCAGGCGCGTCACCACGCCGCCGAAGCCCTCCACCATGTAGCGGGCCACCTCCTCGTCCAACGCCTTGGGCAGCACCGAGACGCCGAGGGCCGCCGGCTTGTCCACGGCCGGCAGGTCGGCGAAACGCCCCTCGAAGAGGTGGATCTGGGCCAGCACCTGGTTGGCGAAGGAGCCATCCATGATCCGCGACGGATGGCCGGTGGCGTTACCCAGGTTCACCAGGCGTCCCTCGGCCAGCAGGATCAGGTAGTCGTCGCTGCCCGGGTCGTAGTCGCCCGGATCGCTGTCCCGGTAAACCTTGTGGACCTGGGGCTTGACCTCCTCCCAGTGCCACTGGCGACGCATATAGGCGGTATCGATCTCGCTGTCGAAGTGGCCGATATTGCACACCACGGCGCCCTTCTTCAGCGAGCGCAGCATGGACGCGTCGCAGGCGTCGATATTGCCGGTGGCGGTGACCACCAGGTCGATCTTCGCCAGCAAGGCCCGATCGATACTGTCCATGCCGCGATTGATGCCGTCGACATAGGGAGAAACCACTTCGAAACCGTCCATGCAGGCCTGCATGGCGCAGATGGGGTCCACCTCGCTGACCTTGACGATCATCCCCTCCTGGCGCAGCGAGGCCGCCGACCCCTTGCCCACGTCACCATAGCCCACCACCAGGGCCCGCTTGCCGGCCAGCAGGTGATCGGTGGCGCGCTTGATGGCGTCGCTCAGGGAGTGGCGGCAGCCGTACTTGTTGTCGTTCTTGGACTTGGTGACGGCGTCGTTGACGTTGATGGCCGGTACCCGGAGGCTGCCGGCGCGGAGCATCTCCTGGAGGCGATGCACCCCGGTGGTGGTCTCCTCGGAGATCCCGTGGATGGCCTCCAGCAGCTCCGGGAAGCGCTCGTGGAGCAGCTGGGTCAGGTCGCCACCGTCATCCAGCACCAGGTTGGGGCTCCAGCCGTCGGGACCGGTCACGGTCTGCTCGATGCACCACCAGAACTCCTCCTCGCTTTCGCCCTTCCAGGCGAACACCGGGATGCCGGCGGCGGCGATGGCCGCGGCGGCATGGTCCTGGGTGGAGAAGATATTGCAGGAGGACCAGCGCACGCTGGCTCCCAGGGCCACCAGGGTCTCGATCAGCACCGCGGTCTGGATGGTCATGTGGATGCAGCCGGCGATACGCGCCCCCGCGAGTGGCTGCTGCTGGCGATACTTGTCGCGAATCGCCATCAGCGCCGGCATCTCGGTCTCGGCGATGCGGATCTCGCGGCGGCCCCAGTCGGCCAGGGAGAGGTCGGCGACCTTGAAATCACCAAGGTCGGCGGGGGAGACGGCGGCTTGGGTCATGCGAACACCTCGGTTGCGACGATGGGTTATAACCGCATTGACTCTCACTATAGGCAGTCCGTTCTGTCGTCACCATGCGACGCCCTAAACGCCCGGCGCTCGCGCCAAGCAAAACCCCAGGCAGTCCACTCTCTATACCGCCGTCACCGGGCGATACCCTAAACGCCAAGCACTACCACAGCATCAGACCACCCGGCAGCCCACTCTCCATGCCACCGTCACCATGCGACGCCCTAGACGCCACCCCCCACCACCACGATCTAACGACGCCAGCGTTCGGCGACCCGGCCATGATCCACCAGATAGTCCTGCACCCGCTGCAGCAACCAATCGCTGATACGGCCGTCACGAAACGCCAGGCTGCGCAGGGCCACGAATTCCTGGGACTGCACCGCCCGGGCATGGGCCAGCAGGACCAGCCGCCCCTCGGCTAGCAGCGGTGAGGCCAAGGGGGCCGGCAACAAGGTCCAGCCGATACCATCGGCGGCCATGTCGCGCATCAGCTCGAAGTGGGAGACCCCGACCCGCTGACGCACCGCCAGGCTGGCCTGACGCAGGCCGCGCTCGTCATACCAGGTCTGGCCGATAAAGGGGTGGTCATGCAGGTCCTCCTGCCCCACCCGCCCCAGGTGAGCCAGCGGATGATCCCGGGCCGCCACCATCAGCATGTCGATGGGGCCCAGGGCCCGGGCATCGGTACCCGGCACCCGAGCGGCCTCCTCCATCACCCCCAGCCCCAGGTCCACGGCGCCGCTGCCGAGGCTGCCGGCCAGCTCCGCCGCCGGCGACAGACCGAAGCCCAGGCTAAGTCGCGGAAAGATATGTGTCATCTCCGCCACCAGGTCACGCCAGAAGGCCTCGGGCAGGGCATCGTCGCGGGCGATGCGCAGCAGGGACTCCTCCCCCTCCAGGTGGCGATGGCAGCGGGTCTCGATGGCCCGCGCCAGATCCCAGAGGCGGCGGAAGTCATCGAGCAGTTCCTGGGTGATCGGGGTGGCGGCGAGGCGGTTGCCAGTGCGCCGGAAGAGCGTCACGCCCAGTTGATCCTCCAGCGCCGAGAGACTCATGCTCACCGCGCCGCGACTCTTGCCAAGGGCCCGGGCCGCCGCCGCGATGGAGCCGTGCTGGCACACTTCGATCAGCTCTTCCACCTGATTCAGGGTGAGGTTTACCGGCATGGGAGAAGCTCCAGGGTACGATTCAGCGTCAGAATAGCTGACGCCGAGCGATTATTCTCTCCCGCGGCCGGCGCCTAGAATGGCCCCGTCGATTCAACGAGAGAGAACCAAGATGCGACTCGCCTGGATGTTTCTGCTGCTGGCCATCCTCACCGAGGTCTCCGGCGTCAGCACCATGAACCTGCTCAGCCAGGGGGAGGGCATCACCGGCTACCTGATCATGTACGCCTGTATCGCCCTCTCCTACCTCTTCCTGGGCTTCGCGGTGAAGAAGATCGCCGTGGGGGTGGCCTTCGCCATGTGGGAGGGGTTGGGTATCGCCCTGATCACCGCCATCTCGCTGCTGGTCTTCGATAGCGTCCTGTCGACCCAGGAACTGATCGGCCTGGGCCTGGTGGTGGTGGGCATCGTGATGATCAATGCCGGGGAGAGCCACGCCCCGGCGACGACCCGGGAGACGACCTCATGAGCCTGTTATCACTGCCCCTGCTGCTGGTGGTGGGCGCCGCCGCCCTGGACGTGGCCGCCAACCTGCTGCTCAATCTATCGGATGGCTTCCGCCGCAAGGGCTGGGGCATCCTGGCCATCCTGCTGGTGCTGGGTGCCTTCACCCTGCTGGCCCAGGCGGTCAAGCACATGGACCTGGCCATCGCCTACGCCACCTGGGGAGCCCTGGGCATCCTGGGCACCGCCCTGGGGGGCAGCTGGTTCTTCAACCAGCGCCTCAATGCCCTGGGGTGGGGCGGTATCCTGGTGGTGATCGCCGCCGTGGTGGTGATCAAGACCGCCTGACCCACCCCGGAAACGACGACGCCCGGCACCGTTCCCCGTGCCGGGCGTCGTGCTTTCCGCGGGACGCGGCTCAGAGGCCGGCGGCGGCGCGCAGGGCCTGGGCCTTGTCGGTCTTCTCCCAGGGGAAGGCGATAAAGGTCTCGGTCTGGGTCTCGCCGCCGTTATCGGTCCAGGTGTAGGAGGTCTCGAAGGGCTCGCGACCGAAGTGCCCATAGGCCGCGGTGAGGCGATACATGGGATGCAGCAGGTCGAGCATGCGGGTGATGGCATGCGGCCGCAGGTCGAAGTGCTCGCGCACCAGCGCGATGATGCGATCGTCGTCCACCCGGCCGGTACCGAAGGTGTTGATGGAGACCGAGGTGGGCTCGGCCACGCCGATAGCATAGGAGACCTGGATCTCGCACTTCTCGGCGAGCCCCGCGGCGACGATGTTCTTGGCCACGTAGCGACCGGCGTAGGCGGCGCTGCGGTCGACCTTGGAGGGGTCCTTGCCGGAGAAGGCGCCGCCGCCGTGGCGGGCCATGCCGCCATAGGTGTCGACGATGATCTTGCGCCCGGTCAGGCCACAGTCACCCACCGGGCCACCGATCACGAACTTGCCCGTCGGGTTGATATGGTACTGGGTGCTCGCGGTGAGCCACTCGGCGGGGATCACCTGCTCGATGATCTCGCGCTTGACCATCTTGCGCAGCTCGTCCTGATCGATGCTGGGGTCGTGCTGGGTGGAGAGCACCACCGCCTCCACGGCGCAGGGCTTGCCGTCGGCGTCGTAGCGGAAGGTGACCTGACTCTTGGCATCCGGGCGCAACCAGGGCAGCAGGCCATGCTTGCGCAGCTCCGCCTGGCGCTCCACCAGGCGGTGGGCATAGTGGATGGGGGCCGGCATATAGGAGTCGGTCTCGTTGGTGGCGTAGCCGAACATCAGCCCCTGGTCGCCGGCGCCCTGGTCTTCCGGCTTGGAGCGGTCGACGCCCTGGGCGATATCCACGCTCTGCTTGCCGATCAGGTTGAGCACCCCGCAGGTCTCGCCATCGAAGCCCACGTCGGAGGAGGTGTAGCCGATATCGGTGATCACCTCGCGGACCAGCGCCTCCAGGTCGACCCAGGCGCTGGTGCTGATCTCGCCGGCAACGATCGCCACCCCGGTCTTGACCAGGGTCTCGCAGGCCACCCGGGCATTCTTGTCGCGGGCGATGATGGCGTCGAGCACCGCGTCGGAGATCTGGTCGGCGATCTTGTCCGGATGCCCCTCGGACACGGACTCGGAGGTAAACAGGGAGTATTCGCTCATGGCGGTCCTCGACCCTCTATCGGAAATCGGCATTATGGGCTCGGCAAGCGGCGCGGGGCTGGCGACGAGGCGACGCCACGGCCCAACCACGGCGCTGATCGGTCGCGGGGCAGAGGCGGCACGCCGCCGAAGGCGCGCTCGCCGGCGCCGCCGGGGGCCCTTGAGGCCTGGAATTCTACACTCTGGCCCGAGGGCTTCCTAGAATAGGTAAGCTAATTTGCCGGATCCGCGCTTCTCGGCGACAATATGCGGCCTGTATCGTCCGCGCCGCCGCCTTTTGGCGTCTTTTCGCGCGGCGCCATCCAGCCGAATTCCCGACCCCCGCCCCAGCGGCGGGGTTCCCGCTTATATTGCCGCAGGCGAGGAGCTAGCCAATGCCGTCCCGTTTCGAACTGGCCAATGCCATTCGCGCCCTGTCCATGGACGCCGTCCAGAAGGCCAAGTCCGGCCACCCCGGCGCCCCCATGGGCATGGCCGATATTGCCGAGGTGCTGTGGAACGACCACCTCAAGCATAATCCGGCCAACCCCCACTGGGCCGACCGCGACCGCTTCGTGCTTTCCAACGGCCACGGCTCCATGCTGCTCTACTCCCTGCTGCACCTGAGCGGCTACGACCTGGACCTGGAGCAGCTGCAGCACTTCCGCCAGCTGCACTCCAAGACCGCCGGCCACCCGGAGCTCGGCTACGCCCCCGGCGTCGAGACCACCACCGGCCCCCTCGGCCAGGGCCTGGCCAATGCGGTGGGCATGGCGCTGGCCGAGAAGACCCTGGCCGCCCAGTTCAACCGCCCGGGCCACACCATCGTCGATCACACCACCTGGTGCTTCCTCGGCGACGGCTGCCTGATGGAGGGCATCTCCCACGAGGTCGCCTCCCTGGCCGGCACCCAGCAGCTCGGCAAGCTGGTCGCCTTCTATGACGACAACGGCATCTCCATCGACGGCGAGGTGGAAGGCTGGTTCACCGACGATACCGCCAAGCGCTTCGAGGCCTACGGCTGGCACGTGGTGCCCAATGTCGACGGCCACAAGCCGGAAGAGATCCAGGCCGCCATCGAGCTGGCCAAGACCCATGACGACAAGCCGAGCCTGATCGTCTGCAAGACCATCATCGGCTTCGGCGCCCCCAACAAGCAGGGCAAGGAGGAGTGCCACGGCGCCCCCCTGGGCGAGGAAGAGGTGGCCGCCGCCCGCGAACAGCTGGGTTGGCCCCACGCCCCCTTCCATGTCCCCGAAGCGATCTACCAGGGCTGGGACGCCCGCCAGCGCGGCGCGCAGCTCGAGAGCGACTGGGAGACACGCTTCGCCCGTTACGCCGAGGCCTTCCCCGCCGAGGCCGCCGAGTTCCGGCGCCGCCTCAAGGGCGAACTGCCCAAGGCGCTGACCAGCGAGAAGCTGATCGAGGACGCCCAGGCCAAGGGCGAGACCATCGCCAGCCGCAAGGCCTCCTTCAACTGCCTCAACGAACTCGGCCCGCAGCTGCCCGAGCTGCTCGGCGGCAGCGCCGACCTGGCCCCCTCCAACCTGACCTTCTGGAAGGGCGCCAAGGCCATCACGCCGGAGGCCCCCGGCGGCAACTACCTGCACTACGGGGTCCGCGAGTTCGGCATGGGCGCCATCATGAACGGCATCGCCCTGCATGGCGGCTTCGTGCCCTACGGCGCCACCTTCCTGATCTTCATGGAGTACATGCGCAACGCCGTGCGCATGGCGGCGCTGATGGGCCAGCAGGCGGTCTACGTCTTCACCCACGACTCCATCGGCCTGGGCGAGGACGGCCCCACCCACCAGCCGATCGAGCAGCTGACCAGCCTGCGCTCCACCCCCAACCTGGCCACCTGGCGCCCCTGTGACGCCGTGGAGACCGCCGCCGCCTGGGATGCCGCCATCAAGCGTCACGCCGGCCCCAGCGCCCTGGTGCTGTCGCGCCAGAACCTGCCCCACCAGGCACGCGACAAGCACCAGCTGGCCAATATCCAGCGCGGCGGCTATGTGCTCCGCGACTGCGACGGCACCCCGGAGCTGATCCTGCTCGCCACCGGCTCCGAAGTGGCCCTGGCCATGGACGCCGCGAGCCAACTGAGCGAGCAGGGCAAGGCGGTGCGGGTGGTCTCGATGCCCTCCACCGACGCCTTCGACGCCCAGGACGCCGCCTACCGGGAGTCGGTGCTGCCCAAGGCGGTCACCGCCCGCCTGGCCATCGAGGCCGGCCACCGCGACTTCTGGTTCAAGTACGTGGGCCTGGACGGCGATATCGTCGGCATGAGCAGCTTCGGCGAGTCCGCCCCGGCGGGGGACCTCTTCAAGCACTTCGGCTTCACCGTCGACAACGTCGTCGAGCGCGCCCAGGCGCTGCTGGGCTAAGCGACACGGCCCCGCCATGGCGGGGCCAAGCCCCAATAACAACGGGCGCCACTCCTCGGAGTGGCGCCCGTTGTCGTTACTCCCCGGTGAACCAGGGGAGTCCGGCCGCCTGCCCGATACGCCGGGCGCGACTGGCGGCGCTCCCCGGCCCTCGTTATCCGGGGATCAGGCCGCCTGCACCCCGATACGCCGAGGCCGGTGGCTCTCCTTCTTGGGCAGGCGCAGGTGCAGTACGCCGTCCCGCAGGCGCGCCTCGATGGCCTCGCCATCGATCTCGTGGCTCAGGGTGAAGCGGCGCAGGAAGCGCTGCCCGCGCAGCTCCGCATAGAGGGCCGTGGCGCCCTCCGGCATGGCCAGGCGGATCTCGCCTTCCAGGGTCAGGACGTTATCGTTGACCTCGATGGACAGGGACTCGGCGGTGACCCCGGGCAGATCCGCCAGCAGGTGCAGGGCATGATCCCGCTCGTAGATATCCACCGCCGGGCGCAGCGCGCTGCGGCGCCGCTCCTGTGGCTCCTGTTCCCGGGCCACCTCGGCTTCCCGGGTCGGTTGCTTGATCATCTCGCTCATGATGCTCACCTCCAGGAAAGGTTCCGGGCATCAAGCCGCCTGGACGCTGATGCGCCGCGGCTTGAGCTCTTCCCGCTTGGGCAGGACCACTTCGAAGACCCCGTCCCGATGACGCGCCTCGGCGCGCTCGCCGTCCAGCCCATCGGGCAGGGCGATGGTGCGGCTGAAGCTGCCGGTGAAGCGCTCGCGACGAAACTCCACTCGCGCCTCCTCTTCCGGAGCCGCCGGACGCTCGCCCCTGAGGGTCAGCAGGTTGTCCTGGATGCTGATCTCCAGGGCATCGGCGGCCAGCCCCGGGGCGAACACATAGACCCGCACGGCGTCGTCGGTACGCGCCAGGTTGATCATCGGGAAGCTGCCGCGGGGCACGGCACGAATGTCCGCGGCGGCGGGGTCGGACATGACCTCATCCAGCCATTGGCGCAGGCCACCCAGCTCCTGCAGCAGGCCGGAATCGAGACGCTTGAGATCTGCGAACATGATGAACACCTCCTCAATGCCTCTGCGGCCGGCCGCCGTATCGAGCCCCGCTCGAGGCGCCGGCCTCAATTCGGAACATAGGGTCGCCGGAAGCGCTTTCAAGGCCCCGGCAGCCTGCATTATCGGCGCTTTTGCGCTAGAATCGCTTCCCTGATCGAGTCACGGGGACGAGTGCCGACGCCATGGCCTACCGCATCGCCATCAACGGATATGGCCGTATCGGCCAATGCGTGCTGCGCGCCCTGGTGGAGCGCGCCCAGAAGCTGGGCGGCACCCCGCTGGAGGTGGTGGCCATCAACGAGCTCTCGGATCTCGAGACCATCGCCTACCTGACCCGCTACGACACCACCCACGGCCGTTTCCCCGCCACCGTGGAGGCCCGCGACGGTCGACTGCTGATCGATGGCCGGCCCATCCATATCCTCTCCGAGGCCGACCCGGACCGCCTGCCCTGGGGGGAACTCGACATCGACCTGGTGCTGGAGTGCTCCGGCAGCTTCAAGGATCGCGCCACCGCCGAGCGCCACCTGGCCGCCGGCGCCAAGCGCCTGCTCTTCTCCCAGCCCGCCGAGAGCGACGTGGACGCGACCATCGTCTGCGGCATCAACGACCAGAGCCTGGTGGCTACCCAGCGCATCGTCTCCGCCGCCTCCTGCACCACCAACTGCCTGGTGCCGGTGCTCACCGTGCTCGACGAGGCCCTGGGCGTGGCCCACGGCGTCACCACCACCATCCACTCGGCGATGAACGACCAGCCGGTGATCGACGCCTACCACCAGACCGACCTGCGCCTGACCCGCTCGGCCATGCAGTCCATCGTGCCGGTGGACACCAGCCTGGCCCGCGGCCTCAACCGCCTGATGCCGCGCCTGGCCAACCGCTTCGAGTGCCTGCACGTGCGGGTGCCGACCATCAATGTCTCGGCCATGGATCTGGCCATCTGCGTCGAGCGCGACACCGACGCCGCCGAGATCAATGCCCTGCTGCGCGAGGCCAGCCTGGGCCGCCTGGCGGGGCTGCTCGGCTACACCGAGGAGCCCACCGCCTCCATCGACTTCAACCACGATCCGCGCTCGGGTATCGTGGACGCCACCCAGACCCGGGTGGCCGGCGGTCGCCTGGTGAAGATGCTGTGCTGGTTCGATAACGAGTGGGGCTTCGCCAATCGCATGCTCGACGTGACCCAGCGCCTCGCCGCCCTCGATTGACCCAACCCTGGCTTGCCTAATGAAGGAACACGTGCCGATGAACGTACGCAAGATGACCGACCTGGAGCTCGCCGGAAAGCGCGTGCTGATCCGCGAAGACTTGAACGTGCCCATCAAGAATGGCCGTGTGACCAGCGATGCGCGCCTGCGCGCCGCCCTGCCCACCATTCAGGCCGCCCGGGACGCCGGCGCCAAGGTGATGCTGATGAGCCACCTGGGCCGCCCCACCGAGGGCGAGCCCGCCGAGGAGTTCTCCCTGGCGCCGGTGGCCGAGCGCCTCGGCGAGCTGCTGGGCCGTCGGGTCAGTCTGGTCAAGGAGTACCTGGACGTGGCCCTGGACCTGGCCGACGGCGAGGTGGTGCTGCTGGAGAACGTGCGCTTCAACGCCGGCGAGAAGGGCGATGACGAGGAACTGGCCAAGCAGTATGCGGCCCTCTGCGACCTCTTCGTGATGGACGCCTTCGGCACCGCCCACCGCGCCCAGGCCTCCACCCACGGCGTGGCGCGCTTCGCCCCCGAGGCCTGCGCCGGCCCGCTGCTGGCCCAGGAGCTGAGCGCCCTGGAGCAGGCCCTGGCCACCCCCAAGCGGCCCATGACCGCCATCGTCGGCGGCTCCAAGGTCTCCACCAAGCTCGACGTCCTGACCGCTCTCGCCGAGAAGTGCGACCAGCTGATCGTCGGCGGCGGCATCGCCAACACCTTTATCGCCGCGGCGGGCCATAACGTCGGCAAGTCGCTGCATGAAGCCGACCTGATCGAGCAGGCCAAGGCACTGATGGCCCAGGTCGAGATCCCGCTGCCTTCCGATGTGGTGGTGGCCACCGAGTTCTCCGACAACGCCACCGCCGTGGTCAAGCCCGTCGACCAGGTCAACGATGACGAGATGATCCTCGATATCGGCCCCGAGACCGCCGCCCGCCTGGGCGCGCTGCTCGAGGACGCCGGCACCATCCTGTGGAACGGCCCGGTGGGCGTCTTCGAGATCGACCAGTTCGGCAAGGGCACCGAGGTGATCGCCCAGGCCATCGCCGCGAGCAGCGCCTTCTCCATCGCCGGCGGCGGCGATACCCTGGCGGCCATCGACAAGTACGGCATCGCCGACCGGGTCTCCTATATCTCCACCGGCGGCGGCGCCTTCCTCGAGTACGTGGAAGGCAAGACCCTGCCGGCCGTCGCGGCCCTGGAAGCCGCGGCCCAGTAACCCATCGAATCCCGGGCGGCCCGGCGCCGCCCACCCAAACACAGGTGAGATCATGGCACTGATCAGCATGCGCCAGATGCTGGACCACGCCGCCGAGCGCGGCTACGGCATCCCGGCCTTCAACGTCAACAACCTCGAGCAGATGCGCGCCATCATGGAAGCCGCCGACGCCACCGACTCCCCGGTGATCGTCCAGGCCTCCGCCGGCGCCCGCAAGTACGCCGGGGCCCCCTTCCTGCGCCACCTGATCCTGGCCGCGGTGGAAGAGTTCCCGCATATCCCGGTGGTGATGCACCAGGACCACGGCACCAGCCCCGCGGTCTGCCAGCGCTCCATCCAGCTCGGCTTCTCCTCGGTGATGATGGACGGCTCCCTCGGCGAGGACGGCAAGACCCCCATGGACTACGACTACAACGTCGACGTCACCCGGCGCACCGTGGAGATGGCGCATGCCTGTGGCGTCTCCGTGGAGGGCGAGCTGGGCTGCCTGGGTAGCCTGGAGACCGGCATGGCCGGCGAGGAAGACGGCATCGGCGCCGAGGGCAAGCTGGACATGGACCAGCTGCTCACCGACCCGGAAGAGGCCGCGGCCTTCGTCAAGGCGACCCAGGTGGACGCCCTGGCCATCGCCATCGGCACCAGCCACGGCGCCTACAAGTTCACCAAGCCACCCACCGGCGACACCCTCTCCATCCAGCGCATCAAGGAGATCCACGCCCGCATCCCCGACACCCACCTGGTGATGCACGGCTCCTCCTCGGTGCCCCAGGAGTGGCTCGAGGTGATCAACGAGTACGGCGGCGCCATCCCCGAAACCTACGGCGTGCCGGTCGAGGAGATCGTCGAGGGCATCAAGTACGGGGTGCGCAAGGTCAATATCGACACCGACCTGCGCCTGGCCTCCACCGGCGCCGTGCGTCGCTTCCTGGCCCAGAACCCGGCCGAATTCGACCCGCGCAAGTTCCTCAAGGAGACCGTCTCCGCCATGCGCGATGTCTGCATCGCCCGCTACGAGGCCTTCGGCACCGCCGGCAACGCCAGCCGCATCAAGCCGATCAGCCTGGAAGCCATGGTGAGCCGCTACGACAGCGGCGAGCTGGATCCCAAGATCAACTAAGGGATACCACGACGAGGGCGGCCCACGGGCCGCCCTTTTGCTGCCACTCTATTCCGCCGAGGTACCGTCGATGCCCCAGCGAATCGTCGCCTTTCGTCGCCTCCAGCCCCATCACCGGGAGCAGCTCGCCCGGGATGCCCGGGTGGACTACTTCGAGGATCTGGAGAGCATCGAGTATCCCGACTTCCGCGCCGCCCTGCGCCAGGCCGATGGCCTGATCGGCGCCGGCCTGAGGATTCCCGAGTCCCTGCTCGACGAGGCGCCGCGGCTCAAGGCCATCGCCACCATCTCGGTGGGCTACGACCACTACCCGCTGGAAGCCCTGACCCACCGCGGCATCCTGCTCTGCAACACCCCGGACGTGCTCACCGAGACCACCGCCGACACCGGCTTCGCCCTGATCATGGCCTGTGCCCGCCGGGTGGTGGAGCTGGCCGACTGGGTCCGCCGCGGCGACTGGCAGGCCAGCGTCGGCGAGGCCCAGTTCGGCAGCGACGTGCATGGCAAGACCCTGGGCCTGGTGGGCTGCGGGCGTATCGGTGCCGCCCTGGCGCGTCGCGGGGCTCTCGGCTTCGGCATGCGCGTGCGCTACTCCAACGCCTCGCCCAAACCGGCCCTGGAGGCCGAACTGGGCGCCGAACGCCGCGAGCTGGACGAACTGTTGGCCGAGGCCGATTTCGTCTGCGTCACCGTACCCCTCACGGAAGCCACCCACCACCTGATCGGCGCTCGGGAGCTGGCACTCATGAAACCCTCGGCCTTTGTGATCAATATCGCCCGGGGCGCCGTGGTGGACGAGGCGGCGCTGATCGAGGCCCTGGAGATGGGGCGCATCCGTGGCGCCGGTCTCGACGTCTTCGAGCGGGAGCCCCTCTCTCCGGAGTCCCCGCTGCCCCATCTGCCCAATGTGGTGGCCCTGCCGCATATCGGTTCCGCCACTTATGAGACCCGCGAGGCCATGGCCCAGCGTGCCGTGGATAACCTGCGCCAGGCGCTGCGCGGCGAGCGTCCCGGCGATCTGGTCAACGTGGCGGCCTGGGCCGGCGAGTAGGCGACACGCCTTCCCGATAGCAGGAAAAATGACAAGGTTTGTGAACAGTGTTCACAGAATTCCAAAAATGGGCTTCAATAGTGGGTAGGTCGGCCGATATCTGAAACAATGGCGACGCAAGCGCGAGAGGTTGAGGCGATGACGACTCCCCACTGTCTGTTGTTCGATTGCGATGGAACCCTGGTCGATAGTGAGCCCCTGTTGGCGGACGAGATGGCCACCAGCCTCTCCGCCGTGGGGCTACCCTTCGTCGCCGAGGACTACATGGGCGAGTTTCGCGGCGCCCGCTTCATGAATATCGTCGGCGAGCTGCAACGCCGGCACGGCGAGGTCGACCCGGAGCGCCTCAAGGCCAGCGAGGCGCGCATGCGCAGTCGCCTGGCGGAGCGCCTGGCCAGCGAGCTGACCCTGCTGCCCGGGGTTCGCGAGGCCCTCGACCTGCTGGCCCATATCCCCCACGCGGTGGTCTCCAACGGCCCCGAGACGAAGATTCGCACCAGCCTCGAGGCCACCGGCCTCAGCGACTACTTCGGCGATCACCTGTTCAGCGGCTACTCGGCCCAGTGCTGGAAGCCCGATCCCTGCCTCTACCTGCACGCCGCCACCATCATGGGCTACGAGGCCCGCCACTGCGTGGCCATCGACGATGCCATCGTCGGCGTCAAGGCGGCCCTGGCCGCCGGCATGACGGTGATCCACCTCAACCGCTTCCCGGACGTGGAGACCACCCCGGCAGGTGCCATCGCCATCAGCAACATGCACCAGCTGCCCACGGTGATCGAACACCTCGCCCGGCGCCCCGCCGCCGCCGCCCACTAGGCCCGACACTCGAGGCCCCGGCTTATCCACAGCCCCGGCGGCGATCGCCCCCTGTGGACAAGCCAAACTCGGGCTTTGCTCTGTACAGCCCCGGCGGCGGCTGGTTTATCATGGGGCGACATCCCACACGCCGAGGATTGCCCCCCATGGCCTCACTGCAGGATCAACTCCGCGGCCTGGTCTACTCCACCGAACATGGCCAGACCTGTCCCGACTGTCGCCAGCCACTGGACGGCTGCCAGTGCGCCGACCAGGCCGAGCAGGCACGCCTGGCGGCCCTGGATGGGGTGGTGCGCATCCGCCGCGAGACCAGCGGCCGCAAGGGCAAGGGGGTGACCACCCTCAGCGGCGTGCCCCTGCCCGCCGCCGAGCTCAAGGCCCTGGCCAAGCAGCTCAAGCAGCGTTGCGGCACCGGCGGCGCGGTCAAGGAGGGGGTCATCGAGATCCAGGGCGACCATCGCGCCACCCTCAAGGCGGAACTGGAACGCCGCGGTTACACCGTCAAGCTGGCCGGCGGCTAAGGAGAACCCATGAATCATCGATGCAAGGCGGGCCTCGGCGCGCTGCTGTTGGGGGCGACCCTGCTGGCCGGCTGCGCCGGCACGCCCGAGTTTCGCACCCTGGACGCCCGGGTGGTCAGCGAAACGCCCCTGGCAGTGGGGCCCGATGCCGAACTCCGCGTCAGCCTGGAGGGCGAAGGGGGCGTGATCGCCGAGACCCGCCAGCAGCGCCTGGGGAGCCCCCCCATCCCGGTACGGCTAAGCTACGACGCTCGAGCCCTGGACGGGGCGGCGCTGCATGCGGAGATTCGCGAAGCGGGACGACTGCGCTATCGCCAGGCGGAGCCCCAGCCCATCGCCCCCGGCATCAGCGAGCCGGTGACCCTGACCCTGGAAAGCGTCGACTAGCAACGGCGGGCCAGGGCGGCCAGGCTCTCGCCGATGGGCAGCGAGGCCTTGAGGGCATAGAGGTCATCGGCCCGGGTACGGCCCCGGTTGAGGCAGGCCACCGGCTTGCCCGCCCGGGCCGCCTGGCGCACCAGGCGGAAGCCGGAATAGACCATCAGCGACGAGCCGACCACCAGCAGTGCCTGGGCCGCGTCGATGGCCGCCTGGGCCGCCGCCAGGCGCTCGCCGGGCACGCTATCGCCGAAGAAGACCACGTCCGGCTTGAGGATACCGTCGCCGCAGCGCGCGCAGGCGGGCAGCCGGAAATCGCCGAAGTCCGCCTCCAGGTCGGCGTCGCCGTCCGGACCGATGGCGGCGCCGAGCTCCTGCCAGTGGGGGTTGAGCGCCTTCAGCTCGGCATGCAGGTCATGGCGCATGCGCCGGCTGTCGCAGCGCATGCAGCGTACCAGCTCGGCTCGGCCATGCAGGTCGATGACCCGCCGCGAACCGGCACGTTGATGCAGGCCATCCACGTTCTGGGTGATGATGCCAGCCAGGCGTCCCCGTGCTTCCAGTTCGGCCAGGGCCCGATGGGCCGGCCCCGGGCGCGCCTCGCTCAGGGCCCGAAAGCCGATCAGGGCGCGGGCCCAGTAGCGCTGGCGAGCGGCATGGCTGTCCATGAAGTGGCGATGATCCATGGGCGGGGGGCGCTTCCACTCGCCCCGGGCATCGCGGTAATCGGGGATGCCGCTCTCGGTACTGACGCCGGCGCCGGTCACCACCAGCAAGCGGGGATGACCGGCGATAAAGGCGGCCAGGGCCTCCAGTGAGGCCTGGGGAGATTCGCTTTGCAGCATAATTAACGACCAAGGACGCGTGGCTCCCGGCCGATGGGGCCACTAGAATGAACGCCTACCGATATATCACGGGCAAGGACTCGTTGCGATGGCCTGGCTGGAATACCTGCTACCCCTGATCTTTCTCTTCCCCCTGGCAGCCACTGCGGTCATCGTGGTGGCCCTGAAGAGCCTCCACGACGCCCGGGTGCGCTCGCCCTTCGATGCCCACCCCCTGCGGGAGCCGGGCCAGGCCCTGCGCGACCGGCTGGATCGCGCCTTCGCCAGCCTCTTCCTGAATGGCGCCCTGGGGCCCATCGTGGTGCTGGCGCCGCTGGTCTACGGCATGGGCCGGATGCTCTTCGCCAGCGAGCAGGACTGGTTCGAGTGGGGGCTCTACGGTGCGCTCTGCACCCTGCTGGCCCTGGGCTTCTGCCTGCTGCTGATCCGCGACTACCAGCGCATCCGCCGCCTCAAGCTGGGGCTGGCCTGCGAGCTGGCGGTGGGCCAGGAGCTGGAGCGACTGATCCGCCCCGAGGCCCACCCCTACCACGTCTTCCACGACGTGCCCGCCGACACCTACACCATCGACCATGTGGCGGTGACCCCCCACGGGGTCTTCGTGATCGAGACCCGGGCCCGCACCCGGCCCTTCGATGCCCAGGGCCGCGAACAGAACCAGGTGGCGGTGGAGCGGGAGCGGCTGCGCTTCCCCGGCTGGAGCGAGCGCCGGCCGCTGCGCAAGACCCGCCAGGCGGTGCGCTGGCTACGCCACTGGCTGGCCCGGGAATGCGGCGGCGAGATCCCGGTGCAGGGCATCCTGGCCCTGCCCGGCTGGGAAGTCGACAGCAGCGAGGCCGCCGCCGACCTGCTGGTGGTCAGCGGCGAGGCCCTGTCGGCCCTGATCGATGCCACGCCCCAGGCCCCGCTAAGCGATGCGGCCCATGACAAGGCCATCCAGGCCCTGGCCAAGCGTGCCGCGATGCTGGATCTCAAGAACCTGCAGCAGCCCTCGGTCTAGCGGACTGCCGGGCCGACGACTGATCGACTGCCAGGCACGAGACTCCGAAAGGCGGACGAAAGTATTGCGCCAAGCCCCGGCTGGTCTAATAATCCGCGCTTTCTACGCCGACTCAACGACCCTCGTGCCGCCATGAAACTGATCACCTTCGATGTCTTCCGCACCCTGGGCATCCCCGGGGTGCGTTATATCAAGCCCGAACGCATGCTGGATCATCTCGACGAGATCCGCGCCGCCGACTGGCTGCTGTTCCCCGAATACTGGCAGCTCAACACCCTGGTCCACGGCCTCAAGGCCCGCATCTTCCCCAGCCTGGCCAGCTACCACCTGGGCCACGACAAGGTGGAGCAGACCCGCGCTTTCCAGGCGCTGTTCCCCGAGCACGTGCCCCCCACCGAGATCCTCGGCGCCTCCCGGGCCGCCATCGACAAGGTGGAGACCCGCTTCGGCTATCCCTTTATCGCCAAGCGCATCAAGAGCAGCATGGGCGAGGGGGTCAGGCTGATCGACTCCCGCCCGGCCCTGGAGGCCCACCTGGCCGAGGAGCCGGTGCTCTATGCCCAGGAGCGCCTGCCCATCGACCGTGACCTGCGCATCGTACTGGTGGGGGGCGAGCTGCTGGCCACCTACTGGCGGGTCACGCCCCTGGGCGGCTACCGCTCCAACGTCAGCCAGGGCGGCGCCATCGACCGGGAGGAGATTCCCGAGGCGGCCATTGCCCTGGCCCGGCGCCTCGCCGAGGCCTTCCATATCAACCATGCCGGCTTCGATATCGCCATGGTCGACGGCCACCCCTACGTCTTCGAGTTCAACCGCCTGTTCGGCAACCAGGGCATCAGCGACAGCAGCAAGCGCATCGGCGCCGCCATCCTGCGCCAGCTCGGCGACGGCGATGACCTGGGCCCGGACGACGACGAGCCGCCCTTTGCCCTGACCGGCTGACTGCCCATGCCACCCGGGGCGCCTGGCGGCGCCAATCGTTCAGCAGAGCTGAACTCCCACAACCCCAGCGCCGGCGTCAGTCGCCCTTGAGGCGGCCGCCCATCTCCTGGGCCAGGTCGACGGCCATGGCCAGGGATCGGTCATATGGCCGGTCACATCGCACCGATGCGCTTCAGTCGCCCTTAAGGCGGCCGCCCATCTCCTGGGCCAGGTCGACGGCATAGTGATCGGTCATGCCGCCGATAAAGTCGAGCATGCGCCGGTAGCTGTCGTAGAGGGGCCAGGAGGGCAGCGGGGTGTTCTCGCCGATCAGCGCCAGCACCCGCTGATGCTTGAAGCTGGAGCGCCCCTGGTGGTGCAGCTCGTGGGCGGCACCGATAAAGGCCTCCAGCAGGATGCCCAGGGTGGTATAGGCGCCGATCTCCAGCTTGGCCTTGCGCTCGTTCTGGAAGATGCGCTCCCGGGCCAGGGTCTTGGCGGCCTTGACCCCCCAGTCCAGGTCCGGGTGGCAGAGCTCCAGCAGGTCGTCCTTGAGGGCGCCGTTGAGCAGCTCCTGCTCATGGGCCACGAAGACCGCCCCGACCTCGCCCACCGCCCGCTCCATGGCGGCGCCGCGCAGGGCGGCGATACGGCGGCGCTGGGAGACCCCCTGCTCGGCCATGCGGGCATACTCCGGCGGCGCCTCCCCGGCGATCTGGATCAGCACCTCGGCCACCTCGTCATAGCGCAGGATGCCCATCTCCAGGCCATCCTCCAGATCGAGCAGGGCGTAGCAGATATCGTCGGCGGCCTCGACCAGGTAGGCCAGGGGGTGGCGGCACCAGGCCCAGTCGCCCCGGGGGCGCAGCCCCAGCCGTCCGGCCACCTCGGCCAGCAGGTCGCGCTCCGACTGGTAGCAGCCGAACTTGCCGGCGCTGCCGCCGTGCTCCACCGTCCAGGGGTACTTGAGCAGGGTGCCCAGGGTCGCGGTGCTCAGGCGCATGCCGCCGCGGAACTGGTTGTATTCGATCTGGGTGACGATGCGAAAGCCCTGGGCGTTGCCCTCGTAGGTCAGCAGGTCGGCCCGCTGGGTGTCGCTGAGCCCCTCCAGCAAGCCGCTGCCGTCGGACTCGGCGCGCTTGAACCAGTCGCGGATGGCGTATTCGCCGGCGTGGCCGAAGGGCGGGTTGCCGATATCGTGACCCAGGCAGGCAGCCTGGACGATGACCCCCAGGTCCGCCGGGGTGATCCGGGCCGGCAGTCGCTCACGCAACCCCTCGCCGACGATCATGCCCAGGGAGCGCCCCACACAGCCCACCTCCAGGGAGTGGGTCAGGCGGGTATGGATATGGTCGTTCTCGGTGAGCGGGTGCACCTGGGTCTTGCGCCCCAGGCGGCGGAAGGAGCCGGAGAAGACGATCCGGTCATGATCCTTGTGGAAGGGGGTACGGCCCGGTTCGGCGCTACCGCGCCCACCCCGGGTATCGTGCAGCCGGCCCGGATCGAGCAGCCGCTCCCAGTGCATCTGCGTCATGGCGCCTCCTGGTGGGAAGCCTCCATTGTGCACCCGGGCCGCCCCGGCGGGAAGCCGGGCTCCCAAGCCAGAAGACGGAAGAGAAGCCTGGTGCGGCCTGAGGGCAAGGTGGCTCGCTCGCACCGGGACGAAACCCCGCCGCTGCGCGAGCCGGCCGACGCGCACGGGCCGGAACAACGTCCCTGTTGCCGGCCCTAACTCGACATCCCTGTCGATTTTGCGCTGGCCGGCTCGCTACGCCGCGGCATCCCGGCGAAATCGCTCGCCCCCTTCCTCCCCAAGCCGCGTATTCCGGGGTTACGGCTTTCTTCCCACTCTGAGCGCCGCCGCTCAGTCGTCGACCAGTGCCGGCAATAGCGCCTTCAATTTGGTGCTTCGCAGATCAGCGTGAAGCCCCAACCTGGCAAAGGCCAGCTTGCTAGTGTGGGAGTTTGGCTCTGCCGAACGATTGGCGCCGCCAGGCGCCTTGGTGCTTGCCAGGATCGTCCTTCGGACGATATCGCGCAGAATCTGCGCTCCCACCATGGTATTCACGCCAGAGTGCGATGAACCTTCAATTTCCGAGCCAGTTTATCCCCGGCCCCGGCGTCGGATGCTCTCGCCTGGGCTCGTTTATCCCGACCTACGCTTACCGGCATATGCCCGCTTAATCGTCCGCCAGCGCGGGCAGCAGGGTCTTGAGCTTCCGCGTCAGAGTATTACGGCCCCAGCCCAGCAGCTCGGCGGCTTCGCCCTTGCGCCCCCCGGTATGCTTGAGGGCGGTCTCGATCAGGATCTTTTCGAAATCCGGGACGGCTTCCTCCAGCAGGTGGGTATGCCCCGCCGCCAGGGCCCGGTCGGCCCAGTCGCGGAAGGCGGCCCGCCAGTCGCCGGCACTCACCTCGCCGGCCTCGCGCAGGCGCAGCTCCGGGGGCAGGTCGTCCACCAGCACCTCGCGACCCGAGGCCATCACCGTCAGCCAGCGACAGGTGTTCTCCAGCTGGCGCACGTTGCCCGGCCAGGGCAGGCGCGTCAGGTGCTCCTCCGCCTCCCGGGTCAGCACCTTGGTCTCGGTATCCAGCTCCTTGGCCGCCTCGGCCAGGAAGTGCCGGGCCAGGCGAGGGATGTCCTCGCGGCGCTCAGCGAGCCGCGGAAGGTGCACCCGGATCACATTGAGGCGGTGGAAGAGGTCCTCCCGGAAGCGTCCATCCTCCACCAGCCGCTCCAGGTTCTGGTGGGTGGCGGCGATGATCCGCACGTCCACCTTCACCGGGGTATGGCCGCCGACCCGGTAGAACTCGCCATCGGCCAGCACCCGCAGCAGCCGGGTCTGGGTGTCCGGCGGCATGTCGCCGATCTCGTCCAGGAAGAGGGTCCCGCCGTCGGCCTGCTCGAAGCGCCCGCGGCGCTGGGCGGTGGCCCCGGTGAAGGCGCCCTTCTCGTGGCCGAACAGCTCCGACTCCATCAGGTCCTTGGGAATCGCCGCCATGTTCAGGGCGATAAAGGGGTGGCTGGACCGGGGGCTGTGCTGGTGCAGGGCCTGGGCCACCCGCTCCTTGCCGGTCCCCGACTCGCCGTTGATCAGCACGGTGATATGCGACTGGGAGAGCCGGCCGATGGCCCGGAACACCTCCTGCATGGCCGGCGCCTCGCCGATGATCTCGGCGGTGAGCCCCTCCGGCACCGACGCCGGCGACTGGCGCTCCCGGGCATGAGCCACGGCACGCCGCACCAGGGCCAGGGCCTCGTCCACGTCGAAGGGCTTGGGCAGGTACTCGAAGGCGCCGCCCTGGTAGGAGGCCACGGCGCTGTCCAGGTCCGAGTGGGCGGTCATCACGATCACCGGCAGGTCCGGGTAGCTCTCGCGGACCTGGGCCATCAGGTCCAGGCCATCCAGCCCCGGCATGCGAATATCGGTGAGCAGCACCTCAGGCGGACGCTCCAGGACCCGCTCCAGGGCCCGGTCGGCCCGCTCGAAGCACTCCACCTGGAGATCCGGTTGCGCCAGGGCACGCTCCAGCACCCAACGAATGGCACGGTCGTCGTCGACGATCACGATGCGAGCGGCGTCGGTCATCAGTCTCTCCTGGATTGGAAAAAGGGGAACATCAGCTGGCCTCCAGCGGGATCAGCAGACGAAATTCGGTATGGCCCGGGGTCGAGTCGCACTCGATCAGCCCCTGGTGCTGGTGCAGGATCGACTGGGCGATGGAGAGCCCCAGGCCGCTGCCGCTGGCCCGTCCCGAGACCATCGGGTAGAAGAGCGTCTCCTGCAGCGCCTCGGGAATTCCCGGGCCGTTGTCGATCACCGCCACCTCGCAGACCAGGCGGTGGCGCTCGGCACCCAGGGTGAACTGGCGCCGTGCCCGGGTACGCAACACCAGGCGCGGCGCGGGGGTGGCGTGCTCTTCCAGGGCCTGGACGGCATTGCGGGCCACGTTGAGCACCGCCTGGATCAGCTGCGCCTCCTCCCCGGAGAGCTCCGGCAGGCTGGGGTCATAATCGCGCACCACCTCGACGCCGGGATGCTCGGCCAGCACCAGGCTGCGCACCCGCTCCAGCACCTGGTGAATATTCAGCGGCGCCGGCTCGCGCAGCTGGTTGGGCCCCAGCATGCGGTCCACCAGGTCGCGCAGCCGGTCCACCTCCTCGACGATGATATGGGTGAACTCGGCGAGCTGGGGGTCGGGCAGGTCCCGCTCCAGCAGCTGGGCGGCACCGCGGATGCCCCCCAGGGGGTTCTTCACCTCGTGGGCCAGGCCCCGGGAGAGCACCTTGATCGCCTCCTGGCGGGCGATCAACGCCTCCTCCCGGGAGATGCGCAGCAGGCGGTCCCGCGGCTCGATCTCCAGCAGCAACTCGTCATCGGAAAGCGGCGTGACGGTGAAGTCCACCGTGACCGGCTCCTGCCCCGGCAGCGGCAGGCTCGCCTCGCGCTGGGTATAGGGGTGGAACTCGTCCCGTGCCTTGGTCAACACCTCGGCCACCGCCTCCAGGCTCTCCAGGCGGGTGTCGCGCACCCGCCCCAGGCTGACCGCCAGCAGCGACTCGGCGGCGGGATTCATCCAGCGCAGGCGCAGTGCACCATCGAGCAGCAGCACCGCCGTGGACAGGTGTTCGAGCAGACGTTGATACATGGGTCATCCCGGTTGAGCAGGGTAAGGTGCCGATCGGTCTGGCGACTCCCCTTGCACCTGCAAGAAGCGCGCCAACGCGATACGACAGGGAATTCGGGGACTTAGGGACCAGACCACGCCCCCTACGCACCATTTTAGTGCATTACGGGAGGCGACAGGATGGGGGCGCCCCATGGCGAAGCGGAAGATGGGCGATGGCGGCTCAGGGACGCGGCCGCTCGGCATCACGATGACGCCAGCGCCGCCGCGGCTCGGGCACTGGCTCGGTGCGCGACGTCCCCGCCCAGGGCTGCCCCGGGCGATACTCCAGGGCGCTGCGCTGGCGCAGTTGGCGGGCATGCTCGAAGGCATCGAGGCCGCGATCCGGGGTGCGGGGCGGCTCGACCTGGCGGTGGCGAGGGTAGTCCCGGCAGGGCGGCGTCTCGGCGGCGAAGCAGGGGAAACGGAAGCCTCGCCGGCCGATGAGCTAATCGCCCCGGGCCTGCACGCTCACGGTGACCGGCGGGCTACGGTGGCGCACCTGGCCGGCGCCATCCAGCAGCTCCGCCTGCAGGGTACGCTGCCCCGGTTCGAGGCGCGGCACGATAAAGGCACGGGTATGCATCGCCGACTGGCTCAACTGGCCATCCACCAGCAGGCGTACCCGATGGTCGTCCCGCAGCCCCGGCTCGATGGCCAGCTCCACGGTCAGGTTCTGGGAACGGGCCTGGCTCAGCGTCATGGCGTCCCGGGGGTTCATGATGCGGAAGGTGGAGTAGGGCATGAAGGGCGAGGCCAGGGAACCCGGTGCCGGTCGCCGCGGGGCGGGCTGCGCCGAGGCAGCGGGGGCCGGCGCCAGGGTCCGCGAGGGCACCACGGTCAGTGGCGCCACCTGCACGGGCTCGCCGCGCTCGGGGTTGTCGGTAAAGATCACGTTGCCCTGGGCGTCGACGCTGCGATAGACGGTATCGGCCCCGGCCAGGGGCACCAGACAACAGCTCAGCAACAGGCAGACCAGGCGGAGTTTCACGAGCGACCCCCTATGGCGGAGAGACGGGCGGAGAGACGGGATGCCTTCGTTAGATAGTGTAAAACAAAAAGGGGTTCCGCCATCGGCGGAACCCCTCGAACAGCCAACGCTGCCCCCTACGGGGCGAGGCGTTTAGCAGCTGTAGTACATGTCGAACTCGACCGGATGGGTGGTCATGCGGATGCGCTCCACGTCTTCCATCTTCAGCTCGATGTAGGCATCGATCATGTCGTCGGTGAAGACGCCACCCTCGGTGAGGAAGGCGCGATCCGCATCCAGGGCTTCCAGGGCCTGGTCGAGGCTGTTGGCCACGGTGGGTACGGCCTTGCCCTCTTCCGGCGGCAGGTCATAGAGGTTCTTGTCCATGGCATCGCCGGGGTGGATCTTGTTCTTGATGCCGTCGATACCGGCCATCAGCATCGCCGCGAAGCACAGGTAGGGGTTGGCGGTCGGGTCGGGGAAACGGGCCTCGACGCGCTTGCCCTTGGGGCTGGCGGTGTAGGGGATACGGATGGAGGCGGAACGGTTGCGGGCGCTGTAGGCCAGCATCACCGGCGCCTCGAAGCCCGGCACCAGACGCTTGTAGGAGTTGGTGGAGGCGTTGGTGAAGGCGTTCAGGGCCCGGGCGTGCTTGATGATGCCGCCGATGTAGTAGAGGGCCATCTCGGAGAGGCCCGCGTACTGGTCGCCGGCGAACTGGTTCTGGCCATCCTTCCAGAAGGACTGGTGGACGTGCATGCCGGAGCCGTTGTCACCCACCAGCGGCTTGGGCATGAAGGTGGCGGTCTTGCCGTAGGCGTGAGCCACGTTGTGGATCACGTACTTCATTTCCTGAACTTCGTCGGCCTTCTTCACCAGGGTGTTGAACTTGACGCCGATCTCGTTCTGGCCGGCGTTGGACACCTCGTGGTGATGCACCTCGACGCTCTGGCCGATCGCCTCCAGGGTGTTGCACATGGCACCACGGATATCGTGGAAGCTGTCCACCGGGGGCACCGGGAAGTAGCCGCCCTTGACCCGCGGACGGTGACCCAGGTTACCGCCCTCGACCTGACGGTCGGTGGCCCAGGCGCCCTCCTCGGAGGTGATCTTGTACATGGCGCCTTCGATATCGGCCTTCCAGTGCACCTCGTCGAAGATGAAGAACTCCGGCTCCGGACCGAAGAAGGCGGTGTCGCCCAGGCCGGTGGACTGCAGGTAGGCCTCGGCGCGCTTGGCGATGGAGCGCGGGTCGCGCTCGTAGCCCTGCATGGTGGCCGGCTCGATGATATCGCAGCGCAGCACCAGGGTGGCGTCCTCGGTGAACGGATCGAGGAAGGCGGTGCCATCTTCCGGGCGCAGGATCATGTCGGACTCGTTGATGCCCTTCCAGCCGGAGATGGAGGAGCCATCGAACATCTGGCCGTTCTCGAAGAACTCCTCGTCCACGTCACGGGCGGGAATGGTGACGTGCTGCTCCTTGCCGCGGGTATCGGTGAAACGCAGGTCCACCCACTTGACGTCGTGCTCTTCGATCAGGGCGAGGGTCTTCTCGGCCATGGTGTCCTCCAGTCGTGAACGTATGGCTAAAGTTGTGTCTGGCTAGCGTATCCAGCGTCGTTTGTAGCATGCCGCGGGCACCCTGCCCACGACCGCCGCCACCAGAAAACGCGTTCCGTGGCTTTCCCTTGATAATGCAGACAGCGTGCCAAAATGCAGCAAGGTGACGCTTGAAGAGCCTAATTAATTGAAATAGTAGAAAATAATCTTTGCGCCATCGTGGCGCAGTGGGCCCGCCGATGGGCCGGGGCCTGGCCTTCGCCACGAAACCGCGCCACAAGAGTGCAAAAATGACGCCTCAAGCACCACTATGGTGCATGGCTCGCCATCTCGGACGCCCCGCCCGCGCCACAAATGCCCATTGATACTCCGGGCAACTTATCACTACAATTTGTTACTGACGCAATTGATTATTCATCCTGGGCCGGCGAGTCCTGCGCCACTGGCATCCAGTCAGGCGCCCGCGCCGAGACCGATCCGCGGCGGAGGGCTGCCCGTGATGCACCGTACCTGCATCATCATCGATGCCTGCCTGATGGCCACCTGGCTGCCCCGCCAGCTGCCGGGCCTGCGCCACCTCCACCGCCAGCATGGCGGCCAGCTCGATATCCATGTGATCAGCGAATCCACCCAGCCCCGCCTGCGCGCCCTGAGTCGCCGCTTCGGCCTGGCCCTGGAGGTGGTGCCGGAAGCCACCGCCGGGGCCCGGGGCAACCGGGTGGTGCAAAGCACCCAGAGTGACCTGCTGCTCTTTCCCTCGCCCCAGTATGGCCTGCCGGCCCAATGGTTTGCCCGCCTCGCGGCCAGAGATGACTGGGACGCCCTGCTCTTCGCCCCGCCCAGCGGTGGCTGGCGCCCCCTGCAACGCTTCTGGCGCCCCCCGGTCACCGGCACCCTCTGCGTGCGCCGCGACTGGTTCGAGCGCCTGGGCGGCTTCGACCCCGCCCTGGACAGCGAAGCCCCCCAGGACCTGCTGGCTCGACTGCGCGCCTGTCACGCCCGCATACGCACCCTTTCCAGCTGATTCGCGCACCGCCAAGCCCTTGATCTACCGTTTCCACGCAGATTTCTCGGTGTCAGCGCTGGTAGCCGCCGCGGCCCGGGGACTATAATGCGGCCCAATTTTCGCAGCAGGATCCCGTCGTGATCGAGAATCTTCGCAACATCGCCATCATCGCTCACGTCGACCATGGCAAGACCACCCTGGTCGACAAACTCCTCCAGCAGTCCGGCACCCTGGACCGCAAGGCCGAGGGGCAGGAGCGCATCATGGACTCCAATGACCAGGAGAAGGAACGCGGTATCACCATCCTGGCCAAGAACACGGCGATCCGCTGGCAGGACGGCAACGGCCGCGACTACCACATCAACATCGTCGACACCCCGGGACACGCCGACTTCGGCGGCGAGGTGGAGCGGGTCATGTCGATGGTCGACTCGGTGCTGCTGCTGGTGGACGCCGTGGACGGCCCCATGCCGCAGACCCGCTTCGTGACCCAGAAGGCCTTCGACCAGGGCCTCAAGCCGATCGTGGTGGTCAACAAGATCGACCGCCCCGGCGCACGCCCCGACTGGGTCATCGACCAGATCTTCGATCTCTTCGATAACCTCGGCGCCAGCGACGAGCAGCTCGACTTCCCGATCATCTACTGCTCCGCCCTCAACGGCATCGCCGGCATGGAACCGGAAGCACTGGCCGAGGACATGAGCCCCATGTTCCAGGCCATCGTCGATATCGTCGAGCCGCCCAAGGTGGAGATCGACGGCCCCTTCCAGATGCAGATCTCCGCACTGGACTACAACAGCTACGTGGGCGTCATCGGCCTGGGTCGCATCAAGCGCGGCGCCGTCTCCCCCAACCAGCAGATCACCGTCATCGGCACCGACGGCAAGACCCGCAAGGGCAAGATCGGTCAGGTGATGACCCACCTGGGGCTGGAGCGGGTGCAGACCGAGCAGGCCACCGCCGGCGACATCATCTGCATCACCGGCATCGACGACCTGGCCATCTCCGACACCCTCTGCGACAGCGCCGCCGTCGAGGCGCTGCCGCCGCTGTCGGTGGACGAGCCCACCGTCTCCATGACCTTCCAGGTCAACGACTCGCCGATGGCCGGCCGTGACGGCAAGTACGTCACCAGCCGCAACATCAAGGATCGCCTCGACCAGGAGCTGATCCACAACGTGGCGCTGCGCGTCGAGCAGGGCGAGAGCCCGGAGAAGTTCATCGTCTCCGGCCGCGGCGAGCTGCACCTCTCGGTGCTGATCGAGACCATGCGCCGCGAGGGCTTCGAGCTGGCCGTGGGCCGCCCCGAGGTGATCATCAAGGAGATCGATGGGGTCAAGCAGGAGCCCTACGAAGAGGTGATCATCGACTGCGAGGAGCAGCACCAGGGCGCCATCATGGAGGAGCTCGGCTACCGCAAGGGCGAGCTGACCAACATGAACCCGGATGGCAAGGGTCGGGTACGCCTCGACTTCATCATCCCGGCGCGCGGCCTGATCGGCTTCCGTGGCCAGTTCATGACCCTGACCTCGGGCACCGGCATCCTCACCAGCCGTTTCGATCACTACGGCCCGCTCAAGCCCGATGCCGCCATCGAGCGTCGCAACGGCGTGCTGGTCTCCATGGTCGACGGCAAGGCCCTGGCCTACGCCCTCTACGCCCTGCAGGAGCGCGGCAAGCTGATCATCGATCACGGCACCGAGGTCTACGAGGGCATGCTGATCGGCATCCACAGCCGCGCCAACGACCTGGTGGTCAACCCCACCAAGGGCAAGAAGCTCGACAACATGCGCGCCTCCGGCAACGACGAGAACATCGTCCTGACCCCGCCTGTGCGCTTCAGCCTGGAGCAGGCCATCGAGTTCCTCGATGACGACGAGCTGGTGGAGGTGACCCCCAACCATATCCGCCTGCGCAAGAAGTTCCTCAAGGAAAACGAGCGCAAGCGCGCCAGCAAGAAGTAAGCCGCTTCGCTCCCCACGCAGCCCGCCCCTCGGCGGGCTGCGTCGTTTCTGGCCCTCGGTGGCGCGCCGGCTACCCTTGAGGGACAGCCACCCCGACAGGAGGAGCCCCCTATGCACAAGCACGTCGACTGGGACGACCCGGGCGCCGCCAGCGTCCAGGCCCACTATGCCAAGGACCCCAACCATCACGCCGAGCCGGGCCCCGGCGATATCCTCTCGGCGCGCCTCGACGGCCTGGTGGTACGGGTCCGCGTCGAGGCCCATGTGGAGGCCACCAGCATCGGCGAGGTGGTGGCGCTGATCGACCCGGCCAGCGGCGAGCGCAAGAAGAGCCACGGCAAGCTCGAACTGGGCGACACCGTGCGCCTGCCCGACGACAGCCGCGCCTTCGAGCCCCAGCCCGGCGACGCCGCCCAGGCGCCGGACGACTAGCCCCGCGAACGAGGTCCGGGCCCGCCTGTGGCCCGGATCCGGCGAGTTGAGCCCCAGACGCCAACGCCCGTTTAACGCTGGCCCTCTGGTCAAGCGCCCCGCCCTGACGCAAAGTAGGCCTCGTACATAGCGTTAGCCTGCCATAACACCAACAACCACGAGATAGGGCATGAGCGCGATTATCGACGTCCGCCACGTCAACAAGGCGTTCGGTGGCCTCAGGGTCATCAACGACTGCTCCATCCGCGTGGAGCAGGGCTCCATCACCGGCCTGATCGGCCCCAATGGCGCCGGCAAGTCGACCCTCTTCAATATCATCGCCGGGGCCCTGCCCCTGGACTCCGGCCAGGTGTTCCTCGACGGCGAGGAGATCACCAACCGCCCCGCCAACGAGCTCTTCCACAAGGGGCTGCTGCGCACCTTCCAGATCGCCCACGAGTTCTCCCAGCTCACCGCCCTGGAAAACCTGATGATGGTGCCGCCCCACCAGGCCGGCGAGAGCCTCTTCAGCGCCTGGTTCCAGCCCGCCCGGGTGCGCCAGGAGGAGACCCGGGTGCGCCAGAAGGCCCTGGAGGTAATCGACTTCGTGGGCCTGAACCATGTGCGCAACGAGCTGGCCGGCAACCTCTCCGGCGGCCAGAAGAAGCTCCTGGAGCTGGGCCGCACCATGATGGTCGACGCCCGGGTGGTGCTGCTCGACGAGATCGCCGCCGGGGTCAACCGCACCCTCCTCGGCGACCTGGTCGCCAATATCGAGCGCCTCAACCGGGAGCTGGGCTACACCTTCCTGGTCATCGAACACGACATGGACATGATCGCCCGGCTCTGCGACCCGGTGATCGTGCTGGCCGAGGGTAGCGTGATGGTGCAGGGCAGCATCGCCGAGATCCAGAACAACCCCGCCGTCATCGACGCCTATTTCGGCGCCCAGCCCTAGCCGGAGACCCCCATGGCCCTACTGGAAGCACGCAATGTACACGGTGGCTACGGCGGCATGAATATCCTCAATGGCGTCAGCATGGCCATCGAGGCGGACGAGATCGGCGTCATCGTCGGCCCCAACGGCGCCGGCAAGTCGACCATGCTCAAGGCGATCTTCGGCCTGCTGGAGGTCAGCCAGGGGGAGATCCTGCTGCGCGGCGAGCCGATCACCCACCTCTCCCCGGATCGCCTGGTACACCTGGGCATGGGCTTCGTGCCCCAGGAGAAGAACATCTTCCCCAGCCTGACGGTGGAGGAGAACCTGGAGATGGGCGCCTATATCCAGCCCCAGCGCTTTCGCCCCATGCTCGAGCGGGTCTACGACTTCTTCCCGCCCCTCAAGGAGAAACGCCGCCAGCCCGCCGGCGAGCTCTCCGGTGGCCAGCGCCAGATGGTGGCCATGGGCCGGGCGCTGATGGTGGAGCCCAGCCTGCTGCTGCTCGACGAGCCCACCGCCGGCCTCTCGCCCCTCTACATGAACGAGATCTTCGCCCGGGTGCAGGAGATCAACGCCGCCGGGGTGGGCATCCTGATGGTGGAACAGCACGCCAAGCAGGCCCTGGCCATCGCCGACAAGGGCTTCGTGCTGGCCGCCGGCCAGAACCGCTTTACCGATACCGGCACGAACCTGCTCAACGACCCCGAGGTCGCCAAGAGCTTCCTGGGCGGCTGAGAGGAGAGAATCCCTTGAACGAACTGGTCTTCTTCATCAATAACGTGGTGATCGCCGGCAGCGTCACCGGCTCCATCTACGCCATCGGCGCCATCGGCGTGACGCTGATCTTCAGCATCATGCGCTTCGCCCACTTCGCCCATGCCGACATGATGACCTTCGGCGCCTTTATGGTGCTGCTGCTGACCACCGCCTTCCCCACGGTGGGCGCCGTGGTGGGGCTGCCCACCGCCGTGGTCATGCTGCCCCTGGCCATGGCACTCACCGCGCTCCTGGCGGTGGGCATCGACAAGGGCTTCTACAAGCCGCTGCGCGCCCACGGGGTCAAGCCCATCGTCATGGTGATCGGCTCCCTGGGGGTGACCCTGATCCTCCAGGGGCTGATTCGCCTGCTCGCCGGCACCCGGGCCCAGAGCCTCTATATCGCCGAGCGCAAGGAGATCTACCGGCTGGAGCTGCCCTTCGAGGCGGCCACCCGGCCGATCATCGTCACCGAGCCCCAGGTGATCCTCTTTATTCTCACCCTGGCCGCGGTGATCGGGCTGCACCTCTTCCTCAACCGCACCCGCACCGGCAAGGCGATGCGCGCCATGTCCGACAACCCCGACCTGGCCCGGGCCTCGGGCATCAACACCAACCGCATCGTCACCATCACCTGGATCATCGCCGGCAGCCTGGCGGCGGTGGCCGGCACCCTGCTGTCGCTGGACGTGACCTTCAAGCCCGACCTCAGCTTCTTCCTGCTGCTGCCGATCTTCGCCGCGGCCATCGTCGGCGGCGTGGGCCACCCCTACGGCGCCATCGCCGGGGGCTTCGTGGTGGGCTTCGCCGAGACCCTGGCGGTGTTCAACTGGTCGGTGCTGCTGCGCCCCTTCGCCCACCACTTCCCCGAGTGGCTGGAGCTGCCCCGCAACCTGGCCTTCGTCGGCACCGAGTACAAGATCGTGGTGCCCTTCTTCATCCTGGTGGCCATCCTGGTATGGCGCCCCACCGGCATCTTCAAGGGTAAGGTGATCTGATGAACCGACCTGCATCTGCCGAGAGCCCACGCCGCTTCCCGCTCCGCGAGGTGGGGCTCTGTCTCGCCCTGATCGTGGCCGTCCTGGGGGTCTACGCCCTGATGGGCGCGGCCTACAGCACCCGCATGCTGGTGGAGGCGTCCTGCTACGCCATCCTGGCCCTGGGCCTGACCATCCAGTGGGGCTACGCGGGCCAGTTCAACGCCGGGGTGATGGGCTTCGTGGCACTCGGTGGCTTCAGCGCCATGACCTTCAGCGTGCCGGTCAACGACGCCTTCTGGGACAGCGAGCTGCCCGGCCAGCTGGGCCTGGCGCTGCTCTACGTGGTGGGGGCCATCGCCCTGGTGTGGGGGGCCACCAAGCTCGACCGTCTGGGGGTGCCGAAGACGCTGCGCACCCTGATCGCCATCGTCCTGGCGGTGGTGCTCTACCTGGTGGTGATCAGCATCCTGCGCAGCGTCACCGGCGAGATCCAGTCCCGGGCCGGCTTCATCGGTGGCCTGGGCCTGCCCGCCTGGATGGGTTGGATCGTCGGCGGCGCCCTGGCCGGGGCCGTGGGCTACTTTATCGGCCATATCTGCCTGGGGCTGCGCAGCGACTACCTGGCCATCGCCACCCTGGGCATCGCCGAGATCATCAAGGCCTTCCTCAAGAACTCCGACTGGCTGACCCGCGGCACCGCCACCGTCTCGCCCCTGCCCTGGCCGACCCCCGGGCCCGGCGAGCTGGGCTTCGTGATGGCCCGCTCCCTCTACCTGGCGATCACCGTGGTGATGATCGCGGTGATCTTCTTCCTGCTGCACCGCGCCTACAACGCCGCCTGGGGGCGCACCATCCGCGCCATCCGCGACAACGAGATCTCCTCGGCGGCCATGGGCAAGGACGTCAACCGCCGCCGCCTGCAGATCTTCGTGCTGGGCTGCATCCTGATGGGCATCGGCGGTGCCGCCCTGACCAGCTTCAACAGCATCTTCGATCCCCAGGGCTACCTGCCCCTCAACCACACCTTCCTGGTGCTGGTGATGGTGATCCTCGGCGGCCCCGGCAATAACCTGGGCACCATCATCGGCGCCGTGCTGGTCTACCTGATCTGGATCATGTCGGAGCCCCTGGCCCTGGCCCTGATGCAACTGCTCGCCAACCTGGGCGGGGACGGGTTCACCGGCGCCGACATGCAGAGCCGCGCCCTGCAGGCCCGGGTGCTGGTGATCGGCCTGTTGATCACCCTGGTGCTGCGCTTCGCCCCCAAGGGGCTGCTGCCGGAGAAGGTCAAGCACCACTCCTGAGGACGCTCCTGGTCACCTCCGGACGGCCCCCTAACGAGACAGGCCCCGCATTCGCGGGGCCTGTCTCGTTAGGGGACGGACTGTCTCAGAGGTCGAGGAAGCCCTGGGTGACCAGGGTGGGCCCGCCTCAGCGGCGAGACGGGCCCTGCTGGCCAGGACGGGAGCCGCCTCAGAGGTCGAGGAAGCCCTTGGTGA
>NZ_JADOTW010000033.1 GCF_015645095.1 Halomonas sp. 328
CTGCCGCCTGCCGCCTGCCGCCTGCCGCCTGCCGCCTGCCGCCTGCCGCCTGCCGCCTGCCGCCTGCCGCCTGCCGCCTGCCGCTCGTCTTGCATGGTGATATCATGTGAAGATATCATCAACGAATGAAAACCAAGCACCGAAAAACCCAGGCGGCCATCTACCGCCATCCCACGGCCAGCGGGATCGTGTTCGCCGACATCGAAGCGCTTGTCGTTGCCCTGGGCGGAGAGGTGCGTGAAGGCGATGGATCGCGCGTCGCCTTCGAGCTGGGCGACGGCGGCCGGCTTTACCTGCACCGGCCGCACCCCGGCAAGGAGGCCAAGAAGTATCAGGTCGAGGACGTGCGCGCCTGGCTGGACGAAAGAGGAATCAGACCATGACCAACGTGCTCAAGTATCAGGGCTACACCGCCCGCATCGAGTTCGACGCTGAAGACGAGGTGTTCGTGGGCCATGTGCTCGGGATCATTGACCGGATCAGCTTCCACGGCGAGAGCGTCGCCGAGCTGACTGACGCCTTCCATGTGGCCGTCGATCACTACCTGGAGGATTGCCGGGTCACCGGCCGCGAGCCGCTCAAGCCGGCCTCCGGCCGTGTGCTGCTGCGCATCCCTCCCGAGGTGCATGCTGCCGCCAACATCGCTGCGCAGGCATCCGGCAAGAGCCTGAACCAGTGGGCTGCCGACGCCATCGCCCGTGCAGCCGGGGAGGCGGGTTAGGGAAATCGGGGGAAATCGGGGGAAATCGGGGACAGACCCCCATTTCACCATTTGACCCCCATTTCATTTATGCCGCTTATATCGGGTTGTCGGGCGGTGGCTTGGGTTTGCGCCCGGGAGTGCCGCGTATCGTTCGCCTGCCCAGCAGTTCCGCTGCCTGGCGCTGGAAGCGCTCGGTGCCCAGCACCAGGCCGCTATGGGTGACCTGACGGATCTCGTCGACCAGCCCGCTGGCCAGGTGGTGGCGAAACAGCTCGCGGTAGGCGGTGTGGCGTGCCACCGGTGAAGGGCCCAGGTCGGCGATGACCGGATGCGGTGTCAGGAGGGGGTCAGGAGCGCCCTGGGCATTGGCGGCATAGCTGGACCAGCGATACTCTCCCGGGTGGTTCACCATGCCCGCCCTGACCGGGTTCAGCTCGATGTAGACGTGGCAGGCCAGCAGGTAGCGGGCTTCACCGACCAGGCAGGAGCGGAAGCGTCCCTCGAAGAGGGTGCCGGTACGGCGGTAGCGGCGGTTGAAACGCTGTGCATAGCTCTGGCCGATGCGTTTCATCATGGCGCTGATGGCCTGCGGGTCCACCCGTGGCGTGGCGAGCAGGTGCACATGGTTGGTCATCAGCACATAGGCGTGCACATCCACCGCACAGGCGTGGCTGGCGCTCTCCAGGAGTTCCAGGTAGGCCAGACAGTCGTCGGCATCGGCGAAACAGACGCTGCGATTGTTGCCACGCTGGACAAGGTGCAGCGGGATGCCGGGAAGTAGCAGGCGAGCTCGGCGTGTCATTGTCCATGGCCTGACATTGGGGACTTTTCCCAGCCTGGGCCGTGACTCGGGGCCGTGCTGTCAGCGATCACCGATACGTCGGTTCAGTTAATCGCGGGTACTCGGGGACAGACCCCATTTACCCCCATTTATCCCGCCTGCCGCCTTCTTACTCGACGAAATCACACAGGCCTCATTTCTTGTATATCCCATTGATATACCCCTTGGGCTGAGCTAGACTTCTGCCATATACAAATGGGATATCTCTGGAGGTGGGTATGGAGCAAGGCGCCGTGTTCAAGAGCAACCGCAGCCAGGCGATTCGCCTGCCCAAGGCCGTTGCTTTGCCCGAGGAGGTCAAGCGCGTCGAGGTGGTGGCCATCGGTCGGATGCGTATCATCACCCCGGTGGGCGAGTCCTGGGATAGCTGGTTCGATGGCGAGGACGTGTCGGCAGATTTTATGGCCGAGCGGGAGCAGCCCGCCGAGCAGCATCGTGAGGGGCTGTGATGCTCAAGTACCTGCTCGATACGAACATCTGCATCTATACCATCAAGAACAAGCCGCCTGCGGTACGCGAGGCCTTCCATCGCCATCATGGGCAGTTGGCGATCAGTACCATCACGTTGATGGAACTGATCTATGGCGCCGAGAAGTCTTCGGCGCCGGAGCGCAATCTTGCCGTGGTGGAGGGGTTCGCCGCACGCCTCGAGGTGCTGAACTACGATGCCGATGCGGCCGCCCATAGTGGGCAGGTGCGGGCCGAGCTGGCCAGGGCCGGGACCCCGATTGGTCCTTATGATCAGATGATCGCCGGCCATGCCCGCTCGCTGGGCCTGATCGTGGTGACCAACAACCTCAAGGAGTTCGAGAGGGTCCCCGGCCTTCGGATTGAGGATTGGGGGTAAGGTAATCGGGGTCAGACCCCCATTTCACATGTTGGCAGAGAATCTGCAGAACTGGGCCAAGAAGGAACGTCAGGAGGGCCGCCAGGAGGGTCTCCAAGAAGGCCGCCTGGAGACCGCCCGTAACCTGATCGCGCGTACCGAGATGGGTGATGCGATGATCGCCGAGATTGCCGGGCTGGCCATCGAAGACGTGGCGAAGCTACGCGGCGAGGCCCGGCACTGAGGGGCCGGTTACTCCCTCGGCCAGGTCACTGACCTGGCCTCTCTTCTCCTCCTCGATATCTCTCCCAGTCTTTATGCGTGTGCTGTCTGCGATACGCGACGGCGAGTGGCAAGAGTATGGCAATGGCGACCCTCGCCTGGCCAAGCCTCTGGGTCTGACCCATAGTCAACTCAGAGGCCATCGGCCATCGTGTCTGCGCGAGTCGCCATCGGTACGGCGACCCCGGGAGGAGCCATGAAACGTACCCTTGTCAATTGCACCCTACTGGGGCTAGGCGGCCTGCTGCTGGCGGCCGGCCCGGCCCTGGCCCAGCCCGCCAACCCCGGCCAGGGCCGGGGTGGCCCACCGGAGTTCGTCCAGGAGCGGGGCGGTGCCAGCGCGGAGCGGCGTGGTAGCGGCGACGATGCCCAGTGGAGCCGCGAGCGCGAGCGAGATCGCAACCGCTGGGAGCGTGGCGACGATGGCCGGGAGTGGCGCAGCCGTGATCGCGACCGGGATAGCTGGGCCCGCGACCGGGACGATCGCCGGGAATGGCAGAGCCGCGATCGGGATCGGCGTGACTGGGACCGTGACCGGCGCGATGACCGGGAGTGGCGTCGGGACCGGGATCGGGACCGCTGGGTCGGTGATCGCCGCAGTGGGCCGCGTATCGAGGAACGCCTGGTCCGCGAGATCTTTCGTGATCACCGCGAGCTGTGGCGACACGATCGGGGCGCGGCCCTGCCGCCGGGCATCCGCATGAACCTGGCGAGGGGCAAGCCCTTGCCTCCCGGCATCGCACGGCGCTTCGACGACCGCCTCTATCACCAGTTGCCCCGCTACGAGGGCTATGAGTGGCGCCGGGTCGGCGCGGATGTGGTGCTGGTGGAGATGGCCAGCGATATCGTCTACGAGGTGCTGCGGGATATCTTTATCGACTGAGTCGGTCGAAGACGCCGACGCGACGGCAGGCCCTTCCGGGGCCTGCCGTTTTTGTTGATATGGGTCACTTGGGCGGCTCCGGGGCCCATGCTACTCTGCGTTACTTCATGTAAGCGAGAGGTGGGCAATGGGCGCCAGACAGGGAAGTGGGGCGCGTCACCAGCGCGGTGCGGCGCTGATCATCAGCCTGATACTGCTGAGCGTCGCCCTGATACTGGGCGTCTCTGCCATGCAGTCGGCACTGCTGGACGAGCGCATGGCGGGCAATCACCGCTTTGCGACCCAGGCACAGATGGCCGCTGAGGGAGCGACCGCGGAGTTGGCGGGCTGGCTCGGTGAGCGGCCGACGCGTGCCTGGGGCGATGACCTCGGCCTCCAACTCGATGCCTCCTTCGATGCCTGGCCCGCCTGTGGTGGCGATATCCGCCAGGGGGTGCGGGTGCCGGTGGCGGACAACGCCTGGGCCTGGCTGCTGGCCTGCCGGGAAGATGGCGAACGCGTTATGCAGGTGCAGGGCGAGGCCGGCTCGCCGGGCAGTACCGCCGCCCGCTACCCGGGGCGGGTGCCGCTGGTGCTGGCCGGTTACGCCGGGATTGCCACCGCCAGCTTTATCGGCGGGGTGGCCAGCGACGCCGAGATCCAGTGGCCCAGCTCCGAGGCCTCGCGGCTCTCCGGCGAGGACCAGGCCGGTCTGCATGACGCTATTCCCGCGGTTCTCGTCGAGCATCGGGCCGGCGATGAGACCTATAGTGCCTCGGCCCTTCATGCCACCGTGGATAACGAAGCGAAGGTGCTGGAAGGGCGCATCGTGGAGAACGAGCCCTCGGCACAGAGCCTGGGGCTGTTGCGGGCCATTTATGAGGCCTGCTATGACGATAATGGGGGGCGCCAGAGTGGGGATGCCGCCCAGCGCTGTGAGCATGTCTGGGTGGTGCCGCCCGGTGGTGCCTCGAATCAGGAGCGCCGCCCTCCCAGGAATAGCGTCGCCTGCAGTAACCCGGGGAACCGTTGCTTCAATGGGCTTTGGGTCGATCTTTCCGGTGCCCTGGATATTCGCGGCAATGCCACCGTGCATGGTGCTGCCATCGTCGCCAATATCACCATCGACGAGAGTGGCGTCTGGCGGTCCGCCCCTAATGACACCATCAAGCTGGCCGGCGGCGGCAACAGTGGCTCGGTGTGGTTCGACTCGGTCCGGGTCGCCGATGCCATCGATGAGCTCCGCCTCAAGCACTTCAGTGCCTTCGCCGAACTCTCCCTGGAGAACTTCTTTGGCCAGTCTGCGGGCGGTGGGCTGCGTCTCGATGGCTGGTTGCGGTAGGACGAGAGTTTCGAGCCCTGGACGTTGCTCCGCCAGGGCGCCGACTTCAGTAAAAATACAGCGGCCGCCGATATCTCGGCGGCCGCTGTCGTCAGGGAGGCGGGGATTATTCCTCGTTAAGCTTGGCCTCGATCTGGCGACGCTCCTCTTCCTCATCGGCCAGGCTCTTGCGCGGCAGGATCAGGTTGAGGGTGAAGGCCACCAGGGCGGCGATGACGATGGGCGAGCCGCCCAGTACCAGGCGCAGGGTCTCGGGGAACTGCGCGATGGCGTCGGGTACCGCGTAGACGCCCATGCTCAGGGCCAGCGAGAGGCTGACGATGGTCATGTTGCGGGCCGACATCTCGTCCTTGGTGATCAGCTGGATGCCGGTCATGGTGATCATGCCGAATACCAGGATGGTGGCCCCGCCCAGCACCGGGTAGGGGATGGTGGTCATCAGGGCGCCGAACTTGGGCAGCAGGCCGGCGACCACCATGAAGACGGCGGCGATGGCCAGCACATAGCGGCTGATCACCTTGGTCATGGCCACGATGCCGACGTTCTGGCTGTAGGTGGAGGTGGGCAGGGCGCCGAAGAAGGAGCCCACCATGGTGGTGAAGCCGTTGCCCATCAGGCCGCCGAACAGCTCCTTCTTGCCCAGCTCGCGGTTCATGCCGCCGACGGTGGTGGCGGAGAGGTCGCCGATGGTCTGCACCGAGTTGATCACGCAGATGATCACCATGGAGATGATGGCGGCGGCGTGAAACTCCAGGCCGAAGGCCAGGGGCTGGGGGGCGCTGACCCAGGGCGCCTCGCGCACGGCATCGAAGCTCACCAGGCCGAGCGCCATGGAGATGGCGTAGCCCGCCAGCAGGCCGCAGATGATCGAGGCCAGCTTGAGGAAGCCGCTGGCGAACTGGGAGACCCCCAGCACCACCAGCAGGGTGATGCCGCCGATGGCCCAGTACTTGATGTCGCCGTAGTCCGGGGCGCCGACGCCGCCGGCCAGGTAGTTGATGGCGATATCGTAGAGGGAGAGGCCGATCACCAGCACCACGGTGCCCGCCACCACCGGGGGGAAGAGGTGACGGATGCGCTGGATAAAGAGCCCGGTGACCATCATGGCGATGCCGCCGACGACCTGGGCGCCGAGGATGCCCTCCAGGCCGTACTGGCTGCCGATGGCGGTGAGGGTCGGCACATAGGCGAAGCCCACGCCGAAGATGGTGGGTAGCTTGGCTCCCAGCCGCCCCAGGGTATAGAGCTGCAGCAGGGTGGCCAGGCCGGAGAAGACCAGCGAGATCTGGATCAGGAACATCTTCTCTTCCAGGCTGGCGCCCACCGCGCCCACCACGATGATGGGGACGGTGACCGTGCCCATGATCATCGCCAGGATATGCTGCAGCGAGAGGGGCATGGCCTTGGCCAGTGGCGGCTTGCCGTAGAAGTCGAAGAACGAGGCGCTTCGCGGAGCCGGGTTCTGTGTCGCAGAAGTGGTAGTTGTCATAGGGTTGCCTAACGCTGGGGTGCTTTTTGTATACAGAATTATTGGTGCTTAGACTAAGCGGTCAGGCGAATCTCTGGCAACAGCTCATGTATACAAAATGTGGCCTATAATCGATTGCCACTATTTCCAACCCTGATAGTGCTTTTTCCCGTAATTTTTCTGGATTTTGGCAATTAGACCTTGGTTTAGTGGAAGGCGGGTCCCCCTACCTCGTAGCAGCTGCTCCCCCTACCCCGTAGGAGCTGACGTTAGTCGGCGATCGAGATCACATCGCCGAGGCGTCGGACCGCGGCTGAAGCCGGCTCCACCCAGGCGGGAATTGCCAGCAGGGTGGCCGGAGGCAATCGCCCATCCCACGGCGCTTGGGGTATACTGCCGCCCGCGTCGTCGCCGGCCCACCAGAGGCCCCAGGCAAGAAGCCGAGAAAACAGACGACGGCGCCGGGAACGAAGGGGATAACACGCTACCGTTTATCCTCGAGAGGCATCACATGACACGGATTACCCTGGCCCTGGTCGTCACCGCCTTGCTGGCGGGCTGCAGCTATACCCCGGCCCGTATCACCCCCGAACCCCTGATCGAGATCGATACCCGTGGTGGCCATCACCATCACCGCAGCCACCGTGGCGGCTTCTGCCCGCCGGGGCAGGCCAAGAAAGGTCGTTGCTAGGTTGGCATTCGACCTAAGTCGAACTCTTTGCCAGGTGATGGTAGACTTTGGTCTAAACGCCGCGCGGTCGTCCGACTCGCCTTCGGCGTTTCCCTGATCGAGCCGACCGAAGGTGTCACCATGACCGCAATGAGCCAGGCCAAGCCCCAGCGCGAACGTTTCCTCTCCCTCTGGGACGACATCAAGCGCCGCGGCGGCAAGTCCAAGCCCGCCACCAAGCGCAAGCTGGGCTGGCCCAAGCAGCGCATTACCCAGCACTACCTGTGAACCGCCGGGCTGGCTCGCCCAGCCCCGGCACGTCAACGACACCGCCCGGCCTCGGCCGGGCGGTGTCGTTTGGCATTCTGTTTCTTCCATAAATCGGCCATCGATTTCCATTTTTTCCCATAGAACGGGGTGTGGGATTCCATTAAGGAATGTATAGGCCGCTTTTTTTCGTTTGCGGGTCGGGCGCGGCTCTGCTGTGATGGCACTAGTTCACCGTGATATCCAGCGATAGGCCCTTTGCCATGAGCACAGACTTTCTTTCTTCGGACGAGATTCGCGATCGCTTCTCGAAGGCCATGTCGGCCATGTACCAGGCCGAGGTGCCCCAGTATTCGACCCTCCTCGAGTTGGTGGAGACGGTCAATCGGGAGACCCTGGACAAGGACCCGGCCCTGGCCGAACGGCTCGGTGCCCATGACGAGCTGGCGCGCCTGAGCGTGGAGCGTCACGGCGCCATCCGTGTCGGCAGTGCCGCGGAGCTGGCCATGCTGCGCCGCCTCTTCGCGGTGATGGGCATGTTCCCGGTGGGCTATTACGACCTCTCCGAGGCCGGCGTGCCGGTGCACTCCACCGCCTTCCGTCCCATCGAGGACGCGGCCCTGGCCCGCAACCCCTTCCGCATCTTCACCTCGCTGTTGCGCCTCGAACTGATCGAGAGCCCGGAACTGCGGCAGCGTGCCGAGGCGATCCTCGCCCGACGCGATATCTTCACCCCCGGGGTGCGTGAGCTGATCGAGCGCTGCGAGGCCCAGGGCGGGCTGAACGCGGCCGATGCCGAGCGCTTCGTGGCCGAGGCCCTGGAGACCTTCCGCTGGCATCAGGAGGCCACCGTCGACCTGGCCACCTACGAGGCCCTCCACGACGAGCACCGCCTGATCGCCGACGTGGTCTGCTTCCGTGGCCCCCATATCAACCACCTGACGCCGCGCACCCTGGACATCGATGAGGTGCAGCGGCGCATGCCCGCGGCGGGCATGAACCCCAAGGCAGTCATCGAAGGGCCGCCTCGCCGCGACTGCCCGATCCTGCTGCGCCAGACCAGCTTCAAGGCGCTGGAGGAGTCGATCCGCTTCGCCGGCGAGCAGCAGGGCACCCATACCGCCCGCTTCGGCGAGATCGAGCAGCGCGGCATGGCGCTGACCGCCAAGGGACGCGAGCTCTACGACCGGCTGCTGAACGAGGCACGACGCCAGACCGCGGGCCTGGCCAACGAGGCGCACCAGCGGGTGCTGGGCGAGGTCTTCGCCGACTTCCCCGACCGGGATGAGGAACTGCATCGCCAGGAGCTGGCCTTCTTCCACTACCGGCTGAGCGCGGCGGGGGAGGCGGCTGGCCCGCAGCCGGGCGCCGACCTGGAGGCGCTGATCGAGCATGGCCTGGTGGTGGCCCAGCCGATCACCTACGAGGACTTCCTGCCGGTGAGCGCCGCGGGCATCTTCCAGTCCAACCTGGGTGGCGGCGAGAACCAGGCCTACGCCGGCAACGCCAACCGTGATGCCTTCGAGGCGGCCCTCGGTGCCCCGGTCACCGACGAGCTGGCCCTCTACGCCGAGCGCCAGGAGGCCTCCCGCCGCCGGGTGTTGGAGGCCCTGGCCTAAAGCCAATCGCCCGTAGGGCGTCTCGAGCCTCTTCCAACCCCTTATCAGGAGGAGGCCGTGGTGCCGACGATATGCTCGACGAAGCGCCGTACCTTGGCCAGTTCGCCCAGGTGTTCCGGGTAGACCAGGTAGTAGGCGCTGGCGCTATGTAGTCGATAAGGGGCGGCGATGGCCAGGCGCCTGTCCTGAAGCTCTTCCTCGACGATAAAGCGTGGCACCAGGGCCACGCCCCCGCCGGCCATGGCGGTGCGCACCAGCATGGCGAAGGTCTCGAAGCGGGTGCCATGGTAGCTGCGGTCGGTGCTCGCCCCCTGTTCGGCGAACCAGCGGTGCCAGGCGTCCGGGCGGGTCGACAGGTGCAGCAGCGGTAGCTCGGCCAGCTCGCCCACGTCCTGGGGGGCATGGCGTGCCAGAAAGGGCGGGGCCGCCACCGCTACCATCTCCTCTTCCAGCAGCTTGTGACAGGCCAGATTGGGCCAGCTGCCATGGCCGTAGAAAAGCGCCACGTCGATATCCTGCTGCTCCAGGTCGAAGTCCTCGACCCGGTCGTGAAACGCCAGGCTGATGCCCGGGTTGTCGGCCAGGAAGGCGGGCAGCCGGTCCGCCAGCCAGCGGGCACCGAAGCTGGGCAGGGTGGCGACCTTGAGCACCTCGCTGTTGCCGCTATAGGTCATGATGGCCTGGGTCGACATCTCGATCTGGGCCAGCACCTTGCGCACGTCGCTGAGGAAGATGGCGCCCTCCGGGGTCAGCACCAGTTGGCGCCGCACCCGGCGAAACAGCTTGTGCTGCAGGTGCGCCTCGAGCTGGGCCACCTGCTTGCTGATCGCGCTCTGGGTCAGGCTCAGCTCGTCGGCGGCCCGGGTGAAGCTCATATGGCGGGCCGCCGCTTCGAAGCACTGCATGGCGGTGGTGGAGGGGAGGTTGCGTGAGGCCAAGCGCGGGGCTCCTGAGAGGCGTTGGAATGCTTGGAGGGTAATCGGGGGCAGGCCCTCATTTCCAGGCCGATCTTGGTTGGGGCGGGGGCCTGGCGTAGAGTAGGGGCATGATCGACTCGGCGAGGGAGTCGCCCGGCATGTCCGTCTTCGGCCTGCAGACCTGTACCCTGGGGCGCCAGCATGTGGCCCACGAACACGCTTATCATCAGCTGATCCTGGCCAGCTCCGGCTCCACCGAGCTGGCCCTGGAGCATCGCGGCCAGCGCATCACCCGGGAGCTGGGCTGTTTGATCCCCACCGCCTGCCACCACGAGTACCTGGGCGATGGCCGCAACCAGACCCTGGTGCTGGACGTGCCCCTGGCCAAGCTGGAACGCCTGGCCTGTGCCGACGAGCTGCAGCGCCTCTTCGAACGGCCGCGTTTCTTCGCCGTCTCGCCCCAGCTGCAGCAGCTGACCGCCACCCTGATGGCCCAGGCCGAGCAGGCCCCGGCCCTGCATGACGAGATCGCCACCCTCCTGCTGCGGGCCCTCTACCTGCAGCTGCATGATCAGGAGCTGAAGCGCGCCGAGGTCGGGCCCCAGGCCCGTTCGCGGCTCGACCTGGCGCGGCTCGATGCCTGGATCGACGCCCACCTGGACGCCGCCATCCGCGTCGAGACCCTGGCCGAGCTCTGCGCCCTGAGCCCCGGCCACTTCCATGCCTGCTTTCGCGAGGCCACCGGCCTGACGCCCCTGGCCTATGTGCAGCGCCGCCGCCTCGACCACGCCCGCAGCCTGGTCGCCGGCAGCCGGCTGAGCCTGGGGCATATTGCCGGCCTGGTGGGCTTCCGCGACCAGGGCAGCTTCTCCCGCGCCTATCGCCGCCAGTTCGGCGAGGCGCCCTCCCACGCCCGCCGTTGTTAATGGGGGACAGACCCCCATTTCCCCAAATGGGGGTCTGTCCCCCATTAACACCCATTAACATGTCCCCCATTAACGGCGCAGCCTCGGGCAAGTTCGGCGCAGTCTCGGCCAAGTGGCGGAGCCGGGAATGACCTAAGGTCAGAGTGATTCCTCCAACAACAATCAGGATCGACACTCATGACCACCACATCGCGACTCCCCAAGCGCTTGGGTAACCCCCTGGGCAAGCTTCTGGGTAAGCCCCTGGCATTGGCGGCGCTGCCGCTGGCCCTGGCGGCGGCCCAGGCCCAGGCGCAATCCTACGAGATGGTGATCGCCACCCAGCTGCCCGAGAGCCTCTCCAACAACGAGATCTACCCCGCCCTGGTGCACTTCAAGAACCGGGTCGAGGCGCAGACCGACGGCGACCTGGCGGTGACGATCTTCGGCGGTGGCCAACTGGGCTCCGAGGTGGAGAACGGCTCCGAGGTGCAGGGCGGGCGCACCCTGCAGTCCACCATCATGTCGGCGGGGGCCATGTCCTCCTTCTACCAGGACTACCAGCTGACCACCGCGCCCTTCCTCTTTACCAGCTGGCGCCAGGCCTGGGCCTTCTTCGACGGCGAGTGGTTCGCCGACTTCATGGCGGGGACCCGGGAATCGGCCAATATGCGCTACCTGGGCACCTTCGACGACGGCGGCGGCTTCGTGGCCTTCACCAACAACGTGCGCTTGATCGAGACGGTGGAGGACCTGGAGGGGCTGAACATCCGCACCGAGGAGAACCCCGCCCACGTGGCCATCATGCGTGCCCTGGGCGCCTCGGCCACGCCGTTGCCCTGGGGCGAGCTGATCACCGCCCTGGAGACCGGCCTGGCCGACGGCCAGTTCAATGCCCCGGTGCTCAACACCACCTTCAACTTCGATGCGGTGACCGACTACACCACCCTGACCGGCCACGTCTACAACAGCGCCCCCTGGGTGGTCAGCGAGTCCTGGTACCAGGAGCTGCCCGAGGCATACCAGGCGGTGCTGGTCAGCGCCGCCCGCGAGGCCATCGAGATCAGCCACGGCATGTCCGGGGCCCTGGCCACCGCCAGCTGGGTGGAGTCCTGCGAGCGCTTCGAGGCCTGCTACCTGATGCCCCAGGCGGAGCGCGAACGCATGGCGGAGATCGCTCGCCCGGCCTGGCAGGAGTGGATCGTCGATGACTTTGGCATGGAGGCCGCGGCGGTGGAGGCCTTCCTCGCCGAGGTGGAGCGGGTCGGTGAGCAGGTCGCCGAGGATGACCTGCGGATCTACGGCCAGTAATCGCTGACCCCGGCGCCCGCCCTGGCGGGCGCCGGCCCCTTGAGGCTCGCCATGACTCTTCTGGTTTCCCTGCGCCGACTCAGCGATGGCGTCAATCGGCTCGCTATCCTGCTCTGCGTGGCCTGCATCCTGGCCATGCTGGGCATCTCCTTCACCGCTTTCCTCTACAAGCTGATCACCGGCAGCACCCTGAGCTGGACCTACTCCCTGGCGCGGCTCTTCCTGCCGTGGATCGGCTTTCTCTCCATGACCATCTCGCTGCGCTATGGCGAGCACGTGGCCATGACCCTGCTGGTGCGCAGCCTGCCGCGGCTGCTGGTGCAGCTGGCCGCCGGTGCCTGCCTGGCGGTGATGGCGCTCTTCGCCGCCCTGCTGGTGTGGTACGGCTGGGGCTATTTCCAGAACGCCACCCAGGTCTACATGGTCTCCGACCAGATCCGCATCCCCAGCAAGGTCACCGCCATCGTGGTGCCCCTGAGCGGGGCCATCATGCTGCTGCACCTGGTCCACGGCTTCGCGTTGCTGGAGCACTTCATCGATGACGACGCCCTGATCGACGAGCTGATCGAGACCCCCGACTCGGAGACCCCGCGATGACGCCTGCCATCCTTGCCTTCGTGGTACTGCTGCTGATCGGCGCCCCGGTGGCCATCGTCATGGCCATGTCGGGGCTGGTGGGTGGCTTCATGCTGGGCGGCGAGCGCATGCTGGGGATCATCGCCGACCGCATGTTCTCCGGCGTCTCCGGCTTCCTGCTGATCGCCGTGCCCTATTTCATCTTCACCGCCGAGCTGATGAACCAGGGCGGCCTGACCCAGAAGCTGATCGCCTTCAACAACGCCCTCTTCGGCCGGGTGCGCGGGGCCCTGTCCCACGTCAATATCTCGGTCTCGGTGTTCTTCGCCGGCCTCACCGGCGCCGCCATCACCGATACGGTGGCGATCGGCAAGATCATGATCCCGGAGATGAAGAAGCAGGGCTACGACGCCGAGTACGCCGCCGCCATCACCGCCTGCTCGTCGATCATCGGCCCGATCATCCCGCCCAGCGTGGTGATGGTGGTCTATGCGACCCTGCTGCGGGATATCTCGGTGATCGACCTCTTCGCCGGCGGCATCATTCCCGGCCTGCTGATGGCCGGGGCCCTGCTGCTGGTCAGCTTCTTCCTGGCCTGGAAACGCGGCTACCCCAAGCAGGCGCCCACCCCCTTCAAGCTGGCGGTGGTGGCCTTCCTGGTGGCCCTGCCGGCGATGGTGGTGCCGCTGATCATCCTCGGCGGCATCCTCTCGGGGCTGACCACCATCACCGAGGCGTCCGGCTTCGCCGCGGTCTACGCCATCGTCATCGGCGTGGTCTTCTACCGCAACCTGACCTGGCAGAAGATCTGGCAGGCGCTGGTGGTCACGGTGCGCTTCTCCGGGGTAGTGTTCTTCCTGCTGGCCACCTCGGCGGTACTGGGCTGGTTCGTGACCCGCTCCGGCATTGCCCGGGAAGCCGCCGGCCTGATCACCACCTTCAGCGACTCCGCCTTCCTGCAGCTGATGCTGGTCTGCGTGCTGCTGATCCTGATCGGTACCGTGATGGACGTGCTGCCGGCCCTGGTGGTGGTGGCGCCGGTGCTGGTGCCGGCGATGATTCAGCTGGGCTTCGACCCGCTGCACTTCGCCATCCTGATGATCGTGGTGCTGAACGTCTCCAACGTCACGCCGCCGGTGGGCATGACCCTGATGACCGCGGCGCGGATCGCCAACGTGCCCTACGAGCGGGCGATCATCGCCTCCTTGCCGTTCTATACCGCCTACCTGGCGGTGATCGTGCTGCTGGCCGCCTTCCCGGCGCTTTCCACCTGGATTCCCTCCCTGCTTGGCTGACAAGGACTCGCCGTCATGAAGCTTTATTACCATCCCGACCAGGAACGCCATGCGCCGCCCACCTTCCTGCTGCGCGGCGCCCCGGCCCCGTCGCCGGAGGGGCCCCGGCGCGCCGAGCTGCTGAGCCTCGGCCTGGCCCAGGCGGGGCTGTCGCTGAGTGCCCCGGCCAAGGCCGATACCCCGCGGCTGCGCGAGCGCCTGGGGCGCATCCACAGCGCCCGTTACCTCGACTTCCTCGAGACCATTCATGCCCGCTGGCAGGCGCTGCCCGGCGCCGCCGAACTGGTGGCGCCCAATGTGCACCCCTGCGGCGGCGGCCACCACTACCCGCGCCACCCGGTGGGCCAGGCCGGCTGGCACCTGCACGACATGGCCTGCCCGATCGCCGCCGGCAGCTTCCACGGCATCCTGGCCAGCGCCGCCAGCGCCGAGGCCGCCGCCGAAGCGGTGCTGGGCGGCGAGTCCGCCGCCTATGCCCTGTGCCGGCCGCCGGGCCACCATGCCGGGCCGGAGCGTGCCGGTGGCTTCTGCTTCCTCAACAACTCGGCCCTGGCCGCCACGGTGCTGCGCGAGCGCTTTGCCCGGGTGGCGATCGTCGACGTGGACCTGCACCACGGCAACGGCACCCAGGACATCTTTTATGCCCGGGGCGACGTCTGGACCGGCTCGCTGCATGCCGACCCCGCCGACTTCTACCCCTTCTTCTGGGGCGGTGCCGATGAGACCGGCGAGGGGGAGGGGCAGGGCGCCAACCTCAACCTGCCGCTGCCCCTGGGCAGCGACGGCGCGGTCTTCCTGGTCGCCTTGGAGCGGCTCTTGGCGGCGATGACCGAGTTCCGCCCCCAGGCGCTGGTGGTGGCCCTGGGCCTGGATGCCCACAAGGACGACCCCCTGGCCGGGTTGAGCCTGGAGACCGAGGACTTCCGCGCCATCGGCGCGCGCCTGGCCGAGATCAAACTGCCCACGGTGCTGGTCCAGGAGGGGGGCTACCCCACCGAGTCCCTGGCGGACAACCTGCACGCCCTGATGGCGGGCTTTACCGCCACCTGACTACTGGGGGGACGCCGGGCCGCCGAGCTCCCACGGTACGGGTTGCCACTGGTGTTGTGGGAGCTCGGGTTCCCCGAGCGATTGGGCGACGTCGTCGCCCCAGAGAATGGCGCCTCAGGCGCCTGTAAATGAAAGACCAACCGAAGAGAGAGACACGCCATGACCGTCAGCTATCACCACAGCAATGCCCGCATGAGCCAGATCACCGTGCACAACGGCACCGTCTACCTGGCTGGCCAGGTGCCCAGCGACGCCTCCGCCGAGATGCGCGGCCAGACCGAGCAGGTGCTGACCCGCATCGACGAGCTGCTGGCCGAGGCCGGCACCTCCAAGCAGCACCTGATCAGCGCCCAGATCTGGGTCACCAGCATGGCCGAGTTCGATGCCATGAACGCCGCCTGGGACGCCTGGGTGGTGCCGGGACGCCCGCCGGTCCGCGCCGCGGTGGAGGCCAAGCTGGCCAAGCCCGAGTGGAAGGTGGAGATCATGGTCACCGCCGCTCTGCCGGAGGCCTGAGATGCGCATCATCAGCGCCGAGGAGGTCGCCCGGGCCCTGGACTGGCAGGCCCTGGTGGCGCGCCTCGGCAAGACCTTCGTCCAGGGGGTGGAGGCGCCGCCGCGCCACCACCACGCCATGCATCGCCCCGATGGCGAGGCCACCATGCTGCTGATGCCGGCCTGGGAGGCCGCCGGCTATATCGGCGTCAAGATGGTCAATGTCTTCCCGCAGAACGCCGAGCACGGCCTGCCGGCCATCGCCGGGGTCTACCTGCTCAGCGAGGGCCAGCACGGCCGGCCCCTGGCCTGCCTCGACGGCAGCGAGCTGACCCGCCGGCGCACCGCCGCCGCCTCGGCCCTGGCGGCCCAGGCCCTGGCCCGGGACGATGCCGAGAGCCTGCTGGTGGTAGGGACCGGCAAGCTGGCGCCCATGGTCATCGAGGCCCATGCCGCGGTGCGCCCCATCAAGCGGGTACGGGTCTGGGGACGCAATGTCGACAAGGCCCGGGCCATCGCCGCCGACTACGCCGAGCGTTTCGATAGCGCCGCCGTGGAGGATCTCGAAGCGGCCTGCCGGGAGGCGGATATCGTCAGCTGCGTGACCCTCTCCAGCGAGCCGCTGATTCGCGGCGCCTGGCTCGCCCCGGGCAGCCACCTGGACCTGATCGGCGCCTTCCGTCCCAGCATGCGCGAGACCGATGCCGACTGCCTGGCGCGCAGCGAGGTCTACGTGGACACCTACGCCGGGGCCAAGGGCGAGGCGGGGGACATCCTCCAGGCCATCGACGAGGGGGCCTTCGCCTTCGAGGCCATCCGCGGCGAGCTGGCCGAGCTGTTGCGCGGCGACGCGCCCGGACGTTCCTCGCCCGAGGCGATCACCCTCTTCAAGTCGGTGGGGGCGTCGCTGGAGGACCTGGCGGCGGCCATCGAGGTGTGGGAGCGACAGGAGGGCGGGGCATGAGCCCGGGCGTCGGGACGGGCTTCCTCTGGCACGAGCGCTGCTTCTGGCACGACGCCGGGGCCATCGGGGTCTTCTCGGCCCCGGGGGAATTCCTGCAGCCCCAGCCCGCCTCGGAGAGCCCCGAGAGCAAGCGCCGCCTGAAGAACCTGCTGGAGGTCTCCGGGCTGATCGACGAACTGGTGGTGCGCAAGGCCCCGCCCGCCGATCGCCAGGCCCTGGAGCGCTTCCACACCGCCGCCTACCTGGATGCGCTGGAGGCGGGGGACGCGGCCCGGGGCGGCGATGGGGGCGATTGCGCCCCCTATACCCCCGGCAGCCTGGCCGCGGCGCGCCAGTCGGCGGGCCTGGCCATGGCCGCCGTGGAAGCGGTGGCCCGGGGCGAGCTGGCCAACGCCTATGCCCTGTGCCGCCCGCCGGGCCACCATGCCGAGGCGGATCGCGGCCGCGGCTTCTGCCTGCTGGGCAATATCCCCATCGCCGTGCATCAGGCCCGCGCCACGGGGCGCCTGGGGCGGGTGGCCATCCTCGACTGGGATGTCCACCACGGCAACGGCCAGCAGTCGGCCTTCTACGCGGACCCCGAGACCCTGACGGTTTCGATTCACCAGGCCGCCAACTACCCGCTGGACAGTGGCGCCTTCGAGGAGCGCGGCGACGGGGCGGGGTGGGGCGCCAACCTCAACCTGCCGCTGCCGCCGGGCTCGGGCCTGGGCGCCTACGACCATGCCATGCGCGAGCTGGTGCTGCCGGCCCTGGAGGCCTTCGCCCCGGCGCTGATCGTCGTCGCCTGCGGCTATGACGCCGGCGCCAAGGATCCGCTGGGCAAGATGCTGCTCAACAGCGCCGCCTTCGCGGCCATGACCGCCCAGGTCAAGGCCCTGGCCGAGCGGGTCTGTGGCGGACGCCTGGTGATGATCCACGAGGGCGGTTACTCGGAAGGTTATGTGCCGCTGTGCGGCCATGCGGTGATCCAGACCCTGGCCGGCAGCCGCATCGCCGTGCCCGACCCCCAGAACGACGAGATCGCCGCCTGGGGCTACCAGGCCCTGCAACCCCACCAGCGCGACCTGATCGACGGCTGGCGGCGTAGGCTCGAAGGAGAGGCACGATGACGACCCCGCTTTATGACCGGGATGGTGGCACTTGTCAGCGGCTCGACGGCCGGCGCCGTCTCCCGGACCCTCTGAAGGAGAGGCCCTATGACGACCCCGCTTTATGATAGGGACGGTTGGCTCTGGCTCGACGGCGACTGGCTGCCGTGGCGGGAGGCCCAGACCCATCTGCTGACCCATAGCCTGCACTACGGCATGGGCTGCTTCGAGGGGGTGCGCGCCTACGCCGGCGCCGGCGGACCCCAGCTGTTCCGGGTGGCGGAGCATACCCGGCGGCTGCTGGATAGCGCCCATGCCCTGGATATACCGTTATCTTGCGACGCCGACGCGCTGATCCAGGCCCAGCGCCAGTGCCTGGCCAAGAACGGCCTGACCAACGCCTACCTCAAGCCCACCGTCTTCCTGGGTGCCGAAGGGCTGGGGCTGCGCGCCAAGGGGCTCTCCAGTCATGTGATGATCGCCGCCTGGGACCTGGGCGACTATATCTCGCCCCAGGCGGCGCGCGTCGGGTTGCGCGCCCTGACCTCCTCCTGGGCTCGCCACCACGTCAATATCAGCCTGTGTCGGGCCAAGACCAACGGTCACTACGTCAACGCCATGCTGGCCCTCAATACCGCGGTGAAGGCGGGCTTCGACGAGACCATCATGCTCGACCCGGAAGGCTATGTGGCGGAGGCCTCGGCGGCCAATGTCTTCCTGCTCCGCGACGGGGTGCTGCACACCCCGGAGGTGACCTCCTGCCTGCAGGGGATCACCCGCGACAGCGTGATTCGCCTGGCCCGGGAGGTGCTGGGGGTGGAGGTGCGCGAGCGGCGCATCACCCGCGACGAGCTCTACCTGGCCGACGAGGCCTTCCTCACCGGCACCGCCGCCGAGCTGCTGCCGCTGCGCGAGCTGGACGGGCGCCATATCGGTGCCCGGGCCGGGGCGCCGGCGGTGGGCCAGCCCATCGCCGACGACTCCCTGACCGCCCGCCTGCAGGCACTCTACCGGCGGGTGACCCGGGGCGAGCTCGACCCGGAGCTGAGCGCCTTTCGCGACTGGCTGACGCCGGTGTAAGACGGGCTCGAGGCCGCCCCGCCCAGCAGAGTCGCCACGACTCTGGCATCATCTCCCTCAGAGAGTGTCAGGGAGAGACGGCATGCGGGTAATCAGGCGCCTGGCCTGGGGGCTGGCCGCCCTGGCCCTGAGCGGTTGCGCCGGGGTCAAGGTGGGTACCTTGAGCCCCCAGGACTATTTCGCCCTGCAACGCGGCGATGTGCTCAGCACCGGCGAGTTCAGCGCCGTGGCCCGGGCCGCGCTGCAGGTGGTGGGCCTGGACGAGCGCGGCTGCCGGGGCGATGTCGCCGCTTGCCGGGCCCGGGTGGCGGACTCCATCGGCCTGGATGAGGAGCAGCGGCTCTCCACCCTGGCGGAGCTCTGGCTCTGGCAGGCCCTGGAGCAGGAGGCCGCTGACCCCGAGGCGAGCTTCGGGGCCTACCTGGAGAGCGCCCGTCACGCCTACGGCTACCTCTTCCTGACCGAACGGGCCCCAGGGGCCCGGGCCCTGGAGGATCGCCAGTTCCAGGTCCGCGACTTCTATAACTATGCCACCCAGCAGGCGGTGGCCCGGCTCTTCGATGACTACCGGGCCGGGCTGCCCGAGTTCGCCGTCGATGCCGAGCTGATCCCCGCCAGGGCGGAGGAGCTGTGGCTGGAACGGGCCGGCTGGCGCCTGGGGATCGACATGGATAGCGTGCGCCTGCCGGGCCAGCAGGCGCTGCCCCAGGGGCTGGTGCCGGCGGCCTCGCTGACCTTCTCCGGGCTGCGTAACCGCTATCGCCGCGATGGCCTGGGGGCCGAGCTGGTGGTGGTGGGCGACGAGTGGGTACATCATCGCTCGGGCTCGTCGCGCTCCTTTACCGAGTCGCCGTTCCCGGCCATCACGGCCCTGCTGCGCTTCCCGGGGGACGACCTGGAGGCCCTGCTGGCCAGCAACGAGGTGCATGTGGAGGCCTATGACCCCTACCGCTGGCGGCGGGTCACCCTGGCCGGCGAGAGCGTGCCCCTGGCCGGTAACTTCACCTCCGGCTATGGGCTCTGGCTGGCTCGTTCGGGGTTCGCCCGGGAGGCGCTGCGCACCCTGATCGGTCGTGGCCAGGGCCTGGAGGAGCCGCATCTCTACCTGATGCAGCCCTACGATCCCGAGCGGCGGGTGGTGGTGATGCTGCATGGCCTGGCCAGCAGCCCCGAGGCGTGGATCAACCTGGCCAACGAGGTACTCGGTGACGAGATCCTGCGCCGCCATTACCAGCTGTGGCAGGTCTATTACCCCACCAGTGCCCCCATCGCCTTCAACCATCGGGCGATTCGCGAGACCCTCGAGGCGACCCTGGCCCACTTCGACCCCTCCGGCCAGGCGCAGGCGAGCCGCGAGATGGTGGTGGTGGGCCACAGCATGGGCGGGGTGCTGGCGCGGCTGCTGGTGTCCGAGGGAGGCGAGTCGTTATGGCAGGGCGTCGAACGGGCCTATGACCTGGATGCCGAGGCGCGCGAGGAACTGCGCCCGCGACTCGCGCCCTATGTGGACTTCACGCCCATGGAGGCCATCACCCGGGCGGTCTTTATCGCCGCTCCCCATCGCGGCACGCCCTTCGCCGAGGGGCGCCTGTCCCGCGGCGTGGCGGCCCTGGTGCGCCTGCCGGCGGTGGCCGCCACCCGGGTTGCCGAGGTGGCCCAGCTGATGCTGGCGCCCGAGGCCACGCCGCCGGAGTCGCTGGCCCGCTCGATGAACAGCATTCGTGGGCTGAGCTATCGGGACCCCTTTATGCGCCTCAGCGCCCATCTTCCCATCGGAGAGGCGGTGCGCTACCACTCGATCATCGCCAACGCGACCCCCGAACGGCCCCTGGTGCGCAGCAACGATGGCGTGGTGCCCTACCTCAGCGCCCATCTGCCGGGGGCCGACTCGGAGCGGGTGATCGCCAGCGGCCACAGCGTCCAGGAGACGCCGGAGGCGGCCCTGGAAATTCGTCGTATCCTGCATCGCCATCTGGACGCGCCTCGCCGGGAGGCGCAATGAAAAAGGTCACGATAATGGTGTTATCGGTGTGCGTGTCGCTGTTGATCCTGCTGGGTACCCTCTGGGGCAGCCTGGCACTGGCCTATCAATGGCCGCTGCCCGGGCCGCGCCTGGCGGCGGTGGCCTGGTGCCTGGTCGGCCTGGGCGCCCTCTGGTGGCTATGGCACGGGGGACCGCGGTGGGGCTGGGCGGGCTACGGCCTGCTCTGGGTGCTGCTGCTCGGCTGGTGGCTGAGCCTGGCGCCCTCCAACGACCGGGACTGGGCCCCGGACGTGGCGCAGATGCTCTCCGGCGAGGTCGACGGGGACCGTTTGATCCTTCACCAGGTGCGTGACTTCCGCTGGCAGGATCGTGAAGCGGGCGAGCCCCGCTGGGAGAGCCGGGAGTACGACCTGTCGCGGCTTGCCTCGGTGGACCTGCTGATCGCCAACTGGGGGCTGCCGCTGATCTCCCATGTGATGGTGACCTTCGGCTTCGACGACGGCGACTTTCTCACCTTCTCGGTGGAGATCCGTCGCGAGCGCCACGAGGCCTTCTCGTCCCTGGCCGGCTTCTTCAAGCAGTACGAGCTGAGCATCGTCGCCGCCGCGGAGCGCGACCTGGTGGGCGTGCGCACCAACCATCGTGGCGAACGGGTCAGCCTCTACCGGATCGAGATGTCGCCCCGGGCCCGGCGCGACCTGCTGCTCTCCTATGTGGCGGAGGCCAATGCCCTGCACGAGACGCCGCGCTTCTACCACACCATCACCGCCAACTGCACCACCATCGTCTACGCCATGATGCGGCGCATCGTCGACGGCCTGCCCATGGACTACCGACTGCTGTTGACCGGGCGCCTGGCGGACTATGTGCATGCGGTGGCCGGCCTGATGCCAGGCTACTCCCTGGCGGAGCTCAAGGCCCGCGCCGACATCACCGAAGCGGCCCGCGCCGCCGGCGACGGTCCCGACTTCTCCCGACGTATCCGCCAGGGCGTGCCGGGGTGGGAATAACCCAAAAAAAGGTTTTTCGCACTCTGGCGTGAATCCTATTGTGGGAGCGCGGATTCCGCGCGATATCGCCCGTAGGGCGATCAAAAAAAACGCCGCCGACTCCCGTCGGTGGCGTAGTGATCCGAGCCCTCCCTGGGCACCCTCCCGGTGCCGACCTTCCCTACGGGGCCTCCTGGCCCCTCGCATCCCTGGCGTGGCGCTTGGCAGTGTCCCTTGCCGCCATTTCACTCTAGTCGGCTTAGATGACAATGGCATAACGATGTCATTAACGGTTGATGACGGCCAGTTTGCGGATATGGCCTAGCGTAGGGCCCGCTCCAGGATCGCGAGCCGCCCCGGCGCCAGGGCGTCCTCCACCGCGGTGATGCGCAGAATATGCCCCAGGGCCGGATGGCCAGGCCGGGCGATCAGCCGACCCGCCTCCAGCAGCTGGCGGTTGACGTCGTCGGCGAGCTCGGCACTGGCCAGGCGGATGCCGATAAAGTTGGTGGCGCTCGGCAGTACCTCGGCGCCGAGGGCGCGGAAATGCGCACTGAGCCGCTCCCGACGCGCCTTGACCGCGGCGATATGGGTGCGTACCTCCTCGGGGTGGTCCAGCACCACCTCGGCGGCGGCCTGGCTCAGGGTCGAGACTGCATAGTGGATGCGCACCTTCATCAGCATGGCCAGGGTCTCGGCCTCGGCGATGGCATAGCCGACCCGCAGCCCCGCCAGGCCGTGGGCCTTGGAGAGGGTGCGCAGGCGCACCACCCCGGGTAGCGCCTGGTTGAGCTCGGGCGCCTCGGCATCGTCGCGGAAGTCGTGGTAGGCCTCGTCGAGCAGCAGCCAGCAGTCGTCGGGCAGGCGCTGGCGCAGGGCGCGGATGGCGTCGTCATCGTGGAGGTGACCGCTGGGATTGTCCGGGTTGGCCAGGTAGACCAGCCGCGCCCGGGACTCGTGGGCCGCCGCGATCAGCGCTTCCAGGTTCGGGGCCAGCACGCCCGGCGCCTCGTGGTAGGGCACCTCATGCAGATTGAGCCCCTGGCCCTGGGCGAAGTAGCCGAAGGTGGGGTAGGTGCCGGCGGTGGTCACCACCGTTTCACCGGGGCTCACCAGGCCGCGCAGCGCCAGGGCGATCAGGCTATCGGCACCGGCATCCACCAGCAGCTGCTCCAGCGGCACGCCATGCTGCTCGGAGAGGCGTTGGCGGATGCCCAGGGCCTCCGCATCGCCGTAGCAGTAGACGTGCTCCGCCAGGGCATCGCCGAAGTGCTCGCGCAGCGCCCGGTGGGGCATGTCGAGCCCCTCGTTGGAGCCCAGGCGGTGGGGAATCTCCCGGCCCAGGCGGCGTTCCAGGACCTTGATGCCGGGGAAGGGGTTGGTCGGGCCGGAACCCGTCAGATGCTTGGGAAAGCGGGGCATAGCTCAGCCTTGTTGCCAATGACAGCGATGGCCCCATGGTGCCATAACCGGGCGGGGATGGGGGCCACAACACCAGTGGCAACCCACACCGTGGGAGCGCGGATTCCGCGCGATATCGCCCGAAGGGCGATCCTGATTGCCACCAAGGGCGACTGCGTCGCCCAATCGTTCGGCAAAGCCAAACTCCCACAACACCAGTGGCCACCGGGGCTACCGTGGGAGCGCGGATTTCGACGGTCCGACGCTTCGGCGATATCGCCCGAAGGGCGATCTGGGGTCGGCGGCAGTGGGATTCTAGGACTCCAGCGAGGCCAGCAGCCCGCGCAGCAGGGAGAGCTCCTTGCGGTTGGGTTGGGCGCGGGCGAACAGCGCCTGCAGGTGCTGTTCGGTGCGGGCATGGGGCTGGGTGATAAAGCCGCTGGCCTGCATCACCCGGGCGAGATGGTCATGGAAATGGGCGAGCTCCTCGCGGCTTGGCTGGCGCTCCTGGGTGGGGCGCTGGGGGAGATAGCCGCTTTCCGGGCGCTGGCGCCACGCCTTGAAGACCTCATAGGCCAGCACCTGCACCGCCTGGGAGAGGTTCAGGATGCCGTAGTCCGGGTTGGCGGGAATGCTCACCTGATGGCTGCAGCAGCGGATCTCGTCGTTGGTCAGCCCGAAGCGCTCGCGGCCGAAGACCAGCGCCACCGGGTCGTGCTCGGCCTGGCTGACCAGGTCGCGGGCCATGGCATCCGGCTCGTCGTAGTGGGGCAGCGGCTGGTTGCGCAGTCGGGCACTGGCGCCCACCACCTGCACGCAGTCCGTGACCGCCGCCTCCAGGGAGTCCACCACCCGGGCGGACTCGACGATATCCTCGGCGCCGGCGGCCAGGCGGCTCGCCTCCGGGTCGGGAAACTGGCGGGGATTGACCAGCACCAGGTCCGTCAGCCCCATGGTCTTCATGGCCCGGGCCGAGGCACCGATATTGCCGGGATGGTAGGTCTGGACGAGGACGACGCGAATATTGGCGAGCATGGCAAAGCGGCCCTGGTGATCAAAAACAGGCGGCAAAGTTTAGCACGGTGGGAGGGAAGGGCGGGCGCCTGCCCCCAGGGCGACTTCGTCGCCCAATCGCCGAAGCGTCGGACCGTCGGAGAGCCAAGCTCCCACATTAACCACCAGTGGCCACTTAAGTTCTTCTGGGACCGCGGCTAAAGCCAGCGCCTACGGGGCGGGGGGCGCCAGCCGGGTCAGGCTGGCGGGGGCCAGGGGCGGGCGGTCGCGGTGTTCGCCGAGCGGCCGGCCTTCCAGGGCGGTGAGCAGGATCTGCAGGGGGTCGCCGTGGCTGACCAGCAGCAATGTCTGGTCGGCGTGGCGGCGTTCCAGTTCGTCGATCACCGCGGTGAGGCGCTTGGCCACCTGGGCGACGCTCTCCACCCCGGCGTGGCGATGCTCGGGGTCCCGGGCGTCCCGGGCCCAGACCTCGGCGTAGTGGCCGTCGTCCTTGCCCTCGAAGGCGGCGAAGTAGCGCTCCCGCAGCCCCGGATGCGGGGTCAGCGCCAGGCCGAAGTGATCGGCCAGGCGCTGGGCGGTCTGGGTGGTGCGCATGAAGTCGGAGTGGTAGATGGCGTCCGGGGCCGGGCCCTGCCAGGCGTCGAGGCAGGCCGCCAGTTGGGCCTCGCCGCGGGCCGAGAGGCCGTAGCCGGCGACCCCGCGGACGGGGTCGCTGACGATGAGGCCCGCGGCATTGGCCTGGCTATGGCCGTGGCGCATCAAGAGGTAGCGATTGGCGAGTGGCATGGATAACTCCTAGATCAGGCGCTTGCGGATCTGCACCACCAGCAGCTCGATCAGCAGCACCACGGCGAAGATGGTCAGCAGGGCGGTGGCCACCTTGGGCCACTGGAAGAGGTTCATGGCGTCGTTGAGCACCACGCCGATGCCCCCGGCACCCACCAGGCCCAACACCGCCGACTCGCGGACATTGATGTCCCAACGGAACAGCACCACGCTGTAGAAGGCCGGCTTGGCCTGGGGCCAGTAGGCCTTGAGCAGCACCGCCAGGGGCGAGGCGCCGGTGGCGCGCAGCGCCTCCACGGTGCCCATGTTGACCTCCTCCAATGCCTCGGAGAAGAGCTTGCCGACGAAGCCCACCGAGCGCAAGGCCACCGCCAGCACCCCGGCCAGCACCCCGGGGCCGAACACCGCCACGAAGAGCAGCGCCCAGACCAGGGAGTTCACCGAGCGCGAGGCCACCAGGAAGAACTTGGCGACCCAGTTGAGCCAGGCGGAGGGGGTGATGTTGCGGGCGTTGAGCAGCGCCAGGGGCACCGCCAGCAGCAGGCTCAGCAGGGTGCCCAGGGTGGCGATATGCAGGGTCTCGAGCATGGCGCCATGGATGCTGGCCGGGTAGGCGGCCACGTCGAGGGGCCACATACGCCGGAACATGTCCGCCATCTGCTGGGGGGCGTCGTAGAGGAACTCGGGGATGATCTCCACGGTGCGCAGCGAGGCGACGAAGGCGGCCAGCACCACCACATAGACCATGTAGCGGCCGGTGCGCTCCAGGAGAGTGAAGCGCTGCCAGCGGCGCGGGGCTCGGGAGTTAGTGATGGATGCGCTCATTGGAAGACCCTCCGCACGGCGTTGGACAGTGCCTCACCCACCAGGATCAGGGCGATGATGGTGATCAGGATGGCGGTGACGAAGTCGTAGTCGAAGCGCTGGAAGGCCGAGAAGAGGGTGCCCCCCAGGCCGCCGGCGCCGACGATGCCGACCATGGTGGAATTCCGCAGGTTGGAATCGAGCTGGTACATCGAGAAGCCGATAAAGCGCGAGAAGACCTGGGGCAGCACCCCGAAGAGGATGATGCTGGCGAAGCCGGCGCCGGTGGCGCGGATCGCCTCCACCTGCTTCAGCGAGATCTCCTCGATGGCCTCGGCGAACAGCTTGGCGATGAAACCGATGGAGGCCACGATCAGCGTCAGGATGCCGGCCAGGGCGCCGAAGCCCACCGCCTTGACGAAGAGGATGGCGATGATCACCGGGTGGAAGGTGCGGCACAGGGCGATAAACACCCGCATCGGCGCGCTGACGATATTGGGCATCAGGTTGCGGGCGGCCAGCAGGCCCACGAACAGCGAGATCACGATGCCCACCACGCTGGCGATGATGGCGATCTGCAGGCTCTCGATCAGGTCGCTCAGCAGCAGCTCCCAGCGGCCGAAGTCGGGGGGAAAGAGCCGCCCCAGCAGGTTGCTGCCCTGTTCCATGCCGACCAGGAAACGCGCCCAGGTCAGATCCAGGGTGGTGACCGCATAGACCAGGTAGAGGAGGAGGCCGGCCCAGAGGGCGCGGCTGCCCCAGCTGGGACGGAAGGGGTGGGCGCGCTCGGGGTCGCGGCGGTAGCTCAGCTCAGCCATGATTCCCCCCCGTAGATGCGCTTGAGGTGGTCGTCGGTGATGCCGTCCGGGGCGCCGTCATAGACCACCTCGCCGCCGCTCATGCCGATCATGCGCCTGGCGAAGCGCCGCGCCAGGTTGACGTCGTGGATATTGACCAGGGTGGGGATGCCCTTGTCGTTGGCCAGGGTGGTCAGCAGTTCCATGATCTCCACCGAGGTCTTGGGGTCGAGCGACGAGGTGGGCTCGTCGGCCAGCAGCACCACCGGGGCCTGCATCAGCGCCCGGGCGATGCCGACCCGCTGGCGCTGGCCGCCGGAGAGGGCATCGGCGCGCTGCTTGGCGAAGTCGCCCAGGCCGACGAAGTCGAGCAGGTCGAAGGCGCGCTGGATGTCCTCGGGGGAGAACTGGCGTCGCCAGGCCTTCCAGGCGGACATGTAGCCGAGGCGCCCGGTCAGCACGTTCTCCAGCACCGTGAGGCGCTCCACCAGGTTGTACTCCTGGAACACCATGCCCACCTGGCGGCGCAGCTCGCGCAGCGGGCGGCCCTGGACGGCGGCCACGTCGTCGCCGCGGAACAGGATGCTGCCGCCGGAGGGCTTGATCAGGCGGTTGATGCAGCGCAAGAGGGTGCTCTTGCCGGTGCCGGAGGGGCCGATGATGGCCACGATGCCGGGCTCGTCGATGGTGATATTGATGTCGCGCAGGATCGGCTTGTCGGCCACGTAGGCGTGGTGCAGGCCGCGGATCACGAGATCGCTCATGGGGGCTTCCTTCGGGCAAGGCGGGGCCGTCAGGCGGCCGGATCGGCCGCCTGGTCGGTCAGGATGGGGTTCGACTTACTGGCGCGCCGCGGCGGCCTCGCGCTCGGCCAGCTGCTGCAGGCCGCGCTCGGTGTAGGCGGTGCCGGTGGCGTGGGCGATATCGCGGATCACCTGCCAGTCCTCCTGGTAGGTGATGGGGTAGAAGCGATCGGCGCCGTCGAAGGTCTCGACCATCTCGTCGGTGAAGCGGTAGCTGAAGAAGGCCTCCTCGATCTGCGCCACCAGGTCCGGGTGCAGGTCGTGGGCATAGCCGAAGGCGGAGGTGGGGAAGCGGTCGCTGGTGTAGATGATGCGGAAGTCGTCGGCGTCGACGCGGCCCGCCTCCACCATGCGGTCGAAGACGTCGGAGGCCACCGGGGCGGCGTCGTAGTCGCCGGAGAGCACGCCCATCACCGACTGGTCGTGCTTGCCGGAGTAGACCACCTGGTAATCCTCGTCCGGGGTCAGCCCCAGGCCGGGGAAGAGCGCCCGGGGCGCCAGGTTGCCGGAGTTGGAGGAGACCGAGGTGTGGGCCACGGTGCGTCCCTGGAGGTCGTACATCGACTCGATATCGCTGTCGGCGCGGACGATGGTGATCAGGTTATAGCCCTGGAACTGGTCCTCGTAGCCCTTCACGGCGATGGGCACGTAGCCGGCCAGGTTCACCGCATAGCCGGTGGGGCCGGTGGAGAAGCCGGCGATATGCAGGCGCCCGGAGCGCATCGCCTCCACCTGGGCGGAGTTGGAATGGACGCTGTAGTAGACCACGCGCTTGCCGGTGGCCTCGGAGAGGTGCTGCTGGAAGTCGGCGAAGGCGTCCTGATAGACGGCGGGATCCTCCACCGGGGTATAGGTGAAGACCAGGGTGCTGGGGTCGCGCCAGCGGCTCTCGTCGGTGGGCGTATCGGCGACCATGTCGTGGTTGTCGTCGCAGTAGATATCGTCCAGGGCGCCGCGGTGGCCGCACTCATCGGCGAGGGTGGGGGTGGCGACGGCCAGCAGCAGGGCGCCGGAGCAGGCGAGGGCGAGCGGAGTTCGGGTCATCATGATGTGACATCCTTGAGCATGGCGTTATTGATGTTGTTGTTGCCCGCCGCGGGGACGGGCAGGACCACCTCGTGTGGCTGTCCTTTCCTAAGCAAGGGGAGTGCCAACTTGGGGTATATCGCCCCGGGATGCCCCAGGGCAGGGCCTCGTCGCCGTCCGGCCGGTGTCATCCACACGCTCATTGGGACAACAATGACCCAAAGGCCGGGGCGTCCGGGTCACGGCTGGGACATCGGCGCCTTGCCATCGCGAAAGGCGGCCTTGTCGAGGCCATGCTTCTTCATCTTGCGGTAGAGGGTCTTGCGGGACATGCCCAGGGCCTCGGCGGCCAGGCCCACCTGGCCCTGGTGGCCGGCCAGGGCGTCGCGGATCAGCTCGCACTCGAAGGCCTCCAGGCGGCTCTCGTGGTCCGCCGCGGTGGTGTCGTCGTCCCCGGCGTCCACTGACAGATTCAACCCCTCGCCCACCAGGCCGAGCACGAAGCGGTCGGCGGTATTGCGCAGCTCGCGCACATTGCCCGGCCAGGGGTGGCCGAGCAGTTGCTGGCGCTGGCTCGGCCCCAGGCCGGGCAGGGGGCGGGCGAAGCGCTCGGCGGCCTCGCGGCAGTAGTAGTCGAAGAGCAGCAGGATATCCTCGCCGCGCTCGCGCAGCGGCGGCAGGCGCAGGCTAGCCACATTGAGCCGGTAGTAGAGGTCGTGGCGGAACTGCCCCTGGTCGCTGAGGGCCTGGAGGTCCGCCTTGCTGGCCGCCACCACGCGGATATCGATGGGAATCGGCTGGGTGCCGCCGAGGCGTTCCAGGCAGCGTTCCTGGAGGACCCGCAGCAGGCGGATCTGGGCGGCCAGGGGCATCGACTCGATCTCGTCGAGGAAGAGGGTGCCACCCTGGGCGGCTTCCAGCTTGCCGATGCGCCGCTGGGTGGCGCCGGTGAAGGCCCCGGCCTCGTGGCCGAAGAGCTCGCTCTCGATCAGCGACTCCGGCATGGCGCCGCAGTTGATGGCCATGAAGCGCTGGTCGCGCCGCGGGCTCGCCTCGTGGAGGGCCCGGGCCAGCACGTCCTTGCCGCTGCCGGTCTCGCCATAGACCAGGGTGTCGATATCGGCGCCGGCCAGCACCAGCAACTGCTCGCGCAGCTTCACCATGGCCGGCGAGTCACCCAGCAACTGTTGGGCCAGGCAGGCCTCGGCGTCGCCCTGGGGGGCGGCGTCGCGGTGGGCCAGGGCCCACTGGCGGTGGCGCTGGGCCTGGCGCAGGCGCTCGAGCAGGGTCTCCGGGGCCACCGGCTTCTCGAGGAAGTCCACCGCCCCCTCGCGCATCGCCTGGGTGGCCAGGGGAATGTCGCCATGGCCGCTCATCAGCAGCACCGGCAGCTCGGGGTCGAGGGCCTGCAGCTCGGCGAGCAGTGCCAGCCCATCCCGGCCGGGCAGGCGCAGGTCGCTGAGCACGATGCCCGCGGGATCGGCCCGCAGGGCGTCGGCCACGCCCTCGGCACTGGCGAAGGCCTGGGTGGTGAAGCCCTCCAGCTCGAGCATCTCGCCGAGGGTCTCCAGCACGCAGGGGTCGTCATCGATGATCAGCACGCGTATCGGCATGGTCGCTTCTTGTCGTCGGTGGAGTCGGGGCGCTGGCGGCCGGCAGCCACAGCTCGAAACGGGTCCCCTCGGGCCCGGTCTCGGCGAGGCGGATGCGGCCGCCGAAGTCCTGCATGATGTTGTAACTGATCGACAGCCCCAGGCCCAGGCCCTTGCCCTCGGCCTTGGTGGTGAAGTAGGGGTCGAAGATATGCTCGCGGCGCTCGGCGGGGATGCCCTCGCCGTTGTCGGTGACGCTGATCACTACCCAGGCCGGGTCGGGGGCCTTGGCCCAGCGCACCGTGATCTGGGGCGACGCCTGGCGCTGGGTGGCATCCAGGGCATTGGTCAGCAAATTGACCAGTACCTGTTCCAGGCGGATCGGTTCGGCCAGGGCCCAGAGTTCGGGCGCGCCGCTCAGTTGCGGGCGACAATGGCCGGAGCGGGTCTGGGCCAGCTCCACCGCCGCGGTGACCACCGGCGCCACCATCACCGGGCCGATCCGGCTGTCGCTCTTGCGGGCGAAGCCGCGCAGGTGGCGGGTGATGCCGGCGGTCTTGTCGAGCAGCGCCGCCAGGCGCTCGAGCCCCGGCAGGGCGCGCTGGGGTTCGCCGCGCTCCAGCCAGCGGCCCAGGCTGTGCACCTGATGGCGCATGGCCGCCAAGGGCTGGTTGATCTCGTGGGTGATGGCCACGCTGAGCTGACCGAGGGCGGCCAGCTTGCCGGCCTGGATCAGCTCCTCCTGGGCCAGGCGCAGGCGTCGCTCGGCCTGCAATCGCTCCTCGGTGGCCTGGGCCAGGGCGCGTCGCGAGCGCTCCGCCTGCTGGGCGGTCTGCTGGAAGTGGCGCAGGTCCCGGGCCATGGCCGCCACCTCGTCGCGCCCCTTGATCACCACCTCGGTCTCCAGCTGGCCGCTGGCCAGGGTGCGCATATTGCTCTGCAGGCGCTGCAGGCGGCGCAGGATATTGCGCCGCACATAGAACCAGGAGATGGCCGCCGCCAGCAGCAGGCTGAGCAGCGACAGCCCGAAGGTGGCGGTGCTGGCGCGGGCCACCGCCTGGCTGGCCCGCTCGATGTCCTGGCCGATGTGGCGGTGGACCCGCCCGGTGTAGTGGGAGATCTGCGCCGCCAGTTGCTGGATATGCCGCTGGCTGTTGGTGACCAGGTAGCTCTCCTGGTAGCGCAGGTCGAGCTCGTCGTTCTTCAGCGCGAACAGCTCGCCCTCCCGGGAGGCCAGCACCAGCAGGCGGGCCAGGGCCGCTTCGGCCTCGGCGGGTAGGGCCGGGCTGGCGGCCAGCTCGCGGCGAATCGCCTCGCCGAGGGCCTCCAGGCGCAGGAAGGTGTAGTCCAGCTCGTTGAAGCTGGCATCGGTGTAGAGCTTCTCGGCCAGGGCCGCCAGCGAATTGAGGTGCAGGCGCAGCGCCGCCCAGTCGCCGCCGGCCGGGTCGCCCAGGGCCTCATCCACCCGCAGGTAGAGCGGATGCAGCTCCAGGCGCTGCTGGTGGGCCTGCCAGTCGAGGCGCTCGCGGCGGTCCACGTTGCGATGCAGCAGGCCGATGCTGTAGCGGATCTGGTCGCTGATCTCGACGAAGTAGCGGTTGTAGTCCGGCAGATGGCCGACCCACTGCTGCATCTCGTCCAGGGTCTCGTCGAGGCGCTCGCGGGTCTGGGCCCGGGCATAGTTGGAATCGCCGTCGGCCAGTTGCGGCACCCGGGCGGTGAGCTGCTGGGTCAGCTCGTTGAGGCGCGCCGAGGCGTAGAGCACCTCGATGCTCTCGGCGCGGATCCCCTCCAGGCGGGCCTCCAACTGCTGGCTGCTGCGAAAGGCCAGTCCCGCCGCCAGCAGCGTCATCGCCGCCACCAGGCCCAGCGCCAGGGCCAGGCGGGCGCTGATGCTGTCGGGAAGCAGGGTGCGAACCAAGCGCTTGTACAAGGCGGACATCCTTGGCCGAGGGACGGCCCCTCAGGATGTCATGACCCGTCGCCGGAGCGATTGCGACCTTGGTCGAAGATGGGTGGGCGGTGCTGGAACAGCATGAATTGCCGGAACAGCTCCGCTTGGCTGCCGATATTGAGCTTGGCGTAGAGACGCTTGCGGTGGTTCTTGACGGTGCCGGGGGTGATGCCGAGCTCGGTGGCGATCTCCGGGCCGGTATGGCCGCGCAGGATCAGCCAGGCGACCTGGCGCTCCCGCTCGCTGAGTACCTCCTGGCCGAAGCTGTGCAGCAGGCTGGGGGATTCGTCCGGGGTGGGCAGGTGCAGGCTGCTGGCCAGCCAGAACTGGCGGATCAGCGCCTCGAGCAGCGGGTAGAGGTAGTCGAGGGTGGCCAGCAGCTCGCCCTGGCTGGGCGTGTGATTGCGGCGATAGAAACCGAAGGAGAGCGACAGGCAATCGCCGTCGTCCAGAGGGAAGAAGGCCGCCGCCTCGTCATAGAGGCCCAGGTCGCGATAGTAGGTGGCGTAGTAGTCGCTGTGGCGAAAGCCCGCCGGGGCCAGCTCGTCGAGGCTGGCCAGGCCGCCGCACTGCTCGGCCTGCCAGTGGCGGTAGCAGGGGTCGAGCAGGTACATGCGTTCCACATAGGGGTGCAGCACCCGGCGCTCCAGGTCGGCACTCAGGTTATGGGCCAGCACCGTGGGGCGCCCAGCCGCGGCGAAATGGAAGACCACATGGCTGATGCCCGGGAAATAGGCCTCCAGGGCCTGGCCCAGGCCGCTCAGGAACTCCGGGGAGCGGACCTGGTCCGCCAGCCGGGCCATGGGGACCAGGCTGGCGGGGGCCAGGTTGGTGGGGGACGGGGGAGGGGCCGACACCATGGCGGGGCAGTGACTCCGTCAGAGGGTAAGGTGATCGAAGGCGACGATCTGGCGCCGCTCCCGAGAGAACTCCACGCCGACCAGGTGGATCGGCTTGCCGGCGGCGCGGTACTTGTCGGCGTAGCCGCGCTCCTGGAGCTGTTGCAGCGCCTTGCCCTCCGGTACCTGCTCCACCACCTTGAATTCGAACAGGTAGATATGCCCGGCGAAATCGACGCTCATGTCCACCTTGCCGGTATGGCTGGCGTCCTCCACGGTCACGTTCAGGCCCAGGGCGGCGAAGTGACTGTAGAAGACGCTCGCATAATGTCCCTCATAGCGGGCGATGGGGTTGTTGCGGTACCAGTCATGGGGCAGGCCGGCGTAGAGCGCCTTGAGGTGGGCTTCCAGGCCGTCGAGATCATGGGCGCGAAGATGGGTGAAGAGCGTCTTGCGCTCCCGGGGGCCGTTCTCGACGCCGAGCACCGGCAACAGCGCCCGGTTAAGGCTGGCCCCCACTGCCTGGTTGGGAAGGCCCAGGGTAATCAGGCGGTAGCTTCGTATGGGCTCCTCGATTGCCTTCACCGTCAGGTAGCCGGTCTGGAACAGCAGCCCCTCGGTGGCGATATCGTCCACGTCGAAGCGGCCCAGCAACTCGGGCTCGGTTTCCCACTGGTCGAGTGACGGCGTATAGAGCCCACGCTGCCTGAGGATCTCGACCAGGAAGGTGGGCGTGGCGCTCTCGAACCAGTAGGGGCTGAACTGGCGCTTCTGCAGCAGCAACAAGATATCGAAGGGGTTGTAAACCGAGGGCACCCCCTGGCCGCCCCAGCGGTAGCCGTTATACCAGTGGCGTATCTGCTGGCGGTCGAGGCCGGGTAGCTCCGGGGCGAAAACGCGATCCAGGTCCTCATCGGTATAGCCGCACAGGGTGGCATAGGGTGCATCCAGGGTAATGTCGTTCAGGTTGTTGAGCCCCGAAAAGAGGCTCACCTTGCTGAACTTGGACACGCCAGTCAGCAGCACGAACTGCAGGTGCGGGTCGGCATCCTTGAGCACGCTATAGAGGTTCTTGAGCCCTTCGCGCAGCTCCCGGGCCCGCTCCTGGTCGAGGATACTGTCGAGGATCGGCTTGTCATACTCGTCCACCAGTACCACCACCCGCTGGCCGAAGTGCTGATGGGCCTCGCGAATCAGCCCCGAAAACTCCCCGGCGATATCGGTCTGGCGCCCCGGTGGCATGCCCAACTGCTGGCGCTGCACGAAAAGCTGGTCGCGGATGCGTGCATCCAGCGCCTCGCGGCTGCTCAGCACGCCATCGGCGAAGCTCAGGCGGATCACCGGGTGGGTGGTCTGCCAGTCCCACTTGTCGTGGATATAGAGGCCTTCGAAGAGCGCCTCGCGGCCCTCGAAGAGGCAGCGCAGGGTATCCACCAGCAGGCTCTTGCCGAAGCGCCGCGGCCGCGACAGGAAGTAGTACTTGGTCTCCTCGATCAGGCGGTGGATCAGCGGCGTCTTGTCGACATAGTAGTACCCGCCCTCGCGGATATCCGCGAAGGTCTGAATGCCGATGGGCAGCTTGAGACGACCGGCCTGAGACAAGGAGACCTCCTGAGGTGGGGAAGAGCGATGGGCCTAGCATAGCATGGTGGTATAACCCCCAGGGCACCCACCCCGTCGGAGATTCTATGTTGCCTCACCAGCCGCCACCGCGGTTTCCGTGGGAGCTCGGCTGCGCCGAGCGATTGGCGCCGCCAGGCGCCTTGATCGCCCGCAGGGCGATTTTGGTAGGCCACCAAGGGCGACTTCGTCGCCCAATCGCTCGGGGGACCCAAGCTCCCACAACCCCAGTGGCCACCCAGGCTGCTGTGGAGATAGCCGCCCAACCTACCGTGGGAGATTCTATGTCGCCCTTCAAGCCGCTGCCGCGGTTTTTGTGGGAGCACGGCTATGCCGCGCGATATCGCCCGCAGGGCGATTTTGGTAGGCCCCCAGGGGCGACTTCGTCGCCCAATCGCTCGGGGGACCCAAGCTCCCACAACCCCAGTGGCAACCTCCACCGTGGGAGCGCGGCGGTCCGGCGCTCCGGTTCCGCGCGATGGGCGCCGCAGGCGCCCCTATACACCGCATCACTGTGGCCCACGAATCTCGCCCACCAGGTCGGCGGCGCGGCCGATCAGCTCGGCCTGGTGGGGCTCCAACTGCTGGCCACCCCAGCGGGCGATCTCGTCATTGGCGGGGTCCCGGGCGGCGATCACGCTGCCGGACAAGGCCTGGATCACCGCATGGCCGCAGAAGGGCACATAGCCTTCCGAGTAACCGCCCTCGTGCACCATCACCAGGCGGCCGTTGCAGAGCCGCTCGGCGACGGCGACCAGTTGTGCGGTCATGCGCCCGAAGGCGGCGCTATTGAGCAGCATGCAGCCCAGCGGATCCATGGCGCTGGCATCAAAGCCGCAGGCCACCACGATCAGCTCCGGTTGGAAGCGCTCCAACGCCGGGATCACCACCCGCTCCAGGCAGGCCTGGTAGGCGCCGATGCCGCTGCCGGCGGGCAGGGGCACATTGAGGGTATGGCCGAAGCCCGGCCCCTCGCCGCGCTCCGCCAGGCCGCCGCTGTCCACCGGGTAGTTGCTGTCGTGGTGCAGCGAGATGGCCAGCACCTCGTCGCGCTCCCAGAAGGCCTGCTGGGTGCCGTTGCCGTGGTGGACGTCCCAGTCGAGTACCGCTACCCGCCGGATGGCGTGGCGCGCCATCATGGTCATCACCGCCACCGGGATATTGCCCAGCAGGCAGAAGCCGCGGCCCCGGTCGCGCTCGGCGTGGTGGCCCGGCGGCCGGCACAGGGCATAGGCGTTGTCGCAGTCGCCGCGCAGCACGGCGTCCATGGCGGCGATGGCCTGGCCAGTGGAGCGTTTAGCGATCGCGTAGCTGTCCTTGCGCAGGGGAGCGCACTCGCCGGCATCGCCGAAGCCCTGCTCGCTCAGGGTCGCCAGTCGCTCGAGGTAGGCATGGGTATGGAAGCGCGCCAGGTCGGCCTCCTCGGCGGAGGCGCCCTTGATCGGCACCAGCTCGTCCATCAGCCCGGTCACCTCCAGCAGGTTGCGCAGGCGGCGCTTGGTCTCCGGGTGCTCGGCGGCGGCGGCGGGCTGCACATGGCCGCCGGGCGTGGGAAACACCGAGCAGGGGCCACCGTCATGCCACAGGCAGTGTTCGTGAAAGGCGAAGGCGGTACGGCGCATGGTGAGTCTCCTTATGGGGGGTGTGGTTTAGCCGAGCAGGAAGAACAGGCTGGCGCTGACCCCGGCCGCCAGCAGCACATAGGGCAGCTGGGTCAGGGCGTGCTGCATGGGAGTGATGCCGCAACCCCGGGCGCTGAGCACCGTGGAGTCGCCGAAGAAGCAGGCATGGGAGCCGAAGGCGCCGGCGGAGATCATGGCGCCGAGGGTCAGCGGCAGGGAGGCGTCGGTGGCCAGGGCCAGGGGGATCACGATGGGGAAGGCGATGGCGTAGACGCCCCAGAAGGAGCCGGTGGCGAAGGCCAGCCCCGCCAGCACCAGGAAGGTGATGCCGGGCAGCCAGGCGCCGCGCATCAGCGGCTCCACCCAGCCGATCAGTGTCTCGGTGAGGCCCAGGGACTCGTTCACCGACTGCAGCATAAAGGCGGCGAAGACGATGCCGAGCGGCAGCAGCATCTGCTGGAAGCCGGCCAGCAGCTCGTCGAAGAGACGATTCAGCGGGGCGATATCCTGGGCCACGTAGAGCCCCAGGGTGACCAGCAAGGCGAAGCCCACCCCGATCAGCGCATCGATATCGAACCACCAGGTGGCCAGCAGCAGGGTGGCCACCGGCAGCAGGAAGTTGATCAGCCGCGGCGGACGCCGGGTGCAGGCTTCCTCCTGCTGGGCCAGGGCGTCATCGTCCAGGCGCACCTCGTCGCCACGTTCGGCGGCCTTCATGCGACCCAGTACCGGCACCACCCCCAGGGCCACCAGGATCACCAGAACCAGTGCCACCCAGGGGTAGAAGAGGTAGGGCACCAGGCCGAGGTAATAGGCGAAGCCCTGGCCGGACTCGGCCACCCGGTTGCTCTCCAGCAGGCCGGCCAGGTAGATGGCCCAGGTGGAGAAGGGGATCAGCAGGCAGATGGGCGCCGCCGTGGAGTCGACGATATAGGCCAGCATGGAGCGCGAGATCTTCAGCTTGTCGAAGAGCCGCTTCATGGCCGCCGAGACGGTCATGGCGTTGAGGTAGTCGTCGATAAAGATCAGCGCGCCCAGGCCCGTGCTGCCCAGCATGGCCCCGCGGCGCGTCGTCAGGTAGCGCCCGGCGCTGCGGCTGAAGGCCTCGGTGCCCCGAGCGAACTGCAGCAGGCCGATCAAACTGCCCAACAGGCCGCAGACCAGGATGATCCAGCCCATGGTGGGGTCCTGCATTACCGTGAGGCCGGTGACCGCCATCTCCTGGACGGCGGTGGTGGGGGAGAGCAGGAGAAAGCCGCTCAGGGCCCCGGCCAGCAGCGCCTCCAGGGTGCGCTGGGTGATCAGGGCCATGCTGATGACCACCAGGGTGGGCAGCAGTACATAGGCCCCGTAGTGCCCCTCGGTGGCCAGCCAGTGGCCGCTGAGGCTGGCCACCAAGACCACCGCCAGGAAGATCAAGCCGCGGCGCAGGCCGCTTTCGGCGCGCAGGCCATGCCCACGCGGATGGGAGGTCGCCTTGTCCATTGCGTTCACCTTGTTTTTGTAGATGGCTGTTGTTGAGGTGCGGTGACGCCAGTGGAGCATCCCGGGCGCTGGCCTGGCGATATCCCCAAGGGGATAACCGCGAGGCCCGAGCGCACCGAGGCAGACAAAAAAGGGCCATAACGGCTTAAGAAATCTTGGGTTTTGCCGAAAAGCCAGGGAGCAGCCGGGAGGCGTCGTGTAGAGGCCCCCGGCTCACTAGCGTAGAATTACTAGGCTAGACACAACGGCGGTGCCCCAACGCGAGGGCGCTGCCCTCGGGCTGACGGGCATGAGAATCGTTCCGGAACAATCTCCGGGCGGTAGCGTGCCAGGGAAAACGCATGAGAAACCGATCGACGACGCGCATCGTAGCGCTTTACCAGTAGGAGCTAATGTGGTCATCTAACGCCTTTTTCTCATGGATGACCCGATGCTGACACCGTCCCTTATGCACCATCTATCGATCGTTCCCGACTTCCGCCAGGCCTGGAAAGTGCAGCATCAGCTGTCGGACATCCTGTGCCTGACGGTCTGTGCGGTGATCTGTGGTGCAGAGGGCTGGGACGAAATCGAAGACTTTGGCCACGCGAAGCTCGATTTTCTGCGCCAATACGGTGATTTTGAGGCTGGCGTGCCCAGCCATGACACCTTGGCCAGGGTCATGGCCTTGGTGAATGCCGAGCAACTGCAAAGCGCGTTTGCCGAATGGATGAAGGCCTGCCATGACGTGACGGAAGGCGCGGTAGTGGCCATCGATGGCAAGACGCTGCGCGGATCGTACTGCCGAGGGAAAGGCAAAGGCGCGATCCATATGGTCAGTGCCTTTAGCGCGGCGAATGGTGTGGTACTGGGTCAGGTCAAGACGGCGGAGAAATCCAACGAGATTATGGCGATCCCCGAGCTGCTCAAGCGTCTTAACCTGCAAGGCTGCTTGGTGACCATCGATGCCATGGGGTGCCAGAAGAAGATTGCCACAGAGGTGCTGCAAAAGGGGGCTGATGCCTTCGAGGCTGCGTTTCCCATGGCCAAGGTGGCCAGCTTCACGGGCGACTCCTATGTCACGGATGAGAAGAACCGGGGGCGGCAAGAGACCCGCTACCATATCGTCAGCGAAATCACCGATGAATTTCAGGAGATTAGCTATGAGTGGCCTGGGATGAAAACGGTGGGTGTGGTGATGAGCTTCCGCCAGAAAGGTGACGGTGCGCCGGAGATACCAATGATCCGTTACTACATCAGCTCAGCCGAGCTGAGCGCCCATCAGTTTGCCGAGGCGGCTCGCCAGCATTGGTTTGTCGAGAATAAACTCCACTGGTCTCTGGATGTGGCGCTGCGCGATGATGCCTGCAAAATCCATCGTGCTCAGGCCGCTGAAAATCTCGCCAGGGTGCGTCATATCGCCTTGAATTACCTCAAAGGAGAGAAGCGTTTCAAAGGCGGAATCCGGCGGAAGAAGAAAGCCGCGCTGGATGAGACCTATCTGGCCGACATTCTCGCGGTGTGACAGCTTTCATGCGTTTTCCCGGGTTCGTGGAGAATAAGCTCCATTGGTCGTTAGATGTGGCGCTGCGGGAAGATGCCTGCAAAATCCACCGTGGTCAGGCCGCTGAGAACCTCGCCAGGGTTCGCCATATCGCCTTGAATTACCCCTGCTTATTCATGAGGCCAGCCTGAAAACGAAGATAGCGGATGGTATTCTCTTGAGAAATCAGAACGTTC
>NZ_JADOTW010000034.1 GCF_015645095.1 Halomonas sp. 328
TCATCATCTGCACCTGACTGTCTATGGGAGTGATCATACACTCAAAATCAGGTGGCCAGATTCACTATGCCACTACAACCACCGCCGAGGCCGACCTGCCGGAGCTGGCCCCCGGCACCCGCTTCACCCTCGAGGGCCACGACCTCGACAAATCGAAGTATTGCTATGAATGTTGCCCAATATGAGCTGGAGGTAGACAACTCCACTTTCAAGACGTTTGCCTTCAATACTCATGTTCCTGCATATCTAGATGCAGGGCTGGCAGATCTACGCCTTGACGACCTGGCTAAAATAGGTGGTCAACCTAATATCGAGGAGTGGCTGGATGGTGAGACGTGGAGGCAGGCCTTCGGTGGCGGCGCAGAAGTATATAGGGAAAAAGGTGCAAAAGGCATCTTGCTGGAAGGAGTTGAGATTGTTGGTGAGGTGGCAGTAGACACTTATAATGATGTCGTCGATTCGGCCCGGGATACCGGCGATGCCATTGAGAATGCGCTGCGCTCATTGACCCAACACCTGCGCTAGGTGAGAAGATATTATGCGATGGTTATGGAGAGGGTTGAGTTTAGCAGTAGTGGTTGTGCTGATTATGGGGTATGGCTTGGGAGGAGAAGAGATGTGGAGCAAAGTCAGAAATGACTTCATGAGGGAAGACAGGCCTTACGGGCCAGGGGACTTCCGCATTTATGGCGAGGCGGTAATTTCCATGAAGCTGACCAAGCCGGAACTAACGTTCAAGCCAATGACCCAAGAGCAGCTTGATGATCCTAATTCCAAAGCTGAGTTTTCTGAAGAATGGATGGGTGATGTTCACCAAAGAGCCAATCGTCGTGCAGTACGTATTCTAGCTGGTGAATTGGACAGCCAACTCTCCTCGCGCTTTGAGGAGCCGGCCCAACAAGCTGATTGGTGGCTATCGCCAAACAGGAATACAATCTATCTGGCCACCGGCTGGACGGATCGCACCCAAGAGCGTCTTCCTGGCCAGCGTTACCTTCCGCAGATTACCCAATTGTTCAAGTCCACCGACCAAGGCCAAGAGTGGGAAAAGCTCCGCTGGCCCGAAGACCAGAACATTACCTTCCTGCGCTTTCTCGATCCCCAACGCGGCTATCTGATCGGCTGGGGACCGAAGGTCTGGCGCACGAGGGATGGTGGCGATCATTGGGATGAGCTGCCGGTACCCGAAGGTGTTCGTAACCCGGAGAATCCCCGCCAGCAGTTCGATCTTGTGGCGCTAGGGGAAGATAACGTGTTGCGCATGGCTTTCTATGACCACGCTGCCGATGCCAGCCGAATCCATGCTCTGCCCTGGGGAGAGGATATTTCCCAGCAGACCTTCACCATCCCCGGCCATACCGTGATGGATATCGCCGCCAATACCGAAGGCATGGTGTTTGTGTTGACCACTCAGGGGGCCCCCTACTTTTCGCTTCCCACTGAGGAGCGCGGCGCGCCTCGACCGAGCGTCGTCTGGGGCTGGAATGGAGACACTTTACAGCGGCTACATGAGTTTCCACCTGAGCTAACAGGCTACGCCCTGTACCTGACGCCAAGCGAAGGTCTTTTGTTTGATGGTGTTGATGAGTCCAGTCTACGGGGGAGAAACGTTACCGCTATCAGCTACGATGGCGGAGCAAGTTGGGAAATCGAGGATGAAGGTAGCAGCTCTCAAGGTGGGTATTACGACGTGCAGACAGGCACCCGTTGGCGGGTGGAAGGATACTCGCTCTATCGACGAGAGATTCCCTGAATAAACATACGATAGCTATCCAATGGCTGCCTTCAAAGCCTTGATACTCTTTGATTCACACTCCTCATTGCCTGGGAAGGCACCTGCTGTCTTCCTTGGCGGTAGCGTGGCCAAGCCAGGCGCTTCGGCACGCTGCCCGAACTGACCTGGCTGACCTACGGCAGCGGCCATCTGCATGGACTGCTAGCTGTGATCTCTCGGTAGGCTGTTAATCCGGTGATCTTACCCAGCATTGGTGGACACCGGATTATGCGATCATTCGGGCCTCGACAGACAAAGTATGAGACGGAGACCCAGCCGGTCACGGAGATCTATCAGGACCGCTTGGAGGAAAAGGGGATTTCGTGGGGCACGGTCGCCGCCGGGATCGGCCTGGTGGCCGGCGGTGCCGCCGCCACCTACTTCTCCGGCGGGCTGGGAGGGGTGGCGGGAGGCCAGGCGATCCGCCAGGGCGCCGGCATGCTGCTGGGTGGGCTGGGTTTAGGCAGCGCGGCCGCCTGGTAACGTAATCAAGGAGATAAACCAATGGAAACACCTCAGGACCTCGATCAGTTGCTGACCGTCGAGACCGATAACGGCGTACTGTTCAAGATCTGCCTGGGCGTGGCGCTGTCCTTTACCGGCTCCCAGCAGCAGGAGAAACGCCAGGCGGTGCTGGAGATCCTCGCCGACTACCAGGACCTGGTCGGTGACCAACTGACCTGGACCACCAATCCCACCACCGGCAAATGGAAAAAGCTCAAGGGATTCGATAGCTATATCACCCCCTTCGATTGGCTGCCGACTTATGGCGCGGGGGAATGGGAGTTTGTCTACCATGGTGGAAAGCGTCGTAGCGATGCGGATGAGCATGGCATCGTGGTGCTTGGTAAACGGCCAAGTGCCGATGAAAGAGGGCAGCTCAGCCGTTTATATTGCCTTTTTCCTGTCGACTTCTTTATCGAGCGTGAGCAGAAACTACCCGCCTTGGTCCAGCAGTGGTGTGAGAAACTCAAGCCCGAGCATGGTTATGCCGGCTTCTGGCTGGGCAGGTCCTATGGGTATGAACGCCACGATGAATCGAAAATACTGGAATATAAATTCGGCCAGCGCTTTCCAGGGCTCCAGATCAATAGCTTTACTGGCCACTCCTTGAATCTGCATCGAGGCCCCAAGGGCGTCGATTGGCTGACCATTCTCTCCGATCGCTGGCTGGAGCAACTGGGCGGCCTCGAGAGCGTCAAAGCCGAGATGGGCGAGCTGCCGGTGCTGGAATATAGCGGCGGCGCCATCCTGCGTGCCGGACCCATGCCGCAACTCGGCGATAGCGAAGATCCCGAGGTCGATGCCGCCCTGGCCGATTATCGTCGCGTCGCCGCCATTATCGAGCCGATCCGTATCAAGGATCATCAAGGTATTCACTCTCCGCTGTTACCGAGAAATCGACACGAAAAGTACTTCAATGAGGCCGAATACCAGGCCTGGCTGGCCCGCTTTAGCCCCCGGGGAGGTGAGTGATGAGCGAATCGCAACCCCAGGGCGACGCCTTTCCGCTGGAGTGGTTTCCCGGCCAGCTCTTTCCCGATATCGAGCTGGAACAAGTGGAGATCGACGACATGGCCATTCGGGTGCTCTGCCGCGACGGCGACTGGTCGCTGCAATCGGATATCACCCCCTTCTGGGGGCCGGGCACCATGGTGTTCCACACCCGGGGCGAGATCGAAGTGCGTATCCAGGAGGGAGGCCGCTGGCCCCGGGTGGAGCGCGAGCTGGCCCGGGAAAAGCTGCTGCCCCATTTCCATACCCTGGAACTGATCGAGCGCGGAGAGCCATGGCGGCTACGCGGCCGCGCCGGGGAACGCAATGCCATGGTGGAGCTACGCGCCGAGATCACCGCCATCACCTGGCATGGCGATAACACCTGACGACAAGGAGCCCATCAGCCCGGCTTATTCGTGAGGCCAGCCTGAAAACGAAGATAGCGGATGGCATTCTCTTGAAAAATCAGTGTGTTCCGCCAATAACCTGGTCCAAGAGAGCCATCCGCTATGGGTGAAAGCCCATCCATCTGGACACCCTCCTGCAACGGCTCTGTCCGACCGTACCACCAGCGACAGTGGCGCTCTGCTGCTGCGTAAAGCCCTAGGTTCTGTACGAAAACTGTCTGCGCTCGCCCATACGGCGTTAAAAATCGGCTCAAAGTACTCATTTACACCCCGTAAACTCCGTCTTTTCGCCGATTTTTGCCTTGTCTGGCCATCGCTCGCCGACTTTTCGTACAAAACCTAGACAACTCGCGCGAGTCGGTGCCCTCGTGAATAAGGTGGGCTCAGCGTCCGCCGGTGTGCCGCGACCAGCGCCGCTCGAGGGCGCCGAAGGCGAGGGTGATCAGTCCGGCCAGTACCAGGTAGATCAGGGCCATCAACAGCAGGGGTTCGTAGACCATCAAGGTTTCCTGGCGAATGCGCCCGAAGACCGCGTAGGCATCGACGGCGGCGATGGTGGCCACCAGCGGCGTGGCCTTGAGCTGGATGATCAGCTCGCCGTTGAGGGTCGGCAGCACCCGCTGCACGGCGCGCGGCAGCCAGATGCGGCGCAGGGTGGTGAAGGGATGCATGCCCAGCGAACGGGCGGCCTCGAGCTCGCCCCTGGGGACCCCGGCGAAGGCCCCGCGCATCACCTCGCCCTCATAGCCGGCGAAGGATATCGTCAGGGCCAGGAAGGCGTAGGGCCAGGGCTCGATGAGGTAGGGCCAGAGCCAGCTCTGGCGCACCCCGGGCAGATAGGGGAACAGCGAGCCGAGGCCGTAGTAGAGCAGCCAGACCTGCAGCAGCAGCGGGGTGCCGCGGATCAGGGTACAGAAGCCGCGCGCCAGCCAGGCGAGCGGCCGGGGGCCCCTGACCTGTACCAGCCCGATGGGGATCGCCAGCAGGAATCCCGCCACGCTGGTGGTGACCAGCAGGGTCAGGGTCAGCCACAGCCCGCCCAGGATCTCCTCGCGGTACTCCGGTAGCCAGTCCCAGCGCAGGGTGACGGCGAGCAGGGCGATGCCGCCGACGGTGGCGGCGATCAGGGCGAGGCGGTGGGGCGGCAGGCGACGCTCAGTCATGGTGCATCCCCCGGGTGGCCCGGCGTTCCAGGCCCTTGAAGGCCAGGTTGGAGATCAGCGAGACGATCAGGTAGAGCACGCCGGCGGCGCACAGGAACAGCAGGTAGTGCTTGGTGGCGCCGGCAGCCTGGCGCGCCACCAGGGTCAGTTCCGTGAACCCGACCACGGCCAGCAGGGCGGTGTCCTTGGTGGCGATCAGCCACAGGTTGGAGAGCCCCGGCAGCGCCCCCGGCAGCATGGCCGGCAGGGTGATGCGCCGGAAGACGGTGAGGGGCGTCATGCCCAGGGAGTGCGCCGCCTCGAGTTGGCCGACGGGGACGGCACGAATGGCCCCGCGCATCACCTCGGTGGCATAGGCGCCCTGGACCAGGGCGATCACCGCCACCCCCGAGGTGAAAGGATCGATATCGACCCGGCCCAGGCCGAGCATCGCCAGCAGCTGGTTGATCGCCTCGGGGACGGCGAAGTAGAGCAGCAGGATCAGCACCAGCTCAGGGACGGCGCGGGTGATGGTGGTGTAGCAGGTCAGCAGGTCGCGGGTGACGGGGCCGCCGGAGAGCTTGCCGGCGGCACCGGCCATGCCGATGAGCAGACCCAGCAGGTAGCCGGCCCCGGCCACCTGCAACGACAGCCAGAGCCCGTTCAGCAGGGCGCCTCCCCAGCCGGGAGGTGCCAGGGCGAGCAGTTCCATGACACTCATGTCGCGGTAGTTCACGGCTGGCGTCGTCCTCTATGGTGCGGCGGTGAACCGCCGGCGGTCACTCGGCGGGGGCGCCGTAGATATCGAAGTCGAAGTAGCGCTCGGTGATGGCGGCGTAGGTGCCGTCGGCACGCACCTCGGCGATGGCGGCGTTGAGCGCCTCACGCAGGGCCTCGTCCCCCTGGCGGAGACCGAAGCCGATGCCCTCGCCGAGGGTGGCGTCGTCGTGGGCCACTTCCCCCTTCAGTTCGCAGCACATCCGGCCTTCGCGGCTGGCCAGGAAGTCCTCGAGGACCAGCCGGTCGGCGAGGGTGGCGTCGATGCGCCCGGCGAACAGGTCCTGATGGGCCTCGTCCTGGGTCTGGTACTCGCGAATGGTGGCCTCGGGGAAGTGTTCGAGGGCATAGGCCTGGTGGATGGATGCGGACTGGACGCCGATCCGCATGCCGGCCACGCCCTCCGGGGTCGGCGCCAGATCGATGCCCTGGGCGCCGACCAGTACGGCCGGGGTCTGGTAATACTTGTCGGAGAAGGCGATGGTCTCCCGGCGCCGCTCGGTGATGCTCAGCGAGGCGGCGATGATATCGATCCGGTTGCCGGTCAGCTCCGGAATCAGGCCGTCCCAGGAGGTAGTGACGATCTGGCATTCCAGCTCGGCCGCGGCGCAGATCGCCCGGGTGATGTCGACCTCCCAGCCGTGGGGCTCGCCGGTGGCGTCCGGGGTGGCGAAGGGCGGGTAGGGCTCGGTGGCGAAGCCGACGCGGGTGATGTCCGCCTGGGCCAGGGGCACCAGGCAGGCGGTGGTCAGGGTGGCCAGCAGCAGGTGTCGTTTCATTGTCGTTCTCCTCAGGTCAGGGCGGCCGTGCCCAGGAAGCGCTTGAGCCGCTCGGTGCGGGTCGAGCCGAACACCTGGTCCGGCGGCCCCTCGGCGGCGATCTCCCCCTGGTCGAGGAAGATCACCCGGTTCGCCACGTCGGCGGCGAACTGCATCTCGTGGGTGACGATCAGCATGGTGCGCCCCTCCTCGGCGAGGTCGCGTATCACCGCCAGCACCTCGCCGACCAGCTCCGGGTCGAGGGCGGAAGTGGGTTCGTCGAAGAGCAGCACCTCCGGGGACATGGCCAGGGCGCGGGCGATGGCCCCGCGCTGTTGCTGGCCACCGGAGAGCGTGGCGGGGTAGGCATCGCGCAAATGATGGAGCCCGACCCGCTCGAGCAGTCGCCGGGCTTCCGCGCGGGCCGCGTCGCGGGAGCGTCCCAGTACCTGGACCGGCGCCTCCATGACGTTGGCCTCCAGGGTCATGTGCGGCCACAGGTTGAAGCTCTGGAAGACCATGCCCAGGCGGGCGCGCAGGCGCCGCAGCTGGCGGCGATCGGCGGGTTCCCGCCGACCGCCCCGCTCGCGGAAGGGCAGGGGTTCGCCGAGCAGGCGCAGCGTGCCGGCGCTGGGCGTCTCGAGCAGGTTGAGGCAGCGCAGCAGGGTCGACTTGCCCGAACCGCTGCTGCCGATCAGCGAGATCACATCGCCGCGGCGGGCCGACAGGCTGATGCCCTTGAGCACTTCCGTCTGGCCGAAGGACTTGCGCAGGTCGCTGATCTCGATGATGGCATCGTCATCTGCCGTGGTGTGCGGTGCGGCGTGCAAGGTGGTCACCCCCGGTCCGGGCTTGTTTTTATGCAGTTGCATAAACTATGCATCCGTATAAGATTCGAGTCAACGGACCCTTGACACCACCTCTCACACCACGACGGAGCTCCTCCTATGTCCCGTTACGGATGCCAGTCCATGGCCGCCCCCATGACCCGCGTGCTGATGCGCCGCCCCGGCGAGAGCCTGCGCCGGGCCGATCCCGCCGAGTGGCACTACAACGACTACTTCGATGCCGAGAAGGCCATCGCCCAGTACGAGGCCTTCGCCGAGCTGGTGGCGGCCTCCGGGGCCGAGATCCTGTGGCTCGAGGACGCCGGTGATGGCCTGTCCGACGCCATGTTCACCCGCGATGCCTCCCTGATCACCCGGGCGGGGGCGGTGCTGCTGCGGATGGGCAAGCCGCTGCGTGCCGGGGAGCCCGAGTTGCATGGGCGGACCTACGAGGCCGCCGGCATTCCGGTGCTGGGGCGGCTGACCGGCGATGCCCGGGTCGAGGGCGGCGACACCCTCTGGCTCGATGAGCACACCCTGGTGGTCGGGTTGGGGTTCCGCTCCAACCGGGAGGGGGTTCGCCAGCTCAACGCGCTGCTCAACCCCCATGGCATCGAGGTGCTGGGGTTCGATCTGCCGGTCTGGGGGGGCGAGGCCGCCTGCCTGCACCTGATGTCGGTGATCTCGCCGCTGACCGAGGACGTCTACCTGGTACACTCACGGCTTATCCCGGCGGCGCTGTGGAGCCTGATGAAGGAGCGCGGCATCACCCTGATCGAGGCGCCCGAGGCCGAGTTCCACGACTCCCTGGGACTGAACCTCAATGTCATGCCGCTCTCCCCCGGCGACTGCCTGATGATCGACGGCTTCCCGGGGACGCGGACGGTGATGGAGCGCCATGGCATCCGCGTGCGGACCTTCGCCGGTGACGCCTTGTGCATGGCTTGCGAAGGCGGCCCCACCTGTCTGACCAACCCGATCCTGCGTGAGGCCTGAGTGACGATGGCGACCCGGCGTGACAGCAATGACCGCGAGAATGTCCTGATCGATGCGACCCTCACCTGCATCGCCAGGGAGGGGATCTCCGCGGCCACGGTGCGCAAGATCGCCGACTATGCCGGGGTCACCAATGGCCTGATCCGTTTCTACTTCAAGAGCAAGGACGGCATCATCCAGGCCGCCTATCGGCGCTTCCTCGAACGCCTCTTCGAGGCGGCGCACGGTGCCATCGAGGCGCGGCGCGAACTCACGCCTCAGGAGCGCCTGCGCCACTACCTGCTGGCCAACCTGTCGCCGCCCATCGTCACCCCGGAAAGCGTCCTGCTGTGGGCCAACTTCCTGCCCCTGGCGCACCAGGACGCGGCGATGGCCGAGATCCGCGAGCTGTGGTACGAGCGCACGACCCACGCCTTCCGGGAGCTGATCCACGAGGCCCTGCGGGCCCAGGGCCGGGAGCCCGACGAGGTCGAGCTGCGTCGCCTCGCCGTGGCCGTCAACGGCCTGATCGACGGGCTGTGGATCGAGGGGGCGCTTTCGGCGGAGCGGCTGGAGATCCGCGAGCTCCAGGCCATCGGCCTGGATGCCGCCTCGCGGCTGCTCGGCCTGACCCTCGGCGAGCCGGCGTGAGGCTCCCATAAAAAAACGCCCCGGCCGATGGCCGGGGCGAAGGGGTACCTCGGGGGCGATCAGGCGGCGTTGTGCCAGATCACCTTGTCCTGTTGCTGGGCGAAGGCCTCGAAGGGGAAGTCATCCACCGTCAGCATCTCCAGCACCTCGGCCTCGAAGCGGACCATGAAGGCGGCCTCGTCCTCGCCGATCAGGCCGGCCTCCCGGGCGGCGGCGATGCGCTGCTCCGGGTGCAGGGCGGTGGCCGGCAGCTCGCCCTTGGCATAGGCCTTGTTGAGCTTGCGATAGAGCGGTTCGGCGCGGTCGTACTCGGCCAGCAGGGCGTTGTAGCGGGCCAGGGGGTTGTCCCGCTGGCCGTCGCCCTGCGCGTCCCAGGTATGCGCCAGCATCTGGCGGCGCAGGGCGCTGTCCCGGGAGACTGCCTGGGCGATGGTGCGGGCCAGGTCGTCGTGGGGACGCTTGAAGCGCTTGCCTCGGGGCATCACGATCAGCCGCAGAGTACGCCCCAGGGCGCGGTTGGGCAGGTTGTCGAAGAGCTCGTCGAAGGCCTGCTCGGCGCGGTTCAGCAGGTACTGGCAGCTGTAGTGGAGCAGGGCGGCCTCGCCCTCCACCTGGTCGCCCTCCTGCCAGGACTTGAGCACCATGGAGGTGAGGTAGAGGTTGGAGAGCACGTCGCCGAGGCGCGCCGAGAGCATCTCGCGCTGCTTGAGGCTGGCGCCGAGGCTGGCCATGGCGGCGTCGGCACACAGGCTGAAGCCGGCGGAGAGGCGCGCCACTTCCTGGGCGTAACGCTTGGCCTCGCCGTCGAAGGGTACCGCTGGCTTGCCGAGGCCGAAGGCCTGGGTGAAGGCGCGGGCGGCGTTGCCGAAGATCAGACCGGCATGGCCGAAGAAGGCCGTGTCGAAGGCGTTCAGGTCGTCGGCGTCCTTGGCGGCCAGCTCCTCCAGCACATAGGGATGGCAGCGGATCGCCCCCTGGCCGAAGATCATCAGGTTGCGGGTCATGATATTGGCGCCTTCCACGGTGATCGCCACCGGGTTGGCGCTATAGCCGATCCCCAGGTAGTTGCGCGGCCCCAGGGTCACCGCCTTGCCGCCGTGGATATCCATGGCATCGCCGAGGATCTGGCGCTGGAACTCGGTAAGCTGGCTCTTGAGGATCGCCGAGGGCACCGCGGGTTTCTCGCCGGCATCGATGGTGTTGGCGGTCTGCAGCACCGCCGCCTGGGCGATATAGGAGAGGGCGGTCATGCGCGCCAGGGGCTCCTGGACGCCCTCCATCTCGGCCACCGGGACATTGAACTGGCGACGCACTCGGGCGAAGCCACCGCTCCAGCCCAGGGCGTAGCGGGAGGTGCCGGTGGCGCCGGAGGGCAGGGTGATGCAGCGGCCCACCGAGAGGCACTCCACCAGCATGCGCCAGCCCTGACCGGCCATCTCCGGGCCGCCGATAATGGTGTCCAGGGGCACGAAGACGTCCTTGCCCTTGATCGGCCCGTTCATGAAGGGGCTGCCGATGGGATGATGGCGGCGGCCGATCTCCATGCCGGCGGTGTCGCGGGGGATCAGCGCGCAGGTGATGCCCAGGTCCTCTTCGCCGCCCAGCAGGCGCTCCGGGTCGAACATGCGGAAGGCCAGGCCCACCACGGTGGCGATCGGCGCCAGGGTGATCCAGCGCTTCTCGAAGTTGAGGCGCAGGCCCAGCACTTCCTTGCCGTCCATCATCTGCTTGCAGACGATGCCGGTGTCGGGCAGGGAGGTGGCGTCACTGCCCGCCCGCGGGCCGGTGAGGCCGAAGCAGGGGATCTCGCGGCCGTCGGCGAGCCGCGGCAGGTAGTGGTCCTTCTGCTGTTGGGTGCCGTACTTGAGCAGCAGTTCCCCCGGGCCGAGGGAGTTGGGCACGCCCACGGTGACCATCAGGGTCTCGTTGACCGAGAGCTTCTGCAGCACCAGGGACTGAGCCTTGGCGGAGAAGCCCAGGCCACCGTACTCCTTGGGAATGATCATGCCGAAGAAGCGCTCTTTCTTCAGGTAGTCCCACAGCTCCGGGGGCAGGTCGGCGCGCTCGCGGGTGATCTCCCAGGCGTTGGTCATGCCGGCGGCGACGCTGCACTGCTGGTCGAGGAAGGCTTGCTCCTCGGCGCTGATGCCGTCGTTGCGGCGCGCCAGCAGGGCGGACCAGTCGGGCTTGCCGGAGAACAGCTCGCCATCCCAGGCCACGGTGCCGGCCTCCAGGGCGGTGCGCTCGGTCTCGGAGACCTTGGGCGAGACCTTCTTGAACAGGGCGAAGAGCCGCGGGCTGAGCCAGTGGCGGCGCAGCGCCGGCAGGCCCGCCAGCGCCACTCCGGCGGCGCCGATCAGCAGCAGGGCACCCAGCACCGGGCTACCCAGGGCCAGGGCGACGATGCCCACCACGGCGAGCAGCGCCAGGGCGGGCAGGGCGCCGGCCTCGCGGCGCATCACCGCCAGCAGGCCCCCCAGGGCGAGCAGAATCAGGATCAGTTGGGTCATCGCGACCTCCCTCTGTGGTTCGGATGGCAGGGCTTTCGAACAGTTGTTTGAATTTATCAAGCCTAGTCGATTTCCCGCCGGGCCGCCAGGGGGCGCGAGTCATAAAAAAACCCCGCCGGGAGGGGCGGGGTGGAAGGGCTGAGGAGACTAGTCTCAGCGAAGGGCTTCATCGAGTCGGCGCTGCGGTTCCTGCTGGGCCGGAGCGCCCTTGGCCACGTAGTAGGGGGCGTCGCTCTTGGGCAGCGGGTCGCGGCCACGAATCTTGTCGGCGATCTTCTCCGCCAGCATGATCGTCGGGGCATTGAGGTTGCCGGTGGGAATCACCGGGAACAGCGAGGCGTCCACCACCCGCAGCCCCTCCAGGCCGTGGACCTGGCCGGCGCCGTTGACCACGGCGTCCTCCCCCTCGCCCATGCGGCAGCTGCCGCAGGGGTGGTAGGCGGTCTCGGCATGCTCGCGGACGAAGGCGTCCAGCTCGGCGTCGCTCTGGACGTCCGGGCCCGGGGAGATCTCGCGGCCGCGGTAGGGATCCATGGCCGGCTGGGCGATGATCTCGCGGGTCAGGCGAATGGCGTCGCGGAACTCCTGCCAGTCCTTCTCGGTGGACATGTAGTTGAAGAGGATGCTCGGCGCCGCCTTGGGGTCCCGGGAGGTGAGGCGCACCCGGCCGCGGCTCTCGGAGCGCATGGAGCCCACATGGGCCTGGAAGCCGTGGGCCTGGACGGCGCTCTTGCCGTTGTAGCTGATGGCGATGGGCAGGAAGTGGTACTGCAGGTTGGGCCACTCCTCGGCGTCATTGGTGCGGATAAAGCCCGCTGCCTCGAACTGGTTGCTGGCGCCGATGCCGGTGCCGAGGAACAGCCATTCGGCGCCGATCTTCGGCTGGTTGTACCACTTCAGCGCCGGGTAGAGGGAGATCGGCTGCGTGCACTCGTACTGGATATACATCTCTAGGTGATCCTGGAGGTGGGCACCGACGTTCTCGTTGACCAGCACCGGGGTGATGCCGAGCTCGTCCAGGACCGCCTGGGGGCCCACGCCGGAGCGCTGCAGGATCTGCGGCGAGGCGATGGCGCCGCCGCACAGCAGCACTTCGCGGCGTACCCGCACCCGCTGCACCTGGCCCTTGCGCTCGTAGCGCACGCCCACGGCGCGCTTGTCCTCGAACTCGATGATATCGGTGGTGGCCCGGGTCTCGATGGTCAGGTTGGGGCGCTGCTTGGCGGTGTCCAGGTAGCCCCGGGCGGTGGAGGCGCGGCGTCCCTGGGGGGTGACGAAGCGGTCCATGGGGCCGAAGCCCTCCTGCTGGTAACCGTTGACGTCCTCGGTCTTGGGGTAGCCGGCCTGGACCCCGGCCTCGATAAAGGCGTGGTAGAGGGGGTTGTTGCCTTCCTTGGGGGTGGTCACGCTGACCGGGCCGTCGCCGCCGTGATAGTCGTTGGGGCCGATATCGCGGGTCTCCGCCTTGCGGAAGTAGGGCAGGCAGTCGGCGTAGGTCCAGTCCTCGAGGCCCGGGCGCTTGGCCCAGTAGTCGTAGTCCAGGGCGTTACCGCGGATATAGCACATGCCGTTGATCAGCGAGGAGCCGCCCAGGCCCTTGCCGCGGCCGCACTCCATGCGCCGGCCGTCCATATGGGGCTCCGGGTCGGTCTCGAAGGCCCAGTTGTAGCGCTTGCCCTGCAGCGGGTAGGCCAGCGCCGCCGGCATCTGGGTACGGAAGTCGAAGCGGTAGTCGGGGCCGCCGGCCTCCAGCAGCAGCACCTGGACCTCGGGGTCCTCGGTGAGGCGGGTGGCCAGCACATTGCCGGCGGAGCCGGCGCCGATAATGACGTAATCGAATTCGCGGATCTGGGACATGGGGTCCTCCCAAGAAGAAGACGGAGACAAGGCAGGGTGGCGGGGCGATAGACCCCCGGCGCCGGGCATGGAGCGGGCCGGGGGCGGGGCCTTAGAAGACCGATTCGAAGGCGCCCATCTCCACCTGCACCGACTTGGTCTGGGTGTAGTGGGCGAGGGTCTCGATGCCGTTCTCGCGACCGACCCCGGACTGCTTGTAGCCGCCCACCGGCATCTCGGCGGGGGACTCGCCCCAGGTGTTGATCCAGCAGATGCCCGCCTCCAGGCGGTGAATGGCGCCATGGGCGCGATTCAGGCTCTCGGTGAAGACGCCGGCGGCCAGGCCGTAATGGGTGTCGTTGGCGCGGCGGATCACCTCGTCCTCGTCGTCGAAGGCGAGGATCGCCATCACCGGGCCGAAGATCTCCTCGCGGACGATGCGCATCTCGTCGCGGCAGTCGGTGAACACCGTGGGTGCCGCCCAGGCGCCTTGGCTGAAGTCACCGCTGTCCCAGCGTTCGCCGCCGGCCAGCAGGCGGGCGCCTTCCTCCTTGCCCAGGGCGATATAGGAGAGCACCTTCTGCTGGTGCTCGAAGCTCACCAGGGGGCCGAAATTGACCTCGGGGTCGCGGGGATCGCCGGCCTTGATGCGGGCCACCCGCTCGGCGACCTTGGCCTCGAAGGCCTCCTTGACGCGGCGGTCGACGAAGACCCGGGTGCCGTTGGTGCAGATCTGCCCGCTGGAGTAGAAGTTGGCCATCATGGCGGCATCGGCGGCGCGATCCAGGTCGGCGTCATGGAAGACGATTAGCGGCGACTTGCCGCCCAGCTCCATGGTCACGTCCTTGAGGGTCGAGCCCCCGGCGGCGGCCATCACCTTCTTGCCGGTACCCACCTCGCCGGTGAAGGAGACCTTGGCGATGCCGGCGTGCTCGGTGAGCAGGGCACCCACCCGGCCGTCGCCCTGGATGACGTTGAAGACGCCGTCCGGCAGGCCCGCCTCGGTGAAGATCTCGGCCAGCTTGATGGCGGTCAGCGGGGTCACCTCGCTGGGCTTGAAGACCACGGCGTTGCCGGCGGCCAGCGCCGGGGCGGCCTTCCAGCAGGCGATCTGGATGGGGTAGTTCCAGGCGCCGATGGCACCGATCACCCCCAGCGGCTCGCGACGGGTATAGACGAAGGAGGAGTCGCGCAGGGGAATCTGCGCGCCCTCGATGGCCGGGGCCAGGCCGGCGTAGTACTCGAGGACGTCGGCGCCGGTGACGATGTCCACCGCGGCGGTCTCGCTGATCGGCTTGCCGGTGTTGAGGGTCTCGAGCAGGGCCAGCTCGTCGTTGCGCTCCCGAAGCAGGGCCACGGCGCGCTGCAGGATGCGCCCGCGCTCCATGCCGGTCATGGCGGCCCACACCCGCTGGCCGGCCTGGGCGGCGGCCACGGCGCGATCCACGTCGTCGGCCGAGGCCTGCTGGACCCGGGCCAGCTCGCTGCCATCATAGGGATTGACGGCGGCGAAGGTCTCGCCGGAGGTGGCGTCGACGGCCTGGCCGTCGATATAGAGCTGCTGAGTCGGAAGCGCGGTCATGGGGACCTCCTGAGAAAGGGTGGTGCGAATGTTCGAGATGCCTCTGGGCGTCGGCCGTCAGGCGAGGGCGGGCTCGCAGGCCAGCTGTTGATCAAGGTAGTCGTAGGCCAGGCGGCGGGCCTGCTCCACGTCCAGCCCCTCGGGGGCCAGGGCGCCACGCAGCCAGAGGCCGTCGATCATGGCGGCCAGGCCCTGGGCAGCGCGGCGCGCCTCGTCCCGGGGCAGGCAGCGGCGGAACTGGTGGCAGAGGTTGGAGTAGAGGCGCCGGTCGTTGACCGACTGCAGGCGCTGCAGCGTCGGCTGGTGCATGCTGCTGGCCCAGAACGCCAGCCAGGTCTTGGCCACCGGGCCGCTGACCTGGCTGCGGTCGAAGTTGCCGTCGATGATCGCCTTGAGGTGGGCGCGCGGCTCCGCCGGGCCCAGGGCGGCGCGGCGGGTCGCCACGGCTTCGCCCAGGTCATGGAGGATCTGGCGCATGGTGGCCTCGAGCAGGCCATCCTTGCCGCCGAAGTAGTGGCTGATGATGCCGGCGGAGACGCCGGCACGGCGGGCGATGCGGATCACCGTGGCGTCGGCCAGCCCCGCCTCGTCGATGGCCTCCATGGTGGCCTGGATCAACTGGCGGCGACGAATGGGCTCCATTCCGACCTTGGGCATCGGGCATCTCCTCGTGGTGGGACGGCATGCCGTCCATGTGATCGATGGCGATAAAACTAGTATGGGATATTTTTATTGAACGTTCAATCAATAAAAACGACGCACAGAGGACTTGCCAGCGACAGTCGGGCTGGGCATAATGCGCCCCCGTTGCCGACGCCAAGCGTCGCGACCCCCGTGGCTACGTAGCTCAGCTGGTTAGAGCACATCACTCATAATGATGGGGTCCCCTGTTCGAATCAGGGCGTAGCCACCAGCGAATTTTCTCGATGCCCAGTCGGCTTGCCGGCTGGGCATCGTCGCGTCTGGGACCCGGAAAAGTTCGTGTGCCCCGTGTGCCGCTATTGGTCAGTAGTCAGTATGGCACGGCTAGTCTGGCACGGCCGGTCTGGCACGGCCGGTCTGGCACGGCCGGTCTGGCACGGCCGGTCTGGCACGGCTAGTCTGGCACGGCCGGTCTGGCACGGCCGGTCTGGCACGGCCGGTCTGGCACGGCCGGTCTGGCACGGCCGGTCTGGCACGGCCGGCGCCGGCTCAGGCGTCGGTGTCATCGGCCGGCTTGGCGCCATGGGCGGCCAGGCGTTCGAGCGCGCCGCGCAGCCGCGGGTCGTCGATCTCGCTGGCGCAGCTGGCCAGCTCGGCGGCGGCTCGGGCGGGCAGATGGCGCTCCTGGCGCGGTACCGGCTTGGGAGGGCGCACCGGGCGCACCTTGAGGTCGAGGCGTTGCAGGGCGGCGAATTCCGGCAGGCCGCGCAACAGGGTCAGCAGGCGGGGCTGCTCGTAGCGCAGCCGGGTCAGCCAGGCGGCGCGGTCGGTGATCAGGGTCAGCCGACCGTCCCGGTAGCCCCCCACGTAGAGGTGTTCGCGCAGCTCCTCCGGCAGGGCGTCGCGGAGGGTGGTCTGGGCCCGCTCCAGCAGTGAGGCCATGCGCATCAGGCCGCTCAGCTCGCCACGACCGCCGAGCAGGCGGGTGACGGGCTGGGCGCGGAAACGCTTAACCTTTATACTCATGGGCTTTCTCGCGGCGGTCGTTGCGTGCCGCCAATCTAGCATGTCCGGGAGTCCGTCGACAGCATGACCCAGCCCACTGCCTCCGCCGCTTTCCGTGCCCCGCGCCGGCGTTCCCGCTGGTGGCTGGCCGGCCTGCTGGTGGGTTGCCTGCTGCCGGTGGGCCTGGTGGCCGCCGATGGCGGACGCCTGATGGTGCGGGTGGTGCAGGTCTGCTGGCTGGCGCCGGCGGCAATTCGTGCCGAGAGTCGCCGCCAGGCCCATCGACAGCGCTGGCAGCCACCGCGGCGCCCCGGGCGCCTGCAGCGGCGTGCCTGGCCCCGTCGACGCTCCCCCTGGCGGCGCTGGATCGCCGCCCTCGATGTCCTCTCCCGCCGCGGCCCGCCGGCCGGCGTCCTCGCCTGACGGACGCGGCGCCCCGGCGCCTCAATCATGATTCTCTGCCGCGGCAGACACAGGACATCATCGCAATGCTCAATACCCTGCTTCGTAAGGTGGTCGGCTCCAGGAACGACCGCGTCATCAAGCGCCTGCAAAAGGAAGTGGCGCAGATCAATGCCCTCGAGGCGCGCCTCGAGGGGCTCTCCGACGAGGAACTCCAGGCCCAGACCCCGGCCCTGCGCGAGCGTCTCGACGCGGGCGAGAGCCTCGACGCCCTGCTGCCGGAGGCCTTCGCCACGGTGCGCGAGGCCGGCAAGCGCGTCATGGGCATGCGCCACTTCGACGTGCAGATGATCGGCGGCATGGTGCTCCACCAGGGACGCATCGCCGAGATGAAGACCGGCGAGGGCAAGACCCTGGTGGCGACCCTGGCGGTCTACCTCAATGCGCTGCCCGGCAAGGGCGTGCACGTGGTCACCGTCAACGACTACCTGGCGCGCCGCGACGCCGACTGGATGCGTCCCCTCTACGAATTCCTGGGGCTCTCCGTCGGCACCGTCTATGCCGGCCAGACCCAGGAAGAGAAGCGCGCCGCCTACGCCAGCGACATCACCTACGGCACCAACAACGAATTCGGCTTCGACTACCTGCGCGACAACATGGCCTTCTCCCAGGAGGAGAAGGTGCAGCGCGAGCTGCACTACGCCATCGTCGACGAGGTGGACTCCATCCTGATCGACGAGGCGCGTACGCCGCTGATCATCTCCGGCCCGGTGGACGAGAACACCGACCTCTACAAGGTGGCCGATCGCCTGGCCAAGGAACTGGTCAAGGGCGAGGTGTCGGAAGACCCGGAAATGCCGGTGGAGGGGGACTTCACCCTCGACGAGAAGCAGAAACAGGTGGAGATCACCGAGGCCGGCCACAACAAGGTGGAGGAGCTGATGCGGGCCGAGGGCCTGCTCGGCGAGGAGGACTCCCTCTACGCCGCTCAGAACCTCAACCTGCTGCAGCACATGCACTCGGCGCTGCGCGCCCGTCACCTCTACCACCGCGACGTGGACTATATCGTCAACGATGGCCAGGTGGTGATCGTCGATGAGCACACCGGCCGCACCATGCCGGGGCGGCGCTGGTCCGAGGGCCTGCACCAGGCGGTGGAGGCCAAGGAGGGGGTGGCCATCCAGCGTGAGAGCCAGACGCTCGCCTCCACCACCTTCCAGAACTACTTCCGCCTTTACGACAAGCTGGCCGGCATGACCGGTACCGCCGACACCGAGGCCTTCGAGTTCCGCCAGATCTACGGCCTGGACGTGGTGGTGATTCCCACCAACAAGCCGCTGACCCGTCAGGACCTCAATGACCTGGTCTACCTCTCCACCGAGGAGAAGTTCGAGGCGATCATCAAGGACGTTCAGGCCGAAACCGAGGCGGGGCGCCCGGTGCTGGTGGGTACCGCCTCCATCGAGGCCTCCGAGCACCTGGCCCGGCTGATGAAGCAGGCTGGCCTCGACTTCAACGTGCTCAACGCCAAGCAGCACCAGAGCGAGGCGGAGATCATCGCCCAGGCCGGGCGTCCCGGTGCCATCACCATCGCCACCAACATGGCCGGTCGCGGTACCGACATCATGCTGGGCGGTAACTGGGAGGCCGAGGCGGCCAAGCTCGAGAACCCCAGCGAGGAACAGGTCGAGGCCCTCAAGGCCGAGTGGCAGAAGCGCCATGAGGGCGTGCTGGCCGCCGGCGGTCTGCACGTGATCGGCTCCGAGCGTCACGAATCGCGGCGCATCGACAACCAGCTGCGCGGCCGGGCTGGTCGCCAGGGCGACCCGGGCTCGACCCGCTTTTTCCTGTCGCTGGAAGACAGCCTGATGCGCCTGTTCGGTTCCGACCGGGTGCAGCGGCTGATGCAGGCCCTGGGCCTGGAGAAGGGCGAGGCGATCGAGCACAAGATGGTCTCCAACGCCGTGGAGCGGGCCCAGAAGAAGGTCGAGAGCCGCAACTTCGATATCCGCAAGCAGCTGCTCGAGTATGACGACGTGGCCAACGACCAGCGTCGGGTCATCTACGAGCAGCGCGATGAGATCCTCGCCGCCGAGGATGTCTCCGCGAATGTCACCGGCATCCGTGCCGAGATGCTCGACGAGGCGATCAGCCAGTTCGTGCCGCCCCAGAGCCTGCCGGAGCAGTGGGACCTGGCCGGGCTCCAGGAGCACCTCAAGAGCGAGTTCAACCTGGACGCGCCGGTGGTGCAGTGGGCCGAGGAGGACCAGCGCTTCCACGAGGAGCAGCTGCGCGAGCGCCTGCAGGAGATGCATCGCCAGGCCTACGAGGCCAAGGTGGAGAGCGTCGGCGAGGCACTGATGCGCCGCTTCGAGAAGCAGATCATGCTGCAGGTGCTCGACACCCGCTGGAAAGAACACCTGCAGTCCATGGATCACCTGCGCCGGGGCATCCACCTGCGCGGCTATGCCCAGAAGAACCCCAAGCAGGAGTACAAGCGCGAGTCCTTCGAGCTGTTCCAGAACCTGCTGGCCAATATCAAGGGGGACGTGACCCGCATCCTCAGCCATGTGCAGGTGCGCCGCCAGGAGGAGGTCGACGAACTGGAGCGCCAGCGCCGCGAGGCCCTGGAGCGCGAGAAGGCCGCCGCCGCCAGCCGTCATGATGCCCCGAGCGCCGTCACCGGCGAGGAGGGGGGCGCGGCCGCGCCGGCGCCCGGCGCCGATGGCCGCCCGGTGCGTCGCGAGGGCCCCAAGGTGGGACGTAACGACCCCTGCCCCTGCGGCTCCGGCAAGAAGTACAAGCAGTGCTGCGGCAAGCTGAGCTAGCCAATTCAACCAGAGGAGAAAGCAACGATGGCAGTGGGTGAAGCGGTCTTTCCGGCCATGCCGGTAATCGAGGGGCTGCGTTTGGGCAGCGCCATGGCCGGTATCAAGAAGCCGAACCGCCGCGACCTGGTGGTGATCGAGATTCCCGAAGGCGCCACCGTGGCCGGGACCTTTACCCGCAATGCCTTCTGCGCGGCGCCGGTACAGGTAGCCAAGCGCCACCTGGCGGCCTGTCACCAGGCCGGCGGTGCCCCCCGCTATCTGCTGGTCAACACCGGCAACGCCAATGCCGGTACCGGCGCCCAGGGGCTGGCGGATGCCGAGGCGAGCTGCGCCGAGCTGGCGCGCCTGGCCGGTGTCGCCCCCGAGGCGGTGCTGCCCTTCTCCACCGGGGTGATCGGCGAGCCGCTGCCCATGGAGCGCCTGCTCGGCGCCCTGCCGGCGGCGCTGGAGAGCCTCGATCCGGCGGCCTGGGCGGCCGCGGGTGAGGGCATCCTGACCACCGATACCCGCCCCAAGGGGGCGACTCGTCGCGTGGAGATCAACGGCCAGACGGTGACCCTCGCCGGCATCAGCAAGGGCTCCGGCATGATCCAGCCCAATATGGCGACCATGCTGGGCTTCGTGGCCACCGACGCGGCCATCGCCACGCCGCTGCTGCAGGAGCTGCTGCGGGAGACGGTGGCCGACTCCTTCAACTGCATCACCGTGGACAGCGATACTTCCACCAATGACGCCTGCATGCTGGTGGCTACCGGCCGCGGCGCGAGCCTCGAGGCCGCCGACGCGGCGGCGGTGGCGGCCTTCCGCGAGGCGCTGCTGGCGGTGCTGGTCGAGCTGGCCCAGGCGATCATCCGCGACGGCGAGGGGGCGACCAAGTTCGTCACCCTGCGGGTGGAGGAGGCCGCCAGTCGCCAGGAGGCCCTGGACGTGGCCTTTACCGTGGCTCACTCGCCGCTGGTCAAGACGGCCCTCTATGCCTCGGATGCCAACTGGGGGCGCATCCTCGCCGCCGTGGGCCGGGCCCCGGTGGCCGACTTCGATGTCGACAAGGTGATCATCGACCTGGGTGAGGTGCGTCTGGTGGAGCAGGGCGGGCGCGCCGCCGGTTACACCGAGGCGGCCGGCAGCGCGGTGATGGCCGAAGAAGAGATCACGATTCGCATTCGCCTGGGGCGCGGCGAGGAGGCGGCCACGGTGTGGACCTCCGACCTGTCCCACGACTATGTCACGATCAACGCCGACTATCGTTCCTGAGTCGGCGTCCAGCATGATGGAAAGGTAATGAACGCAATGGTCAAGAGAAGGGTTCATGTGGCGGCCGCCGCCATCGTCAGCCGCGATAGCCGACAGGTGCTGATCGCCCGGCGCCCCTCCACCGTGGATCAGGGCGGGCTCTGGGAGTTTCCCGGCGGCAAGCTGGCGCCCTACGAGACCGGTTTCGAGGCGCTCAAGCGCGAGCTGCACGAGGAGCTGGGGGTGGAGATCCGCCGCGCCCAGCCGCTGATCCGCGTGCACCACGAGTACCCGGACAAGCATATCCTGCTGGACGTGTGGCAGGTCCACGATTTCGCCGGCGAGCCCTTCGGCCGCGAGGGCCAGGCGGTGCGCTGGGTGCCCATGGAGGAGCTCTACAACTACCCCTTCCCGGCGGCCAACCTGCCGATCCTGCGGGCGGTGATGCTGCCCACCGAGTACCTGATCAGCGACGAGGAGGCCGACGACGAGGTCTTCCTGGCGAAGCTGCAGCGGGCGCTCACCGAGGACGGGGTGCGCCTGGTGCAGCTGCGTGCCAAGTCGCTGGATCGTGACGCCTACCTGGCCCGGGCCGAGAAGGCCCTGGCGCTGTGCCGCGAGCATGGCGCCCAGCTGCTGCTCAATGGCGAGCCGGAGCTGCTGGAGGCGGTGGATGCCGACGGCATTCACCTGACCAGCGAGCGACTGATGCAGCTGGAGCGGCGGCCCATCGCCGAGGGCAAGTGGCTCTCTGCCTCCACTCATGACAAGGCGCAACTGGATCAGGCCGCACGCATCGGCTGCGACTTCGTGACCCTGTCGCCGCTGCGCACCACCCCCTCCCACCCGGAGGTGGCGCCGCTGGGCTGGCACGACTTCCAGCAACTGGTCGAGACCGCCGGCATGCCGGTCTTCGCCCTGGGGGGCATGACCCGCTTCGATGCCGACCATGCCCGCGCCGTGGGCGCCCAGGGCATCGCCTCGATCCGCGATTTCTGGAAATGACCGAAGAAGCTGGAAGAGCGGCGCTACGCGCCTGGAAGCTGGAAGCTTGAAGAAAATCGCCCCCATGGCCAAGCCATGGGGGCGATTTGGTTTGGGGTAGGTCGGGTAAGCGAGCCAAAGCGAGCGCACCCGACGGGGTTGTCGGATGCGCCTTCGGCTTATCCGACCTACGCAGCTTGGCCGCGTTTAGTCGCGATAGCGGCGGGTCAGCTCGCCATAGGCGTCGATACGCCGGTCGCGGCCAGGTATCAGCGGCCAGATGCGCGGCGCATCGGCCTTCGTTAGTCCCGGTACCTACGCGTCAGCTCGCCATAGGCGTCGATACGCCGGTCTCTAAGGTACGGCCAGATGCGCCGGGTCTCCTCGCCGCGGGCCATATCGATCTCCACCAGCAGGGTCTGGGCCGCCTCGCCGGCGTGGGCCAGCAGCTCGCCCTGGGGGCCGCAGACGAAGCTGCCGCCCCAGAAGTCGATGCCCGGGCCGACCCCGGAGTGGTCGGGCTCGTGGCCGACCCGGTTGGCGACCACCACCGGCAGGCCGTTGGCCACGCCGTGGGCGCGCTGGATCAGGGTCCAGGCGTCCTTCTGGCGGACCTTCTCGGCGTCTTCATCCGGCGGATGCCAGCCGATGGCGGTGGGGTAGAGCAGTAGCTCGGCGCCGGCCAGGGCCATCAGTCGCGCCGCCTCCGGGTACCACTGATCCCAGCACACCAGCACCCCGAGGCGCCCCAGGGAGGTCTCGATGGGGGCGAAGCCCTGGCCGGGACCGTCGGCATCGCCGGGGGTGAAGTAGAACTTCTCGTAGAAGGCCGGATCGTCGGGGATATGCATCTTGCGGTAGTGGCCCACCGCCCCCTGGGCGCGGTCATAGACCACGGCGGTGTTGTGGTAGAGGCCGGCGGCGCGGCGCTCGAACAGCGAGCCCACCAGGACGATATCCAGCTCCGCGGCGAGCGCCGCCAGGCGGCTGCCGGTGGGGCCGTCCAGGGGCTCGGCCAGGTCGAAGAGGTCCGGATCTTCGTACTGACAGAAGTAGTGGGTGGCATGGAGTTCCTGGAGCATCACCAGCTGGGCGCCCTGGGCGGCCAGCTCGCGCACCCGCGCCTCGCTCTCGGCCAGGCTCTTCGCCTTGTCGGGCCAGGCGGCCTGTTGTACCAGGCCCACCTTCAGGGTCTTGGTCATCGTCTCTCTCCGTCGTTCGGGCCGTCAGGCCAGGCTGCCCCGGGGCAGCTGCATGGTCAGGCAGTGCAGGCTGCCATGTTGTCGGATCACCACCGAACAGTCGATGGGCAGGATATCGCGATCCGGGAAGGCCTCGGCCAGGGCCGAAAGGGCCCGGGTGTCCGCCGCGTCGCCGTAGGTGGGCACCAGGACGGCGCCGTTGATGATCAGGAAGTTGGCATAGGTGGCCGGCAGGCGGTGGCCATCCTCCGGGTCGAAGCAGGGAGCCGGCCAGGGCAGCGGAATCAGCCGGTAGGGCCGGCCGTCGGCGCGCCGAAGGGCCTGGAGCTCCGCCTCCATGGCGGCCAGCGCCGGATAATGGGGGTCGGCCTCGTCGTCGCAGCGCACATAGGCGATGGTGCCGGGGTCGCAGAAGCGTGCCAGGGTGTCGATATGGCTGTCGGTGTCGTCCCCCTCCAGGTGGCCGTGGCGCAGCCACAGCACCCGTTGGACGCCGAAGTCCGCGGCCAGTTGCGCCTCGATGGCGGCGCGGTCCAGGCCGGCGTTGCGGTTGGGGTTGAGCAGGCAGGCCTCGGTGGTCAGCAGGGTGCCCTCGCCGTCGCTCTCGATACCGCCGCCCTCGAGGATCAGGTCCCGGGAGCTCAGGGGCGCGGCGAAGACGCCGGCCTCGGCCAGGCGGCGGCTCAGGGTGTTGTCGAGGCCGGCCTCGAACTTGCCGCCCCAGCCGGTGAAGACGTAGTCGAGCAGCTCGACCCGGCCGTCATGCTCGATGCCGAGGGGGCCATGGTCCCGGGCCCAGGTGTCATCGGCGGCGGCGACGACCAGGGTCAGCCGCTCGGCGGCCACGCCGCGATGGGCGAAGCGCTCGGCGAGGCGGGCGCGATCGGCCTCGGAAGGCACGGCGATCAGCACCCGCTGGTAGCGGGCGATGGCCACCACCATGGCCTCCAGGGTGGCCTCGATCAGGCTCAACTGGGGGGCCCAGTCGCTGGTCGGGCTCGGCCAGGTGAGCTGGATGGCATCCTGGGGATGCCACTCGGGGAACAAGCGCTTGGCCATGGGGTCTTCTCTTCCTGTGTCGCCGGGGCGGGAAAGGGCGCAATTTAGGGTGGCGTCGCCCGCGATGCAAGCCCAGAATAGCGGCCCTGTAGGGCGATTGCCGTGAGTCCAGGCCAGCCGTTGGGGCCCGGGACTGCCCCCAACGCCCCTTGGCGATGACACCGGCAATGGCCACGGATAGCCCTGGCTCTGCCGTGCAGGCCGTAACGAAAAACCGTACCATGGGCGCCCGCCGACAAGGAATCGATTGCGATGCTCGACCGTCTGCCTTTCCTGCTGGGATTGCGTTATGTCCGCGCCAAACGGCGCAACCACTTTATCTCCTTTATCTCCCTGACCTCGATGCTCGGCCTCACCCTGGGGGTGGCGGTGCTGATCCTGGTGCTGTCGGTGATGAACGGCTTCGACCAGGAGCTGCGCACCCGCATCCTGGGCATGGTGCCCCATACCAAGATCGAGGCCCGCGGCGGCCTGGTGGAGTGGGAGGCCCTGGCCGAACGCCTCACCCAGCGCGAACGGGTGATCGGCGCCGCCCCCTATGTGGAGCAGCAGGGCATGTTCTCGGTGGGCGGGCGCAACCAGGGCGCCATGGTCAATGGCATCCACCCGGAGTGGGAGGATCGCGTTTCCATCATCGGCCGGCATATGCAGCAGGGGGGGCTGGACGACCTCCAGCCCGGCGAATGGAACATCGTGCTGGGCTCGCTGCTGGCGCGCCAATTGGGCGTCGGGGTGGGCGATCGGGTGACCCTGCTGGTGCCCGAGGCCTCGATCACCCCGGCGGGGGTCTTCCCGCGCCTCAAGCGCTTCACGGTGAGCGGTATCTTCAGCGTGGGCGCCGACCTGGACGCCAGCCTGGCCTACGCCAATATCGAGGACATGCAGACCCTGGCGCGCCTGGGCGATGCCGTGGAGGGACTGCGCCTGGAGCTGGACGACCTCTTCCTGGCCGGCAGCGAGACCCGGGCCATCATCGATGAGCTGGGCGGCGGTTACCGCGGCCTCGACTGGACCTTCTCCCATGGCAATCTCTTCCAGGCGATCCAGATGGAGAAGCGCATGATCGGCCTGCTGCTGACGGTGATCATCGCCGTGGCCGCCTTCAATATCGTCTCGACCCTGGTGATGGTGGTCACTGACAAGCATGCGGATATCGCCATCCTGCGCACCATCGGCGCCACGCCCCGCTCGATCATGGGGATCTTCATCGTCCAGGGGCTGGCCATCGGCCTGATCGGTATCCTGATCGGCGTGGTGGCCGGGGTGCTGCTGGCCCTGGGGATCGCCGATATCATCGGCTGGTTCGAGGCGCTGTTCGGTATCCAGTTCCTCGACTCCGGGGTCTATTTCATCAGCTACCTGCCGTCGCGGCTGATCTGGGGCGACGTGATCAATATCGTCGGGGCGGCCCTGGTGCTGACCTTCCTGTCGACCCTCTATCCCGCCTGGCGGGCCTCTCGGGTCCAGCCCGCGGAGGTGCTGCGCTATGAATAAGGGCGAATCGATGCTGGCGATCTCATTCTGGCCCGCCATGGGCTCGGCTCTCCAGGGGATAAGCCGCGGAGGTGCTGCGCTATGAATAGTCAAGGAGCCACCATGCAAGACGTCGTTCGGGGGGCGCGCAGCGAGGCGCCGGTGATGCTGAGCTGCGAGGGGCTGACCAAGACCTATCGGGAGGGGCCCCAGGACCTGACCGTGCTGCACGAGCTCGACCTCGGTGTGCGTGCCGGCGAGCGGGTCGCGGTGGTGGGCAGCTCCGGTTCCGGCAAGACCACCTTGCTCAACCTGCTGGGGGGGCTCGATCGCCCCAGCGGCGGCAGCGTCAAGGTGGCCGGGCAGTGCCTGGCGGAGCTTGGCGAGGCGGCCCTGGGACGCTTCCGCAATCGCCATATCGGCTTCGTCTACCAGTTCCACCATCTGCTGGCGGAGCTGACCGCCCTGGAGAATGCCGCCCTGCCGCTGATCATCCGCGGCCAGACGCGTCGCGAGGCGGTGACCCGAGCGGCGCAGATCCTCGAGCGGGTGGGCATGGCGGCGCGCGGCGAGCACAAGCCCGGCGAGCTCTCCGGCGGCGAGCGCCAGCGGGTGGCCATCGCCCGGGCCTTGATCACCGACCCCAGCCTGGTGCTGATGGACGAGCCTACCGGCAACCTGGACCAGCACACCGCCGCCAGCATCCTGGCGCTGATGGACGAGCTGGCCTCGAGCGCCGCCTGCGCCTTCGTGGTGGTGACCCATGATCCCGCCCTGGCCGCCCATCAGGACCGGGTGCTGCGCCTCAACGAGGGCCGGCTTCAGCCGGAGTAGTTCAACCGCACCATGTCAAACGATCACGGCGCCCTCGAGGCGCCGTGATCGTTACTGGAGGCTGGTTAGGAAGAGTGCTCGTCGCCGCGGCGGCGCGCCTCGCGGCGCTGGCGGCGACGATGGCGGCGCTGTTTCCAGCTGCGCACCACGTGCCAGCGCCACAGGAGTCGCACCAGCAGGTTGGCGCCGAGCCCCACTACCACCGCCGCCACCAGTGAGCCGAGGGCCAGGATCGGCAGGATATCCAGCATCTGCTCCGCCACCCAGCGGGTGGAGAGCGCCTCCGGGGCTTCCCGGGCCGGCGTGCTGAGCAGCCAGGCCCCCAGCCGATAGTTGCCGTAGAAGATCAGCGGCATGGTCAGGGGGTTGGTGATCCATACCAGGCCCACCGACAGGGGCAGGTTGCAGCGCAGCAGCCAGGCACCGAAGGCGGCTACCACCATCTGGAAGGGGATCGGTAGCAGGGCGCTGAACAGCCCCACCATGAAGGCGTTGGCCACGCCACGCCGTGACAGCACCCACAGGGAGGGGTTGCCGATCCAGTGGCTCATGAAACGCAGTGAGCGATTGCGCTTGAGCGTCTCCGGGTGGGGCAGATAGCGCTGTAGCAGGCGGCGCGGCATCGAGGTCTCGAAGTGGGCTGACGGCGATCCGACTATTATCCATACAAGCACGTGGGCTCGCCATGTCTGACGCTCGTGGACGGCCATGGCGAGGGGAGCAAGGAGCAAGGAGCAAGGAGCAAGAGAGGGCGGATCGGATGGGGCTGGCCCCTGGCGGGATAGGCTGAGGTGTCGCCGCGCCTGGACGGCCAACGGCGAAGGGACCAAGGAGCAAGGAGCAAGGGAATGCGGATCGGATGGGCTTGGCCCCTGGCGCTGGCCGCCATCGCCGGCACCCTGCTGGGGTACTGGTCGCCCAGGGGGCTGATCGAGGCGGCAGCCCTGCTGGCCCTGTGGCTACGTCGCCGTCCCGGGGCCCTGGGCTTGCTGCTGGTGGCGGCGGTGGCGGCGACCCAGATCATGCTGATGCAGCGCGCCGAATTGCCCCAGGGGCTTTCCCGCCAGACCCTGATCGTCGAGGGACGTCTTGACGAGGTACGCCATCAGCAGCGACTGACGCGGCTGCGTGTCGAGGTGATGGCCTGCGAACCACACGAGGGCGAGCGACTTCCCTGCGATACCCTGCGCCAGGTGCGCCTGAGCGTTTTCGATGCTCCCGAGATGGCGGCGGGTGAGCGCTGGCGTCTGGCGGTGCGCTTGCGTCCCCCCGGTGGCCTGGCCAACCCCGTCGGCTTCGACTACCGCGCCTGGTTATGGCGAGAGGGGATCGGTGCCACCGGCTATGTGCGGACCGAGCCGCCCCCGGAGCGACTCGCTCCGGCCGCCCCGTCGCTGCGGCGCCTGGCCCTGGCTCATCTCGAGTCGCGCCCCATGCCCGATAGTGCCCGGCGCTGGCTGGCGGCCCTGACCCTGGGGGCCGGCGAGGCCCTGAACCGGGAGGACTGGGAGCGTCTCAATGCCACGGGCACCACCCACCTGGTGGTGATCTCGGGGCTGCATGTGGGGCTGGTGGCCGGCTTTGCGCTGCTGCTGGGGCGGGGTGTCGCGCGCCTGGTGACGCCCCGGTCGTGGCGCCTGGCGGTCTGGCCCTGGTGGCTGGCGGCGTTGGCCGCCACCGGCTATGCCGTCCTGGCGGGGCTGGCGCCGCCGGCATTGCGCGCCCTGGTGATGGCGCTGATCGGTCTCTGGGTGGCCAGCGGGCGCCATGCGCCGGGGCCCTGGCAGGGCTGGTGGCTGGCCCTGGCCATCGTGGTGCTGCTCGACCCGCTGTCGCTATGGCGTCCCGGCCTGTGGCTCTCCTTCCTGGCGGTGGCCCTGCTGATCCTGATCTGGCAGGGACGTCCCCGTCCCCGGGGGCTAGCCGGCTGGCTCTGGGGCCTGGTGCGTACCCAGTGGCTGTTGGCGCCCTGGATGGCCGCGGCGGTGCTGCTGGCCTTCGCCCGGCTGGCCACGGCGGCGCCCCTGGTCAACCTGCTCGCGGTACCGCTGGTCAGCCTGCTGCTGGTGCCCCTGGGACTGCTGGGCTGGTTGCTGGTCTGGGTGCCACCCCTGTCATGGTTCTGCTGGTGGCTCTTCGGCTGGCTGGTGGTGGGCTTCGAGGCCCTGCTGGAGCTGAGCCTGCGCGGGTTGCCCCCCTGGTATCCCGAGGCCTGGCAGCTGCTTCCCCTGGCCCTGGGGTTGGGGCTGTTGGCCCTGGTCTGGGCATTGCCCGGCCTGGCCCTAGGCTGGCGGGCCCTGGTCAGTGGCTGGCTGTTGAGTCTGCCGCTATGGCTGACGCCTTCCGTGCCGCACGACGGTGAGGCGACCCTGCGGGTCTGGGACGTGGGCCAGGGCCAGCTGGTCGAGATCGCCACCGCCAACCACCGACTGCTCTACGATGCCGGTCCTCGCTATGGCAGCGGTTATGTGCCCCTGGCCGGGCTCTGGCCACCAGGGCAGCGCTTCGACCGGGTGATCATCAGCCACGACGACCTGGACCATGCCGGGGGCGTGCCGGCCCTGGCCGAGCACCAGGTGGGCGATTGGCTGGCCCCGGAGGGCGAAGTGATCGGCGTGCCCTTTACGCCCTGCCATCGGGGCCAGGCCTGGCACTGGGATGGCGTCGACTTCCGTCTGCTCTGGCCACCGCCGGGGCTCCAGTCGACGCTTTCCAGCAACGATCGCTCCTGTGTGCTGCTGGTCTCCGCCGGCGACCGACAGGTGCTGATCACCGGCGATGTGGGACGCGAGGTAGAGCGTCACTTCCTGCTCGAGGTGGGGGCTCCCCTGGAGGTGCTGGTGGCCGGGCATCACGGCAGTCACACCAGTTCGGGGCCGGTGCTGGTGGAGCGGCTGCGGCCGCGGCAGGTGATCTACAGTGCCGGACGCGACAATCCCTTCGGGCATCCTGCCGATGAGGTGGTGCGGCGCTTCGCCCGCTACGGCAGCTGCCAGTGGAATACCGCCCTGGATGGGGCCCTGACCCTGCGGCTGGGGCCGGAGACGCGGATCGCGCCCCAGCGTCGGATCCCCTGGGCCGGTGTCGGTGGCCGTTGCCATGGGGTAGAATCGCCGCCATGGATCGGTCTTGGCCGGTAATGCGTTGCACGGACGGGAGACGCCCTCGATGGAACTGCTCGATGCCCTGATCGCCGGGGGCTGGTTGATGATTCCGCTGCTCGGCTGCTCCCTGGTGGCCATGGTGATCATCATCGAACGCCTCTGGACCCTGCGGGCCGGGCGTATCGCCCCCCTGGGCCTGGGCCAGGAGGTGTGCACCCTGATCAATCAGGGGCAGGTCAACCTCTACTGGCTGGAAGGGCACTCGCCCCTGGGGGGCATCCTGGCGGCGGGGCTGCGCAACGCGCGCCTGGGTCATGAGCAGGTGCGGGCCCGCCTCCAGGAGGCGGCCACCGCGGTGATCCACGACATGGAGCGCTTCCTCAGCCCCCTGGGCACCATCGCCGCCATCACCCCGCTGATCGGCCTGCTGGGCACCGTGGTGGGGATGATCGAGGTCTTCTCGGTGATCGTCGCCGCCGAGGGGGTGGAGCGCACCGCCGACCTGGCCGGGGGCATCTCCCGGGCCCTGGTGACCACCGCCGCTGGCCTGACGGTGGCGATCCCGGCACTGATGTTCCATCGCTACTTCCAGCGCCGGGTGGAGGACATCACGGTGCGCATGGAGGAGCAGGCCGGGTTGCTGGTGGAGTACCTGGCCCATCATCAGGGCGAGGTCAGGCTCAGCGATCGTCGTCCCGGGGCGGCGTCGGCCACCGAGGAGCCTCGGGCGTGAAGTTTCCCCGGCGGCGGCGCGATGCGGTGGAGGTCAACCTGACCCCGCTGATCGATGTGGTCTTCCTGCTGCTGATCTTCTTCATGGTCTCCACGACCTTCGAGACCCGTCAGGCCCTGGAGCTGATCCTGCCCCAGAGCCGCGAGGCCGCCACCCTCGAGGCCTCGCCGGTGATCCTGGTGATCACCGCCGAGGGCGAGTACCGTCTGGACGGCGAGACCCTGAGCGGGGCGCGGCTGGATGCCGCCCTGGCCGAGCGGGCCGCGGCGGCCCGGGAGCATGGCCTGATCCTCGAGGCCGATGGCCGCGCCGCCCATGCCGCCGTGGTCAGGGCCCTGGATCGGGCCGGTAGCCTGGGCATCCAACGTATTCGTATCGCCACCCGCGAGGGTGGAGCCACCACGCCGTAACGGAGTCACCGTGACACAGCAATCGGGCTGGAACCTCTACAAGCGTCTGCTGGGCTATGTCAGGCCCCACTGGAAGTCCTTCCTCCTGGCGGTGCTGGGCTATCTGATCTACGCCGCCTCCAGCACCGCCCTGGCGGAGATGATGAAGCGCCTGATCGACGGCATCCAGAGTCCGGACGCCGCCTTTCGCCTCTTCCTGCCGCTGTTCGTGGTGGGCATGTTCGCCGCCCGCGGGGTGGGGACCTTCCTCGGCACCTACTTCATGAGCAACGTGGCCCGCAACGTGGTCCACGCGCTGCGCTGCAACGTCTTCAACCATATGCTGCGCCTGCCCGGGCGTTTCTTCGACGCCCACTCCAGCGGCCACCTGATCTCCCGGGTCACCTACCATGTGGAGCAGGTCACCGGAGCGGCCAGTAACGCCATTACCATCCTGCTGCGCGAGGGCCTCTTCGTCCTCGGCCTGCTCGCCTACCTGCTCTGGACCAACTGGCTGCTGACCCTGGTGTTCCTCGGTGTGACGCCGCTGATCGCCGGCGTGGTGAGCTATGCCAGCAAGCGCTTTCGGCGCCTCTCCGGGCGCATCCAGCACTCCATGGGCGACGTCACCCATGTGGCCTCCGAGGCGCTCTCCGGCTATCGGGTGGTGCGCACCCACGGCGCCGAGGGCTACGAGCGCCGGCGCTTCGCCGCCGCCAGCGACTACAACCGCCAGCAGAGCATGAAGGAGGCACTGACCAAGGCGGTGAGTACCCCGGTGATCCAGCTCCTGGTGGCCCTGGCCCTGGCCGGCCTGGTCTGGCTGGCCATGTCACCGGCGCTGATGGCGGAGATGACCGCCGGCGAATTCGTGGCCTTTATCACCGCGGCCTCACTGATGGCCAAGCCGGTGCGCCAGCTTACCGAGATCAACAGCGAGATCCAGAAGGGCATCGCCGCCTCCGCCGAGCTCTTCGGCCTGCTCGAGGAGACCCCGGAGCCCGATGCGGGCAGTCACGAGACGCCCCGCTTGCAGGGGCGCCTGGCCTTCGAGGGGGTACGCTTCGCCTATGGGGAGGGCCTGCCCGAGGTGCTCAAGGGCATCGATCTGGCGGTCGAGCCCGGCGAGATGATCGCCATCGTCGGCCGCTCCGGCAGCGGCAAGACCACCCTGGTCAACCTGCTGCCGCGCTTCTATGCGCCGACCGCCGGGCGTATCCGGATCGACGGTGTGCCCCTGGACGACTACCGCCTGCAGCCCCTGCGCCGCCAGATCGCCCTGGTCTCCCAGCAGGTGACCCTGTTCAATGCCAGCATCACCGACAATATCGCCTATGGCGACGAGAACCCCGACCCGGCGGCGGTGGAGGCGGCGGCCCGGGCCGCCTATGCCCACGAGTTCATCGAGCGCCTGCCCGAGGGCTATGCCACCGTGGTGGGCGACAACGGCGTGATGCTCTCCGGCGGCCAGCGCCAGCGCCTGGCCATTGCCCGGGCCATCTACAAGGATGCCCCCATCCTGATCCTCGACGAGGCCACCTCGGCCCTGGACAGCGAGTCGGAACGCTATATTCAGCGTGCCCTGGAGACCCTCTGCGAGGGGCGCACCACCTTCGTGATCGCCCACCGCCTCTCCACCATCGAGCGGGCCGACCGCATCCTGGTGATGGAGCAGGGCGAGATCATCGAGGCGGGGCGCCATGACGAGCTGCTGGCTCAGGATGGTGCCTATGCGGCCCTCCACCGCCTGCAATTCCAGGAGGCGCCCCCGGCATGAGCCTGAATCTCGGCGACGGCCCCCTGACCTGGCCTGCCGTGCCAGGAGGTCTCCCCGGCGGCATGAGTGGTGGACTCGGTGAGGCCTGGCACATGGTACGACGCGGCCCCCTGACCTGGCCTGCCATGCCAGGAGGTCTCCCGGCATGAGTGGTGGCCTGGGAGATCGCTGGCTGGCGGCGGCCTATCGTGGCGCGCCCTGGCTGACGCTGCTGCGGCCCCTGGAGGTGCTCTACCGCGGGGCGGTAAGGCGCCGGGCGACGGCTTATGCCGAGGGCCGGAAGCCGGTCTGGCGGGCCCCGGTACCGGTGATCGTGGTGGGCAACCTGACCCTGGGCGGCACCGGCAAGTCGCCCCTGGTCGCCTGGTTGGCGACGCATCTGCGCGAGCGGGGCCGGGCGCCGGGCATCCTCTCCCGGGGCTATGGGGGACGCAGCGACGACTACCCGCTCTGGGTCAGCGCCGAGACTCCGGTGGCGGCCTGCGGCGACGAGCCGGCGATGCTGGCGGCCCAGACCGGGGTGCCCCTGGTGGTGGATCCGGATCGCCCCCGGGGCGCCCGACGCCTGCTGGAGGCGGGCTGCGATATCCTGATCAGTGACGACGGCCTCCAGCATCTGGCCCTGGGCCGCGACCTGGAGCTGGTGGTGGTGGATGGCGCCCGGGGCTTTGGCAATGGCCGCTGCCTGCCCGCCGGGCCCCTGCGGGAGCCCCTGGAACGGCTGGCCAGCGTGGATGCGGTGTTGATCAATGGCGACGCGGCCTTCGCGCCCCCCGACGGGGCCCATCGGATGGCCCTCGAGCCCAGCGCCTGGCGACGGGTCGCCGACGGCGAGGCCCGCCCGCTGAGTCCGCCGCCCTTCACGGGGCCGGTGCACGGGGTGGCGGGGATCGGTAACCCGGGGCGCTTCTTCGCCACCCTGGAGCGGCAGGGCCTGACGGTGACGCCCCACCCCTACGCCGATCACCATGCCTTCGCTGCCGGGGATCTCGCCTTCGGCGACGATCGCCCGGTGGTAATGACCGCCAAGGATGCGGTGAAGTGCCGCGATTTCGCCTCTCCGGCCTGCTGGGCCCTGGAGGTGGAGGCGCGGCCCGACACGACTTTCATCGAGTGGCTCGACGGGCGGCTCGATACCCTGAACCCAGTCCCGACACGGGAGAGATAACGATGGACAAGGAACTGCTGGCCATGCTGGTCTGCCCGCTCTGCCAGGGCAAGCTCAAGTACGACCGGGAGGCCGCCGAGCTCAGGTGTCACTACGATGGCCTGGCCTTCCCGATTCGCGACGGCATCCCGGTGATGCTGGAGGAAGAGGCGCGGGTCATGGACGTGGACGAGAAGCTCGGCAAGGGGCCGGGGGCGACGCCATGAGTCAGGGCGTGATCGCGGTGATTCCGGCGCGCTACGCTTCCTCGCGGCTGCCCGGCAAGCCGCTGCTGGAGATCGGCGGCGAACCCATGGTGGTCCGGGTCTGGCGCCAGGCCCGGGCCAGCGGCGCCGACCGGGTGGTGGTGGCCACCGACGACGAACGCATCCGCGAGGCGGTCGAGGCGGTGGGGGGCGAGGCGGTGATGACCCGCGCCGATCATCCCTCCGGCACCGATCGCCTGGCCGAGGTGGCGGATCGGCTGGGCCTGGACGACGAAGCGATCCTGGTCAATGTCCAGGGCGACGAGCCGCTGCTGCCGCCGGCGCTGATCGATCAGGTGGCCCGGCGGCTGGCGGATGACGACACCGCGGCCATGGCCACCCTGGCGGAGCCGATCCATGACGTGGAGACGCTCTTCAACCCCAATGTGGTCAAGGTGGTGCGGGACCTGGGCGGCGCCGCCCTCTACTTCTCACGGGCGCCCATCCCCTGGGATCGCGACGCCTTCGCCGCCCGTCCGGAGCTGCTGACCACCGACGCCTGGCTGCGCCATATCGGCCTCTATGCCTATCGGGCCGGCTTCCTGCGCGACTACCGTGACTGGCTGCCCACCCCCCTGGAACAGCTGGAGCAGCTGGAGCAGCTGCGTGCCCTCCAGCAGGGACGGCGCATCCTGGTGGCGCTGGCCCGGGAGGCGCATCCTGCCGGCGTCGATACCGCCGAGGACCTGGCCCGGGTGCGGGCCCTGGTGGCAGGGCAGGGGGACCAGGCGTGATGCGGGTGCTCTTCGTCTGCCTGGGCAATATCTGTCGCTCGCCCACCGCCGAGGGGGTCTTCCGTCAGCGCCTGGACGCCGCGGGGTTGGCCGAGCGGGTCGACGTGGACTCCTGCGGCACCGCCGGCTGGCATATCGGCAAGGCGCCGGACCCGCGTACCCGGGACGCCGCGGCGTCCCGCGGCTATGACCTCGCGGCGCTACGCGCCCGCCAGCTGCAGGACGACGATTTCCACGCCTTCGACTACCTGCTGGCCATGGATCACGCCAACCTGGCGGAGCTCGAGGCTCGCCGCCCGCCAGGCTGCCGGGCCCACCTCGGTCTCTTCCTCGACTTCGCCGGCAGCCCCGGCCAGGCAGTGCCCGATCCCTACTACGGCGGGGCCGAAGGCTTCGATCGTGTCCTCGACCTGGTGGAGGCCGCCGCCGATGGGCTGGTGTCGGAGCTCGAACGTCGCCTGGAGGCGCGGTCGTGAGCCAGGCAACCTTCCCCGCCTTGTGCCATGAGTACCCTCTGGATGGCCTGAATACCCTGGGGCTGAGTTCCCGGGCGGCGCACTTTATGCGCCTGGCCCATGAAGCCGAGCTTGCGCCGGCCCTGGCCCTGGCCGCGGAGCGGGGCTGGCCGGTGAGCCTGCTGGGTGGCGGCAGCAACCTGATTCTCGCCCCCTGCCTCGAGGGCCTGGTGCTGCAGCCCGGCTTCGCCGACTGCGAGCTGACCCCGGGAGCCGACGGCAGCGTCGGGGTGCGGGTGGCGGCGGGCCACGACTGGCACGCCCTGGTGATGGCCATGGCCGAACGCGGTCTCTGGGGCCTGGAGAACCTGGCGCTGATTCCGGGGCAGTGCGGTGCCGCGCCGATCCAGAATATCGGCGCCTACGGGGTCGAGCTGGCCGAGGTGCTGGAGGCGGTGGAGCTGCGCTATCTCGACGATGGTCGCGCCGTGACCCTGGGGGGCGAGGAGTGTGCCTTCGGTTACCGGGAGAGTCTCTTCAAGGGGGAGCTGGCGGGACGAGTGATGATCACCCACCTGCGCCTGCGGCTCTCGACGCGTCCCCGGCCTCGCCTCGACTACGGCGACCTGGGGCGTCGGGTTGGCAAGGCGCCCAGCCCCCGGGAAGTGGCCGAGGCGGTCTGCGCCATTCGCCGCGAGAAGCTGCCCGATCCCCGGGTACTGCCCAATGCCGGCAGCTTCTTCAAGAACCCGCTGGTGCCTGCCGCCCGGGCCGCGGCGTTGCTCAAGGACCACCCGGCGATGCCTCACTTCACCCAGCCCGACGGGCGGGTCAAGCTGGCCGCCGGCTGGCTGATCGACCAGTGCGGCCTCAAGGGCTGGCGGCAGGGGCCCTTCGGCGTCCACGAGCGTCAGGCCCTGGTGCTGGTGCATCATGGCGGCGGCGATGCCCGGGGCCTGCTGGCCTTCGCCGAGGAAGTCGCCGAGCGGGTGCGGCAGCGTTTCGCGGTGGTACTGGAGCGGGAGCCGCGGCTGATGGGCCGCTTCGACTGACCCCTGAAAGTCCCGCGCCCTAACGACAAAGGCCCGTGGCGATTGCCACGGGCCTTTGTCGTCGTGCCTTGAGTTGGTCTGGCGAGGGCCCCGCCTTAGGCGGGGCCTCTCTCCGCCTTACTGGCCGTCCTTGGCCTGCTCCCGGCGGCGCTGCTCGCGGGGGTCGTTATGGGCCCGGCGACGACGGCGGCTGGGGGCCTCGGGCTTGGCCTCGGGCTTAGCTTCGGGCTGCTCGGGCTTGGTTTCGACCTTCGCTTCCGGGGCCTTGGGCTCGGGCTTGGCTTCGACCTTCGCTTCCGGGGCCTTGGTCTCTTGCTTAGTCTCTTGCTTAGCTTCGGGCTGCTTGGGCTCTTGCTTAGCCTCGGGCTTGGCTTCGACCTTCGCTTCCGGGGCCTTGGTCTCTTGCTTGGGCTCTTGCTTAGCCTCGGGCTTGGCTTCGACCTTCGCTTCCGGGGCCTTGGGCTCTTGCTTGGCCTCTTGCTTCGCCTCGGGCTGCTTGGGCGCTTCGGCCTTCACGTCTTGGGCCTTGGCCTCCGGCTTGGCTTCTTGCTTCGCCTCGGGCTGCTTGGGCGCTTCGGCCTTCACGTCTTGGGCCTT
>NZ_JADOTW010000035.1 GCF_015645095.1 Halomonas sp. 328
CCGGCCCGACAACAGCACTGGAGGATGGCCGATGAGCCTTGATACGAGAGATTTCCGCCGCGCCCTGGGCAAATTCGCCACCGGGGTCACGGTGGTCACCACCCGCGATGACGGCGGGGAGCACTACGGCGTGACCGCCAGCAGCTTCAATACGGTGTCGATGGACCCGCCGCTGATCCTGTGGAGCATCGACAAGGGCGCCTACAGCCTGGCTGCCTATCGGGAGGCCAAGCACTTCGTGGTCAATGTGCTGGGCAATGACCAGGTCGAGGTCTCCAACCGTTTCGCCAGTCGCGGCGAGGACAAGTTCGCCGGTATCGCCATCGAAGAAGGCCTCGGCGGTGCTGCCAAGGTGAAGGACGCCGCGGCCCACTTCGAATGCCGCACCTGGAACGTCTACGAGGGCGGCGACCACCTGATCATCGTCGGCGAGGTGATGCGCTACGGCTACCGGGACGAGGGCAGCGCCCTGGTCTTCCATAACGGTCGCTACGCGGTGCCCGAGCCGCATCCGATGATGCTGCCGGTGGAGGAACAGAGCGTGCTGGACGGCCGCCTGGGCAAGCACCTGCTCTACCTGATGCGCCAGGCGCTGTCTGCCTACTGTGGCGACTTCTATCCGCGCCTCGGCAGCCTGGGGGTCAACGACAAGGAGTGGCGGGTGCTGACCCTGCTGGCGGATCGTGGCGCCCTGGATCGTGACACCCTGGCCCGACGCGTGGCCCAGCCCCTGGCTGATCTCGACGATACCCTGGGTGGCCTTCGGGAGCGGGCCCTGGTGGCCGTCGACGACGACCACCGGATCGCCTTGAAGGACGCGGGACGGGCGCTGGCGCTGCGCCTGCTGACCATGGCCGACGACTACGAGCGGCGCCTGCTCGAGGGGTTGTCGGCGGCCGAGGTCGAGGCGCTCAAGACGGGCCTGGGGTGTGTGGTCGAGCGCCTGGGCGAGCCGCATTAGAGGTCACCGATTTTCCCGTTTCATGGACCGACCAGGAGAACCAGCGATGCCGGACGTATCCCATGCCGAGCTGCGTGCCCTGATGGCGCGTCTCGAAGCCCTGGAAGCCGAGGCGGAAATCCGCCGGCTCCAGGCGCGTTACATGTTCCTCTGCGATACCCCGCTCCCCGAGCATGGCGTCAAGGATGATGCCGAGCGCATCGATCGCATCATGGCGCTCTATGCCGAAGACGCCGTCTGGGAAGGGGTCGGCGACTATTACGACAACCAGTTCGGTCGCCTCGAGGGAGCGGCAGCGATTCGCCGCCATTTCGAGAATTTCTGGGGCCAGAAGCGCGACCCCGAGCTGCTCTTGAACGTGCACTACCTGACCTCCGAGCAGATCCATGTCGATGGCGAGACGGCGGAAGGGCAGTGGGTGCATTGCCAGCCGTGGATCTTCTCCGATGGTTCCTCGTTGCTGCGCTCGTCGCGGCTCAACAATGCCTTCCGCCGCGAGCCGGACGGCCGCTGGAAGATCACCCGGACCCGCACCGAGAACGTCTTCGTGGCGCCGCTCAAGGAGGGCTGGGCCAGTGACTTCTCGAAGGCTTCGGTATTGATGACCCCCCGATAGCATCCCGGCGCCGGCCTTCCTGGTCGCACGCCGGCCTGAATGACGCCGGCGGATGACATCCGCTGGATCCCGTTTCCGTGGAGGGCATGGCGGCTTGTCACGAGCCTGCCAGGGCAGCGGCTTGCCCGAGCCCGCCTCGGGAAACCTCGCCCCCTGATGTTCAGGGGACTCAAGATGGCCTTTGGAGTAATGGATGAATAATCACAAGAAATTTCGACTGATTGGCTTCTGCTCAGTGTCGGCCCTGGCCCTCGTCGTTCAGGGCACGGCCCAGGCCTACACCCTGGAGGTCGGCGACACCACCGCCGACATCTACGGTTACGCCAAGCTGGACCTGATCTATGACGTGGATGCGGACCTGGGCAATACCGTCAACCGCAACGCTATTCTGCTGGATGACCAGGCCGGGCCCGAGGGCCATACCACCCTGCACGCCTATCAGAGCCGGCTGGGCTTCACCACGAGTACCCCGGCCGGGGGCAGTGACCTCAAGACCATGATCGAGGGCGATTTCTTCGGCGGTGGCGGCGGGAGTTTCCGTCTGCGCCACGCCTATGGCGAGTGGAACGGCCTCCTGGGCGGCCAGACCTGGTCCAACTTCGGCGGTTTCCTGGGCATGAATCCCACCATCGATTTCACCCCTCAGCCGGGCCTGGGCAACGCGGGCCGTCAGGCCCAACTGCGTTATACCGTGGAAGGCTTCTCGGTGGCCCTGGAAGACCCGGAAAACCTCGGGGGCTCGCCCCTGGCCGATGCCACCAAGAGCCAGCTTCCCGACCTGACCCTGCGTTATCAGGGCGGCGTCGATGGCTTCGACTACGGTGCCTCCGCCGTGCTGCGCCGCCTGCAGTACGACACCACCGGCACCACCGATAGCGGCAAGGACAGCGCCTTCGGCTGGGGTCTGGCCCTGGAGGCCAGCGCCCGGGTCGCCGAGGGTGTGACCCTGCGCGGCTCCCTGACCCATGGCGACGGCATCGGCGGCTACCTGGAGGGAACCCCGGCGGCTCCCGCCTACCTGGATCCGGCCACCGGTGAACTGGAAACCATCAGTGCCACCGGCGGCACCCTGGGCATCACCGCCGCCGCCGGCCCCGGCAAGGTGACCCTGGGCTATGGCGTGGCCCGGGCGGACCTGGACGGGGCGGTGGCCGCCGGCACCTTGGGCGGCGATGCCAACGAGAAGTTCCAGGCCGTGCACCTGAACTACATCTGGTCGCCGATCCAGAACGTCACCTACGGCATCGAGGCGGGCTACCATAGCCGCCAGGTGGTGGAGGGGCGCGATGGCGACGCCCTGCGCCTGCAGGGCATGGTGATGTACCGCTTCTGAGGCGGGCCCGCCGGCCGACCCTTCGATCCCTTGCCCCCGGCGTCTGCCGGGGGCCTTTTCGTCGATGGTCGGCTGCTGGAGTAAGGGGGCACATGCTAGAATAATCAACTATTTCTTCGCGACGGCACGGGCCCATGGCTGACAAGGACGTACTCTCCCCTTCCTTCTATCCCCTTTCGGAGGAGTTCCGCTCCAGGGACTTCCCCTTCTACTGGGTCGCCCGGCTCAATGCCAAGTACAGCGCCGATATGGATGCCCTGCTCAAGCCCAAGGGGCTGAGCTCCTCCAAGTGGCGGATCCTGATGATCCTGCACGAGCATGGCCGGCTGAGCATGTCGGACATCGCCATCCATGCCGTGGCCAAGCTCTCGACCATCACCAAGATCGTCTACAAGATGCAGGAGGCCGAGCTGGTGGTGACGGCTCCCTCCGACGAGGATCGCCGCGTCACCGAGGTGACCCTGACCGAGCAGGGGGAGGCGCAACTGGAAGTGGCTCGCGAGCTGACCCACCGGCTGGTGGAGAAGGCCTTCCATGGGCTGGATGCCGAGGAGATCGTGGTGCTTAACCGCTGCCTGGGGAAGATCTTCAATAATCTGAAATCGATCTAGCCGTTAGTCACTCGCAATGGAGGCGATGGGGCCAATGAATTGGCCCGTTGATCGGGCGGGGCGCTAGGGTGAGAGGCGTCTGGTCGCCCGCCAGGCGTACCCTCGCATCGTTCCGAGATGCATTAGCATGACCTTTGCGCTCCCGTGTCTTCCACGGGAGCGTTTTTATGTCGGCGGGGCTCAGCGGCGTCGCTCGTCGTCCTGTTCGGATTTCACCTCGTAGTGGCCCTCCAGGGTCTCGTGGCGGCCGGGGGCGTCCTGGTAGTCGCCGCCCACATCCTGGGCCTGGTCGGCGCGCATCTGTTCCATGCGCTTCTTGAGGCGGTAGCGCAGCAGCGGCATCAGGGCCCAGCCCAGCAGCAGGAAGACCAGCCCCAGCACCAGGGCGACGATCATCATCACCCCGAACAGCAGCCAGATCAGCAGCAGCTTGAGGGTGCCCAGCAGGCCCTGGGGGCGCGCCTGGCGAGCGCGGGCCTGCCACTGGCGGGCGGCCTGCCAGGCCGGGTTGTGGCGCGGATCATGGGGATCGCTCATGACAACTCCTATTGGTGACTGCCCCCTTGGAACCCGGGGCGGCGGTTTCGTTCGGCTGGCCCGCTTCTTGCTTTGCTTAGGACGAGGCCGACACCGGCCTCGTCCCCGCATCCCAGCAGAAGGACGCCCGCCATGCAAGACAACCGTATCCTCGAACTCGCCTACGCCATTGCCGAGACCACCCGCGACAAGGTCGGCGCCATCGAGTCGATCATGCGCGAGACCGAGATCCTCGCCCTCAATGCCCGCATCGAGGCGGCCCGAGCCGGAGCGGCGGGGGCCGCCTTCGGGGTGGTGGCCGAGGAGATGGGGCGGGTCTCCGGCAGCATCAGCGGCATCGCCCGGGGTTTCCGCGGCGAGGTGGAGGCCCAGGCCCAGCGGCTCGAGGAGGCGGGCACCGAGATGCTCACCGAGCTGCGCGGCCAGCGCTTCACCGACCTGGCGCTGAATGCGGTGGAGATCATCGACCGCAACCTCTTCGAGCGCTCCTGCGACGTGCGCTGGTGGGCCACCGACAGTGCCGTGGTGGACGCCGTGGAGACGCCGACGGCGGACCGCCGGGCCCATGCCAGCGCGCGCCTGGCCACTATCCTGCGCTCCTATACCGTCTACCTGGACCTGTGGATCACCGACCGCCAGGGCCGGGTGATCGCCAACGGTCGCCCGGACCGCTACCCGGGAGTCGTGGGCCATGATGTCGCCGGCCAGGCCTGGTTCCGCCAGGCCCTCGCCACCACCAATGGCGACGACTACAGCGTCGCCGATATCGCCCGGGAGCCGGCGCTGGACGATGCTCCGGTGGCCACCTATGCCACCGCCATTCGCCGCGGGGGCCGCCACGACGGCGAGGTGCTGGGCACCCTGGGGATCTTCTTCGACTGGGCGCCCCAGGCCGAGGCGGTGGTGCAGGGGGTGGGGCTTAGCGAGGAAGAACGGGCTCGTAGCCGGGTGATGCTGCTCGACGCCGAGGCGCGCATCCTCGCCGATTCCCGGGGCCAGGCTGCCCTCAGCGAGCGCTACCCGTTGGCCACCGAGGGCCGCGAGCGGGGCCATGGCCAGGAGAAGGCGCGCCTGGTGGCCTTTGCCAGAACCCCGGGTTACGAGACCTATGCCGGCCTGGGCTGGTACGGGGTGATCGAGTACACCGAGGTGTCGGCGGAGGGCGCCGAATTGGTGCATGAGTCATCGCTTGTCGGGTGACAATGGTGCAGCTGCGGGCCCGGTGGCTCGGCGCTCGTCCCGGGGCGCGCTCTCCTGGTGCCGCGGCTCGGGACGAATGCGCCAAGACGGTGCCCGCTCACCGTCCCCGGGCCTCGGCCACCAGGCGGTAGCTGGCCAGGCGATCCTCGGCGCTGTAGACGTCGGTAGTGATCATCAGCTCGTCGGCGCCGGTGGCCGTCAGGAAGGCCTCCAGCTCGTCGCGCACCGTCTCGGGGCCACCGATGATGGCGGCGCCCAGGAACTGTTCCACCTGGGCGCGCTCCAGGGGCGTCCAGTCGAGTTCTTCCACCGGGGGCTGGGAGAAGGTGCGCCGGCCACGGATCAGGTTGAGGAACTTCTGCTGGGCGCTGGTGGCCAGGTAGTGGGCTAGGGCATCGCTCTCGGCGGCGATCACCGGCAGCCCCACCAGGGCATAGGGCGCGGCCAGCTGCGGCGAGGGCCGGAAGGCCTCCCGGTAGCAGCGCAGGGCCTCGAACAGATAGCCCGGGGCGAACTGGGCGGCGAAGGCGAAGGGCAGCCCCAGGCGTCCGGCCAGGCGGGCGCTGTAGTCGCTGGAGCCGAGCAACCAGAGGGGCACCCGGGTGCCCTGGCCGGGAATGGCACGCACCCGCTGTCCCGGGGTGGCCTCGTCCAGGTAGCCGCGCAACTCCTCGAGACGCGCCGGGAAGTCGTCGACCCCGGCGCGGGGATCCCGGCCCAGGGCCGCCACGGTGGCGCCATCCGTGCCCGGGGCGCGGCCCAGGCCCAGGTCGATGCGCCCGGGGTAGAGGGTCTCCAGGGTACCGAACTGCTCGGCGACCACCAGGGGCGCGTGGTTGGGCAGCATGATGCCGCCGCTGCCCACCCGCAGCGTCGAGGTGGCGCCGGCCACATGGCCGATCAGCACCGCCGTGGCGGCGCTGGCGATGCCCTCCAGGTTGTGATGCTCCGCCAGCCAGTAGCGGGTGAAACCCAGCGCCTCCGCCTGGCGAGCCAGTTGCACCGTCTCACGGAAGCTGTCGGCGATGCTGCCGCCTTGGCGCACCGGGGCCAGGTCGAGCACCGAGAGGGGAGTCGAGGCGAGTCGAGACATGGCATCCACCGCGGTAAATAGTTAGCTTGCTCGCTATCATCCCGGGGCCTGAGGGGCTTTGCAATGACTGCGGGTTATCGATGCGATAGGGGCAGGGCATCATCGGGGAGAGGCATTGGCGCCTGGCCGTTGGTGGCCGGGCGAATTGCGCTTATGATAAAGAGCCGTTCACCCCCTGACAGGCTCCCATGTCTTCACGCCGATCCAGTCGCGGCGCCACCCGCCGCCCCCGTCCCGGCCAGCGTGTCGCGTTCGAACGCTGGCTCGATCGCGCCGTGGATATCGCCGTGCTGACCGCCCTGGCGGTGGGCCTCGCTGCCCTGTTGTTGACCCTGCTGCGTTAACCACCATGCGCTTATAAAAAAACGCCACACCCAGGAAGCTGGGCGTGGCGTTTCGCTTGGCAGGCGGCTCGCTTAGCTGAGTCGCTGCATATAGTCCACGTAGCCGAAGGTCTTGACCGTGCGCACCTCGCGGCTCGCCTCGTCGATGCGGCAGATCGACGGCAGGCGGATGCCATTGAAGGTGGTGGTCTTGACCATGGTGTAGTGGGCCATGTCGGTGAACACCAGGCGGTCGCCGATCTGAAGCGGCGCGTCGAACGAGTAATCGCCGATCACGTCGCCGGCGAGGCAGGTCGTGCCCCCCAGGCGATAGGTATAAGCCTTCTCGCCCGGCTCGCCGCCGCCGATGATCTCGGGGCGGTAGGGCATCTCCAGCACATCGGGCATATGCGCGGTGGCGGAGGTGTCGAGGATGGCGATGGGGCCGTCATTCTCGACGATATCCAGTACCGAGCAGACCAGGTAGCCGGTGTTCAGGGCGATGGCTTCCCCCGGCTCCAGGTAGACCGTCAGGTGCGGATGACGCGCCTTGAAGTCGCGGACCACCCGTACCAGCCGCTCCACGTCGTAGTCGGGCCGGGTGATATGGTGGCCGCCGCCCAGGTTCATCCACTTCATGCCGGCGAGGTAGTGGCCGAACTTTGCCTCGAAGGCCGCCAGGGTCTCTTCCAGGGCGTCGCTGTTCTGCTCGCACAGGGTATGGAAGTGCAGCCCCTCGAGGCCGTCCAGGTCCTCGGGGGTGAGATCCTGAGCCCGGGTACCGAGCCGCGAGCCCGGTGCGCAGGGATCATAGAGTGGCACCGCCCCAGTGGAGTGCTCCGGGTTGACCCTCAGCCCGCAGGAGACCCGGCGGGGCGCCGCCGCGATCGTCTCGCGGAAGCGCCGCCACTGGCCCGGCGAGTTGAAGCTGAGGTGGTCCGCGTAACGCAGCACCACGTCCATCTCCGCCGCGGTGAAGGCCGGCGAGTAGCAGTGCACCTCGCCGCCGAAGGTCTCCGCCCCCAGGCGCGCCTCGTCCTGGCCGCTGGAGGTGGTGCCCACCAGGTATTCGCGGATCATGGGGAAGCAGTCCCACATGGCGAAGCCCTTCAGCGCCAGCAGGATGCGCGCGCCGCTGCGCTCCTGGACCTCGGCGAGGCGCTCCAGGTTGCGGCGCAGCAGGGCGTCGTCCACCACATAGGCCGGGGAGGGGCAGGCCCGGACATTAAAGTCCAGGCCCTGCTCGCGTGCGTTCGCCATGGCTCAGGCCAGGGGGTCGTGGTCGGGGTCGAGCTCGACCACCTGCCAGGGCAGGCCCATCTCGCCGATGCGCGCCATGAAGGGGTCGGGGTCGAGCTGCTCGACGTTGAACACGCCCGCGCCCTTCCAGATGCCTTCCAGCATCAGCATGGCACCGGTCACCGCCGGCACGCCGGTGGTGTAGGAGATGGCCTGGGACTGGACCTCGGCGTAGCACTGCTCGTGGTCGCAGATGTTGTAGATATGCACCTTGCGACGCTTACCGTCCTTGATGCCGTCGGCGATGATGCCGATGTTGGTCTTGCCCTTGGTGCGCGGGCCCAGCGAGGCCGGGTCGGGCAGCACCGCCTTGAGGAACTCCAGGGGGGCGATCTCGGCATCGCCGACCTTGATCGGCTCGATGCTGGTCATGCCGACGTTCTCGAGCACCTTGAGGTGGGTGATGTACTTGTCGGAGAAGGTCATCCAGAAGCGGATGCGCTCCAGGCCCTTGATGTTCTGGCACAGGGATTCCATCTCCTCGTGGTAGAGGAGGTAGATGTCCTTCTCGCCGATGCCGTCGAAGTCGAACTTGCGCTTCACCGCCAGCGGGTCGGTCTCCTTCCACTCGCCCTTCTCCCAGTAGCGACCCTTCGCGGTGATCTCGCGAATGTTGATCTCCGGGTTGAAGTTGGTGGCGAAGGGGTAGCCGTGATCGCCGCCGTTGGCATCCAGGATGTCGATGCGGTGGATCTCGTCGAAGAGGTTCTTCTGGGCGTAGGCACAGTAGATATTGGTCATGCCCGGGTCGAAACCGCAGCCCAGGGTGGCCATGTTGCCGGCGTCCTTGTAGCGGTCCTGGAAGGCCCACTGCTCCTTGTACTCGAACTTGGCCTCGTCCGGATGCTCGTAGTTGGCGGTGTCCAGGTAGGGCACGCCGGTACGCAGACAGGCCTCCATGATGGTCAGGTCCTGATAGGGCAGGGCCACGTGGATCAGCACGTCCGGTTGGAACGATTCGATCAGGGCGACCAGCGCCTCGACGTCATCGGCATCCACCTGGGCGGTCTGGATCGGGCGATCCAGTTGGTCGGCGATCGCCTTGCACTTCGCCTCGTTGCGGCTGGCCAGCAGGATCTCGCTGAAGACCTCGGGATGCTGGGCACACTTGTGGGTAACGACACCGCCGACGCCTCCGGCGCCGATAATCAAGACTTTGCTCATGGGTTCGAATCCAGATCGGGAAATGTCAACAGTGGTAGGGTCTTATCGGTAGTGGGCCGCCACAGCGCACCCCGACCCGATGCCACCCCGGTCATGGCCTCGCCCGGCTCCGTCGTCATGCTGGGCCGGCGAGAGGGCGCAGATAATGGCCCCCCATGAGGCTGGTCGCAAGTAGTTTTCGCGTCAAGGGGCAACAAAACGCTTGCGCGGCGTCACCAAGCCGTATAACGCCGCCGCCGAGGCCTCATATCAGGGCCTCGGCGGCGGCGTGGATGGCGCCTCTCACAGCGGTGGTAGCCGATCAGGGCTTGGGCTGCTGCTGGGTAATGCAGTGGATATTGCCGCCGCCGAGCAGGATCTCCCGGGCCGGCACCCCGACCACTCGCTTGTCGGGGAAGAGCCCCTGGAGGATCGCCCGGGCCGCCTCGTCGTGGGTGGGGTCGAGGAAGGGCATCACCACCACCGAGTTGCCGATATAGAAGTTGACGTAGGAGCCGGCCATGCGGTCGCCGGGCTGGCGCGGGTGGGAGCTGTTGAGGCGATCCAGGCCGCTGGCCTCGTCCTCGGCGATATGCAGCGGGCCGGGCTGGGGCAGCTTGTGCACGGTCAGCGGGCGCCCCTTGGCGTCGGTGGCGGCCTCCAGCACCGCCAGGGCCTCCCGGGAGATGGCGGCCTGGGGATCCGCCTCGTCGTCGCACCAGGTCAGGGCCACCTGGCCCGGGGCGACGAAGCAGCAGAGGTTGTCCACGTGGCCGTCGGTTTCGTCCAGGTGGCAGCCCCGGGGTAGCCAGATCACCTTGTCGATGCCCAGGTACTCCCGGAGCACCGCTTCCATCCCCTCGCGGCTCATCTCCGGGTTGCGGTTGGCGTTGAGCAGGCACTCCTCGGTGGTGATCAGGGTGCCCTCGCCGTCCACATGGATGGCGCCGCCCTCCAGCACCACCGGCGCCTCGAAGCGCGGGATGCCGAGCATCTCGGCGATCTTGGTGCGGATGCGCTTGTCCTTGTCCCAGGGGAAGTAGAGGCCCCCCTTGAGGCCGCCCCAGGCGTTGAATACCCAGTCCACCATGGCCAGGCGGCCGTCCGGGTGGGTCAGGAAGGTGGGGCCCATGTCGCGCATCCAGGCGTCGTTGCTGGAGAGTTCCACCACGCGGATATGAGCGGGCAGCTGGTTGCGGGCGTTCTCGTACTGCTCGTCGTTGACGCCGACGAACACCGTCTCGCTCTCGGCGATGGCGCAGGCCACCTCGGCGAAGGCCTGCTGGGCCGGCTTGGCGCCATAGCGCCAGGTGTCGGGGCGCTGGGGCCAGAGCATCCAGCAGGCGTCGTGGGGGGCGAACTCGGCGGGCATGGCGAAGCCCAGGGCCCGGGGCGTGGCCTCGGTGGTGGCTTGATCGATCATTGGCTGGTTCATGGCGAGTCTCACAGGTGGCCGACCATCAGGAAGATAGCGGCGGCGATGGCGGCGGCGATCAACACATAGGGCAACTGGGTCAGGGCATGGGCCATGGGGGTGCAGCCGCTGCCCTGTGCGGAGAGCACCGTGGAGTCGCCGTAGAAGCAGGCGTGGCTGCCGAAGGCGCTGGCGGAGATCAGGGCGCCGATCACCAGCGGCATATGGCTGTCCATGCTCGCCGCCAGGGGCAGCACGATGGGCATGGCCACGGCGAAGATGCCCCAGAAGGAGCCGGTGGCGAAGGCCAGGAAGGCCATGGTGACGAAGACCACCGCCGGCAACATCCCCGGGCTCATCAGCGGCTGGACGGTGGCGATCACATAGTCGGTGAGGCCCAGGACATCGTTGACCTCCTTGAGGGTGAAGCCGGCCACCAGGGTGCCCAGCGGCATGATCATCGCCTTGAAGCCGTCCAGTGCGGTGTCGAAGGTGTCGTGGAAGCTCAGCAGCTTCTGGGTGGCGATCAGCACCAGGGTCACGGCCAGGGCCACGATGACGCCGCGCAGGATGTCGATCTCGAAGTACCAGGTGAAGAAGATCAGGGTGGCGATGGGTAACAGGAAGTTAAGCAGGTGCGGGCGCTTCTTGCCGGTGTCCCCCATCTCCAGGGCGTTGTCGTCGACGCCGTCCGGCATCAGCTGGCCGGCGGCGGCGCGGGCCTCGGCGGCCTTCATGGGGCCGAGGTTGGGAATCCAGCCCAGGGCCACCAGGGGCACCACGGCGGCGGCCACCCAGGCATAGAACATATAGGGAATGGCCTCGATATAGAGGCCCATGCCGTTGCCGGCCACGTTGTTCTCCTCCAGCAGGCCGGCGAAGAACACCGCCCAGGTGGAGAAGGGCACCAGGATGCAGATCGGCGCCGCGGTGGAATCGACGATATAGGCGAGCTTCTCCCGGGAGACCTTGAAGCGGTCGGTGATCTTCTTCATGGAGGCGCTGATGGTCAGCGCATTGAGGTAGTCGTCGACGAAGATCACCAGCCCCAGCACCCAGGTGGCCAGCAGGCTCTGGCGACGGCTATGGATGCGCTTGGTGACGGCGTCGCCGAAGCTGAGCACGCCGCCGGTCTTGACCAGCAGGGCGATCAGGCTGCCGAACAGGCCGCAGACCAGGATGATCCAGGTGACGGTGTCGTTGCCCAGCACGGTGAGCAGGATATCCGAGCCCTGAGTGACCACGCTGGTGGGGTCGATCATCAGCAGCCCCACCAGGGCCCCGGCCATCAGCGACTCGATGGTGCGGCGGGTGATAATGGCCATGCCCAGCACCACCAGGGTGGGGAGCAGGCTCCAGGCGCCAAAACTTTCCATACAACACTCTCTATTTATCGTTGTGGTCTTGTGAGGGTGGGGGCCGGTCGCCCGGCCCCCAAGGGTGGTTTACAGGAAGCCGTCCGCGCGAAGGGACGCGGTGGTGGCGGCGAAGGCCTCGTCGAGGATGGCCACCACCCGATCCACGGTGTCACGGTCCCAGATCAGGGGCGGCGAGATGATATTGAGGTGACCCACCGGGCGGATGATCAGGCCGCGCTTCTGGGCCTCGGCGGCGACCCGGTCGCCGACCCGCGCCTCCACCGGCAGCAGCTCCTTGGTGGCTTTGTCGGCGACGTTCTCGATGGCCAGCATAAAGTGGCTTCCCCTGACGTCTCCGACGGTTTCATGGTCCGCCAGGGTCTTGAGCTTCTGCTCCAGGTAGGGGCCCACCTCACGGACGTTCTCACAGATCGCCTCGCGCTCCAGGATCTCGATGTTCTTCAGCGCCGCCGCGCAGCTCACCGGATGGCCGGAGTAGGTGAAGCCGGTGCTCAGCACGCCGCCCTTGCCCTGGGGGGTGCCCAGCACCTCGAAGAGGGCGTCGGAGATCAGGGTGGCGCCCAGGGGCGCATAGCCCGAGGAGAGGCCCTTGGCGCAGTTGATGATATCCGGCTGGGTGTCGAAGACCGCCTCGGAGGCGAAGAAGTGACCCAGGCGACCGAAGCCGGTAACCACCTCGTCGGCGATAAACAGGATCTCGTTGGCGCGGCACACCGCCTGGATGCGGGTGTGGTAGCCCTGGGGGGCCATCAGCACGCCGCCGGCGCCCATGATCGGCTCGGCGATAAAGGCGGCGATATTCTCGGCGCCGATCTCGGCGATGGTCTCTTCCAGTTCGGCCACCAGGTGATCGCAGTAGTCCGCCTCGCTCATCCCCGCCGGGCGGCGGTAGCAGTTGGCCTCGCTGAGGTGGGTCACCAGGTGGTCGAGGGTATCGAAGTCCCAGTTGTTGCTGGCGATACCGGTCAGGCTGGCGGCCAGGTAAGTGGTGCCGTGGTAGGCGTTGTTGCGCGACAGGATGCGCTTCTTGTTGGGCTTGCCCAGGCGGTTGAAGTAGTAGTGCACCAGGCGGATGGTGGCGTCGTTGGCCGCCGAGCCGCCGCAGCTGTAGAACACATGGTTGAGGTGGGCCGGGGCCAGCTCGGCGAGCTTGGCGGCCAGCTCCGTCGCCGGGGCGTTGGAGAGGTTGTTGAAGGTGGAGAAGTAGGCCATGCGGGTGGCCTGGTCGGCCATGGCCTGGCCGATCTCGGCGCGGCCGTGGCCCACGTTGACGCACCACAGGCCGGCGATGCCGTCGATGAAACGGTTTCCGTGGACGTCTTCCACGTAGATGCCGTCGCTCTCGGTGATCAGGTCGCAGCCCTTCTCATGGAAGAGGCTGTAGTCGGTGAAGGGGTGGATGAAATGATCCTTGTCCTTCTGCCACAGCGCCTGGGCATCGTAGGTCCGGGGTTCGGTGCTCATGGTCTCGCCCTCGCAGGTGATGTCGTTGTTGCGGTCAGGAGCAGACTAGCGAGGGGCGGGGCGCCGGGAATATATCCCGATTGGGGTATATCGGCGTGGCCCAGGGGCCGCCTAAGGTGGTGATCATTCCGCAGCGAGCAACAAGCACAAGGGAGACACTCCATGACGGTTTCCATCGACGGTCAGCGGCTCTGGTCGAGCCTGATGGCCATGGCCGAGATCGGCCCCACCGCGAACGGCGGCAGCTGCCGCCTGGCGCTGACCGAGGAGGACGCCGCCGGGCGGCGCCTGCTGATCGAGTGGTGCGAGGCGATCGGCTGCACCCTGCGGGTCGACCGAGTCGGCAACCTCTTTATTCGTCGCCCCGGCAAGCGCGACGACCTCGACCCGGTGGCCACCGGCAGCCATCTCGATACCCAGCCCAAGGGCGGGCGCTTCGACGGCATCCTCGGGGTGCTAGCGGGCCTGGAGGTGTTCCGTACCCTGCATGATCAGGGCATCGTCACCGAGCGGCCCCTGGAGCTGGTGGTGTGGACCAACGAGGAGGGCAGCCGCTTCGCCCCGGCCATGGTCGCCTCCGGCGCCTTCGCCGGTGAGTTCAGCGAGGAGTACACCCTGTCGCGGACCGATCGCGATGGCGTGACCCTGGGCCAGGCCCTGGCGACCAGCGGCTTCGCCGGTGAGATGCCGGTGGGTGAGCCGCGCCTGGCCAGCTTCTTCGAGCTGCATATCGAGCAGGGCCCGGTGCTGGAGGAGGAGAACGAGGCCATCGGTGTGGTCACCGGCGTCCAGGGCATGCGCTGGTTCGACGTCACCCTGCGCGGCCAGCCGGCCCATGCCGGCCCCACTCCCATGGCCTACCGCCGAGACGCCCTGGCCGCCGCGGCGCGCCTGATCGATCGCCTCCAGGCCCACGCCCTGGCGGATACCAGCGGTGGCACCAAGGTCACCGTCGGCTGCTTGGAGATCGATAGCCCGTCACGCAACGTGATTCCCGGCGAGGTGCGCCTCACCGTCGACCTGCGCCATGTGGTGGAGGCCGAGCTGGACGCCCTGGAGGCGCGCTTCGACCGGGAGCTGTCTGCCCTGACCGAGGCCTTCGGCGTCGAGACCGCCAGCGAGCGCATCTGGGCCTCGCCGGTGGTGAACTTCGATGCCGGCTGCATCGATGCCGTGGAGCGGGCCGCCCGGGCCCAGGGCGTGCCCTACCGGCGCATGATGAGCGGCGCCGGCCACGACGCCGTCTATGTCTCCCGGGTCGCCCCCACCTCGATGATCTTTATTCCCTGCCGCGACGGCATCAGTCATAACGAGGCGGAGTACGCCACCCCGGAGCACTGTGCCCTCGGCACCCAGGTGCTTTGTGAGGCCATGCTGGAACGCGCCAATAGCCTGGAGGCGAGCCAATGAGTGCCCTCGAGTCCGTGCAGTCCCCCACCACCCAGGCCGACTGGCAGGCCCTGGCCGACACCCTGATCCCGCGCCTGGAGACCCGCGCCTTTATCGACGACGCCTTCGTCGAGGCGGTGAGCGGCGAGACCCTGGCCACCCTCAACCCGGCCACCGGCGAGACCCTGGCGCATATCGCCAGCTGCGATGCCGCCGATGCCGAGCGCGCCGTGGCCGTGGCCCGGGCCGCCTATGCCCGGGGCGACTGGTCGCGGCGCTCGCCGGCAGGCCGCAAGCAGACGCTGCTGCGCCTCGCCGAGCTGATGGAGGCGCACAAGCACGAGCTGGCACTGCTCGACACCCTGGACATGGGCAAGCCGGTCTCCAGCGCCCTGGGTGATATCGCCGGCGCCATCGGCTGCCTGCGCTATACCGCCGAGGGCATCGACAAGGTCTACGGCGAGGTGGCCCCCACCGGCGACGACAGCCTGGGCCTGGTGCTGCGCGAGCCCCTGGGCGTGGTGGCCTCCATCGTGCCCTGGAACTTCCCGCTGATGATGACCGCCTGGAAGATCGCCCCGGCGCTGGCCGCCGGCAACTGCGTGATCTTGAAGCCCTCGGAGAAGTCGCCGCTGTCGGCGCTGCGCCTGGCCCAGTTGGTCAAGGAGGCGGGCCTGCCGCGGGGCGTCTTCCAGGTGCTGCCCGGTTACGGTCACACCGTGGGCAAGGCCCTGGCGCTCTCCATGCAGGTCGACTGCCTGGCCTTCACCGGCTCCACCCAGGTCGGCAAGCAGCTGATGCAGTACGCCGGCCAGTCCAACCTCAAGCGGGTCTACCTGGAGTGCGGCGGCAAGTCCCCCAACCTGGTCTTCGCCGACTGCAAGGACCTGGACCGGGTGGCCAAGCACGCCGCCGCGGCGATCTTCCATAACCAGGGCGAGGTGTGCATCGCCGGCTCGCGCCTGCTGGTGGAGAATTCGATCCGCGAGGCCTTCGTCGACAAGGTGGTCGAGGCCGCCCAGGCCATGCAGCCCGGCGACCCGTTGGATCCCGCGAGCTTTATGGGCGCCATGGTCGACGAGACCCAGTATCGCCGGGTGCTCGACTATATCGCCAAGGGCACCGAGGAGGGCGCCCGGCTGCGCACCGGCGGCCAGGCCCTCGACGGGGCCGGCTACTTTATCCCGCCCACCGTCTTCGACGGCGTCACCCCGGCCATGACCATCGGTCGCGAGGAGATCTTCGGCCCGGTGCTCTCGGTGTTCGGCTTCGACAGCGAGGCGGAGGCGGTGGCCATGGCCAATGACAGCGACTACGGCCTGGCCGCGGGCCTGTGGAGCCAGGATATCGACCGCGTCATGCGGGTCTCGCGCCAGCTCCATTCCGGTCAGGTCTTCGTCAACAACTGGGCGGGTCCGGACATGACGGTGCCCTTCGGTGGCGTCAAGCAGTCCGGTAACGGCCGCGACAAGTCCCTGCACTCCCTGGAGGAGTACACCGAACTCAAGACCGTCTGGGTGGCGCTCACCCCCTGAGCGACGCCCTTTGGGTCTCACCGTGCGCTGATGGGGGTGTCTGCCCTCGTTGCTTTGCCGGCTCCTATGCCTCCGGAGCCGGCCTTTTTGCGTTTGGGTCGCTATTGCTGTGGCGAGTCAGGCTTTGCCGCTTTCGATAGTCCCATGCCTCCGGAGCCGGCTTTTTTATTGTGGCGTTGCCACTGTCGTGGTGTAGCCGGGCTTGCCGCTTTCGATAGCCCCATGCCTCCGGAGCCGGCCTTTTTGCGTTTGGGTCGCTATTGCTGTGGCGAGTCAGGCTTTGCCGCTTTCGATAGTCACATGCCTCCGGAGCCGGCCTTTTCTCTTTTCATATCGGTGCCGCTACCGGTGGCTCCTGGGGCCGTATATACCTATTCCTTGTCACTGTTTCCTTGCCCGGAGGTGCCATGCGCCGCTTACCCTCGCTGACCGCCCTGCGCACCTTCGAGTGTGCCGCCCGCCATGCCCATTTCGGGCGCGCCGCGGCGGAGCTCTGCGTCACCGACAGCGCGGTCAGCCACCAGGTCCGCCAGCTCGAGGAGCAGCTCGGCACGCCGCTCTTCATCCGTCGCGGGCGGCGTATCTCGCCCACGCCCCAGGCGCGGCGCCTGCTGCATAGCCTGCAGCAGGCCTTCGAGACGGTGGGGGAGGCCTGCGAGGCCATCGCCCATCCGGACACCCAGTCGGTGCTGCGCGTCGCCGTCACCGCCGAGCTGGCCCAGAAGTGGCTGGTCGGCCGGCTGGCCGACTTCTGCGAGCGTTTCCCGCAGGTCACCCTGCACCTCCATGAGTGCGCCTACGATGCGCCGGATCCCGATATCGATATCGACCTGGCGATCAGCTACGGCGTCGGTCCCGAGGACGCCAGCGACCACTTCGTGCGGCCGCTGCCGCTGCTGAGCTTCTTTCCGGTGTGCGCCCCGGCCCTGTTCAACCGCGGCGCCCTGGCCTCGCCCCGGGACCTGGTGCGCCACCGCCTGCTGCACGACGACCAGGACGGCAAGACCTGGACCGCCTGGTTGACCACCCATGCCGGGGATATCCGCCCCGAGCGCCACCTCTACTTTAGTCACGCCGGCCTGGCCCTGGAGGCCGCGGCCCGGGACCAGGGCATCGCCCTGGGCGACGACCTCACCGCCACCGAGGACCTGGCTCGGGGGCGGCTGGTGCGGCCCTTCGCCGAGAGCGTGGCGTCGCTGGGTCAGTACGCCCTGGTCTGCGATCGCCAGCGCCTCGACAAGCCGGCGGTGGGCCAGTTTATCGCCTGGTGTGCCCAGCAGTTAGAGCCCTCCTGAACGGGCTGCCTGAGTCGAATGCCTGAGTCGAATTCCTGAATTGAATTCAAGAGTGGCGAAATAATCGTCGTTGGTGGCCGGCGCACCGCCCGCCCTAGGATCGGAATACCCCAATAACACGCGACGAGGTATTCCATGGCACGGCTGTTGACTTCCACCCCCCGGCAGGATGGCTTCCGGCTGCCCGGCGAGTTCGAACCCAAGCGCGGCTGCTGGATGGGCTGGCCGGAGCGTCCCGATGTGTGGCGTAACGGCGGCAAGCCGGCCCAGCGGGTCTGGGTCGAGATCGCTACCGCCATCGCCGAGAGCGAGCCGGTCACGGTGTGCGCCTCCGCCGCCCAGTACGCCAATGCGCGGCGCCTGTTGCCGCCCTCGGTGCGGGTGGTGGAGATGACCACCGACGATGCCTGGTTCCGCGACAGCGGGCCGGCCTTCGTGGTCAACGACGCCAGCGGCGAGGTGCGCGGCGTGGACCTGGAGTTCAATGCCTACGGCGGCCTGGACGGCGGGCTCTACTTCCCCTGGGCCAATGACGATCGCATCGCCCAGAAGGTCCTCGAGATCGAGGGCCTGGATCGCTACCGGGCGCCGCTGATCGCCGAGCTGGGCGGCATCCAGAGCGACGGCCAGGGCACCCTGCTGACTACCGAGCAGTGCCTGCTCAACCGCAACCGCAATGGCCACCTGGGCAAGGAGGAGGTGAGCCGGCGCCTCTCGGACTACCTGGGCGCGGATCACGTTATCTGGCTGCCCCGGGGCTGCAAGTTCGACGAGACCGACGGCCATATCGATGACCTGGCCTGCTTCGTGCGTCCCGGCGAGGTGGTCCTGCAGTGGACCGACGATCGCGACGACCCCCAATGGGAGATCTACCAGGAGGCCTATGAGGTGCTGCGCACCAGCCGCGATGCTCGCGGTCGCGCGCTCACCGTGCACAAGCTGCCCCAGCCCCGCGCCCTGGAGTGGAGCGCCGAGGAGGCCGAGGGCCTGGACCATATCGAAGGCACCCACCCGCGCCAGGCCGGCACCCGCATCTGCGCCTCCTACATCAACTACTACGCCGGCAATACGGCGATCGTGGTGCCGCAGTTCGGGGATCCCAACGACCGGGTCGCTCTGGCCACCCTGGCCGAGCTCTTCCCCCGGCATCGCGTCGTCGGCATCGAGAACTCCCGGGAGATCCTCCTGGGCGGCGGCAATATCGCCTGCATCACCATGCCCCAGTACGCCGCGCCAAGGCGCGATTAAACCTAGCCATCGCCTGGCGGCGGGCTCCACCCGGGCTCGCCCCAGGCACCCGCGACTCGATAACAACCAATAACAGAGCGAGAATTCCCCATGAAACCTCAGACATCTGTCCTGGGCGAGGCCCGGGGTCCCCTTCGCCTCGACGTCGATGCGCCCCTGGCCATCGCCGCCGCCGTGGCCATCACCTTCGTCGGCAACGCCGTGGTCATGGGCATGCCGTTGATGGTCGGCGCCCTGGCCGACTTCCTGCACTTCGATGAGCAGCAGGTGGGCTGGCTGGCCTCGGCGGACCTGGGCGGCATGTTCCTGGCTTCGCTGTTCACCGCCGCCCTGGTGTCGCGGCTCAACCGCCGCCACCTGGCGCTGTTCGGCATCCTGATCGCCATCGCCGGCAACTATTTGTCGACCCAGCATCAGGATTACGAGTCGCTGCTGGCGATGCGCGTGCTGGCCGGCTTCGGCGGCGGCATCTGCTACTCCACCGGCATCGCCTGCCTGGCCATTACCACCCATACCGGGCGCAACTTCAGCATCATGATGTTCGGCCTGGTGGCGATCAACGCCATCGAGCTCTACACCATTCCCCACCTGACGGCGGCCTGGGGCATCGACGGCATCTTCCTGGCCTTCTGCCTGGCCTTCGTGCTCTGCCTGGCGGTGATCCCCGCCCTCTATCCGCGCACCCCGGCCGGGGTCGTGCCCCAGGCGCCCCGCGAGGAGGCCGGGCCGCGGCTGCCCGTCTCATTGCCGCTGACCTGCCTGGCGGCGGTGGCCTGCTTCTACCTCACCATCGGCTCCTTCTGGGCCTTTATCGAGCGGGCCGGGGTGGATGCCGGCCTGGGCGACGTCTTTATCGCCAACGTCCTGACCCTGGGCAACGTCTTCACCCTGGCGGGCTGCGTGGCGGCGGTCTGGCTGAGCAAGCGTAGCGGCCAGTCACGGGTGCTGATGGCGGCGCTGCTCGGCATGGGCGGGGTGCTGGCGCTGCTGGCCCTGGAGATCACTGCTGCGACCTTTATCATCGGCACCTTCGGCTTCTGCATCGCCTGGTTGTTCACCGATATCTTCCAGCTCGGCACCCTGAGCCATATCGACCGTTCGGGGCGCTTCGCCGCCCTGGTGCCGGCGGCCCAGGGGTTGGCCCAGACCATCGCTCCGGCCCTGGCCGGCTACCTGCTGAGCCGCCAGCTCGGCTACGCCTCGGTGATGTGGCTGGGGGCGGCGGGCTCCCTGGCGGCCCTGGGGCTCTATGTGCTGGTCTATGCCCGGCTGCGGCGGCTGGCGCCTGGGCTCGCCGATGCGGCCTGAGAGGGTGTTTACAAACTACTGCGCTAGGCCATGCGGCGTTGAAATCAGCCTCAAAATGCTCATTTAACACCGAGTAAACTCCGCTTTTTCGGCTGATTTCGCCTTGCCTGGCCGTCGCTCGTGACATTTGTAAAAGCCCTCTGCGTAGCAGCCAGAAACGCCCGGGCCCGGCGAGTTGCCGGGCCCGGGTGTCGTGGGGACGGTGCCTTAGTTGGCCTGGCAGTACTCCACCAGGGCCTCGGCGAAGGTGTCGGTGGTGCCGCTGCCGCCTATGTCCGGGGTGACCCGGGCGCGGTCGCGCTCCAGCACGGCGCGGATGGCGGTGCGGATCTTGGTGCCCTTGTCGATCATGCCCAGGTGGTCGAGCATGTCCGCCGCGGCCAGCAGCAGGGCGCAGGGGTTGGCCAGCTTCTGGCCGGCGATATCCGGGGCCGAGCCGTGCACCGCCTCGAAGATGGCCGCCTCCTTGCCGATATTGGCCCCCGGGGCCAGGCCCAGGCCGCCCACCAGGCCGGCGCAGAGGTCGGAGAGGATATCGCCGAACAGGTTGGTGGTCACGACCACATCGAACTGGTGGGGATTCATCACCAGCTGCATGCAGGCGTTGTCGACGATCATCTCCTGGAATTCGATCTCGGGGTAGTCCTGAGCCACCTCCCGCGCCACCTCGAGGAAGAGGCCGGAGCTGCTCTTGATGATATTCGCCTTGTGCACCGCAGTGACCTTCTTGCGGCCCTTGCTGCGGGCCAGCTCGAAGGCGTAGCGCACGATGCGCTCGGAGCCCGAGCGGGTCACCTTGATGGTCGCCAGGGCGGTCTCGCCATCCTCGCTGAGGCTCTGGCCCTCGGCCAGGTAGGCGCCCTCGGTGTTCTCGCGCACCGTGATCAGGTCGATGTCCTCGTAGCGGGAGCGGGTGCCGGGGAAGCTGATCGCCGGGCGCACATTGGCGTAGAGATCGAAGTGGCGACGCAGCTGCACGTTGATGGAGGAGAAGCCCTTGCCCACCGGGGTGGTCAGGGGGCCCTTCAGGGCCACGCCATGTTTGGCGATGGCATCCAGCGACGCCTGGGGAATCAGGGTGCCGTGCTTCTCCAGGGCGCCCAGGCCCGCCTCGATCACCTCGTACTCCAGGCCGCACTCCAAGGCCTCCAGGACCCTGAGGGTGGCATCCATGATCTCGGGGCCGATGCCATCTCCCTTGATTACCGCAATGGTCTTGCTCATCGCTTGCTCCTTGGCCACTGGTGGTGGCGATTGCTGTGGGCGGGCGTCCTGGAGGCGGCCTCTGGCCGAGGGACGGCGTCTAGGGTACGCCGAGTGTCGTTTTTATGCAGTCATCCTTTTCGGTATTGTCGACAGTCGTCCCATCAGCCGTTCTGCTGGCGGGAGACCAGGGCCACGTGGTCGAGGAACAGCCGGAACAGTTGCGACTGGCTGGAGACGCCCAGGCGCTGGTAAAGGTGCTTGCGGTGTACCTTGACGGTGCCGTCGCTGATCTCGAGCTCGCGGGCCGCCGACTTGGTGGAGTGGCCGGCCAGCAGCAGGCGCACGATCTCCTGCTCCCGGGCGGTGAGCACCCCGGCGCCGAAGCTGGCGAAGGCCGCCTCCACCGGGGCCTGGGCGTCCAGGTCGGCCTGGAACTGGCCGCCCTGCCATTTCCAGTACTCCACCAGCAGCACCTCCACCAGGGGGGCGATATGGCGCAGCGCCTGGAGGGTGCGCCGGGTCAGCCTGCCGCCCTCGGCGCGATAGCCCAGGGAGGCGACGATCACCACTTCCTCCGCGACCCGGGCGAAGAGCCCCACCTCGTCGGCCAGGCCCAGGGCCCGGTAGTAATGGTGGTAGTAGTCGCTGGATTCGAAGCGGTCCGGGGCCAGCTCCTTGAGGCGGTGGGCGCCCTGATCGAGGCCGCCATCCACGGCGGTGAAGAAGGGATCGAGCAGGTAGGCCTCGCTGAGGTAGCGATCGATGCCCTGCTGGCGCTTGTGGACCGGATAGTCGTCGTGGATCAGCAGCGGCTTGAGGCGCCCCTGGTAGGTATTGATCAGGATGGTGTCGAAGCCGCTCAGCTCCTGCAGCTGGATCGACAGGCTCAAGGGAAACTGCGGCGTCGGGGCCTCGCGGATCAATTGCGCCAGGCGGCGGTGCCAGTCGAGGCTGGCGGGCTGGGCGAGCAGGTCAGTCAGGGACATGGGTCGGGGGCCGAAAGGGATGCTGGCCCCAGCATACCATGGCGGAGATTTCACCAGCGGTGGGCTTCGACCCTATATAAACGCAGTGAATGTCGTCGATTGCCTACATTTCCTTAGCTAGGTGCCGATAGCCTAGGCAGGGCAATACATTACAAGCAGCGCGTGCGGTGACCGAGTCGGCACGCGTCAGAATGCAGGGAGCCATTCGCATGCTATTGGATTATAAGAAGCTGATAAAGCCAGGGCGGCGTCGCGCCGCCGATCCTTCGTCCCCCGGCCCTTCCCCCGACACCCCCGCACCTGGCCTCGCCGAGACGGCCCTGGAAACGGCCCTGGATGCCATGGTGATGATCGATGCCGATGACCGCGTCCTGCGCTTCAATGCCGCCGCCGAGGCCCTCTGGGGCCTCTCCCGGGAGCAGGTGGTTGGCCAGCCGGTGGACGGCTTGATCCCTGAACTCTTCCAGGAGGAGCATCGCGACCATATCCAGGCCAACCGTCAGACCGGCCATGACGTCCAGGTGGGCCGTCACCGGGAGGTGCAACTGGTGCGTGCCGACGGCCAGCGGCGCTGGGTCAGCATCGCCCTGTCGCGGTTGCCGCTGGCCGAGGGCCAGGGCTACCTGGCGCAGCTGCGCGATATCACCGAGGCCCGCCAGCAGGCTCAGGGGCCCCGGCAGGCCCTGGAGCAGTGCCTGGATGCGGTGGTCAGCATCGATGAGGCGAACCGGGTGACCTTCTTCAATGCCGCCGCCGAGCGCCTCTGGGGCTATTCCCGCGACGAGGTGCTGGGACAGAACGTCAATCGCCTGGTGCCGGCGGCCATCCGTCACCAGCACGATGGCTTCGTCGACCGCCACCGACAGAGCGGGGGGGACCGCATCGTCGGCACCAGCCGCGATGTGCAGCTGTTTCGCAGCGACGGCGAGCCGCGCTGGGTCAACCTGGCGCTGTCGCGCTTCGTGGTGGAAGGGCGCCAGTGCTATACCGCCTTCGTGCGCGATATCACCGATCAGCGCAAGCTGCGTACCCTGATGGAGAGCACCCTGGAGCAGGCCCTCAATGCGGTGGTCACCATCGACGAGAACAACTGCGTGACCTTCTTCAATGCCGCCGCCGAGCGCCTGTGGGGGTATGAGCGCCAGGAGGTGATCGGCGAGAACGTCAAGATGCTGGTGCCCCACGCTATCCGCGACCACCACGACGGCTATGTGCAGCGCAACCGGGACACCCGGGAGGATCGCCTGGTGGGCAAGACCCGCGAGGTGGAGGTGGTGCGCAAGGATGGCAGCTCCACCTGGGCGGCGCTCTCCCTGGCGCGGATTCATCTCGACGACAGCGTCGTCTACACCGCCTTCCTGCGCGACGTCACCGAGGACGTGGCCCATCGCGAGGCGATGGTGACGCGGATGGCAGAGTTCGCCGAGGCCAGCCAGCAGATTACCCGCTTCGCCGAGTCCATCGAAGAGATCGCCATGAACACCAACCTGCTGTCCCTCAACGCCTCCATCGAGGCGGCCCGGGCCGGGGAGGCGGGGCGCGGCTTCTCGGTGGTGGCCCAGGAGGTGCGTTCGCTCGCCGAGCGGGCCTCCAGTTCCGCCAAGGAGATCGGCGAGGTGGCTCACCATACCCATAGCCTGTTCGGCGAACTGCAGGGGGCGCTCCAGGCCCTGGAGGAGGCGGCCCGGGGCAAGCAGGGCCATTAAACGGCTCCCGGGCGGGATTGCGACTAGGCTTGTCGGCATCGGGTGGCTCGACGGCCGCCCGCCGACACAGGGATGACCATGCTGGGATTTCTGCAGGGCTTCGCCTATGGCCTCTTCCTGACCTGCTGGCCCTGGCTGGTGGTGGGGCTGGTGGCGCCGCCCCTGGCGCTGCCCACCGCCGAGCCCAGCCGGGCGCAGGCGGTGCTGCGCTATGCCCTGATTGCCCCCTTTATCAGCCTGCTTCTGTGGCTCACCTCCCTGTGGGGGGGCTTCGGTCCCAGCCTGTGGGGCTGGTTGGCGGGGCTGTCCGCCATCGCCGTGGCGCTTCCCGTGGAGCGCTGCCTGCGCGCCTGGTGGGGGCGCCGGCGGCGCGCCCGTCTGCAGGCCCGCCTGGATAACGAGCTGGTGCGGCGTCGCGAGCGTGAGGCCCGGGAGGCCCACGAGGCGGACCTGCGGCGCCTGGATCCCCAGGCGCCGCCCGCCGAGGCGGACGACCTGGTCCGCGGGTTGTGCCGGGCCAAGGCGGCCCTGGAGGCCAGGGCGCGCAGCGACCTGGCGCTCCAGGCCGATCGCCTCTATAGCCGCTACCATCGGGTACTGGCGCTGCTGGAGGGCAGCTTCCGCCGCGACGAGGTGACCTATGAACGGGCCCATGGGCTGGTGGGGGAGGTGGGCAAGGAGGCCCTGGAACACCTCGAGGCGATGGTCACCCTGCTGGAGGGGGTGGCCGGGGTGGATGCCGACTTCGTGCGCCGCCGCCTGGCGCGCCGCGAGCCGCGCCTCGGCGTCGAGGAGTGCCTGGCCCTGGAGCGGCGCCTGGCCCTGGTGGAGGAGACCGAGCGCAGCCTGCAGCGGCTGCTGGCGCGGCTCGAGGCGATCCTCACCCTGCTCGACGACACCTGCGTCAGCTTGGCCCGCTTGCAGGCCGAGGCGCCGCGTAACGGTGGTCGCGGCGAGGCCCTGGAGGCGCTCAAGCGCTTCACCGAGCGTGCCGAGCGCTATGGCCGGCGGGGCTCCTGAGGTGAGTCGGCCATGGCGCGGGCTATGCTGAGGAGACGCGGTCGAGGAGGCATACGATGACAGAGTCCGATCGGCGACCCTTGTCGCTGCCCAATCCACAGGAGATCGCCCGCCAGCTGGGGCGGGAGGCGGCTCCCGACAGCGACGCCCTGGCGGCGGAGGCCGAGGCCTGGGTGGCCCGGGTCCTGGAGGAAAGTGCCCGGGAGCAGCAGCGCCGTGCCGTGGATGAGCTGGGGCTGGAGGCCCAGCGCCACGCCGCCCACCAGAGCGAGATGCTCAAGACCCCGCTGCGCACCCTGGCTCGCCACAGCGAGGATGGCGGGCCGGTGGCCCAGGCCCTGACGGGGCTGCGCGAGCGCATGCAGGACCTCGATCCCCAGGCCCACCAGCTCGAGCCGCGGCGCTTCGACTGGTTGCTCAACCGCCTACCCGGGGTGAGCAGCCGGCTGCAGCGTTATTTCCGGCGCTTCGAGAATGCCCAGGAAGCCCTCGACGGCATCATCGGCGAGCTCCAGGCGGGCCGCGATGTCCTCTATCGCGACAACCTGACCCTGGGCGACGATCAGGAGGCCCTGGAGCAGACCCTGGGCGAGCTCAATCATCAGCTGGCCCTGGGTCAGGCCATCGAGGCGCGGCTCCAGGCGGCCATCGCCGAGCAGGATCCGGAGGCCGCCGAGCGGGCCTTTATCGAGCAGGAGCTGGGCTTCCCGCTGCGCCAGCGGCTGCTCGACCTACAGCAGCAGGTGGCGGTCTGCCAGCAGGGCATCCTCGCCCTGGAAGTGATCATCCGCAACAACCGGGAGCTGATGCGCGGCGTGGAACGGGCCATCAACGTCACGGTGGCGGCCCTGGGGGTGGCGGTCACCGTGGCTTTGGCCCTGGCCAACCAGCGCATGGTGCTGGATCGGGTGGAGGGGCTCAATGCCACCACCAGCGAGATGATCTCGCGCACCGCCAAGACCCTGCGCGCCCAGGGGGTGGATATCCAGACCCGGGCGGCCTCGACGATGCTCGATATGCAGGCCCTGGAGGAGGCCTTCGGGGAGGTGATGGCGGCCATCGACGACCTGGCCGACTACCGTCGCCAGGCCCTGCCGGCCCTGGGCGAGCAGATCGAGCGCCTGGATGTGCTGACCCGCCGCGGCCAGGCGGCGGTGGACGACCTGGTGGGCGAGCGGCGCGACGACCGCAACGACGAGGGGGTGGCCTAGGCCACCCCCTCGTCTCTACCCGATAGCCAGCGGTGGTGCCTTATTCGGCAACCAGGCTCAGGGTGTAGGTGCCGGTGCCGTGGCTATTGAAGGAGCGGGCGATGGCCCGGTACTCGCCCGGCTCCAGGTGGGTCTGGATGCGCGAGTCGAGGCCGGCGCCGCCGTCGTCATTGCTCAGGGCGATGCCGTTGCCTTCCAGTTCCAGGTAGGAGTCCAGCTCGTCGGACATCATGTCCAGGCGGTAGCGGCCGGCCTGGGTGATCTCGAAGGCGTAGTAGTCCCGGGCGCCGGGCTCCAGCCAGGCCCGCAGGGGCTCATTCAGGGTCAGCTCGCCGCCGCTGGGCAGGTCGCCGATATCGAAGGCCTCCACGGCCAGCTCGAAGAGGCCGCTGGCGCCGCTGCCGAAGCTGCGTGCCACGATGGTGTAGCTACCCGCTTCCAGGCGCTGGCGAATCCGTGAGTCGAGGCCGTCGCCGCCATCGTCGTCATAGGTATTGACGCCGTTGCCGGAGAGTTCCAGGTAGGCGTCGAAGTCATCCGACATCAGGTCGATGGTGACCATCGCCGCCTCGTCGATCACCAGGGTGTACTCCAGGCGCTGGCCGGGCAGCCAGCCGTGGATCGCCTCGCCCACGCGGATCTCGCCGCCGTTGCGCAGCTCGCCGTCATGGGGCAGTTCCTGGGGCTCGATGCTCAAGCGGTAGAGACCGCTGCCCTGGCCGAAGGCGCTGCGCGCGGTGACGGTATAGTCGCCGGGTTCGAGGAAGTCGCTGATGCGGGCATCCAGATTGCCGGCGCTGTCGTCGTCCTCGCGGAAGAAGTTGCCGGGCCCGGCCAGCTCCAGGTAGGCATCGAAGTCGTCGGAGCGCATCTCGATACGGTAGAGGCCGCTCTCCTCGATGGTCAGGGCGTGATGGTCCGGGCCATCCTGCAGCCAGCCATCCAGGGGCTCGGAGAGGCTCAGATCGCCGCCGCTGGCGCTAAGCTCGATCCGGCGGCTGTTGAGGTCGTAGGGGCCGAAGCTGTGGGCATCGACGCCACTGACCACCACCAGGTAGTCGCCGGCCTCGTCGATGCGCCGACGCAGGGTGCTGGTGGGCGGGCCATAGGGGTCGCTGGTGGCGATCAGCTGGGTCTCGGCGTCAAAGAGGGCCAGGCTGCCATGCAGGGCGCCGCTCAGCTCGAACTCCACCAGGGTGTCCGCATCCAGGCTCAGGGTATGGCGGGCGTAGCGGCTGCCATCATTGCCGTTAAGTTCGCTGGCAGAAGTGATCTCGCCCCGGTGGCGTTCGCCCAGCTCGATGGCATGGACGGTAATGGCGGAAGCGTCGCTGTCGGCGGCGGGGGAGCAGCCGACCAGCAGGGCGGCGCCGCCGAGGACGATCAGGGTCAGTGATGAGGCGCGATAGGCCATGGAAGCATCCTTGTTCGATGGCAAGCATCGGTTGAGGGAAGGGCCCGAGACGGCAGGCCACGTATCAGGAGGCATTATAGGGAAATTTCGCCGACGTGCCCCCTGAAATGGCGAGCCCCCGAGGCTCTCCGGGTATGATGCCGTGACGCGTGGCACATGGGGTGCCGCGATGACCCCAGGGAGCCCCACTATGCAGGCGATGCCCGCCAGCCCTTCCCTCCGGGAGCGTGCCTCCCGCCGTGAGATCTTCGGCTGGGCGATGTTCGATTTCGCCAACCAGGCCTACACCCTGCTGATCATCACCGTGGTGTTCGGCGAGCTCTTCACCACCGTGATCGTCGGCGACCGCGGCGATGGCTATCGCTTCGCCAACCTGCTGTGGAGCCTGGCCCTGGCCCTGAGCTACCTGCTGGTGGTGCTCAGCGGCCCGGTGTGCGGCGCCGTCATGGACTATGCGGCGGCCAAGAAGCGCTTTCTCTTCGTCAGCTACCTGGTCACGGTGGCGAGCACGGCGCTGCTCTACTGGGTGGCGCCGGGCTATGTATGGCTGGGCTTCGCGCTGATCGTGATCTCCAATACCGCCTACTCCCTGGGCGAATCCTTTATCGCCGCCTTCCTGCCCGACCTGGGGCCCCCTAAGGATCTGGGCAAGATCTCCGGCTTCGGCTGGGCGTTGGGCTATGTGGGCGGGCTCTTCGCCGCCGGCTTCACCCTGGTGATGCTGGGGGAGGCCACCGCCGACAACTTCGAGCGCATCCGCTGGGTGGGGCCCTTCGCCGCCGGCTTCTTCCTGGTGACCGCCATTCCCACCTTCCTGTGGCTCAAGGAGCGTGGCCGAGCGCAGCGGCTGCCGCCGGGGCAGGGCTACCTGGCCATCGCCCGGGCGCGGGTTGCCACCACCCTGCAGGAGCTGCGTCACTTCCGCGACCTGGCGATCTTCCTGGTGTCGCTGCTCTTCTCCATGGCCGGCGTCTATATCATCATCGCCTTCGCCTTTATCTACGGCGCCCAGGTGATCGGCTGGGACGCCGAGATCCGCAACCTGATGTTTATCATCGTTCAGATCACCGCGGCGGCGGGGGCGCTGGGCTTTGGCTTTATCCAGGATCGGATCGGCGCCAAGGTCACCTACCTGGGCACCCTGGGGCTCTGGGTGGCGGCGATCCTCGCCATCTGGGCCACCCCGGAACTCACCGCCTGGCTCAATGCCCGCTTCCGGCTCGGCTGGGAGGCCCAGCACCTCTTCCTGGTGGTGGGCTGCCTGGCGGGGCTCTCCCTGGGCTCCAGCCAGTCCGCCAGCCGCGCCCTGGTGGGGCTCTTCTCGCCGCTGGCCAAGTCCGCCGAATTCTTCGGCTTCTGGGGCCTGGCCAACAAGCTGGCCGGGGTCTTCGGTATCGTCGCCCTGGGCCTGCTGCAGACCCTGGTGGGCCTGCAGGCCTCCATCCTGCTCTGCGCGGCGCTGTTTATCGTCGCCATCCTGATCTGCCTGGCCGTCGACCAGGCCCGCGGCCAGCGCGCCGCCGAGGCCTGGCATAACGGCGGCGGCTGAGCGGCGGCCCTTCATGAGGCGGCGTCACGCTCGGCGCGGCGGTCGCCTTCCTCTCCCCCGTGCTGAACTATGCTCCTGAGAGGTACCGCGGTGGGGAGGGGCGCATCATGGGCAGTCGTCATATCTTCGTGGTGGGGTTGAACGAGGCCAATCACGAGCGCCTGCGGCGTTTGCGCGGCGCCGAGCACTGGCACTTCCACGGCATCATCGAGCCGGCAGCGGTCTACGACACCGAGGAGTTCGATATCGCCGCCATGCTGGCCGAGGCGACCGCCGAGCTGGAGGCCTTCGGGGACCCCATCGCCGCCATCGTCGGCTACATGGACTTCCCGGTCTCCACCATGCTGCCGATCCTCTGCGAGCGCTTCGGCACCCGCACCACCAGCCTGGAGAGCCTGCTCAAGTGTGAGCACAAGTACTGGAGCCGGCGGGTCCAGCGCGAGGTGATCCCCGAGCATATCCCGGCCTTCACCGCCTTCGATCCCTTCGACGAGCGGGCCCTGGAGGTGATCGGCGCGGCGGGGCTCTACTTTCCCTTCTTCGTCAAGCCGATCAAGTCGTCGGGCTCCAAGCTGGGCTTTCGCATCGCTACCCCCGAGGACTTCCAGGCCGCCATCGCGTGCCTGCGCGCCGAGATCGGCCTGATCGCCGATCCCTTCAACACCGTGCTGGAGCACGCCCACCTGCCCCCCGAGGTGGCCGAGGTGGACGGTGGCTACTGCATCGCCGAGGAGATCATCGGTGGCTGGCAGTGCACCCTGGAGGGCTACGTCTTCCAGGGCGAACCGGTGATCTACGGGGTGGTCGACTCGATTCGCTACCCCGGGGTGCTGAGCTTCTACCATTATCTCTACCCCTCGCAGCTGCCGCCGGCGGTGCAGGACGAGATGATCGGCCTGGCGAAGCGGGTGATGGCGCATATCGGCTACGACAACGCGGCCTTCAATGTCGAGTTCTTCTGGGACGAGGTGCAGGGGCGCATCTGGTTGCTGGAGATCAACACGCGGATCTCCCAGTCCCACTGCGATCTCTTCGAGAAGGTGGATGGGGTCAGCCACCAGCAGGTCACCGTCGACCTGGCGCTCGGGCAGCGCCCCGATATGCCGAGCCGCCAGGGCGGCTATGCGCTGGCCGGCAAGTTCTTCCACCGGGTGTTCTTTCGTGATGCGACGGTCAGTCGGGTGCCTACCGAGGAGGAGATTGCGGCCCTGGAGGCCGACTATCCCGGTGCCGTGATCGACGTCCAGGTGGTCGCGGGCCAGCGCCTCTCGACCCTGCCCGAGCAGGACAGCTACAGCTATGCGCTGGCCCATGTCTGGCTGGGGGCGGCCGACTACGCTGGCCTGCTGGCCGACTACGAGGCCCTGGCGGCGCGGCTGGCCTTCGAGTTCACCGAGATCGACAGCTGAGCAGAGGAGGGCGCCATGCGTATCGTCACCGATTTTCCGCGGCGGGTGATGGAGGAGGAGACCTGGATCCCGCTGCCCGACGGTGCCCGCCTGGGGGCGCGGATCTGGCGGCCGGTGGACGCCGAGCGCCATCCGGTGCCGGCGATCCTCGAGTACCTGCCTTACCGCAAGCGCGACCTGACCGCCACCCGCGACGTCCAGGTGCACCCCTACTGGGCCGGCCACGGCTACGCCGGGGTGCGGGTCGATATCCGCGGCACCGGCGAGTCCGATGGCGTGCTCACCGACGAGTACCTGCCCCAGGAGCTCGACGACGGCCTGGTGATCCTCGAGTGGCTGGCCGCCCAGCCCTGGTGCAGCGGCGACGTCGGCATGGTGGGGATCTCCTGGGGCGGCTTCAATGGCCTGCAGATCGCCGCCCTGCGGCCGCCCCAGCTCAAGGCGGTGATCACCCTGTGCTTCACCGATGACCGCTACGCCGATGACATCCACCATATGGGTGGCTGCCTGCTGGGCGACAACCTCTCCTGGGCCTCGACCATGTTCGATGGCAATGCCTGCCCGCCGGACCCTGCACTGGTGGGGGAGCGCTGGCGCGAGATGTGGCTGGAGCGCCTCGATGGCAGCGGCCTATGGTTGGCCCAGTGGCTCGAGCACCAGCGCCGCGACGCCTACTGGAAACACGGCTCGGTGTGCGAGGACTACTCGCGCATCCAGTGCCCGGTCTACGCCATCAGCGGCTGGGCCGACGGCTACTGCAATGCGGTGTTCCGGCTGCTGGAGGGACTCGAGGTGCCGCGCAAGGGGCTGGTGGGCCCCTGGGCCCACAAGTACCCGCACCTGGGGGTGCCGGGGCCGGCCATCGGCTTCCTGCAGGAGGCGCTGCGCTGGTGGGACCAGTGGCTCAAGGGCGAGGAGACCGGGATCATGGACGAGCCCATGCTGCGCCTGTGGATGCAGGAGTCGGTGCTGCCCTCGGCCCGCTACGAGGAACGCCCGGGACGCTGGATCGCCGAGCCTGACTGGCCTTCCCCGAATATCCAGCTCTGGGCCCTGCGGCTGACCCGGGGCCACGGCCTGCTGCCGGAGGCGGCGGTGGACGACGACGATCCCGAGGCGACCCTGGATATCCGCTCGCCGCTTTCGGTGGGGCTCTACGCCGGCAAGTGGTGCTCCTACAATGCGCCGCCGGACCTGCCCCACGATCAGCGCGATGAGGACGGCGGCTCGCTGATCTTCCAGACCGCGCGTCTCGAGGCGCCCCTGGAGATCTGCGGCGCCCCGCTGGTCGAACTCACCCTGGCCGCCGACCAGCCGGTGGCCATGGTGGCGCTGCGCCTCTCCGACATCGGCGAGGACGACAAGGCTACCCGGGTCTCCTACGGGCTGCTCAACCTTACCCACCGCGACAGCGACGAGCATCCCGAGCCCCTGGTGCCGGGGCAGCGTTATCGGGTGCGCATCCCCCTCAAGCATATCGCCCAGCAGTTCCCCGCCGGCCACGCTATCCGCCTGGCGCTCTCCACCAGCTACTGGCCGCTGGCCTGGCCGGCGCCGCGGCCGGCACGCCTGACGGTCTGGCCCGCCGAGAGCCGCCTGCTGCTGCCGTGGCGCGAGCCACGGCAGCAGGAAGACGCGGCAGTCCGCGCCTTCGCCGAGCCCGAGGGGGCGCCCCCCCTGGCCAAGACGCTGCTGCAGCCGACCCAGGAAACCTGGCGAGTGATCCGCGACCTGGCCAACGACGAGACGATGCTGGAGGTGATCCACGACGAGGGGCGTTACCGCATCGACGATATCGACCTGGAGATCGCCGCCCGGGTCACCGAGCGCTACGGCTATTCCTACGGCAACTACGACAGCCTCAGCGGCTGGACCGAGTGGCAGCGCAGCTTCAAGCGCGGCGACTGGGAGGTGCACACCCTGACCCGCACCCTGCTGACCAGCGACCCGGAGACCTTCCGCATCCGTGCCACCCTGGACGCCTGGGAGGGCGACACCCGCATCTACGCACGGACCTGGGACGAGACGATCCCTCGGGATCTCGTCTAGCTCGGCCGTTCCAGGGCGAAGCGATCCGTGCAGCGGATGAAGTCGGAGCCGGCCAGGCGGCCGATGGGCCGCAGCGCCTCCAGGTGCACGTGGCGGCCGTCCCAGACTCCCTCGTCGGCGTGGATCACCATCACCTCGGCCAGCACCAGGTTGCCGGATAGCGGGCGGTTGCCGAAGGAGATCACCTCGCGCACCCGGCAACCGAAGGCCATCTTGGCCTCGGCGATGCGTGGTACCTTCAGGTCGCCGAGGGGTGCCTTGGTCAGCCCGGCATGGGCGAATTCGTCCTCGCCGTAGTGCAGGGGCGCGCTGGTGGCGTTGAGGGCCTCGGCCAGGGATTCGCCGCCGATATGAATCACGCACTCGGCCCCGGCACTCAGGTTGCGGGTGGTATCCTTGGGCTCGCCCTGGCCGTTGAGCAGTGGCGAGAAGGCCAGTACCGGCGGGTCGACGCTGGCCACATTGAAGAAGGAGAAGGGCGCCAGGTTGGCCTGGCCCTGGGCATTGATGCTGGCCACCCAGGCGATGGGGCGCGGCGCCACGGCGCCGGAGAAGAGCCGGTAGAGGGTGCCGGCGGAGAGTCGCTCGGCGTGCAGCGGTGACGAATTCATGGGATTCTCGCGGTCAGGGAGCCAGTGTCACTCCCAGCATGGGGGGGAGCCTCCGCCGAGGCAAGGAGAGGCGAATGCAAGACGATCGGGCCGCCCGGCGCTTCGGCCTGGGCATGATGCTGCTGTTCTGGGTGCTGCTGATCGGCAGCGGCACCTGGTGGTTCCAGAACCACCTGGAGGAGCGCCGCAACCCCAATACCCATTTGGTGCGGGTCAGCGACAGCGGCGAGCCGGTGCGCCTCAAGCGCAATGCCGGGGGGCACTTCGTGGCCACCGGGCGCATCAATGGCGAGCCGGTGGAGTTCATGGTCGACACCGGGGCCAGCTATGTGGCGGTCTCCGAGGCGCTGGCCGATCGACTGGGCCTGGAGGTCGGTGCCAGCGCCTGGTTCCAGACCGCCACCGGGCGCAGTCGTGGTCATCTCACCACCCTCGACGAGGTGGCCCTGGGCGGGCTCAGTGCCCAGCAGGTGCGCGGCGCCATCAATCCCGGCATGAGCCCAGACCTGGCCCTGCTGGGCATGAGCTTCCTCAATCACTTCGATATCCAGATTCGCGGCGAGGAGATGCTCCTCAGTCTGCCCGAGCGCTGAATCGCGGTCCTGCCCGGCCCTGCGCCCCCTATCCCTGCCGATTGGCGACGGGTCGATGCCTCTGAGCGTCATGCCGTCGGGCATTTCAATCGAGAACTGTTCTCGTCACCGGTCGTTATGTTATAAGGTTGCTTTTTGGCGACTCACTCTGCCATGCCAAGGAGCCCTGTTTCATGCCTTCCCCACGACGCTTACTCACCGGCCTGGCCCTGGCCAGCGCCCTGATCTCCCCACCGCTGCTGGCCGAGTCGCGCCCCCTGGCGGTGGTCGCCCCCTGGGAGATCAACGGCAGCGATCCCGCCACTTCGGGGTACATTTTCGCCCGCATGGGCATCGCCGAGACCCTGGTGGAGGTGGACGCCGAGGGACGCCAGGCGCCAGGG
>NZ_JADOTW010000036.1 GCF_015645095.1 Halomonas sp. 328
AGCGCCTCCAGCGTGTCATTGTCGGTGAAGCCGGCATCGATACGCACTCGAACCTGGGCCCCGGCGCTTTCGTGGAGCCGCCGCACCAAGTGGGGAATCCAGGTATCGGCATTCTCGGCCGGGCCGGCGTTACCCTCGCGAAGTAGACCGCCCACCATGTCACCGGTTTCGGCCAGCGAGGCCACCAAGGGCGAGTAGATTCGGGCCCCGTAAAGTCCATGAAATGCCGAGCCGCCCTGGTGGCCATGGACCTCGATCGGCAGGCCGTCGATGTCCAGCGTCAGCTGCTTGGGGCGCTCGCCATTCTTCAGCGAGGTCAGGCGCCAGATCACTAATCGCAGCAGGCCTTCGTGCACGGCGTCGATGTTGTCGTTACGGCCGAGGCAGGTCAGCAGCCGCGACAACGTGGCTTGAGACGGCCGGTCCTGGGCCAGGGGCGTCATGCCGCGCGCATCGCTGCAGGCCAGCTGCCAGAGCGGGTCACGACGCAACATGTCGGTATCGCTGAGATCGATCCAGCCCATCGCGCGCTGCAGCACCAGGGTGCGCAACTGGCTGGCCAGTGAATGACGGATGCGCAGCGGATGGCGCCGATCGACCAGATTGTCTTCGAGTGCCTCGATCACGCCGCTGTTGTCGAGGGCGTCACGCAGCAGCAGCGCCCCGCAGTCGCTGGTGGTGCGCTGGCCGCTCAGCTCGACACGAACAGAGCCGTTGCACGAGGGCGTCCAGGTGGATAGGCTTTCACCCATAGCGGATGGTCCTCTGGAATCAGGTTCTTGCCGGAACGTTCTGATTTCTCAAGAGAATACCATCCGCTATCTTCGTTTTCAGGCTGGCCTCATGAATAAGCAGGGGTAATGCCACGGTTGCCCTGCTCTCCGACTCTCAGTTGGGTGACCTGAGCGAGAAGTTCATCAACGCCCAGTTCTCGCAGAGACAAGAGATTGCCGCAGACAACTTCTCCTTCGACCTGTTGGGAGAACGCGGCGTCTCTCGCGAGGGCCTTGTCACCGCATTCGAGAAGCTGGCCAGCCTCGATGGTGGCGAGGGTTCCATTCTCTCCTCTCACCCGGGGTCGAGTGACCGCGCCGAGAACATGCGCGACCGCCTCAACGCCGAGCGCTAAGCGCTCTCCGGCGAGGCATCCCCTGCCTCGCCGGTATTCCCCTCCCCGTTCGAAACTCGATGCCCCGTGCTGGATAACATCGGCTGATACCTTGGCGTTAGCAATCCAACGTGGTTGAGCTAGGGTGAGGGGTACTGCTAGGCATAGGGTGGTGGGGTCAATGGCGGATAACGGCTCGAAGCAGCCATTCAAAACAATATTTTCAGTGTTTGATTGAGTTAATATTTTTATTTTTTTAATGGTTTTTTGAAGAGTGTTAGGTTTTCAGGCGAGTTGTCATTCATATGGAAGTGTCTTGGGTTGATATAAGAGAGGGGCGCAGGGTTGTTGAGCTAGGATATGTCGGGATGATTAATGAGTGGTCAATAGGTCGGTACTATCACATGGATGTAAATCCAGAGCGTGCTATTGATGTGTCCGCTACGCCAAGGCATGGGGTTGTTGAGGAGTTCGAGCGAGAAAGTACTCGGGAATGCGTGCTGATACCTGCTCTTAAGTAGCAGGTAATGCTTAAGATTCGCTCATGGCCGAATGGGGAGCGTTAGTCTACCCTGATGGTATGGATCAAGCCGATTTTATGCACCATAGCCGACACCTTTCAGGTGGTAATTCAGTTTTCCCTTGGCATAGGAGACGTCCATGCAAGATATAAGGCGACTTGAGGTTGGCATGACCACAAAGATTGGCACGGATCAGGTGAAGGAGCCTGAGGTGGGAAGGGAATATGTCCGGGCGCTCGACTCCAATACTTGGCTCCTGTTTACCGAAGACCCGGCCGAGGACCGACCAGTTGTTGTTCGCATTGATAGCATCGATGGTGATGTGTGCCACTGCACGGTTACTAGAAAGCTAAGTTGATGGGTGTTCTAGATTTCATTTCCGCTCTCGCCTTGGCTGACTAGGGGGGTGGTCCCAGAATGTAGGGGTCCATGGTGCGAACCATTGTCCGAGGGGAATTCATGGCTCAAGTGCTTCATCGACGCGCCAAGTGACGACTAGTTCTGGCAGTATATTGACCATGGCCGATTGACTGCTGCTGGCCGATAGTCGCTCCCCAATAACCTCGGCCGCCCTTGGCAGCCGAGGTGACTCGTCACTCTTTCCCTTCCTCCATCGCTTCCTCGATCTACTCCAGCCAGGTCTCGGTAAGACGCTGTCCCAGGCGCAGGGTGTGCCAGGGCGCGCTGGGCCGGTGTTAGCGATGGGGGGCACTGAACCACTCCCGCTCGATGGCGGCGTAGGTCTGCAGGCGTTCTCGCAACTGATTCGCGCAGGGCGGCGATTCAGTTGGGGAACTGGTGAGACCCTGCCCATCGGCTCCCGAGGAAGACGGCTATCACGGGGCGTGATAGCGTGACGGCCCCCCCTTCGATATGCCCGGCAGGAAGCCCATGTCCCTGGAAAATGCGCTGCTCTACCTCGTCGCCATCTTCGTCTTCGCCGTGACCCCGGGGCCCGGGGTCTTCGCCTTGCTGGCTCGCGGCATGGCCTCGGGGGCTCGCCCCTGCGTCTCCCTGGCGCTGGGCATGACCGCCAGCGACCTGATCTACCTGCTGCTGGCCTTCTACGGCCTGGCGGCCATCGCCGAGAACTGGAGCGAGGCCTTTACGGTGATTCGCTACCTCGGCGCCGCCTACCTGTTCTACCTGGGCTGGAGGATGTGGACCGCTCCGGTGCAGGCCGAGCCCCTGGCACCCGAGCAGCGGCGGGTGGATACCATAAAGGGTTTCCTGCAGGGGTTCCTGATCTCCGCCTCCAACCCCAAGGTGATCCTCTTCTACATCGCCTTCCTGCCCACCTTTATCGATCTCACCGCCCTGGGCCGTAGCGACATGGGACTGGTGATGGGCCTGACCTTCGTCGGCTTGATGGCGGGGCTGATGCTGATGGCCTCCGGCGCCTCCCGTGCCCGCCGCTTCCTGCAGACCGAGCGCGCCATGAAGGGCGCCAACCGTTCCGCCGGTTCGCTGATGGTCGCCGCCGGGGCCTTCCTGGTCGCCAAGGGTTGAGCCGGTCCAATGACTCTCAGCGGGAGGTCGTGGGCTTCATGAACATACGAGCGTATCGATCCAGTGACTTCGCCGAGTGGCTGCGCATGCGTCGGGCCCTCTGGCCGGAGATTCCCCGGGAGACGGAGGTCGCGGAGGCCACGGCGTGGCTCGCGCGTCCGGACGCGGTGGTCCTCGTCGCCGAATGGCCCGGGGGGGGCGAGGCCTGGCGGGCTTCGCCGAGTTCGGCACGCGTCCCTATGCCGAGGATTGCGACACCAGCCCGGTGGCCTATCTGGAAGGCTGGTACGTCGAGCCGCAGGCGCGGCGGTTGGGCATCGGGGCCGCGCTGGTGCAGGCCGGCGAGGCCTGGGCCCGGCAGCGCGGCTACCGCGAGCTGGCCTCGGATGCCCTGCTCGAGAGCCGGGGCTCGCAGCGGGCGCATGAGGCCCTCGGCTTCACGGAAGTGGAGCGGGCGGTGCGTTATCGCAAGGCACTGGAGCAGTGAGCTTCGTTTCGTCGAGGTGGCGTGGCGGCAAAGGGCACCTGTCCTCGGCCTCTCTGAAAGCCGGGGAGAATCACTCAGCTTCCTTTTCCGATCGAGCTGCTGGCGCCTTCGCCGGATCCCTGGCGCCCCGGGCCCTGGGGTCGCCATCCGGCTAGGCTTGGGGTGATGGGGGTAGGGGCTGTCAGGAGGTGGCTATGGACGAGGACCTTAGCGGGATGACGCGCGAGCAGCTGCTGGAGGAGGTCAAGCGACTGCGCCAGGCGATCCGCGAGCATCGGGACTGCAGTGGACACGACCTCTGCTGGCATCATCCGGCGCTCTGGCGCCTGTTGCCGGAGACGACGGATTCGCTGCCGGTGGTGCCGGCCTGGCCGGAATTCCTGCGGGGCTGTATCCGGTATCGCCAGTCCCTGGACGAGCAGGCGCCCGATGCCCCGCGCTCTGACGAGCCCTATCAGGAGTGATCGACATCACGGGAGGCCGCGCTCCCCGTTACCTTGATGCCGGATGATGGCGGGGCTTCAGGGCGCTTCGTTCAGTAGCCGGCGCAGCTCGCCGTGCCGCTCGGGGTGGGCCACCAGCAGGCTCTGCCACTCGGCGAGTGACGGCTCGCCGGCCAGGTCGCTGACCGCGCAGCCCGCCTCCCGGGCGATGACCAGGCCGGCGGCGATATCCCACAGATCGAGCCGGGCGCCCTGGGAGAAGAAAGCGTCGGCGCGGCCCAGGGCCACATAGGCCACCTCGAGGGCTGCCGAGCCGGGGACGCGTAGGCCCGCCACCCGTGGCATCAGGGCCGCGAGCTGGGCCAGGCTGGTCGCGCAGTCGCCCTTGGCGTGATAGGGCAGGCAGGTGGCGACCAGCATCTCGGTCAAGGGACGGGCCGGGGGCAGGGCGAGGGGGCGCTCATTCAGGAAGGCGCCTCGGCCGCGTACCGCCCAGAGCATCTCGTCTAGCAGTGGCTGGTAGACCACGCCATGGGTGAGGGTGTCGCCCTCGCGCACGGCGAGGGAGACCGAGAAGTGGGGCAGCCGGTGCAGGAAGTTATTGGTGCTATCCAGGGGATCGATAATCACCGTGGGGCCCGTGCCCTCGGCGGGGCTGGCCCCCGTCTCCTCGCCGAGGAAACCTACCCCGGGGTGGGCCCGGCGGATGGTCTCGATAATGGCCCGCTCGGCGGCCCGGTCGTAGTGGGTCACGAAGTCCGAGGGGCCCTTGTGCTCGAGTGCGATGGGGCTGCCACCCTGGTAGCCCTCGCGAAGCAGCTCGCCGGCCGCCCGGGCGGCGAGCTTGAGGGTGTCGATCAGCGGAGTGGGGAGCGTCATGCGGCCGCCTGTCGGTTGGGGTCGTCGGTGCGCCGGCCGCTCTCCCGGTGGAAGGGGTGCAGGGCGTCCCGGGTGACGTAGAAGCGCAGCATCTCGCCCTCGGCCACCGGGGGCTGGCCGGCGGTGCGGATCACCGTGGGCTGGTCGCTGCCGGCCAGCCGCACATAGAGGTGGCTCTCGGCGCCGGCGGCCTCGAACAGCTCCAGGGTGGCCTCCACCATCAGGTGCGGCGCCTCGGGGGCCTCCAGGCGCAGGTCATCGGGGCGAATGCCGATCAGGTCGGTGCCCTCGGGCAGGTCGCCGAGCAGGCCATTGCCTCGCTCGCGCAGGTACGCCAGGGGCACCAGGTTCATCGCCGGCGAGCCGATAAAGGTGGCCACGAAGAGCGTGGCGGGCCGCGCATAGATCTCCATGGGCGTGCCCACCTGCTCGATGCGCCCGCCGTTGAGCACCACCAGGCGGTCGCCCAGGGTCATGGCCTCGAGCTGGTCGTGGGTGACGTAGAGGCTGGTGGTCTTGAGGCGGCGCTGGAGCTGCTTGATCTCCACCCGCATCTGCACCCGCAGCTTGGCATCGAGGTTGGAGAGCGGCTCGTCGAACAGGAAGGCGGCGGGCTCGCGCACCAGGGCGCGGCCCATGGCCACCCGCTGGCGCTGGCCGCCGGAGAGCTGGCGCGGCTTGCGGGGCAGGAAGGCCTCGATCTCCAGCATCCGCGCCGCTTCCTCCACCCGGCGGCGAATCTCGTCGCCCTTGAAGCCGCGGTTCTTGAGGCCGTAGGCCAGGTTGTCGAACACCGTCATGTGCGGGTAGAGGGCGTAGTTCTGGAACACCATGGCGATATCACGCTGGGCGGGCTCCAGCTCGTTGACTCGCCGCCCGCCGATCTCGAGTTGCCCCTCGCTGATGGTCTCGAGCCCCGCCACCATGCGCAGCAGGGTCGACTTGCCGCAGCCCGAGGGGCCCACCAGCACCACGAATTCGCCGTCGGCCACGGCCAGGTCGATGCCCTTCACCGCCTGAACGCCGCCGGCGTAGGTCTTCTTCAGGCCGGCCAGTTTGATGCTTGCCATGCTTATTTCTCCGTCTCGGTCAGGCCCTTCACGAACAGGCGCTGCATAAACAGGATCACCAGCACCGGGGGCAGGGCGGCCATCACCACCGCGGCCATGACCAGGTGCCATTGGGGGTCGCCATCGGCGGCGGTGGTCATGCGCTGGATGCCCATGACGATGGTGTAGTAGTCGGGGTCGGTGGTGATCAGCAGCGGCCAGAGGTACTGGTTCCAGCCGTAGATGAACATGATCACGAACAGCGCGGCGATATTGGTCACCGACAGGGGCAGCAGGATGTCCTTGAAGAACTTCAGGGGGCCGGCGCCATCCACCCGGGCGGCTTCCAATAGCTCCTCGGGCACCGTCATAAAGAACTGACGGAACAGGAAGGTGGCGGTGGCCGAGGCGATCAGCGGAATCGAGAGCCCGGCGAAGCTGTTGAGCATGCCGAGGTCCGCGACCACCTGGAAGGTGGGGATGATGCGCACCTCCACCGGCAGCATCAGGGTGACGAAGATCACCCAGAAGAAGAACAGCCGGAAGGGGAAGCGGAAGTAGACGATGGCGAAGGCCGAGAGCAGCGAGATGGACAGCTTGCCGACGGTGATCGCCAGCGCCATCACCAGGCTGTTGACGAGCATCTGCCCGGCGGGGGGCGCCCCGGCCCGGGACAGGCCGCTCTCCCACATGGCCCGGTAGTTCTCCAGGGCATGGCCGCCCGGCACCAGCGGCAGGGTGCCGCGCAGGAACTCCCCCGGCCCCTGGGTGGAGGCGACGATGGCGATATAGACGGGGAAGAGCACCAGGGCCACCCCGGCGATCAGGATCAGGTGGGCAACGAGGTGGCTCCAGGGTCGATGTTCGACCATAGCTGAGGTTCCTTTCGGGATCAGTAATTGACGCGCCGCTCGATATAGCGGAACTGCACCACGGTGAGGGCGATGACGATCGTCATCAGCACCACCGACTGGGCGGCGGAGCTGCCCAGGTTCATGCCCACGAAGCCATCGGCGTAGACCTTGTAGACCAGGATATTGGTCGCCTGGGAGGGCCCGCCCTGGGTGGTGGCGTGGATCACCCCGAAGGTGTCGAACATGGCGTAGACCACATTGACCACCATCAGGAAGAAGGTGGTGGGCGAGAGCAGCGGGAAGACGATGGTCCAGAAGCGCTTGAACGGGCTGGCGCCGTCGATGGCCGCCGCCTCGATCAGCGACTGGGGGATCGACTGCAGCCCGGCCAGGAAGAACAGGAAGTTGTAGGCGATCTGCTTCCAGGCGGCGGCGATGATCACCAGCGCCATGGCATCGGCCCCGGAGGTGCGGTGGTTCCAGCGATAGCCGAGCATCTCGAGCAGATAGGGCACGATGCCGATGGAGGGGTTGAAGATAAACCACCAGAGCACCCCGGCGATGGCCGGAGCGATGGCGTAGGGCCACACCAGCAGGGTGGTGTAGGCGTTGCGCGAACGCAGCATGCGGTTGACGGTCACCGCCAGCAGCAGCGCCATCGACATCGACAGCAGGGTGGTGCCCAGGGCGAAGATGGCCGTGACTGAGAGGGCGTTGAGGTAGTAGGGGTCGGCGAACAGCCGCGCGAAGTTCTCCAGGCCGACGAAGGTGGTGTTAAGGCCGAAGGCGTCTTCCCGCAGCAGCGACTGATAGAGGGCCTGGGCCGCCGGCCAGATAAAGAAGATCAGGGTCACGATCACCTGGGGCGCCAGCAGGGCATAGGGCAGCCAGCGCCCGGGAAAGGTCATGCGCTTGGTTTGCATCGGAAGGCTCGAAACGACGGGAAACAGGCGCCCCCTTCGCGGGGAGGGAGCGCGAGGGGGCTTAGCGGTTGGCGGCTTCGAAGTCGCGCAGCAGGGCGTTGCCGCGGCGCACCGCGTCGGCGCTGGCCTGCTCGCCGTTCTTGCGGCCGCTCATCACCGCTTCCATCTCCTCGGAGATGAGGTCGCGGATCTGCACGAAGTTACCGAAGCGCAGCCCCTTGGAGTGCTCGGTGGGCGGGTTGAGGGTCATCTGGCGGATGGAGATATCGGTACCCGGGTTCTCGGCGTAGAAGCCCTGGGCCTCGCTCAGCTCCCAGGCGGCCTGGGTGATCGGCAGGTAGCCGGTGCGCTGGTGCCACTCGGCCTGCACCTCGGGCCGGGAGAGGTAGTCGAAGAAGGCGGCCACCGCGGCGTACTCGTCGTCGCTATGGCCCCGCATGGCCCAGAGGGTGGCGCCGCCGATGATGGAGTTCTGGGGCGCCCCCTCGGCCTCGGCGTAGTAGGGCAGCATGCCGTAGTCCACCGCGAAGTCGGCATTGGCCAGCACCCCGGCACGGGCCGCGGAGGAGCCGAAGAACATGGCACACTCGCCGGCATAGAACATCGGCGCGGCGTCATCTCCCGGCCCCGGGCCGCCCCAGCGGAAGACCCCCTCGTCCTGCCACGCCTTGAGGTTGTCCCAGTGGCGGGCGACCAGGTCGTTGTCGAAGACCAGCTCGGTCTCGAAACCCGCGAAGCCGTTCTCCAGGGTGCCCAGGGGCGAATCGTGCATGGCGGAGAAGTTCTCCAGCATCACCCAGCTCGGCCAGGAGGTGGTGAAGCCGCAGTTGGCGGCGCCACTCTCGCGCAGCCGGCGGGAGTAGTCGGCCACCGCTTCCCAGGTCTCGGGGGCGCCGTCGAGGCCCGCCGCGGCGAAGGCGTCGCGGTTGATATAGAGGATCGGCGTGGAGGAGTTGAAGGGGAAGGAGAGCAGGTTGCCGTCGGTGTCGGTGTAGTAGCCCACCACCGCCGGCAGGAAGGCGTCCTGGTCGAGGGCACGGCCCTGCTCCGCCATCAGCTCATGGATGGGATAGATGGCCCCCTCGGCGGCCATCATGGTGCCGGTGCCCACCTCGAAGACCTGCAGGATGTGTGGCTGCTGGCCGGCGCGGAAGGCGGCGATGGCGCCGGTCATGGTCTCGGTGTAGTTGCCCCGGTAGCTGGGACGCACCCGGTAATCGTCCTGGGCGGCGTTGAACTCCTCGGTGAGGTTCTCGAGGATCTCCCCGAGCTCGCCACCCATGGCGTGCCACCACTGCACCTCGACGGTGGCATGGGCGGATAGCGACAGGCTGGCGGCGGCGATACCGGCGGCCAGGCCTTTCAATGAACGTACGGACATGAAGCGCTCCTTGCGTCAGCGGCGACCCGGGGGTCGGTCATCGAGATGAAACGTCGCCGACACTAGCGGCCCAAGATGACGCTGGCGTGGCAAGGCCGTGTCGCGGGGATGACGGTGCCATGAACGCCGTCACGCCGCTGTCATGGGAAGGGCGCAGGCTACGGCCCACCTTGAACCCTGGGCCACTGGAGGATGCCATGCGCCTCGCCCTCTTCGACCTCGACGATACCCTGCTGGACGGCGACTGCAGCGAGCTGTGGAACGCCTGGATGATCGAGCGCGGCTGGATCGCCGCCCCCGGCGAGTTCCTGGCACGCACCCAGGCCATGCAGGCCGCTTACCATGCCGGCCGCCTCAAGCTGGAGGAGTACCTGGCCCTGACTCTGTCGCCCCTGGCCGGGCGTCATATGGAGGAAGTGAGCGCCGAGGTGGCGGCCTTCGTGGCGGCGCGTATCGAGTCCCGGCTCTTCGCCCAGGGGCGTGCGCGGGTCGCCGAGCATCGCGCCCGGGGCGACCGCCTGCTGGTGGTCTCCGCCTCGTCGCGGCACCTGGTAGCGCCGGTGGCGGCGGCGCTGGGCATCGCGGAGGTGATCGCCGTGGAACCGGCCGTGGTGGACGGGCGCTATACCGGCGCCACCACCGGGGTGCTCTCCTATCGCGGCGGCAAGGTGACCCGGCTGGAGGCCTGGCTGGCGGAGCAGGGGGGCGTCGCCAGCCACCTCAGCTTCTACTCCGACTCCCATAACGACCTGCCGCTGCTCAGCCGGGTGGATCGCCCGGTGGCGGTCAATCCCGACCCGGTACTGGCCGAGGTGGCCCGCGCCGAGGGCTGGCCGCGGCTCGACTGGCGCGGTTCCATGGCGCTGACCGGTTAGCCGGATGAGAGGGTGGGGGCGTGGCAGGGTGGTGGCTACACTGTCTGCAAGGCGTCGCGCCAGGCGGTGCGACCGGACTCCCACCGAGGAGGCGTAGCCATGGCGTCGTCCGACCTCCTGAACGAACTGTTCCACTACCCCCTCCTCGAGGCCATGCTGGGGCGTCGCGCGCGGCGCTTCGGCCTGGGCATGGAGCTGCCCTCGGGGCCGCTGGCCTACCGCTCCCGCCAGGCGCCACTGCCGCTCTCGGAACTGGAGCGCGACCTGCTGCTGCTCGCCGGCACCGGGGTCAGCGGCTGGAGCTTCGGGGTGCCCCACGGCCCCGACCGGCCCGACGAGCATGCCCACTACACCCTGCGCTATGGCGGGCGCACCGCGCCCACCGCCGGGGGCTTCGGCACCCCGGCGCTGCTGTTCACCGATGACGACGGCATCCATTTCCTCAATACCCGGGACCTTCCTCCCGAGGGGATGCGCGAGTACCGGGGCGAGGACGATGTGGCGCGACTGCTGGCGCTGATGCGCGACCGGATCGAGACCCTCTCGCCCCAGCGCCTCGATCTGCCGGCGGCGCCACCGCATATGCTCGAGCCCAACCTGTGGATGGCCAATGCGCCGGGCTCGACCCTGTTCATGCCCATCGGTGACGCCAGCGAACAGGTGCTGGCGCTGCTGGCCATGGCCATCGGCAACGGCAACACCCCCATGGATGACGAGCTCGGCCGTCCCGCCGGCGACCTGGCGCCCTTCCAGCGCAGCGGCCTGCTCCAGGAGGAGAAGCGCGTGCCCCTCTCGGTGCTGCAGCAGATGGCCTATGAGGGGAACTGCGCCGAACTGGCGATGATGGGCCATAACATGGTGCTGATGATGCAGGCCATGGGCCTCGGCGGCCTCTACTTCAATGGCCTCAATCGCTGGAGCCTCCTGGGCGCCTTCGCCGACCAGGGCATCGTCGGCGCCGGCTTTCGCTTCGTGCGCGACGCCCGCTGGACCCTGCCCAACCCGGTGGGGCTCGATGGCCGCTACGAGGCGCTCTGCCCGCCTTATTACCCGGACATGCGGGCGGCGGTGGCGGCCTTCGTGGACCGCAAGTTCGGCCCGGGCGGGGCCTATGACGCCACCACCCCGGGGCCCTGGCGGCGCAGCCGCGAGGTGAAGGGCGGGGTCACCCCCTATTCGGAGGAGTTCCAGGCCTGCCTGGGGGAAGTGGCCCAGTACATTCACGACAAGCACGGCAAGTTCCCCGGCGCCTTCACCACCATCGTGCTACCGGGCTTCGTCCAGGCGGTGCACCTGGATACCGACTTCTACGATCGCCACTACCAACCCGGGGCCTACCTGGCGACCCATGCCGAGCACCTGAAGCGCTGGCATCCCGGCGAGCCGGGCAGCGCTTGAAGTCGGTGGCCCGGCCCCCCACCTTTAGGGTATCGCCCACTTTCCCACCCCGGAGTTGAGATGACTTCCACCGTACTGATCACCGGCGCCAATCGCGGCGTCGGCCTGGCCCTGGCCCGCCACTACCACGCTGCCGGCTGGGCGGTGATCGGCGTCTGCCGCAGCGGCGGCGAGGCGGCCGCCGAACTCGCCGAGATCGCCGAGACGCTGATCGAGGGCATCGACGTGACCCGCCCCGAGGACGTGACCCGGTTGCAGCGGGAGCTGGTGGGGCGCCGCCTGGACCTGCTGATCAACAACGCCGGCCTGCTCAAGGACGAGGCGCTCGGGGAGATCGACTTCGAATCGATCCGCGAACAGATGGAGATCAATGCCTATGCGCCACTGCGAGTCAGCGAGGCGCTGCTGGGCAACCTGGGCGAGGGCGCCAAGATCGCCAATATCACCAGCCGCATGGGCTCCATCGCCGACAACGACTCCGGCGGCCGCTACGGCTATCGCGCCTCCAAGGCGGCCCTCAACGCCTTCGGCAAGTCCCTGGCGGTGGACCTCAAGCCCCGCGGCATCGCCGTGGCCCAGATCCACCCGGGCTACGTGAAGACCCGCATGGTCAACTTCGGTGGCCTGATCGATGCCGAGGAGGCCGCCGCCGGTATCGCCCAACGCATCGAGGAGCTGACCCTGCGTACCAGCGGCGGCTTCTGGCATAGCAGCGGCGAGGCGCTGCCCTGGTAGAGGCACTGGCTCGGGGTGGCCCGCCCAAGGTCGCCTGGGCCGCTACCGTCATCCGCGCTAGGCTCTCCCTGGACTCGATAAGGAGACAGGGATGAACGACTTCTGCAAGCGACTCGGTATCGACGTGCCGATCCTCCAGGCGCCCATGGCGGGCTCCCAGGGCATCGAGCTGGCCCTGGCGGTGGGCGAGGGGGGCGGCCTGGGGGCGCTGCCGGCCGCCATGCTCGATAGCCAGGGCCTGGATACGGCCCTGGCGCGTCACGGCCGGGAAGGGGACGGGCCCCTCAACGTCAACTTCTTCTGCCATGTCCCACCCGTCCCGGACCCGGCCGCCGAGGCACGCTGGCGCCGGGCCCTGGCGCCCTACTATCGGGAGCTGGGGCTCGATGGCGAGGCGGTGCCGGCGGGCCCGGGGCGGCGTCCCTTCGATGCGGCGGCCTGCGAGGTGCTGGAGGCCCATCGCCCGGCGGTGGTGAGCTTCCACTTCGGCCTGCCGGAGGCGGCGTTGCTGGCGCGGGTCAAGGCCTGGGGCGCGCGGGTCTTCTCCACCGCCACCACTCTGGAGGAGGCGCTCTGGCTGCAGGCCCGGGGTGTCGATGCGGTGATCGCCCAGGGGCTGGAGGCCGGCGGCCATCGCGGCCACTTCCTCGATCACGACCTCACCAGACAGCTGGGCACCTTCGCCCTGCTGCCCCAGTTAGTGGCGGCCCTGGATATCCCGGTGATCGCCGCCGGTGGCATCGGCGATGCCCGGGGCGTGCGGGCGGCCCTGGCGCTGGGCGCCAGCGCCGCCCAGGTGGGCACCGCCTACCTGCTCTGCCCCGAGGCCACTACGAGTGCCGTGCATCGTGCCGCCCTGGCCAGCGAGGCGGCCCGGCATACTGCCCTGACCACCCTCTTCTCCGGGCGTCCGGCCCGGGGCATCGTCAATCGCCTGATGCGCGAGCTGGGCCCCTTGAGTGACGCTCCGCCATCCTTCCCCCTGGCCACCGCCGCCATCGCGCCCCTGCGCGCTACCGCCGAGGCTCGGGGCAGCGGCGATTTCAGCCCGCTCTGGGCCGGCCAGAACGTGACCGGCTGCCGGGCTATTCCCGTCGCCGAGCTGACCCGGCAACTGGCACAAGGCAGCCGATAGCCGAGATTCCCGGGGGGCTGCTACCATGGATGGATGAACAGTCTTCCCATCGCCCCCCTGAGCGATCCCCGCTACTACCTGGCCAATTTCCGCGCCGCCCTGGACTGGGTGGCGGCGCGCTACGATGACCTGCTGGGGGACGAGGAGCGTCACTTCCTGACGCGCTTCACCGCCCTGCCCGAGGCCGCCCAGGCGCTACTGGTGCGCCTGGTGATGCGCCGCGGCGAGCACTTTCGCACCTCGCGGCTGGCTTACCCCGAGATCGGCGATACCGAGGCCGCCCTGGCGCCCTTGATCGCCTCGGGCCTGGTGGAGGCGGATCCGGTGCTCGACGTCGAGGAGCTGTGCCGGCAACTGCGCCTGGCGGAGCTGCGCCAGGCCTTCGCGACGCCCCTCGCCGAGGCGGGACTGGGCCGTGCCACCAAGGGGGAGCTGAGCGACCGGCTCCCGGAACTGGTGCCGGCGCCGCGACGCTACGCCGCCTGGTGGCCCGAGGCCCCGGATCGGCTGGTACGCCTCACGGCGATGGCGACCTGCGAGCGGCTGCGGCTGATGTTCTTCGGTAACCTGCGCCAGGACTGGTCGGAGTTCGTGCTGACGGAGCTGGGCCACCAGCGCTTCGAGACGGTGCCCTTCGGTCCCGAGTCCCGGGCCTTCCGGCATCCCGAGGAGCTGGACGCTTACCTGGCCCTGCATCGGCTGGGGGAACGTCTGGACGCGGGGGAGGCGGTGAGTGACCTGGCCGAGGCGCTGTCCGAGAGCCTGCCGCCGACCGCGGCCAACCCCTGGCTGGCGGCGCGACGCTGCCGCCTGGCCCTGCGCCTGGGGCGGGAGGCCGAGCGGCAGGGCGAGACCGAGCTGGCCCTCGGTCTCTATGCCCAGGGCGGCGAGGACGAGGCCCTGGTGCGTCGGCTGCGCCTGCTGGAGCGCCTCGGCGAGCATCGGCGCGCCCTGGATCTGGCCCGGCCCGCCCTGGCGGCACCGGCCAGCGAGGCCCAGCGCCAGGCCCTGGCACGGCTAGTGCCGCGCCTCGAGAAGCGCCTGGGGCTGGCGGTCACGCCGGCGCCGCCGGAACCCGCCCCCGAGCGGCTGACCCTGACCCTGCCCCAGGCGGTCAGCGGCGGCGTGGAGCGGGCGGTGGCCGAGCACCTCGCCACGCCCGAGGCGCCGGTGCGCTACGTGGAGAACGGCCTGCTCACCAGCCTCTTCGGCCTGCTCTGCTGGGAGGCGATCTTCGCGCCCCTGCCCGGGGCCTTCTTCCACCCCTTCCAGAGCGGCCCCGCCGACCTCTACCGCCCCGACTTCGTGACCCGTCGCCGGGCGCTGTTCGACGCCTGCCTGGCGCGCCTGGACAAGGGTGATTACCGGGAGGCGATCCGCGCCACCTGGGCGGCCAAGCGGGGCCTGGCCTCGCCCTTCGTGGCCTGGGAACTGCTCGATGAGGCACTCCTCGAGCTGTCCCTGGCGAGCCTGCCGCCGGCCCATCTGCGCGCCTGCTTCGAGCGGCTGCTGGCGGATCTCAAGGCCAATCGGGCCGGCCTGCCGGACCTGATCCAGTGCTTCCCCGAGCGGGGTGGCTACCGGCTGATCGAGGTCAAGGGGCCCGGGGACCGCCTCCAGGACAACCAGCGCCGCTGGCTCGCCTTCTTCCACCGGGAGGGTATCCCCGCGGCGGTCTGCCAGGTGCGCTGGGCATGAGTGACGAGCCGCTGACCTATCGGGTGGCGGTGCGGGCGCTATGCGACTTCACCGCCCGGCGTGGCGACCTGGACCATCGCTTTACCCCGGCGCCCAGCGCCCGGGAGGGCATCGCCGGCCATGCCCGGGTAGTGGCTCGCCGCGGCGGCGATTACCGCGCCGAGCTGCCCCTGGAGGGCGAGTTTGTCGCCCAGGGGGTGCGCCTGCTGGTGCGCGGTCGCGCCGACGGCTATGCCCCCGGGGAGGCCTGTCTCGAGGAGATCAAGACCCACCGCGGCGACCTGAGCCGCCAGGCCGCTAACCAGCGCGCCCTGCACTGGGCCCAGGCGCGGACCTACGGGGCCCTGCTGTGTCGCGCCGAGGGGCTGGCCCGGGTGACGATTCGCCTGGTCTACCTGGAGATCACCAGCGGCGAGGAGACCCGCCTCGACGAGACCGTGGCGGCCGCCGAGCTGGAGGCGGAGTTCCTCGCCCGCTGCCGCGACTTCCTGGCCTGGGCCCGCCAGGAGTCGGCCCATCGTCGCGCCCGGGACCAGGCCCTGGCGACACTGCGCTTCCCCCATGGCGAGTTCCGCCCCGGCCAGCGGGCCCTGGCCGAGGCCGCCTACAAGGCCGCCGCCACCGGCCGCTGCCTGCTGGCCCAGGCCCCCACCGGCATCGGCAAGACCCTGGGCACCCTCTTCCCGCTGCTTACCGCCATGCCTCGCCAGGAGCTGGATCGGCTGGCCTTCCTGACCATGAAGACCCCGGGGCGGCGCCTGGCCCTGGATGCCCTGGCCAGCCTGGGCGCCGCCGAGGGCGACCCCCCGCTGCGGGTGCTGGAGCTGATCGCCCGGGACAAGGCCTGCGAGCATCCCGGCACCCCCTGCCAGGGCGAGGCCTGCCCCCTGGCCGAGGGCTTCTATGATCGCCTGCCGGCGGCGCGTCGGGCGGCGGTGGCCCGGGGCTGGCTGGATCGCCAGGCGCTTCGCGAGCTGGCCCTGGCCCATCGGGTCTGCCCCTACTACCTGGGCCAGGAGCTGGCCCGCTGGTGCGATGTGATCGTCGGCGACGTCAATCACTACTTCGACGACACGGCGCTGTTGCATGGCCTGGCCCAGGCCAACGGCTGGCGCCTGGGGTTGCTGGTCGACGAGGCCCATAACCTGGTGGGGCGCGCCCGGGGTATGTACAGCGCCGAGCTGGATCAGGCACGACTCAATCGCCTGAAGCGAAACGCACCCGGGATGCTCGAGCCGCCCCTGGCGCGGTTAAGCCGCCAGTGGCAGGCCCTGGTGCGGGAGAGCGGCGTCGCCGAGGGCTCGGTGCGGCATCCCGCCTACGGGGTCCTCGAGAGCCTGCCCGGCGGCCTGCTGGGGGCCCTGCAGGGGCTGGTGGCGCGTCTCGGCGACTACCTGGTGGAACACCCCGGCCAGGGGGAGTGGCAGGAGCTGCTCTTCGAGGCCCTGGCCTTCGGCCGCTTGGCGGAGCGCTTCGGCGACCACTCCCTGTGCGACCTGGAGCGCCGCGGCCGGGGCCGTGCCCGGCTGGGACTGCGCAACCTGATACCGGCGGACTTCCTGGCGCCGCGCTTCGCCGCCGCTCACTGCACGGTGCTCTTTTCCGCGACCCTGAGCCCGCCCGCCTACCATCGGGACCTGCTGGGCCTGCCCTCGGGAAGCGTCTGGCAGACGGTGCCCGCGCCCTTTCGCGCCGAGCAGCTCGAGGTGCGGGCGCGCAGCGATATCTCCACCCGGCTGGCGGATCGCGCCGCCTCCCTGGGGCCCATCGTCGCCACCCTCGCCGACCAGTACCGACGCCGCCCGGGCCACTACCTGGCCTTCTTCAGCAGCTTCGCCTACCTGGAGGTGGCCCGGGAGGCGCTGGCCGCGGCGCATCCCGAGATTCCCCAGCGCGGCCAGACCCGCGGCATGGACGAGGCGGCCCGGGAGGCCTTCCTGGCGGGCTTCGCGCCCGGGGGCCGGGGCATCGGCTTCGCGGTGCTGGGCGGGGCCTTCGGCGAGGGCATCGACCTGCCCGGGGAGCGGCTGATCGGCGCCTTTATCGCCACCCTGGGCCTGCCGCCCTCGGATCCCTTCAACGAGGCGCTGCGCGCGCGGCTCCAGGCGCGCTTCGGGCGCGGCTACGACTACGCCTACCGGATCCCCGGCCTGACCAAGGTGGTGCAGGCCGCCGGCCGGGTGATCCGCGGCCCCGAGGACGAGGGGGTGGTGGTGCTGATGGACGAACGCTTCGCCCGGCCCGAGGTACGGGCCCTGCTGCCCGAATGGTGGGGGGCGTGAAGCTCGAGGAGTGAGGCGTCAGGCGTCGTTGAGGCGCCGCTTCCAGTTGCCCTGGTGCTCCCGCTGGCAGGCCTCCTCGCTGTCGAACTGGACCTGACGGCGCAGCGCCGCGGGCTTGATGGCGGCGGCGGCCAGCTTGGCCTGGAGCAGCTGACAGAGGTAGTCGTCTTCCCGGGCCTCCCGGGCCTGGGCCAGGGCGTCGTCGCTGTCGAAGACGCAGACGATGCGCAGGCTGTCGGGGAAGCGCCGGTAGTCGGCCAGGTGGGTCAGCCAGCGAAAGCCAGGCACGCTCTCCAGGGCTAGTTCGCAGACTTCCATCAGGGCACCGCGCAAGCGGTTGTCGAGCTGCTTGTCAGTTTTTCGCATCGGGGCCTCCGGCTGGGGTGGCGATCTCCTCGTCGGCCTCGAAGAGGCTTTCCAGCTCCCGGGCCGCCTCCTGGACCGTCTGAATATATTGGCTCTCGTTGCCGAATACCTCCAACTGGCGCAGCAGGGTCTGCTCGTCGTGGTCGCGGAAGGTGGCCACGCCGTGGTCGGCCTGCTCCGGGGGCAGGCCGAGGGCGACCAGCACCTCGCGGGTCAGCTCCAGGCTGGCGGGAAGCATCTCGCGGACCAGGTCGTGGATGCCGGCGCGCATCAAGAGGTGGGCGTGGTAGCGGTTGCGGGCCCGGGCGAAGATGCGCAGCTGGGGGAAGCGTCGCCGGACCCGTTCGGCGATGCGCATGGAGGCCTCGATATCGTCCATGGCCAGCACCAGGACGCGTGCCTTGTCGGCGCCGGCGGCGCTCATCAGGTCGAGGCGGGCGGCGTCGCCGTAGTAGACCTTGTTGCCGTAGCGGCGCACGAAATCGACCTGCTCGGCGTTGATATCCAGCACCGTATAGGGGATCTGCAGGCCCTGGAGCACCCGGCCGAGGATCTGCCCGAAGCGCCCGAAGCCGGCGATGATCACCTGGGGGGCATCGTCCTCGGGAGTGTCGTAGCCGGGCCGCTTGCGTGCCCTGGCGAAACGCGGGCGCAGCCAGCGGGCATAGCCGCCGTAGAGCAGCGGGGTGGTGGCCATGGAGAGCGAGATCACCAGCACCAGCAGTTCGGTGAGCTCGCGGTCGAGCAGGGCCACCGTGGCGGCGGCGGTGAGCAGCACGAAGGCGAATTCGCCGCCCTGGGAGAGCAGCACCCCGAGGCCGGTGGCCTCCTTCCAGGAGCCGCCGTAGAGGCGGCTGGCCAGTACCAGGCTGGCGCCCTTGAGCAGCAGCAGCCCCAGGGTCAGGCCCAGCACCGTCAGCGGTATCTCCGCCAACAGGCCGATCTGCGCCATCATCCCCACCGCCATGAAGAAGAGTCCCAGCAGCAGGCCGCGGAAGGGCTCGATATCCGCCTCGATGCTGTGGCGATACTCGGAGTCCGCCAGCAGCACCCCGGCGATAAAGGCGCCGAGGGCCATGGAGAGGCCGGCCAGCTCCATCAGCAGGGCGGCGCCGATCACCACCAGCAGGGTGGTCGCGGTGAAGACCTGGCGGCTCTTGGTGCGGGCGGCCAGGTGAAAGAGCGGGCGCAGCAGGTAGCGTCCGCCGAGGATCAGCCCCAGGAAGGCGCCCAGCGCCAGGGCCGTCTCCTTGAGCAGCACCCCGGGGCCCGCCGCCAGCAGGGAGCCGGCGGCGAGGATGGGAATGGCCGCCAGCACCGGGATCGCCGCCAGGTCCTGGAACAGCAGCAGGGCGAAGCCGTTGCGGCCCTGGCGGGTGGAGAGCTCCTTGCGCTCGCCGAGCAGCTGCAGCACCAGGGGCGTGGAGCAGAGCCCCAGGCTGAAGCCGACCACCAGGGCCGCCAGGGGCGAGAGCCCCAGCCACCAGGCGGCCAGGGCCAGGCAGGCGGTGGTCAGGGTCACCTGCAGGCTGCCGAAGCCGAACACCGCCCGGCGCATGACCCTCAGACGCGCCGGTTTGAGCTCCAGGCCGATCACGAAGAGCAGGAAGACGATGCCCACCTGGGAGAACTGCAGCACCCCCTCGGCGTCCGGCACCAGCCCCAGCACCGAGGGGCCGATGATCACCCCAGCCACCAGGTAGCCCAGTACCTCGCCGAGCCCCAGGGCCTTGAACAGGGGCACCATCAGCACGGCGGCGGCGAGGAAGATGGCGGCATTGAGCAGCAGGTCGACGGCCAAGGTCAGGGGCTCCGGTGGTGAATGACAGGGGATGATAATGGCGGCCGGGACCGGAGATGCCAAGCCGGGACGGCGCCGCGATTGTGCCTGACGCCGAAAGCGTGCTACTCCTGAAGTCCTATGAGCGCCCACAAAGGAGTGTGACCATGGGGATCGAAGTGGCCGGCCTGTTCGGGCTGATCTGGTTGATCATCATCATCTGGGCCATCGTCAAGGTGGCCAAGAGCGGGGCGGGGCCGGTGGCCAAGCTGCTGTGGATCCTGATCCTGCTGTTCTTCCCGCTGATCGGCCTGATCGCCTGGTTGCTGTTGGGACCCAAGGGATAGCGTCGGGCGAGCCTTTCTCCTCCTTGCTGCGGCGCAGCATGGGCGCCTATACTGCACCGCAATATTCGCGGTTGGACAAGGAGGCGGCATGGCCAAGCGAGCGGTCAAGCGGATCGACCTGGCGCTACAGGGCGGCGGCTCCCACGGGGCCCTCACCTGGGGCGTGCTGGATCGGTTGCTGGAGGACGAGCGCCTCGAGATCGATGGCATCAGCGGCACCAGCGCCGGGGCCATGAACGCGGTGGTGCTGGCGGATGGCCTGCAGCGGGGCGGACGCGAGGGGGCCCGGGAGGCCCTGGCCGGCTTCTGGCAGGCGGTCAGCGAGGCGGCGCGCTTCTCGCCCATCCAGCGCAGCCTCTGGGACCGGCTGATCGGCAACGACAGCCTCGACCATTCGCCCAGCTACCTCTTCTTCGAGAACCTCACCCAGTTGGTCGCCCCGGCCTACCTCAACCCCCTGGATATCAATCCGTTGCGGGACCTGGTGGCGGAGCGCATCGACTTCGACCGGGTCAATGCCTGCACCCAGGTCAAGGTCTTCGTCACCGCCACCAATGTGCGCACCGGTCGCGCCACCATCTTTCGTCAGCCCGACCTCGGCGTGGAGACCCTGATGGCCTCCGCTTGCCTGCCGTTTCTCTACCGGGCCGTGGAGATCGACGGCGAGGCCTACTGGGACGGCGGCTACAGCGGCAACCCGGCGCTCTACCCCCTGGTGGACGACCAGGGCTGCCGCGACCTGGTGGTGGTGCAGATCAACCCCCTGGTGCGCCGCCGGCTGCCGGGCAGCGCCCGGGAGATCCTCAACCGCCTCAACGAGATCACCTTCAACTCCAGCCTGGTCAAGGAGCTGCGCAGCATCCAGCTGCTGCAGCGGCTGATCGAGGCGGAGGGACTGACGCTGGAGAGCTACCGGGCCATGCGCCTGCACCTGATCCACTGCGAGCAGGAGGTGGAGGGCCTGAGCGCCTCCAGCAAGATGAACGCCGAGTGGGACTTCCTGACCCGGCTCTTCGCCCAGGGGCGCGCCTGGGCGGATGCCTGGCTGGCGGAGCACTTCGAGGCGATCGGCCAGCGTTCCACCTTCGACCTGGATCGCCTCTTCTCCGACACCTTCCGCCCCCTGGCCGGGGCCTCCGAGGGGGAGGAAGCGCCATGATCGCGATCATCGCCATCGTCGTGGCCCTGGGTCTGCTGATGTACCTGGCCTACCGGGGCCTGAGCCTGCTGCTGCTGGCGCCCCTGCTGGCCATGCTGGTGGCCCTGGTGGCCCAGGCGCCGCTGCTGGCCAGCTATACCCAGGTCTTTATGGGGGCCGCCGGGGGCTTCGTGATCAGCTACTTCCCGCTCTTCCTGCTGGGGGCGGTGTTCGGCAAGCTGATGGAGGATTCCGGCAGCGCCGAGGTGCTGGCCGGGGCCATCGTCGCCCGCCTGGGGGAGGCCCGGGCCATCCTGGCGGTGGTGCTGGCCTGCGCGGTGATGACCTATGGCGGCGTCTCGCTGTTCGTGGTGGCCTTCGCCGTCTACCCCATCGCCGCGGCCCTGTTTCGCCGCGCCGACCTGCCCAAGCGCCTGATGCCCGCCACCATCGCCCTCGGCGCCTTCACCTTCACCATGACCGCCCTGCCGGGGACCCCGGCGATCCAGAACGCCATTCCCATGCCCTATTTCGGCACCTCGCCCTTCGCCGCCCCGGGGCTCGGCATCATCACCGGCCTGGCGATGCTGGGGCTGGGCCAGGCCTGGCTCAGCCATCGGGCGCGCCGGGCGCGATCGGCAGGGGAGGGTTATGGGGCCCACGAGGACGCCCTGCCCGCCACGTCGACGCTGCGCGAGCGGGCCGCCGGGGAGGGCTTCGACCTGGCCGAGGTCACCCCGACACCGCTCCCGGCCAGCCTGCCGAGCCTGCCCCTGGCGCTGATGCCCATCGTGCTGGTGATCGCCCTCAACCTGGTGTTTACCGCCTGGGTGATTCCCGCCATGGAGACCGGCTACCTGGCCGAGCCCCGCTTCGGGGCCACCGGCATCGAGGCGCTGCGCGGGCTCTGGTCGGTGATCGCCGCCCTGGTGATCGCCATCGGGGCGCTGATCCTGGCCAATCGCCGGCGCCTGCCGGGGCTGACCGGGAGCCTGGACAGCGGTGCCAACGCGGCCCTGCTGCCGATCTTCAATACCGCGAGCCTGGTGGGCTTCGGCGCGGTGATCGCCTCCCTGGCGGCCTTCGAGACCCTGAGTGGCTGGGTCACCTCCCTGGGGGGCGACAACCCGCTGATCTCCCTGGCCATCGCCGTCAACCTGCTGGCCGGGATGACCGGCTCCGCCTCCGGCGGCATGAGCATCGCCCTGGCGACCCTGGGGGAGACCTACCTGGCCATGGGGCAGGCCGCCGGCATCGCCCCGGAGCTGCTGCACCGGGTCACCGCCGTGGCCACCGGGGGCCTGGATGCGCTGCCCCACAACGGCGCCGTGATCACCCTGCTCTCCATCTGCGGGCTGAGCCACCGGGAGTCCTACCTGGATATCGCCGTGGTGGCGGTGCTGGTGCCGCTGCTGTCGCTGGGGCTGTTGATCCTGCTGGGGAGCCTGTTCGGCGCCTTCTAGCACTCAACCCCGAGACGCCGACGCCCCGGTCACGAGAACCGAGGCGTCGGGGAAATAGAGACCGGGGAGAGGTCAGCGGCGCGGTGGCGCCTTGTAGTGACCGGGCACCGTGACTCGCTCGCCGTTGGGCAGCTGGCGCGTGTGGGTGGGCACATAGACGCGCTTGATCATGCTCTTGGGCTCGCTCATCGCACTCTCCTCCGTTGTTATGCCTCTACCCTAGCAGCCCGGGCGGCGCCCTGTCCTTGACGGCGATCAAGGACCCGAAACGACCGGGCCCCGCCAAAGCGGGGCCCGGAAGGGGAGCGGGATCGATCCCCGCGCCGTCAATCCCAGCTCAGGGCGCCGCCCACCTGGTACTCGGTGACCCGGGTCTCGAAGAAGTTCTTCTCCTTGCGCAGGTCGATGATCTCGCTCATCCAGGGGAAGGGGTTCTGGGCGCCGGGGAACTGCTCCTTCAGGCCGATCTGCGCCAGGCGACGGTTGCAGATGAAGTGCAGGTACTCCTCCATGATCGCCGCGTTCATGCCCAGTACGCCGCGGGGCATGGAGTCACGGGCGTAGGCGATCTCGAGCTCGGTGCCCTCGAGGATCATCTGGGTCACCTCGTCCTGGAACTCGGCGGTCCAGAGGTGCGGGTTCTCGATCTTGATCTGGTTGATCATGTCCACGCCGAAGTTCAGGTGCATGGACTCGTCGCGCAGGATGTACTGGAACTGCTCGGCCACGCCGGTCATCTTGTTGCGACGGCCCATGGAGAGGATCTGGCTGAAGCCGCAGTAGAAGAAGATGCCTTCGGTGACGCAGTAGAAGGCGATCAGGTTGCGCAAGAGCTCCTGGTCGGTCTCCGGGGTGCCGGTGTGGAAGTCCGGGCGCGACAGTGACTGGGTGTGCTTGAGGCTCCAGGCGGACTTGGCGGCCACCGAGGGCACTTCCCGGTACATGTTGAAGACCTCGCCCTCGTCCATGCCCAGCGACTCCACGCAGTACTGGTAGGCGTGGGTGTGGATGGCCTCCTCGAAGGCCTGGCGCAGCAGGTACTGGCGGCACTCGGGGTTGGTGATCAGGCGATAGACCGCCAGCACCAGGTTGTTGGCCACCAGGGAGTCGGCGGTGGAGAAGTAACCGAGGCTGCGCATCACGATCAGCCGCTCGTCCTCGGTCAGGCCATCCTGGCTCTTCCACAGGGCGATATCGGCGTTCATGTTCACTTCCTGGGGCATCCAGTGGTTGGCGCTGCCGTCCAGGTACTTCTGCCAGGCCCACTCGTACTTGAAGGGCACCAGCTGGTTGAGGTCGGCGCGGGCATTGATCATGCGCTTGTCGTCGACCTCGATGCGTGCCGCGCCCATCTCCAGCTCTTCCAGGCCGGCGGCCACGTCGAGATTCTCCAGGGACTGACGGGCCCGCTCGAGGCGATCGCCTTCGGCGACCCGATAATCACCGCGGCTCTCGGCCACGCTGTCGGGCTGGGCGGGCGCCGGCTCGGCCGCCTTGGTGGCGGGCGCCGGGGCGGCCTTGGGGGGCTCGGCGACGGAGGTCTCGTCTTCGTGGAACTCGTCCCAGTTCAGCATCTCTATCTCTCTCCCGGTCGATGATCCGGATCGTGGGCAGGAGCGCCGCCTCGGGGCGGGGCCTGGGGCCCCATCGCACGCTAAAGCGGGCTCCTGCTGAAGGGGCTGGGAAGCCGAAGGCGTGCTATCGGCTTCCCGCTTCTGGCTTACGGCGTTATTGGCAGGCCTCGCAGCCCAGCTCGTCGATATCGCCCGCCGAGGGCGCCCGGGAGCCGCTGCCGCTCTGGCCCTGCAGGAAGTCCTCGATACCGCGAGGCTCGCTGGCCGGGGCCTCCGGCTGGGCCGACGGGGCCGGGGCGGTGCCACTACCATTACTGACCGCATTGAGCTTGCCGCGATCCACGGTGGACTTCTCCACCGAGGTGGCGCCCAGGGCGCGCAGGTAGTAGGTGGTCTTGAGGCCGCGGAACCAGGCCATGCGGTAGGTCACGTCGAGCTTCTTGCCGGAGACCCCCTGGATATAGAGGTTCAGCGACTGGGCCTGGTCGATCCACTTCTGGCGCCGCGCGGCGGCTTCCACCAGCCACTTGGGCTCCACCTCGAAGGCGGAGGCGTACTTGGCCTTGAGGTCGTCCGGGATGCGGTCGATGGGCTGCACGCTGCCGTCGTAGTACTTGAGGTCGTTGATCATCACCTCGTCCCACAGGCCGCGCTCCTTGAGGTCGTGGACCAGGTAGGCGTTGACCACGGTGAACTCGCCGGAGAGGTTCGACTTGACGAAGAGGTTCTGATAGGTCGGCTCGATGGACTGGGAGACGCCGCAGATATTGGAGATGGTCGCGGTGGGGGCGATGGCCATCACGTTGGAGTTGCGCATGCCCTGGGCGGCGATCTTGTCGCGGATGCGGTCCCAGTCCTGGGTCGCGCTGGTGTCGATCTCGATGTACTTCTCGCCGCGCTCCAGGCGCAGCTTGTCGATGGAGTCGATGGGCAGCACGCCCTGGCTCCACAGCGAGCCCTCGAAGCTCTCGTAGCGACCGCGCTCGGCGGCGAGGTCCGCGGAGGCCTCGATGGCGTGGTAGCTGACCAGCTCCATGGAGCGGTCGGCGAAGGTCACCGCCTCCTGGGAAGCGTAGGCGATGCCCTGCTTGTAGAGGGCGTCCTGGAAGCCCATGATGCCCAGCCCCACCGGGCGGTGCCGGAAGTTGGAACGCTTGGCCTGGGGCACCGCGTAGTAGTTGATGTCGATGACGTTATCGAGCATCCGCACCGCGGTGCGCACGGTCTTCTGCAGCTTGTCGTTGTCGAGCTCGCCGTCCACCACGTGCTGGGCCAGGTTGACGGAGCCCAGGTTGCACACCGCGATCTCGTCGACGCTGGTGTTGAGGGTGATCTCGGTGCACAGGTTGGAAGAGTGCACCACGCCGGCGTGCTGCTGCGGGCTGCGCAGGTTGCACGGATCCTTGAAGGTGATCCAGGGGTGGCCGGTCTCGAACAGCATGGAGAGCATCTTGCGCCACAGGTCCTTGGCGCGCACGCGCTTGAACAGCTTGAGCTGGCCGGTGCGGGTCATCTCCTCGTACTCGGCGTAGCGCTTCTCGAAGGCGGCGCCGTAGAGGTCGTGGAGGTCCGGGCAGGTGGACGGCGAGAAGAGCGTCCACTCCTTGTCGTCGAAGACCCGCTTCATGAACAGGTCCGGCACCCAGTTGGCGGTGTTCATGTCGTGGGTCCGGCGACGGTCGTCACCGGTGTTCTTGCGCAGCTCGAGGAACTCCTCGATGTCCAGGTGCCAGGTCTCCAGGTAGGCACAGACCGCGCCCTTGCGCTTGCCGCCCTGGTTGACCGCCACCGCGGTGTCGTTGACCACCTTGAGGAAGGGCACCACGCCCTGGGACTTGCCGTTGGTGCCCTTGATGTAGGAGCCCAGGGCGCGCACCGGGGTCCAGTCGTTGCCCAGGCCGCCGGCCCACTTGGAGAGCAGGGCGTTGTCGCGGATGGCGCTGTAGATGTGGTCCAGGTCATCGGGCACGGTGGTCAGGTAGCAGCTGGAGAGCTGGCTGCGCTGGGTGCCGGAGTTGAACAGGGTCGGGGTGGAGGCCATGTAGTCGAAGCTGGAGAGCAGCTCGTAGAACTCGATGGCCCGCGCCTCGCGGTCGTCCTCGTTGAGCGCCAGGCCCATGGCCACGCGCATGAACATCACCTGGGGCAGTTCGTAGCGCACGTCATCCTTGTGGATGAAGTAGCGATCGTAGAGGGTCTGCAGGCCCAGGTAGGTGAAGGCGTTGTCGCGGCTGTGGTCCAGGGCGTCGCCCAGGCGCTCCAGATCGAACTCGGCGAGCTTGTCGTCGAGCTGCTCGAACTCGATGCCCTTGGCCACATAGGCCTTGAAGGCGGGCTTGTAGAGCTCGGCCATGTCGCTGTAGGTGGCGTCCTCGGCGATGCCCAGGAAGGAGAGGGCCTCGCGGCGCAGGCTGTCCTGCAGCAGGCGCGCGGTGACGTAGGTGTAGTTGGGCTCCTTCTCCACCAGGGTGCGGGCGGTCATCATCAGCGCCTGGGATACGCCGTCGATGGTCACGCCATCGTAGAGGTTCTTCAGGGAGTCCTCGACGATCTTGCCCGGCTCGACGTTGGCCAGGTCCTCGCAGGCGTCATAGACCAGGGTCTCGACCCGACCCAGGTCCAGCGGCTGACGGTTGCCGTCGGGCAGGGTGACGTTGAGGGTCGGGTGGGGCTTCTCGATGTCCTGGCTCGCCTCGGCGCGGGCCCGGGCGTGCTCCTCCCGGTAGAGCACATAGGCGCGGGCGACCTTCTGCTCGCCGGCGCGCATCAGGGCGAGTTCCACCTGGTCCTGGATGTCCTCGATATGCAGGGTGCCGCCATCGGGCAGGCGGCGCTGGAAGGCTTCGACGATGGCCTGGCTGGCCTGGGTGACGAAGTCCCGAACCCGCGACGAGGCACCGGCATTGTCCCCCTCCACGGCGATAAAGGCCTTGGTCATGGCGACGGCGATCTTGCTGGCATCGAAGGCGACCACGTCGCCATTACGCTTGATCACCCGCAGTTGCTGGGGGGCGGTCACGTTCACAGACGTCTTGCCGGGGGTAAGGGTGGTATCCATGGCGCCGTGTATCCCTGACGATGGTTGATGGATGAAGCGAAGTCGCGTCGACGCCGTGCGTTGAAAGCCCGCGGGAAGCGGCGTCGCTGGCGCCCCGAGCGGGGCGTTTGACAGTCGTGCCCGGAATTGCTAGGGACACACTATCTTGTGGTGAGACAGTTGGTGAGCACAAGATAGTGTGCTCCGCGGCTTTCATCAAGTGGATAAGCTGTGTGTATCTTGTGACTCTTCTGGGGGTGTCCGGTGGGCGATCCGGGGACGCCGCAGGGACGCGGCTTCGCGATTGGTTCAGATAACCCTTATTATCTCGCTTCATCGGCGTTTTCGTTACCGGTAATGGCGACGAAACTATATTGCATGAGATAACCTAAGGGGCGGAGTGCCCTCGGACGGCCAGGTGCCGTGAGGGGTGGCTCGATGAACAAGGAAACGCACTCATGGGAGTGGATGGCAGCGTGACAAGCAGCGACCTGGAACATGTGCTGATCGTCGAGGATGACGAGCGTCTCGCCGAGCTGACACGCGACTACCTGGAGGCCAATGGCTTCCGCGTCAGCGTCGAGGCGGATGGGGCCAAGGGGGTGGCGCGTATCCTCGAACTGCAGCCGGATCTGGTGATTCTTGACCTGATGTTGCCCGGCGAGGACGGCCTGTCGATCTGTCGTCGGGTACGTGGCGACTATCATGGCCCCATCCTGATGCTGACCGCCCGCACCGACGACATGGATCAGGTGCTGGGACTGGAGATGGGCGCCGACGACTATGTGCCCAAGCCGGTGCAACCGCGGGTGCTGCTGGCGCGGATGCGGGCCCTGCTGCGCCGCGCCGAGAGCAGCGAGGCGAGTGGCGAGGCGCAGTTGAGCTTTCGCGATCTGGCCATCGACAGCGCCACCCGGGAGGCCTGGCTGAACGGCGAGCGCATCGACCTGACCAGTGCCGAGTTCGACCTGCTCTGGCTGTTGGCCAGCAACGCCGGGCGGGTGCTGACCCGGGAGGAGATCTTCTCCCAGCTGCGTGGCATCAAGTACGACGGCCAGGATCGCTCCATCGACGTGCGGGTATCGCGGATTCGTCCCAAGATCGGCGATGATCCCAACCAGCCGCATCGCATCAAGACGGTTCGCAGCAAGGGCTATCTGTTCGTCAAGGACGGCTGATGCCGACCCGTTTCCTGCCTCGACCCCTGGCCGACAGCGCCTTCCTGCGGGTCTATGCCCTCCTGGCCCTGGCGCTGCTGGTGATCGGTGGCCTGGCCCTGGGCGGCTTCGCGGTGATCGACCAGGTGCGCCGCGAGCACTACCGGGAACAGTTGGCCAGCGCCCCCATGCTGGTGCTGACCCACCGCTATGCTGCCCTGCCCGAGGAGCGCCGTGGCGCCTGGCTGGCCGAGCGTTCCCGGTCGCTGGATATCCGCCTCGCGGTGGTGCCGCTGGCCTCCCAGCCCCTCAACTACTTCGAACGCTCGCGCCTCGATGAGGGCCAGACCCTGGTGGAATCCCGGGATGGCCAGGGCTGGCAGCTGCGACGCCGCCTCCCGGGCCAGTCGGGCTTGATGGTGGCGGAGCTCGATAGCCTCAACGAACAGCAACTGCGCGGCCTGGCAGTGGAGTTGGGCCTGTGGTTGAACGAGGCCTCGAATGCCGAGCGAGAGGCCCGCCTGGCGCTGCTTGCCGAGACCGCTCTGCCGGTTACCCTCAGCGATACCCCGCCGGAGGGGTGGGCCCAGGCACCGCCGCAGCGCCTTCAGGAAGCAGAAGTTACCATTCGGCTGCTGCCGCAGCGCTGGGCCATCTCCCTCTACTTGCCGCTGCCCGCCGAGGCCGGCGGCGAACGCTGGCTGGAGGTGGGGCCCATGGAGGCCTTCGAGCCCATGCCCATGAGCCTGGCGCTGCTGTTGATCGGCGTGCTGCTGCTCGGCCTGGCGGCCAGCATCTATCTGATCGTGCGCGGCCTGGAGTCGCGCATGGCAGGGCTCGAGCAGGCGGCGTCACGCATCGCCGCGGGGCATCTGGACACTCGGGTCAAGGTGGAGAGCGGCGACTTCCTGGGACGCCTGGGCATGGCCTTCAACGGCATGGCGGCCCGGGTGCAGTCGCTGCTGCGCACCCAACAGGAGATGATCCGCGCCGTTTCCCATGAGCTGCGTACGCCGGTGGCACGCATCCGCTTCGCCGTGCAGATGGTGGAAGACATGACCGAGGAGGGCGGGATTCGCCGCCAGCTGCAGGGCATCGATGCCGATATCGAGGAGCTCGATGCCCTGGTGGATGAGATCCTCACCTATGCCCGCCTGGGGGGCGATCCCGGTCAGGGGCAGGTGCTCAGTCGCGAGAGCCTGGATTGCCGAGAGATGGCGCAGCGGGTGGTGGAGACCCTGGCCCCCCTGCATGGCGACCTCGAGCTCGTGCTGGTGCCCGGCGCCCCGGTGGAGGTGGAAGCCGACCCGCGCTATCTGCAGCGCGCCCTGCAGAACCTGGTGGCCAACGCCTGTCGTCATGCCAATGGTCGCGTGGAGGTGCGCCTGACCCAGGAGCCCTGGGCGCTACGCATCGACGTGGAGGATAACGGCCCCGGGGTGCCGGTGGAGTCCAGGGAGGGGATCTTCAAGCCCTTCGCCCGCCTCGACGACAGCCGCACCCGCCGCTCCGGCGGCTATGGCCTGGGGCTCTCCATCGTCCAGAAGGTGATGGCCTGGCACGGCGGCAGCGTGGCGGTGGACGACAGCCCGCATCTGGGGGGCGCCCGCTTTAGCCTTCTGCTGCCCCTCGAGCGACGCTGAGCCTGCTTGCAATACGTCCCCTGGACGACAGCCGCTCTCCATCACCCCGGCGGCGCCTGTTTTAGCCTCCTGCTGCCCCTCGAGACACGCTGAGCCTCTTGCGATACGTCCCCTGGACGACAGCCGCTCTCCCTCACTCTCTACCACTTCGGCGGTGCCCGTTATAGCCTCCTGCTGCCCCTCGAGACACGCTGAGCCTTCTTGCGATACGTCCCTGGACGACAGCCGCTCTCCATCACCCCGGCGGCGCCCGTTTTAGCCTTCTGCTGCCCCTCGAGACACGCTGAGCCGTAGGTCGGGTAAGTGAGCCTTGGCGAACGCACCCGACGAGGGGCATTGCAACGTCGGATGCTCTCGCCTGCGGCTCGTTTATCCGACCTACCCCCGGTGGCGCCCGTTTTAGCCGCCGCTTATGCGGGCTTGATCCCCTCCAGCACCGCGAAGGAGGTTTCCCGGGCGGTGCGCAGGAAGTCTTCCATCCAGGGCGCATCGCGGCTCTCCTCGCGAATCGCCGCGAAGAGGGTACTCCAGACGCCGTGCTCCCCCAGCGCCACGGCGCGCACGTAGTCCCGCTCCAGGTATTCGGTCAAGGCCCAGTTGGGCAAGGCGCAGACGCCGCGGCCGCTGGCCACCAGTTGCATCATCATGATCGTCAGCTCGGCGGTGCGCACCTCCCTGGGCCTGACCCCGGCGGGGTCGAGGAACTGGGTAAAGACATCCAGGCGATTCTGCTCCACCGGGTAGAGAATCAGGGTCTCCTCGGCCAGGTCCTGGGGCTGGACAAAGGGGCGCTCGGCGAAGGGGTGCTGCTTGGCCACCGCCAGCAACCCCTGGTAACGGAACAGCGGCTCATAGGAGACCCCCGGCAGCGGCTGGGGGTCGGCGGTAATCACCAGGTCGAGCTGCTCCCGGGCCAGGGCCGGCAGCGGGTCGAAGTTATGGCCGCTGGGAATATCCACTTCCACCTCGGGCCAGTGATCGCGGAAATGGTCGATGGTGGGCATCAGCCACTGGAAGCAGCTATGGCACTCGATGGCCATATGCAGGCGACCCTGCTCGTTGCCGGCCAGCCGCGCCAGGTCACGCTCGGCCATGCGCACCTGGGGCAGCACCTGCTCGGCCAGCGACAGCAGGCGCTGGCCGGCGCGGGTGAACTCCACCGGTCGGGTCTTGCGCAGAAAGAGGGGGTTACCCAGGCGCTCCTCCAGGTCCTTGATCTGGTGGGAGAGGGCCGACTGGGTCAGGTGGACCCGCTCGGCGGCCTCCACCAGGGAGCCGGCGTCGCGCAGGGCCACCAGGGTACGCAGGTGTCGCAGTTCCAACATGATTATGAGCTTCTTTCACTTTAACGATTAGTTAATTTAGTTTGATTCACCTCCCTTGGCCAGCCAGACTTTCCTCATCTCTTATGGCAATTCGGATCATAAAACGATTTTTTAAGAACATAAGGGAATGGAGATGACGCTGGCACGCGCCACGGTAACTCACTGCCGTCACAGCGTTGGTAAAGCGGGATCGGTGCCGGGGCCAAGGGCCCCGGCGCCTGATATGCTGGTGGCGGAATCTCAGACGTTGCAAGGAGTTCGCATGTCCCGCATCCCCCCTGTCCTGCGTGGGTCCCTCTGGCTGGGAAGCCTGTTGGTGCTGGCCGGTTGTGCCGTGGCGCCGGCGGAGCGGCCCATGGTGGAGAGCCGTCCCGGCGTCGAGTCGGCGCCCGTCGATGAGGCGGCCCAGGGGCGCCCCACGGCGCCGCTGCTGCCCTCGGCGCTCTTTCCCGGTGGCGCCGAGGAGTTCATCGCCTGGCGTTGCACCCCGGCCCAGGACCTGGTGGCCGCCTTCGGTGAAGAGGAGCTGCGGCTCTGGTCGGCCCATGGCGCCTATCGCCTGACCCCGTCGGTGGTGGCCTCCGGGGCCCGCTACGAGCAGGGGGACCTGAACTTCTGGAATCGTGGCGATAGCGCCCTGGTGGAGAGCAACAATGGCCGCCTGGAGTGTCGCAGCGACATGGCCCGCCGGGCCCTGACCCGGGAACAGCGCCCCGGGGTGATGTTCCATGGGCGCGGCAACGAGCCGGGCTGGGCGGTGCGCCTGGCCCATGACGTGCCGGAGCTGGACCTGACCCTGGACTATGGCCAGCGGGAGCTGAGCCTGCCCTACCGGGTCACCGAGATGAACAACGACGTCGGCCGGGTGGTCTTGGCCAGCGGCCGCGCCGATACCCCCTTTACCCTGATCCTGGAGGCGCGCGCCTGCTTCGATGACATGAGCGGCGAGCCCTTCCCGGCTCGGGTCACCCTGGAGATCGAGGGACGCCAGTACCGGGGCTGTGGCCAGGGTATCGCGCCCTGATTCCCCCCCTTGATCGAGCCTGGTGCGGCAACCTTTCTATTTGTTAGAAAGGTTGCCGCGGTTTTTTGCGCTTATCATCCCAAAAAATACATCTAGAATGGCGATCATTAGCTCGGCAACGATTCACGAGTCGTTGCTCCCTAACCAGGAGAATCGCCATGACCACCAAGATCCTCGTACTCACCAGCTCCATCCTCGGCGGGAATTCCCAGGCCCTGGCCGACCACCTGGCCGCCGAGGCGGCCCGCCGCGATGACCTCGCCATCACCCGCCGCGACCTGGTGGCCGACGACCTGCCCCACCTGGGCCTGGCCGAACTGGGCAGCTGGCAGGTGGCCGCCGAGGAGCGCACTGCCGAGCAGCGTGAACTGGCCGCCCGCTCGGATGTGCTGATCGAGGAGCTCCAGGCCCATGATGTGGTGGTGCTGGCGGTGCCCATGTACAACTTCGGGGTGCCCAGCCAGCTCAAGGCCTGGTTCGACCGGGTGATGCGTGCCGGGGTCACCTTCCGCTACACCGAGAATGGCCCCCAGGGCCTGGTGGAGGACACCCGTGCCGTGCTGCTGCTGGCCCGGGGCGGCCAGTACGCCGGCACCCCCATGGACACCCAGACCCCGCACCTCGAGGCGATGCTCGGCATGATCGGTATCTCCGAGGTGGACAGCATCTTCGCCGAGGGCCTCAATATGGGCCATCAGGAGGAAGCCCTGGGCGAGGCGAAGCAGGCCATCGAGCAGTTGGTCGCCAACCTCTAAGGCCTTGCCGAAAACTGGCTGCGCTCGGTCATACGGTGTTAAAAATCGGCTCAAAGTACTCATTTACAAGCACGTAAACTCCGTCTTTTCGCCGATTTTTGCCTTGTCTGACCTTCGCTCGCCGACTTTTCGGAAAAGGCCAGGTTACCTACCATCCAATGGCGGGCCCCCCCCCCACGCCGGGGGGGGCGTGTTTTTGGTGGGGGGGGGGGGGGGGGGGGGCGGGCGGGGGCCGGGGGCCCGGC
>NZ_JADOTW010000037.1 GCF_015645095.1 Halomonas sp. 328
GGCCCGCCTCAGCGGCGAGACGGGCCCTGCTGGCCAGGACGGGAGCCGCCTCAGAGGTCGAGGAAGCCCTTGGTGACCAGGGTGGGGCCCGCCTCAGCGGCGAGACGGGCCCTGCTGGCCAGGACGGGAGCCGCCTCAGAGGTCGAGGAAGCCCTTGGTGACGAAGCGTCCGCCCTCCACGGTCATCTCCACCACCACCCCGGGCACGTCGCCGTTCTCGTCGAACTCGTGGCTGCCGGAGGCGCCCTCGTAGTTGATCTCCACGCCCTGACTGATCAGCTCCACGGCCTTCTCCCACTCGCCGGGCAGGATCACCTCGCCGGGGGCACTGGCCACGCTACGCAGCGCCTGGGAAAGCCCCTCGCGCTCAGCGCTGCCGTTCTGCTCGATGGCCAGGGCCAGCAGGAAGGCGGCGTCGTAGGCCTGGGCGGCGAACACCGCGCTGGGATCGATGCCCGCCTCGGTGGCCATCGCCTCGAAGAGCTCGGCGCCGGGAATATCCGGGCTACCGGGGCGAGTGGCGATCATCCCCTCGAGGACGTCGGCGCCGATCGCCTCCACCAGGCTGTCGCCGACCATGCCGTCGGCCCCGATGTACTGGGTGAACATGCCGCTCTCGTAGGCCTGGCGCATGATGGTCTGGCCGGAGGTATCGGCATAGGCCAGCACCACCAGGGCCTCGGTGCCGGTGGCCGACAGCGAGCCCAGCTCGGAGCGGTAATCGGCGCGGTTGTCTTCGTGGGCCAGGTTGGCCGCCACCGTGCCACCCTCGGCCTCGAAGGTGGTGGTGAAGGCGTCCGCCAGGCCGCGGCCATAGTCGTTGTTCACATAGGTGACCGCCACCTCGCCGATGCCCTTGTCCAGCACCAGCTTGGCGAGCATCTCGCCCTGGAAGGCGTCGGAGGGCACGGTGCGGAACACCAGGTCGTTGTCGTCCAGCTCGCTGACCGCCGGCGCCGTGGAGGCCGGCGAGACCATCACCACGCCGCCCGGGATGCCGGCGTTGTTGGCCGCGGCGATGGTCGCCCCGGTACACAGGGCGCCGACGATGGCGGTGACCCGCTCGGTATTGACCATGCGGTCCGCCGCGTTGGAGGCCGCCGAGGCATCGCTGCAGGTGGTATCGCCGGTGGGCATCACCAGGGTCTGGCCGCCGAGGATACCGCCCTGGGCATTGACCTGCTCCACCGCCAGGCGGGCACCATCGTGAATGGGGGGCGTCAGACTCTCGATACCCCCGGTGAAGCCGCCCAGAAAGCCCACCTTGACCTCGGCCTGGGCCGCGCCGGCCAGCGCCGTGGCGGATGCCGCCACGGCCATCGCTAACAGAGCCTTCTTCATGATTGTTCTCGCTGTCGCTGATTGAGGATTGACGACTTAACTCTGGAAGCCCCCCGGGGAAAAGACAAGCTCCCCCCGCCAACGCTGGCGGGGGACGCTCGCCAACTCCCGGCGGCTTCCTATACTGGGGGCCGACACTCTCGATCAGGAGCCCCTTATGCTCGCTATCACTCGCCTGAGCGGCGGCCGCCAGGCCCTGGGGTACGCCCATGGCGAGGCCCACGGGGCGGCCATCCAGGCCAGCCTCGAGGTCTATGCCCGGCTCTTCCACGACTTCGCCGGCCTCGACTGGCCCCAGGCCCGGCGCGACGCCCTGGCCCTGCTGCCGGCCATCGAGACACGCTTCCCGGCGATCCTCGACGAGGTGGACGGCATCGCCCGGGGCGCCGGCGTCGAGGCGGAGGACATCCTGGTGCTCAACTGTCGCAGCGAGATCGCCCTGACTCACGCCAACGACGGCTGCTCGGCCTTCAGCCTGCACCACCACGGCCAGCAGTGGCTGGCCCAGAACTGGGACTGGCGCGGTGACCAGCAGGCCAATCTGGTGGCCCTGGCGATCCGCGGCGACGACGCCCCGGCGCTGCTCAGCCTGGGCGAGGCGGGCATGGTGGCCAAGATCGGCCTCAACGAACACGGCCTCGGCGTCTGCCTCAACGCCATTCGCTCGCGCACCTGCGGCGATGGCCTGCCGATTCACTTCGCCCTGCGCCACTGGCTGGAGGGGCGCGACTTCGACGAGGCCCTGGCCAGCCTGGAGCGCGACGGTGTCGCCTCCCCCGCCCACTTCCTGGTGGGCGGCGGCGAGGGCCGGGCCCTGGGCCTGGAGGTCAACCCGGGCCCCTACGGCCGACTGCCGTCCCGGGACGGCCTGGTGACCCACACCAACCACCTCTGCGACCCCGGGCTACGTGCGCGCCTGGCGGACTATCCCCGCCCCGACTCCGGCCCCCGCCTGGCGCGGCTCAACGAACGCCTCTCGCCGCCCCCGGCGGCCGCGGACGCCGAGGCCCTGTTCGAGATCCTCGGTGACCACCAGGGCTATCCCTACGGCCTGTGCCGCCACCCCGACCCGGACCAGCCCGAGGCGGAGCGCATGGAGACCCTGTTCGGGGTAGTGATGAACCTCAGCCGCCGCGAACTCTGGCTGCGCCTCGGCAAGCCCTGCCAGGCCAGCAGCCAACACCTGTCCCTCGCGCCCTGAAACGAGCGCCCCTTCTCCCGCGCGATGCCCTCCGTTTAGTGCCCCTCGCCGAGCTCCCCCTTCAGGTACTGCTCGGTGGTCAGCAGGAAGAGCCGCCGAAACAGCTCGTGGATCGCCTCCTCCCGGCGCATCGCCAGCAGCTCCCGGTCTTCCATGGAGAGCTGCGGATCCTGGCGGGGGTACTCCCAGGCCAGGCGCACCGAGCCGGAGCTGGCATCGCAGATCTGCAGGGTGGGGTTGGCGCCCCGCAACCCGGTATTGATGCGATAGGACATGACGACCTCCTTGATCGACGGATCAAATGATAACGATTATCATTTACAATGATGCAATCTAGGAGGTCGGGGTGCGCCTGTCAAGGCGAGGAATCACAGAGAGGAAGAACCTAACCGCGGAGGGCGAAAACCAGCGCTACTAGCGCCATCAGCGCCAGGAAGCCGCTCAACCCCAGGCGCCGCCAGGGAATGGTCGCCCCGCCGACCTGGGCACAGCGGGGGTCATCGGGGCGATAGCGCACCGCCAGGCGCCGCCCCTCGGGGTAGTCGGCCAGGTAGGCCGCGGCCTCCTCGCGGCGGGTGAACAGCGGCGGCGCATCGAAGCGGGTGTTATCGGTATGGTAGTCGTGCCCCGCGACCCGCAGGGCGATGGCAATCCGGGCCTGGTAGCGGGGCGGCGGCTCCGGGTGCTCCCGCCTGGCGCGCCGAACGGGCACCGTCACGAGCTCGCTGGCCGTGACCACCGCCTCGGCGACGGGCCAACGATTCAGGTCCCGCCGGCGCCAGACGGCACGTGCCGAGAACAGGGAACCGACGGCGGCGGCCAGGGCCACCAGCCAGGGCAAGGCCGCCGTCATCCCGCCAGGGCCTCCTCCACCAGGGCCCGCGCCTCCGCCGCCATGGGCAGCCCCAGGGCCAGCTCATGAGCCCGCGGCGACATCTTCTTCCAGGTCTTCTGCACGATGCGGATCAGGTGATCGTGCTCCACCTGCCGGGAGAAGTCGGCGAAGTAGTTCTCCAGGAACACCAGGCAGGCGCAGTCCTCCACCGCCTGGGTGCCCTCGTCCCGGCCCAGGCCCTGCTTGCGGATCATCCGCGCCACCCGCTCGGCGTCCGCTTCCGCATAGCCCGCCTCGCGCATCAGCCGGGCCGTGGTCTCCCCCGCCCGCTGGCCCTGATCGCGCCGCCAGGTCAGGTAACCCACCCGCCCCTCGGGGTAATCGCCCCGCGGCACCTGCCAGCGCTGCAGATGCTGCGCCCGCACCGCCAGCTGCACCAGCTCGTCCGGGGCCGCCACCAACCGCTCCAGCCAGGCACTCATGCGCCGGCCATGCCACAGCTCCAGGGGCAACGACTCGCCCTCCACCTCGATCACACGCGGATCCTCGGCGTGCAAGGCATCGATAGCGGCAAGGCTCTTCTCGAAAGGGGTTTCGGCTGGCATCGGCTGGCTCCTGGGTGGGGTTTGTATAAAGCCTAACAGGCTCGGCGCCGGTCGGGGCGAGCAAAGCCAACGCTTTATTGATTCAGGGGTCTGGGGCAGCGCCGCCTCTCCACTGCTGCCGCTACGCAAGGCGAGCTGCCCCAGGTTTCTAACCGTGAGGAACGCAAGCCTGGTTCTGTGCCGGATCACTGACGTACATGATGTTTCTACCCACGCGACCCGGGCGAGCCGCGACACCGCCGCCGGCTATGTGGCCAAGTACGTCTCCAAGTTTCTATCCGCACGGCCCGGGCGGGCCGCGACGCGGCTTCGCCCTGGACGGCGTAGAAGGCCTGCTGTTTCTATCCGCGCGGCCCGGGCGGGCCGCGACCACTGCACACCCAGGTCCACGCCGGTGCTGTACAGGTTTCTATCCGCGCGGCCCGGGCGGGCCGCGACTATAGGGCTTGAGCCATTCCGGCACCTCGCCGGCGTTTCTATCCGCGCGGCCCGGGCGGGCCGCGACGAGGTAATTTCGTTAGACCACTCAATCGCGTTGATGTTTCTATCCGCGCGGCCCGGGCGGGCCGCGACCATAGCCAAAGTCTTCGACTTCCTGCAAGCTGCCGTTTCTATCCGCGCGGCCCGGGCGGGCCGCGACATTCCCCAGCAGCTCGCCCAGGACACGACCCGCGGCGTTTCTATCCGCGCGGCCCGGGCGGGCCGCGACCACGGTGCCCTCGGCGGCGTAGCTGTTCACGTCATCGTTTCTATCCGCGCGGCCCGGGCGGGCCGCGACCTTCCGAAGAGCGCCGCTACTACGGCTCGCGGTGCGTTTCTATCCGCGCGGCCCGGGCGGGCCGCGACACCCCCATCCCCCGCCGTGGCTACGAGCAAGTGGCGTTTCTATCCGCGCGGCCCGGGCGGGCCGCGACAGTGGTCAACGGCCTGCCCAGACTGGGCTGAGAGGCTGTTTCTATCCGCGCGGCCCGGGCGGGCCGCGACTCAAAGCCGTTGAAGATGCCCGCCTCACTCATCCAGTTTCTATCCGCGCGGCCCGGGCGGGCCGCGACCCCGGTAGTACTCGGCGATCTCCCGCCGGCTGGCGTTTCTATCCGCGCGGCCCGGGCGGGCCGCGACGCCTGTCAACAGCCTCTTCTAGCTGCCCCCTGTCGTTTCTATCCGCGCGGCCCGGGCGGGCCGCGACGCCCCCGGTAACCGGCGGCGACACCGTCTATATGCAGGTTTCTATCCGCGCGGCCCGGGCGGGCCGCGACTTGACGATTTTGCCGATAGCGTGAGTGACAAGCTGTTTCTATCCGCGCGGCCCGGGCGGGCCGCGACGGTGGTGGCCACCGCCGATGGCAGCATCAAGAAGTTTCTATCCGCGCGGCCCGGGCGGGCCGCGACGTCCACCGCCCAGAGGTAGGTCTCTCGGCTGCCAATGTTTCTATCCGCGCGGCCCGGGCGGGCCGCGACGGCGGACGCGGAAAAGCGCAAGGCCCAGGGCGTGTTTCTATCCGCGCGGCCCGGGCGGGCCGCGACGTGCCAGATCATGTAGAGCGGCTCGGCAGCCGGGTTTCTATCCGCGCGGCCCGGGCGGGCCGCGACCGGGGTGACGGTCGGAGTTCTGCAGCCACTCATCGTTTCTATCCGCGCGGCCCGGGCGGGCCGCGACCCGGCGCCGGGATGATGTCGGGCAACGGTTTGACGTTTCTATCCGCGCGGCCCGGGCGGGCCGCGACACGGCCACGGCGGCATCGCGGCCTACGCTGGGAAGTTTCTATCCGCGCGGCCCGGGCGGGCCGCGACGCTGGCCTTCGACCTGGCGCGCAAGCTCGACATGTTTCTATCCGCGCGGCCCGGGCGGGCCGCGACAGCCCGGGGCCCTGGTCACCGCCGACGCCGGTGGGTTTCTATCCGCGCGGCCCGGGCGGGCCGCGACGCGTGGCGCCCGGCAGTAGCGATGCCGCTCGATTGTTTCTATCCGCGCGGCCCGGGCGGGCCGCGACTGTTTCTTTATAAAGCATTGAAATATCTAGTCAAATATCTCCTTCCAGGCGATTCGCTCCAATATCGACTATCACGTCAGCCAACCAGCCGCCGACATCAGAAAAAGAACAGATAAATCATATTGTTAAAGATCTGCGAACTACCCAGAAAAACGCAGGACACTTAGGGTTCGCAAAGCTCAAGGAGCGTCAGAAAACGAGGGGACCATTCATATCGAGTGATGGCTTGGCACCGATATGCTCGATGCGGTTCTTCCAATTACGACCCAGGAAATAGAAGCGCAAGCTGTCGACCTCATCGTCGATCAGGTCGATCAACCGCTGCCGCAGGCGCACCCATTGGTCGGGATCCACCTCGATCTCGAATACCGAGAACTGCACACGCTGCCCGACATCACGACAGGCCTTCGCGACGCGACGCAGCCGACCCTCGCCACCTTCGGATGAGGTGCTGACATCGTAGCTAACCAAGACCATCATCGCTGCACTCTCCTGACCGACAGGTCATTTCCACAGGAAGGGGGGATAGGCATCCAGATCACCGCGCAGATGGCGCGCCAGTAATTGCGCCTGCAGGATCGGCAACATGCCAATAGGCGCCTTCTCACCGACAAAGGCATGGTTGAGCTCCTCACGCTTCCGCTCCTGATAGGCAGTCAGCACCGTCTTGCGCGCATCGTCGGTCAATACCACACCGCCACTTTCGGCAACCGTGAAATCCTTCTCCCGCAGTTGTCGACGATTGATCAGTGAGAGCGCCAGACGGTCTCCCATAAGTGACCTGAACTCCTCGGCAAGATCGAGTGCCAGGCTGGGCCGCCCGGGGCGATCCCGGTGCAGGAAGCCCACCGATGGGTCCAGTCCCACGCTTTCCAGCGCCGAACGGCAATCGTGAGTCAGCAGGGTATAGAGAAACGACAGCAACGCATTGATACGGTCGCGAGGTGGGCGACGATTGCGCCCAGAGAAGCGGAAGGCCTCGCCATCATGACGGACCAGAGTATCGAAAACGCTGAAATAAACCTGCGCGGCTTCGCCCTCCAGACCACGTAATCCATTCGTAGTAGGTTCACGCAGCAGGTCACTCGCGATCCTTCCCAAGCGAGTCCGCGCCCTGTCCAACCCTTCGCTCTCGGGCGGTTCCAGCTTACTGCCGTAGTCACGTAGTCCCCTGGCGATTACCGCGCGCTGATTGTGCACCTTGCCAATCAAGACACCACGAACGATAGCGGCGCAGCCAATTTCGTTATCGCTGGTACGGTATTGGGCACGTCTCAGCAACACATTGCCGGATACCGGCCCCTCTATACGCGCGAGGAACTTACCGTTGGGCGACAAGTGGGTAATGGTGACCCCTTGTTCAGCACAGAAGCCCATCAGCGGTGGCGATACCAGCACCCTACCGAAGCACACCAGTGATTCGAGCATATGGACGGGCAGCCGTGCCCGTTCCTTGCCCTCGACATCCATGACTACGTTAGCCCCATCCTTCTTGAGCCAGGCACCTTCGGTCGTGATATACAGCGTGTTGAGCTGACGGCGCATGTGCTTCACTCATCCAAAGACTGCAGTTGACGCGCCAACCAGCGACTCGCCGAACGCTGCTTCCCCATCACTTGCGGTTGACAGGCATCGATCAGCGAGCAGTGGTCACAGCGCTTGGCCTCATAGACGGCAGGTGGCGTACGGTTGTTATCGAAGAGCGTGCGAGTGTCGGCGATGACACGCCGGGTCAGTGCCCGTAACTCATCGTCGAACACCACGACTTTGCGTCGCCGCGTCTTGCCATAGAAGAGCGCGCCCTGTTCAATCGATACATCCAGCATCTCTTCCAGGCATAGCGCCTGGGCGCATAGCTGTACCTCATCGGCGCGATGCGCCTTAGGCCGGCCACGCTTGTACTCGATAGGTCGGACTACTACTGGCTCCCGGGATTCGTCGAACTCGACCACATCGGCAACCCCGGTCAATCCCAGTTCCTCGCTGGCCAGCGGCAGTGCCATGGCGGTATGAATACCTCGCCGACGCTCATGCCCGAGATTGTCGGCACGCTCATGGAGGATGCGCCCCTCCGCCGTATAGCGGTTTTCCGCCCACTGCTGTTCGAGGTGGATCAACGCACACTGGCGTGGACAGAACAGCATATGCTGCAGCGCCGAGAGCGGGATCAGGCGAACATCATCCTCCATCCGATTCGCCTATAGCTTCTCGTCAACGCTGACCCCGGCCGGCAAGGCCTCGGCATCAATGGAGACGCGATAGTCGCTGTAGTGACGAGCCGGTGTATTTTCTTCGCCTTCGACACGCACGACTTTCACGCTGTCGAACAACCGGTGCGCTGGAGCATTGCCCATCGGGTGGTCATGCTTAAAGACGATCAGCTTGCGTGCCGACATCTCACCCCGGGCGGCCGAGCGGTCATGCTCGAACATATTGATCAGCGCACGCCACAGCAGCTCGAGATCGTCTTCCGAGAAGCCGGTACGCTCGGCGAGCTTGGCCGATATGTAACCGTGTGCACGATAGAGGCCATAGGGGATGATGTGCTTTCGGCCCATGGTGCGCTCTTTTTCGAGGTCTTTTTCGTTGGTGACCGCCATGCGAGTGATCGAGACCTCCATGGGTACGACGGGATCAATCGAACTGGCAAAGGCCATCTGCACCGGGCCACGTACCTGACCGGAATTGACCTCGGTGGTCATTACCGCGCCGAAGGTGCGCACATCGAAGAAGTTCTGGCACATCCAGGCGGTCAGCTCGCGCGCCTTGGCCTGATCCTTCGGCAGCTTCTTGGCCTCGGGCTTGATGTCGAGCGCATCATAGGCTTTCTTGTGCTGGTTGTTGAGCACCGACTTCTCCTGCATATAGATGGCGCAGCCGGCGTCTTCTTCCTTCTCCAGGGCGACGTAGTTGCGGATCTTGCGCTTGAGGCAGACATCGGTCACCAGGCCCTGGTTGGTCTCCGGATCGAGCCTCGGCAGGTTGCCGGCATCCGGATCACCATTGGGGTTGCCATTGGTGACGTCAAACAGCAGCACGAATTCGTAACGGTTGGCGATGGCGCTCATTCTGACTCCCCCTGCTCAGTTCCTGAATTTTTTCTAGTGCTTTCTTGCTTGGAAAACCGTGCGCGTGACTGATGATAATAGCCAATCGCGAAGCGCCCTTGCTCCTCAATACGCAGGCTCCTTGGGAACTTTTCGCCCAGCCCATCGATGATGGCACCTATCTCGCCTTCGATCTTGTGCGCCAGCCCACCCTTGTCCTTCTTGCGCATATTCGACAAATGATGCTGAACATTACGCAACAGCATAGGAAAGACACTGGCCGGTGTCGCCGAGGCGGCGCCGTAATAGCGATCACGAATGGTGGCATTCACCTCGCTGCCAAGTGCACCGCGCTGAGCGCTTTCCAACTCGGCGAATAACCTGCCCAGCAAGTAGCCTGGGTGGGTGGAATGAGGATCGAGACTCACGGGAACCTCCTGAGTGGTTGAGTTCGAATGCATCGCAAGGCGGGCCTCGCGCGCGAGTACCGCCTTACAAAGTGCGACTCGAATACCGCTGACCTTGCCGTCATTGCGGAATCGCATAACGATGTTATTAAGTAAAGATCGTGGATAGCGTGATCCCGTCAGAATGGAGCGCATCAACTCCCCTGAGAGCTGCGGTAGCACATCTTCAGACTTCGGCCTATCGCCATGAATAGGTGCCGTCTGCAGTGCAAGCCGCCATGCTCCCGGCGTTATACCTTTCCAGGGGGAAGGCTCTAGCGACATGTCTTGGTGGTGGTGGGCATAGTGCTTCGCCAGGTGCTCGAGGCTATCGACATACCAGAAGCGCACCGATAGGCGCGCCGCGTTGGGTGCCAATCCCAGCACGAAGAATTGGGTATCCGCTTCCAGCATCGGATCGAGTTCTGCCAGGATGCGTCCCTCGGAGACCTGCTTCATCAAGGCGCCTAGCTTGGCTGCCTCCTGTTCGTCACTGGGCGGCTCATTGAGCATGGAAAAAAAGCCCTCGGCAGCCTCGGCATGTGCCCTATCCCTAGCTTTGGCCCAGAACACCACCGTCGCATCGCCAATCTGGAGGCGCTGACGATTGTCCGTATCGCCTCGCAGCAAGTAATTCAGCGCTGTCGAATAGCCAAATATAGCTGACTTACAAACCGAAGCATTGTTCTGTCCCTTGTTGCCATAAGATTCATAAGCAGAACTGTTAAATGAGACAAGAGAAGCACCTGATGACTGAGAATCCTTAACACCTTTAATCTTAGGGTGGTCGGTCCCCAGGGGAGCAATATGACCGGTTATAAGGCACTGCCCCGACACTCCTTCGCCACTTTCCAGCGCGGCGTCCCATAGCCGGCGCGCTTCCCGGTTCTCATGCAGGTACTGCCGCTGGCCATCGAGACGGAATATGACGTTAGCATCCAAGACATCTTCGCTATATCCGGGTAACTCAGAGAGTTTCTCCGGCTCCCATTGATCAAGCAGCCTCAGAAAGGCGCTCAGGTCAGGATCATCGCTCTCTCCGAACAGCGAAAACTGGCGAGCCTTGAATGCCGCATGCTCATCGGCCAGTCGCTTGCTTTCACCGGCAGTGACACCGAGAGAATAGGAGGTCTTATCCCATAGAGGATAAGTGTAAATATTACTCGACCGCCCCTTATCCACAGGCACCTGAAAAGAGCTCGGCCGTGGCTTCTTGCCAGAGGTGTTGCGCAGATCGATGATCTGTAACGGCTTTCCATCTTGGGAAAACACCAGACAGAAACTGACTTTCTCGCTGCTGTAGCCTGGTAGCGGCACCTTACCCTCTTCGTCTTCTGCCACTAGCCGCTGATAGTAGTCATTGAGAGCCGAAAGAATCATGCCAGCGCCTCCTCGAAAGGTGGCACCTCGATCACGCCATCCTGAATTTTGGCGCGAAAGAAACGCGGCGTCTTGCCATTGGCGAAGTCGATATCGTGCAGCATAAAGCCGAGGTCACGCTCACCGGACAGCTGCTTGTCCACGGGTGGCGTGGCTTCCTCAGTTTCGATCAGGGTGAAACTGGCGGGAAACTCCCGTGTGCCTAGGCACGGCATATGGAAACACTGCCCCTGCCGGGCGCGGCGGTTGAAGATATCCAAGTGCTTGCCGGGTGTATCACTTTCGTCGGCACGTGAAGTGAACTCGAAGTGAGCCTCGATCACATAACCGACATCACGCAGGATCGTGGCAGCGCGCTGCTGACGGTTCTGGTCGACGAAGTAGGCCACATCATCGACACGCCCTGACTTCATCGCCTTGGAGACGGTGGAAGCAGGCAGCTTGCCCGCCACTTCGTTACGGCGCAGCGACTCGAAACGGATCGGTTTCAGCACATGGATGCGATCCACGCACCAGCGAATCGCCGGTTTCCAGTGTATTGCCTCCAGAATTCCCCGTGCCGCGGAAGGCGTGATCACATCGTAGGAGACGCGCTCGACCTTCATCTCGGGCCGCGTAAAGCAGGCCCGCTCCCCCCAGATATGCAGACGAACCCCATATGTCACCTGCTGCTCCTTATTCCCTGATGATTAGTATTGGTTTCACCAAATATTAGACTCACCGGAACGAAATGTCGGGTCGCTCCAATTCAACCCTAGTCGTTCGTCGTAGAGGTCCTCGTTGACCAGCACCATGAACTGCTCGCCGAACTTGTCGGACTCGACAGCGGCGATGGCTCCCACCCGCTCCAGTGCAGCAAAGCCTTGCCAGGGCACCTGCACCGTATAGGGCTGCAGCTTACGGGCAATGCCACTGACCCCCTCGGCATACGACAGCTCTCTGAGTGCAGCTCGAGCAATACCGTCCTCATCAACGGGAATGATCACGGCACGCTGATTGTTCTCGATCATGCGAAACTTCTGCTCGAGGGTATCGAAGGGCAGCCCTTCGATACGGCCATCTTCGATCAGCTTCAGCAAACCATGCTTATCCAAAGCCTGGGAGCCCTGCTGCCAGTACAGCAGCCGGAAGTAGGCCTCTATTGCTGTCAATGAAAGTGGATCGTCACCGTGCTGCCTGAGCACTTCCCGAGTCACCTGGGCAAACTGCTTGAGCTCGGGCGGTGGTGCCCAGTCGTCATTGGCGGTGGCGAAGATGGCGGCCTCACTGTCGCAGGCACTGCGTCTGCCTTCACGGTTGCAGCGCCCGGCCGCCTGGGCGATGGAGTCCAGACCCGCCTCGGCGCGCAATACACGTGGGAAGTCGACATCGACACCCGCCTCTATCAGCGAGGTCGAAACTACCCGGCAAGGTTTGCCAGACTTGAGGGTCTGACGTATCTCGGCCAGCATCCGACGGCGATGCACGGCATACATTGAGGTGGTGAGGTGATAGGCGCCCGGCTGATCCTGTATCGACTCGAACAGCGCTCGAGCGTGGCGGCGGTTGTTGACGATGCACAGCACCTGCTCGGTGGCGAGCAGTTCGTCGCGCAGCGCCTCATCGTCCATAGTGCCGATATGGCGCACGGAGACGCGCTTGAGGTCGCGATAAAGCTTGTCGGGGCATTCCGCAAGCTCGTGCATGCCCCGAAAGCCACCCTGAAAGCTGCGCTCGGGATCGTCGGTTTCGACCAGTGCCGGCTGGGTCGCCGTGCACAGCACGATACTGGTGCGATAGTTCAGCGCCAGCTCATCCAGTGCCGCCACACTGGGCCGCAAAAGCGGCAGTGGCATGGTCTGCGCCTCGTCGAGGATCACCACGCTGCCCGCAATGTTGTGCAGCTTGCGGCAGCGCGAGGTCTTGGCGGCAAACAGGCTCTCGAAAAACTGCACCGCCGTGGTGACGATGATGGGCGCATCCCAGTTTTCGCTGTCACGGCGCAACTTGTCGATGCTATGGCGGTCGCGCTGATCGTCAGCATCGAAGGCGCTATGGTGCTCCAATACCGCCGCCTCGCCATGCTCCCCCAGGGCATCGCGAAACACTGCGGCATTCTGCTCGACGATACTGGTGAACGGAATCACATAGATCACCCGATCCATGCCGTGAGCAATGGCATGATCGAGGGCAAAGGCAAGCGAAGCTAGTGTCTTGCCGCCACCGGTCGGCACCGTCAGCGAGAACCGGCCGGGCGGCAGTTCGGCCTGGCCACGCGCATGGGAGAGAATCTCACCGCGCAGGCGATTGACGTCACTGTTTGCCTTGAAGGTGGCCAGATGCTGATCCAGGGCATCACGCAACACATCCAGCGTCGGCCTGCCACCCCGTTCATGAGTTATCCCTTTCTCGTGTAAGGAGTAGAAGGCCTCGGTATCAATAAAGTCGGCATCGACCAGGCAAGAAAACAGCATTCTGGTCAGAAAGGCATACTGGAAGAAGGCCCTGTCTCGGTGCCGTTGAAAGTGTGCCGGGGGCAACAGCTCTCCCGGTAAGGCGATCTCTTGTTGCCACACTGAATCGAGCGGAGGCAAGTCTGCTTCCAGCCGGTTCTTCAGCGGCGTTCGCTCACCAATATCTCGCCCATTGGCTAGCCCCGCGTGGTGGCCAGCGATCAGGTAGGCCAGCAGATGGCCCACCTGTGGATAGTTTTCAACCGCGATATGCGCGCCAGCTGTGGAGTGATCGACGCGCTCCGGCGAGCCCTCCAGGCGACGCTGGAAGGGAAGGGTGTACTTGCCCACATCATGGAGCAGCCCGGCGGCCTCGCCCCATGGGCCTGCACCAAATCTGCATGCTTTCTCCGCAGCCAGTTGCCCCACGGCTCGAAGATGACTTTCCAGTGTTTGCCAATCGGACTTATCGACCTTGGAGGTGGAGTGAGCGTAGTACATGCATCTATATCGCCTTAGCTATAGTCCTAACCAGCTAAGCACTCCTAACCCAACTTCACCACCCCCCCTACCCAACGCACTACCTCCGCCTTGATCTCCGTCACCCCAGACTTGCCATGGCGCCCCCGTCTCAGCGGAAGGAGCGCCACCAAAAAGCCCCGCCGCGGCGCTGCCGGACGGGGCTTTGGGGGGCGCGAGTGCGCCGTTAATCCAGGGCGCTGTCGTCGCCTTCCGGGTAGAAGTCGAGGTCTTCCAGGCGGCCGATCACGGCGGTGGCGATATTGGCCAGGTGGGAGGCCACGCGCTTGTAGTGGCGAGCCAGCAGGGAGTAGGCCACGGCCTCGTGGAACTCCACCGCTTCGTTCTCGCGCAGCAGCTCCTCGATGAGGCGGTCGCCTTCGCCGCGGATGCCCTTGGCCTCGGCGATCACGCCGTGGGCCTTGGCTTCGTCGGAGTCACGGGTGGCGGCTATCAGCAGCTCGAACATGGCGGTGAGGCGCTCGGCCATGGCGTCCAGGGGCTGCTGGTACTTGGGCACATGGAAGCCTTCGGTGTAGAAGGCGCCCACCTCGAAGACGTTCTTGCAGTAGTCGCCGATGCGCTCGGCGTCCTTGGCCACGCTCATCAGCGCCAGACAGATGGCCACGTCGTGGCCCGGGTTGACGGTGAGGTGGCGCAGCACCTTGCGGCGGATGGAGCGCTCCAGGTCGTTGACGGCGCGGTCACGCTGGTAGAGGGGCTCGCGCACCTCCTCGGCGGCCACGGTGCTGTAGAGCACCTCGTTGGCCCGGGCGAACATCCAGGCGCCGTGCTCGAGCATCCGAGTCAGGTCTTCGTAGGCCTGGTTCACGGTGTTTTCCGAGGTGAGGGCGCTGTAGAGCTGTCGAAACATGGGAACCTCCCGGTTGGCCGCGCTCAGCGCAGGCGCATGAACAGTTCGGTGGCGGTAATGCCGACCAGCGGCACCACCAGGAATACGCCGATCAGGAACAGGAAGGCGTAGCGGGTCTGCTTGCCGGCCAGGCGGCCATACCAGGTGGCGATGCGCAGCGGGATATAGCGCAGCGGGTACCAGATGGCGGTGCCGGTCAGGTTGAAGATGACATGGAAGAGCGCCACCGTCATCGCCGCGGCAACCGGGTTGGCGGTGGCGGCCAGCACGCTGGTCACGGTGGTACCCAGGTTGGCGCCCATCATAAAGGGCAGCACCCGGCGCAGGCGCACCACGCCGGCACCGGCCAGGGGCACCATCAGGCTACTGGTGATGGTGCTCGACTGCACCAGTACGGTGGAGACCACCCCCACCCCGTAGGCCCGCAGGTCGGTGCGGAAGAAGTAGGTGCGAAAGAGGCCATCCATATGCCGCAGCAGGGCACCGCGCAGGTTCTGCACCATGAAGATCAGCGCCACGAACATCAGCAGCAGCCCCACCCCGGCCACGAAGAGGCCGGCGGCGGCGGGGCTCGGCATCAGCGTCGCGCCCAGCCAGTTGGAGGCGTCGACGATGGGGGCGGTGATCACCTTGATGGGGCTGTCGGGGCGGGCCACCTCTTCCAGACCGATTAGCTCGGCCAGCCAACCGGCCAGGCGGGTGAAGACACCGCGACCGCCCTCGTGGAACATGCCGGTGAGCCACTCGATGGGGAAGACCACCAGCACGGTGAGAATATTGAAGAAGTCGTGCATCAGCGCCGCGGTGAAGGAGCGCCGGAAGTTGCGCTTGATGCGCATATTGGCCAGGGCCACGATCACCCCGGTCACGGCGGTGCCGATATTGGCCCCCATGATGGCGAAGACGGCGGTGCCGAGGGTCATCTCGCCGCTGGCCACCAGGGTGACGATCAGCGCCGAGGTGAAGGAGGAGCTCTGCACGATCATGGTGACCAGCACGCCGGCCATCAGGGCGATAAAGGGGTTCTCACCATAGGCGAAGAGCTGCGTCAGGAAGTCGCTGGCGCGCCCGAAGTCGCCAAGCCCGGCGCCCAGCACATTGAGGGCGGCCAGGAACAGGTAGAGGCACAGGCCGGCATAGATGCCGCGCAGCCAGGCGGGCACCTCGCGGGGCGCCTGGCGCTCCAGGGCGCGGGACGAGGAAGAGGTTTCGGTCTGGGACATAGGAGGAGGCTACCCTGTGGCTCCGCGGTCGTTGTGACACTGGTATGACAGAATCATGTCAGTGCCGGCAAGGTAGCCTGCCTTTATGACAATTTGGTTACGGGTGGCGAAATGCTGGCCGCCGACACTCAGAGCACCTTGATGGGGCCATGATCATCGCAGTGATCGCCATGGGGGTGATGCAGGTGGCCATCGACCAGGTAATCCACGTGATCGCCATGGGGCACCGGTTCGTGGCCGCAGCCGGGGCCATGCACATGATCGGGGGCATGGCCCTGACACTGGTGGGCGGGCGTGCAGCGATCGGGGTTGGCGTCGCTCACCTCGATCACATGCTCGTCCACGTGGTCCTCATGGGGGTGATGCAGGTGGCCATCATGCAGGTAGTCCACATGCCCCTGATGCTCGATGGCGGTATGGCCGCAGTTGGGGCCGTGCTCGTGATCGTGCTGGGGATGCTTCTCGCAAGGCATCGGAAGACTCCTTGAGCCGTCAGGCCCGGCGTCGCTTCTGGGTCTGGGCCTCCTCGAACGAGGCCTCCCTACCAGACTAGCCACTCTGCCGACCGCCTGCACACTCCCTCGGCCGGGCCCCCGGAAGGGCATGGCTTCGCTTGGAAAAATTATGATATAACATATCAAAACTGGAGGCAGACTCATGCTGGATTTCCTGCTCGGGTGGCTGATCGCTCCCTTCGACTATGCCTTTATGCGCCGGGCCCTGGCGGCCTGCGTGGTGCTGGCCCTGACCATGCCGGTTATCGGCGTGCTGCTGACGCTGCGCGGCATGAGCCTGATGGGCGAGGCGCTCTCCCACGCCATCCTGCCGGGGGTGGCCCTGGCCTTCGTGCTGGCGGGCTTCTCGCTGCCGCTGATGATGCTGGGCGGCGTGGCGGCGGGACTGATCACGGTCTTGCTGGCGGGGGGCGTCTCCCTGGTGGCCGGCCTGAAGGAGGACGCGGCCATGGCGAGCCTCTTCCTGGTGGCCATGGCCGCGGGGGTGATGGGCATTTCGCTCTCCGGCAATGCCCTGGATCTGGGGCATGTGCTGTTCGGCTCGATCCTCGCCGTGGATCGCCAGACGCTGCTCTTGGTGGCCACGGCCGGTAGCCTGGTGCTGGCGGTGCTGGCCGTGGCCTTCCGGGCGCTGGTGGTGGAGTGCCTCGATCCCCATTTCCTGACCCAGCAGGGGCGACACGCCGGCGGGATCCAGGCGCTCTTCCTGGGCCTGGTGGTCATCAGCCTGGTGATCGGCTTCCAGGCCCTGGGCACCCTGATGGCGGCGGGTCTGATGCTGTTGCCGGCGGCCACGGCACGCTTCTGGAGCCAGCGCCTGGAGGGCATGATCGTCATTGCCATCGGCTGGGCCCTGGTGTCGAGCCTGGCGGGGCTGCTCGCCTCCTATCACCTCTCCCTGCCGGCGGGCCCCAGCATCGTGCTGCTGGCCGGTGCCGGCTATCTGGTATCGGTCCTGGTGGGGCCCAAGGGCGGCTGGCTGGCGCGCTGGGGGTCGCAACGACGCCGGGAGGTGACGCCATGAGGCCGCCGGCGGCGACCAGCCCGTGCACAATTCTCGCTACCGGACGGTTCCGGGACGCGGACCCGGTGCAAATCGCCGCAAGCCGTGTCATCATTCGCGGCTTTCTTGTTATGTTATATCTACGCTTTTCGGTTGAGAGGGCCGCAGCATGGCACACCGCTCACATCGGCACCGCCAGGAAGGGCCGTGCCACTTCTCCTTGATGTCGCTCTCCGCCGGGCGCCGGCTGCTGCTGGCGGCCGTGCCGCTGGCGGTGCTGTGGCTGACGGTCGCCTGGGCCGCGGGATGGGGGGGCTGATGGTGGATGACGCCGCCAGCCGGTTGCGGCTGCACGACCTGAGCCTGGCCCAGGCCAAGCGCACCGTCCTCGAGGGCGTGACGGGGCGCTTTCGCGACGGCGCCATCACCGCCCTGATCGGCGCCAACGGCGCCGGCAAGAGCACCCTGATCCAGGGCATCATGGGGCTGCTGGCGCCCATCGCCGGCCAGGTCGAGTGCACGGTGCCCAAGGAGCGCCGCGCCTGGCTGCCCCAGCAGCTGGCCCTGGACCTGACCTTCCCGATGAGCGTCGAGGAGCTGGTGATGACCGGCAGCTGGCCCAGCCACGGGGCGCTCAAGGGTTACTGCAAGAACCACTACCGCAAGGGGCGCGAGGTGATGAGCCGGCTGGGCATCTCCCACCTGGCCCACCGCCCCCTGGGCGAGCTCTCCGGCGGCCAGCGCCAGCGCGCCTTGATCGGTCGCACCCTGATGCAGGAGGCCGAGCTGCTGCTGCTCGACGAGCCCTTCGCCAACGTCGACGCCGAGACCGTCGGCGTGATCATGCGGGTGCTGCGCGAGATGGCCGATGCCGGCGCCACCATCATCGTGGTGCTCCACGACATGGAGCAGCTGTCGCGGCTGGCCGATGAGGTGGTGGTACTGGGCGGCGGCCATGCTCGCTGGACCACGGTGGAAGCGGTCGCCGGCGGGCAGGCCGAGCGGGTCACGCCGCTCTCCCTGGGCATTCCGGGGGTGCAGGCATGCTAGAGCTCCTGCATGAGTGGCTGATCGCGCCCTTCGATTACGGCTTCATGAAGCGTGCCTTCGTGGCCGGCCTGGCGCTCTCCCTGGCCGCCCCGCCCCTGGGGGTCTTCCTGATGATGCGCGGCATGAGCCTGATCGGCGATGCCATGGCCCACGCCATCCTGCCGGGAGTGGCCCTGGGCTTCCTGCTGGCGGGCTTCTCGCTGCCGGCGATGAGCCTGGGCGGCATCCTCTCCGGCCTGCTGGTGGCGACCCTGGCGGGCAGCGTCTCGCAGATGACCGGTCACCGGGAGGACTCGGCCATGGCCAGCTTCTTCCTGATCTCGCTGGCCGCCGGGGTGATGCTGGTCTCCCTGGGGGGCAGCAGCGTCGACCTCACCCATGTGCTGTTCGGCTCCATCCTGGCGGTCAATACCCAGGCCCTGGTGCTGATCACCGCCATCAGCAGCGTCATCGTGCTGACCATGGCCTGGCTGTTCCGCGCCCTGGTGGTGGAGTGCCTGGACCCGCTGTTCCTGCGCGGCCAGGGCATGCGCAGCGGCCTGGTGCATGGCCTCTTCCTGGGCCTGCTGGTGCTCAACCTGACCGCCGGCTTCCAGACCCTGGGCACCCTGATGGCGGTGGGCCTGATGATGCTGCCGGCTACCACGGCGCGCTTCTGGAGCAAGCGCCTGGAAGGCCTGATCGGCATCGCCGTGGCCTGGGCCATGCTGGCCAGCAGCGGCGGCCTGCTGCTGTCGTACCACCTGAGCATCCCCTCGGGGCCCGCCATCATCCTGCTGGCCGGCGCCGGCTATGTGTTCTCCGCCCTGCTGGGACGCCACCATAGCCTGTTGGCCAAGTACCGGCGGCGAGCCGCCCCCCTGGAAACCGGCGAGGCCACTTAGGCCCGCCTCTCGAACATCAACACGAGGAAGCTAGAAATGCGCAAGCCCCTTGCCCTTGGAATGCTGCTGGGTGCCGCCGGCACCCTGGCCACCGCGCCTCTCTACGCCGACGACCGCCTGGCGGTGGTGACCAGCTTCAGTATCCTGGCCGACATGGTGGAGAACGTCGGCGGCGAGCATGTCGAAGTGCACTCCCTGGTGGGCCCAGACAGCGATGCTCACGTCTACTCGCCCAGCCCCCGGGATGCCCGCGCCATCGCCGACGCCGACCTGGTGGTCTTCAATGGCCTGCTGTTCGAAGGCTGGATGGAGCGGCTGATCGACGCCAGCGACTATGCCGGCGCCCTGGTCACCACTACCGATGGCATCGACAAGCTGGATTACCATGGCCACGATCACGGGCATGCGCATGGTCATGACGATCACGGCCATGACGACCACGATCACGGCCATGACGACCACGGGCACGGCCACGACGACCACGGGCACGGCCACGACGACCACGGGCATGGCCATGACGACCATGGGCACGGCCATGACGACCACGGGCACGGCCACGACGACGATGGCCATGACGACCATGCCCATGGCGACTATGATCCCCATGCCTGGCAGGACCTGGCCATGGCCAGGGTCTATGTGGGCAATATCCTCGATGGCCTGATCGAGGCCGACCCGGCCAACGAATCGGCCTACCGCGCCAATGCCGAGCGCTATATCAACGAGATCGAGGCCACCGACGCCGAGATCCGTGAGCTGCTGGGCGAGATTCCCGCCGCCAGCAGCGTGATCACCGGTCACGACTCCTTCGGCTACTTCGCCAATGCCTATGGGCTGCGTTTCCTGTCGCCGGTGGGCCTCTCCACCGAGGCCGAGCCCTCCGCCGCCGATATGGCCCGGCTGATCGACGTGATCCGCGAGCAGAACGTACGCGCCCTCTTCCACGAGAACATGACCAGTCCGGCGGTGATCAACCAGCTCGCCGAGGAGACCGGCCTGCCCGTCGCCGGTACCCTCTACGCCGATGCCCTGGCCGCCGAGGGCGAGGCCCGCACCTACCTGGGCATGATGCGCCATAACGCCCAGGTGCTGCATGCGGCCCTGGCCGAGCCGGGCCATCAGGATCATGGTCACGACCATAGCCACGGTCACGACCACGACCACGACCACGACCACCACCACGACCACGACCACGACCACCACGATCATGGCCACGGCCATAGCCACTGATCGACGACACGTTTGGCTGGATTGGGCGCTGCTTCGGCAGCGCCTTTTTTATGGCCCGCCCCAACTATTCACCGAAAGGAAATGGTCAGCTTCCTATATTGGTGATTATCAACTCAAAGAATACCAGTAGACTGCGAGCATTCCCTGACAACGTCCAAGAGGAACTCACCATGCAAGCCTACGCCACTACCCTGCTGCGTCTCTCCCTGGGTGTCATGACCCTGGCCCACGGCCTGTTGAAGATCTTCGTCTTCACCATCCCCGGCACCGTGGCCTACTTCGACTCCCTGGGCCTGCCGGCCATCTTCGCCTACCTGACCATCCTCGCCGAGGTGGGTGGCGGCCTGGCCCTGATCCTGGGCATCTACACCCGCTGGGTGAGCCTGGCCCTGGTGCCGCTGCTGATCGGCGCCACCGTGCCCCACCTGGCCAACGGCTGGCTCTTCTCCAACCCGGGTGGCGGCTGGGAGTTCCCGGCCTTCTGGACCCTGGCCCTGCTGGTGCAGGCCGGCCTCGGCGGCGGCAAGGGAGTGATCCACCCGCGCTTCGCCTAAGCCAACCCGCGAGACAAGCCACCAACACAACGGCGCCGCCCCTGAGGGCGGCGCCGTTGCTTGTGCGGTTCGGTGGCGCTTAGCGCAGGAGCCGATCCTCAGTGCCGCGCCCGGAAGTGCACTTCCCCCGGTACCATGTCGTTGCGCACCGCCTCCAGCAGCTCCGCATCCAGGCCCGGCGTATCGAGGGCAATCAGCCCACACTGCATCAGGGCCTGGCGCACTCCTACCTGCTCATCGAGACGCTCATAGAGTACCCGCACGCAGCAGGGCATCCGCTCGCTGTTGTCGGCCACGCCCAGCTTGAGCCCGGAGAGCCGCGTGACCTGGCTCTGGAAACTCGGGAAGAGGATAGTCTGGGTCAACTCATGACCGTTCAGAGTCTCGTAGTCGGTGAGGAAGAGTCGGTCGGCCAGCTTGACGGCCACTCCCATATAACGATTGTGGCAGGGGCGCGGGCTGGCCGGTGTCTGCATGCGCTCGGTGCGCTGATAGACGATGCCGTTCCCCCGCTCCTCCAGGCACACCAGGGTCCGAATCAGGTGCCCCGGCCGCGACATCGAGTGGTAGTACTCGAAGTAGCGCCCCAGGTAACGCGCCATGCCGTGGCGCCCCCGCTGCAGCAGCTCGTCCGGCCAGCCGAACCCGGCCGCCACCACGGGCCCCTTGCCCGTCTGTACCAGGCGGCGGAAGTCCTCATGGGGTAGGCCAAGCTCGTGCTCTTCCACGCCGAAGAAGGCGCAGATGCGCTGCATCGCGGCATGACGCGGTCGATAACGCCCATTGAGGTAGCGGTTGAACTGGGCCCGGTTCATCTCCAGGCGTCGGCATACCTCGGCGATGGACGGGTAGTAACCGCACAGCAGGCGCAGATTGGCGACGAAATCGTCATGCATGGGGGCCTCGCTACCCGGGCGTGAGTGATGCAGTCTGATGCACTTACCTGGGCGGATAGTGCACTGGAGTGCAGCGAAGCGTCAAATCCCAGGCCATTCCCCACCTGCTTCAATGGGCCATCGACGCCTGTCGACTCGGTACACATCAAGAATAATGACCGAAGGCTATACAATGACACGCAAGAACTTCTGGTCCGGCCTCGGCGTCAGCGCCGTGGCACTCCTGCTGCTGACCTGGGTCATCCCCACCTATGGCGGCGGAGGCTTCTCCTTCGGCCTGCCGCCCCAGCTGCTGGCCACCCTCGGCGCCTGGTTGATGCTCGCCTGCGCCCTGGCGCTCACCCTCGTCAGCGCCATCGTCCTCCGGCGCGATGGCGAACCCTTCATCGCCCTGCCCGGCCTCGATCACCTCTGGCATCAGACCTGGCCCTTCCTCTATGTGTTGGCCTTTATCGTCCTGATCGATCGCTTCCCGCTCACCTGGGTCGCCCCGGCCCTGATCGCCGGCCTGCTGCTGATCCTCGGCGAACGCCGCTGGCACGTGGTGGCCCTCACCGCCGCCCTGCCCACCGCCGGCCTCTATGGCCTGACCGCCCACCTGATGCGCATTGGAGTGGTCTGAGATGATCGGATTCGACGCCATCCTCGGTTCCTTCGCCGCCGCCTTCCACTACGAGTCCATCGCCGTCATCCTCGGCGGCGTGCTACTCGGTTATATCGTCGGCGTGATCCCGGGGCTCAACCGGGCGGTGGCCATCGCCATCGCCATCCCCCTGACCTTCTACATGTCCGCCTATGCGGCCATCGCCTTCCTGATCGGCCTCTCCAAGGGCACCGCCGCCGGCAGCGCCGTCTCGGCCATCCTCCTCAATACCCCGGGCGAGCCCTCCTCGGCGGCCACCTGCCTCGATGGGTACCCCATGGCCAGCTCGGGCAAGCCCCGCAAGGCGCTCAAGGTGGGCCTGCTCGCCTCGGTGATCGGCGACCTCCTGGCCACCCTGCTGCTGATCGCCGTGGCCATCCCCTTCGCCTCGGTGGCCCTGAAGTTCGGCCCCTATGAGCTGGCCGCCATCCTCGTCTTCGCCCTCGTCTTCATCGCCGGCATGGCCGGCGGCTCCTTCCTCAAGGGGCTCGCCGCCGGCGGCATGGGCATCGTCCTCGGCACCGTGGGTCTCGACCCGGAGACCGGCGCCATGCGCCTCACCTTCGGCTATGCCGAGCTGATGGAGGGCGTGCCGATCCTGCCCCTGGTGATCGGTACCCTGGCCCTGGCCGAGATGTTCGTGCAGCTCGATGAATACCGCCGCAACAAGGGCGCCAGCGTGATCAAGCTCGGCCATCAGGCCGACGACGACCTCTCCTACCGGGAGTTCAAGACCACCCTGCCGACCATCTTCCGAAGCACCGGCGTCGGTGCCTTCGTCGGCGCCCTGCCGGGGCTCGGCCCCTCGGTGGGCGCCTTCATGGCCTATGGCCTGGCCAAGCGCGGCGACAAGGATCCGGAGAGTTTCGGCAAGGGCAACCCCAAGGGCATCGCCGCCGCCGAGTCCGCCGATAACGCCGTCATCCCGGCCAGCTATATCCCGCTGTTCGGCTTGGGCATTCCCGGTAGCGTCTCGGCGGCCCTGCTGGTCGGCGCCTTCATGATCCACGGCATCCAGGTCGGGCCACTGATGCTCCGCGACCACCCGGAGATGCTCTTCACTCTCTTCTCCGGAATGATCGTGGCCAGCCTCCTGATGCTCGCCGTGGGCTGGTATGGCCTGCGCATCTTCGCCAAGGTCACCAGCGTGCCGCCGCACATCGTCATCCCGGTGGTGATCTTCCTCTGCCTGGCCGGCATCCAGGTTCAAGGCTATGGCACCTTCGGCCTGATCACCGTCTTCGTCTTCGCCCTCTTCGGCTACTTCCTGAAGAAGTTCGACTACTCCTTCGTGACCTTCCTGGTGGCCTTTATCGTCACCCCCATGCTGGAGATGAACCTGCGCCAGTCGATCATTCTCTCCGGTGGCGAGATCGGCATTCTGCTCGAACGCCCCATCGCCCTGGTCTTCGTCATCGCCACCCTGCTGATGGCCCTGCACCTGGGCTGGAGCGGCTGGCGACATCGCGCCCGGCGTCGCGCCACCACGAACCACGCCGACTAGCGTCCTCTCACCCAAGCACAACAACGAGGCTTTCCCATGCACAAGACCCTGCTCAGTACCGCCATCCTCTCCGCCACTGTGGCCCTCGGCGGCATCGGCCTGGCCCAGGCCGACGACTTCCCCAGCAAGCCGCTGACCCTGGTGGTCGGCTGGGGCGCTGGCGGCAGCACCGATATCCAGGCCCGGGTGCTGGCCGACATCCTCACCGAAGAGCTCGGCCAGCCGGTCAATGTGGTCAACCAGCCCGGCGCCGGGGGCGGCGTGGCCCTGGCCCGCCTCGCCAATAGCCGCGACGAGGGCTACACCTTCGTCTTCGGCACCTCCATGACCATCACCTTCGGCCCGCTCTCCACCGAGACCACCTACGGCCTCGAGGATTTCCGCTACGTCGCCGGCGTCACCCTCGGCCAGTCGGCCCTGGTCACCGGCGAGGATCGCCCCTTCGGCGACAGCTGGGAGGACCTGGTGGCCTACGCCCAGGAGAACCCGGGCACCAGCTACGCCACCCAGACCGCGCTGGATCGCATGATCATCGAGTACATCGCCCAGCAGGAGGGGCTCGACCTGCGCATCGTGCCCACCGCCGGCGGCGCCGGCATGGCCCCGCTGATCCTCTCCGGTGACGTGGACTTCGGCTACAGCGGCGGCACTCACTCCGGCTACGCCGAGACCGGCGAGATGCCGGTGCTGCTGAGCCTCGCCGAGGATCGCCTGGTGGCCTTCCCCGACGCCCCGACCCTGCAGGAGGCCGGCTATGACATCAATGCCGCCGAGATCCGCGTGGCCATGGTGCCCCAGGCCACTCCGGACAGCCATGTCGAGCGCCTCGCCGAGGCCCTCCAGGTGGCCACCGAGGACCCGCGTTTTATCGAGATCACCGAGGAGCGCATCCTGATGCCGGTGACCTACCTCCCCGAGGCGGAGGTCACCCAGACCCTCACCGACCAGGTGGCCGGCTACCGGGCCCTGCTCGAGGAGCTGGGCGGCCTGCCGGAGGACTGAGTTCCAAGGACTGAGGCACTCATGAACAACGGCGCCGCCCCTGAGGGCGGCGCCGTTGCTTATGCGGTTCGGTAAGCGAGGCTCAGGCGCCCAGCTGGGCCAGGCGGGCCGCCTCCACCACCTCGATCCAGTAGCCGTCCACGTCCTTGACGAAGATCACGTCCTTCATCTTGCCCTGGTCGGAGCGCTTGACGAAGGTCACGCCGTTGGCGTCGAACCAGGCCTCGGCGGCGTCCAGGTCCGGTACCGAGAAGCAGATATGGCCGAAGCCCTGGGGCTGGTCGTTGCCGTTGTGGTAGGCGAAGTCGTCCTGGGTCTCGGTGCCCCAGTTGTGGGTCAGCTCCAGCAGCCCCTTCTGGGAGAAGGTCCAGACGGTGCGCTCGCCGGTCTCTTCCGGGACCCGGTCGTCCTCCTCGAGGCGCGCCAGGAAGTAGAGGGAGAACTGCAGCTCCTCGAAGTCGAGCCGGCGCAGGACCCGCATGCCGAAGACCCGGGAGTAGAAGGCCAGGGCCTTCTCCGGATCCTTGACGCGGAGCATGGTGTGGTTGAGCCGGAAGCCGTCGGTCTCCGGGGTCGGCGCCTGGACGCCGGGGTGCTGCTCGCCGTTGAAGCTCATGGAATTTCCCCTGTGGTTTAATTGGGTGATTCTAAAGCAGATGCGATTGGCTAGACTGCTTTTCAACCCCGCCACGGAAGGAATGGCCATGTCCCTCGTCCCGTCCCGCGTTTTTCCCCTGGTGACGCTGCTGCTGGGATTGACCCTGCTGGGCGGTTGCGCCGGCCGCGACCTGGCCCTGCGCGACGACGCCCCCCGCGGCGAGGCCCTCTCCCTGGAACGGGCATTGATCCTCTCCAGCGCCCGCCAGGCCCTGGGCACTCCCTACCGCTTCGGCGGCAACACGCCCCGGGGGCTGGACTGCTCCGGCCTGGTGGAGCTCAGCTATCGCGCCGCCGGCATTCCGGTGCCGCGCACCGCCGACGACCAGTACCGCCAGTTGCCCGCGGTGCGCGAGGCGCGCCCCGGCGATCTGCTGTTCTTCGGCGACCGCCGCAAGGCCACCCATGTGGGCATCTACGTGGGCAACGGCCAGATGATCCATGCCCCGGGGCGCGGCCGCGCCGTCACCCAGGTGCCGCTGGAGATCGCCTACTGGCAGGAGCGCTTCCTCGGTGCCGCCGGCCCGGCGCCCTGAGTCATCGTTTCGTCATTACGGAGTCACGCGAACGTCATCCGAGCCTCCTAGGGTAAGGGCCTCGCCTTTTCCGGGAGTTTCACCATGGCCGACGCCCCCGCCACCCTCGCCATTGCCGGTCTGCGCAAGTGCTTCGCGGATCATGTCGCCCTGGATGCCATCGACCTGCACCTGGCCCCGGGGCATGTGCTGGCCCTGCTCGGCCCCTCCGGCTGCGGCAAGACCACCCTGCTGCGCTGTATCGCCGGCCTGACCGAGGTGGATGGCGGCCGGATCGCCATCGGCGGCGAGACGGTGGCCAGTGTCGAGCATCACCGTCCCCCCGAAGCGCGGCGACTGGGCATGGTCTTCCAGGACTATGCCCTCTGGCCGCATATGAGCGTGGAGGAGAACCTCGCCTTTCCCCTGGAGATGCAGGGGCTCTCCCGCCAGGAACGCCGCGAGCGGGTTGCCTGGGCCCTGTCGCTGGTGGGGCTGACCGACTTCGCCAGGCGCCAGCCCGGCTCGCTCTCCGGTGGCCAACAGCAGCGGGTCGCCCTGGCCCGGGCCATCGTCGCCCGTCCTCGTCTGCTGTTGATGGACGAGCCCTTATCCAACCTGGACAAGGGGCTGCGCGAATCCCTGGCCCTGGAAATTCGTGCACTGATTCAGCGCCTGGGTCTCACCGCCGTCTTCGTCACCCACGACCAGCACGAGGCCTACGCCCTGGCCGACCGGGTGGCGGTACTGCAGCAGGGCCGCCTGCAGCAGCTGGCCTCGCCGGAGACGCTCTTCCATGACCCGGCCACCCCTGAAGTGGCGCGCTTCCTGGATGCCGGCACCCTGATCGAGACCCGCCTGGAGGCCCAGGGCCTGAGCCTGGGCAGCCATTACCTGCCGGTTCGCGCCGGCCACTACCGTGGCCCCCTGACCCTGTTGCTGCCGCGACGCGCCCTGGCACTCGACTCCCAGGGCACGCTGGCGGCCCGGGTCAGCGGTCGCCTCTTCCAGGGCGACCAGGTGGCCTTGCGCCTGACTCTGGACGGAGGCCCGGCCCTCAAGCTGCTCGGCACCGCCCAGGCTCCCGGCCTGGGCGACAGCTGCCGGCTGAGCGTCGAGACCACGGCGCTGCGGGCCTGGCTGCCGGATGGCACCCCGCTACCCCTGGAACCTCACCACCTGGCCCTGGCCAGCCTCTAACCCCCTGATGGAGCCTGTCATGTCCCGTCGCCTGCTTGCCCTGGCCTGCCTGGGTGCCCTCCCCAGCCTGGCCAGCGCCGAGAGCCTTACCGTCTACTCCGCCGGCCCCGGCGCCCTGATCGAGACCCTGGCCGCCGACTTTCGCGCCGAGACCGGGATCCCCGTCAATGTCTTCCAGAGCACCACCGGCCAGGTAATGGCGCGCCTGGAGGCGGAGCAGGCCAACCCCCTGGCGGATGTGGTGATCTCTGCCTCCTGGGAGAGCGCCGAGGCCCTGCACGACCAGGGACTGCTGCATGAATACCGCTCCCCCCTCGCCGAGAACGTGCCCGACGCCCTCAAGAGCGATCACTATGTCGCTCAGGGCATCTCGGCCCTGGCCCTGGTCTGGAACCGCCAGAGCGAGACGCCACCGCCCACCGACTGGAGCGGTCTCACCGATTCCGTCTACCGGGATCAGGTCACCATGCCCGACCCGGCGCAGTCCGGCGCTGCCTTCGAGCTGGTCACCGGCCTGCTCACCGCCCTGGGCGAGGAGGCCACCTGGTCGTTGATCGAGGCCCTGGACGATAACGGCATGATCGTCCCCGGCCCCAACGCCCGGGCCCTGAACCCGGTACTCCAGGGGGCTCGCTCGGTGGTCTTCGGTGCCGTCGACTATATCGCCCTGGGCCAGCAGGCCGAGGGCGAGAGCATCGAGGTGATCTTTCCCGAGAGCGGCACGGTAATCGCCCCCCGGCCGATGATGATCCTGGCCTCCACGCAGCGCCCCGAGGCGGCGGAGCGATTCGTCGACTTCGTGCTCTCCGAGCAGGGCCAGGCAAGGGTCGCCGAGCGCTTCCTGATGCCGGCACGCAGCGACATCCCTGGCCAACGTCCGGGCCTCGAGGAGCTCACCCTGATCGAGGTGGACAGCGCCGCCATGAACGCCCAGCGTGACACCATCCTGACGCGCTTTCGTGACTCGGTGAATCGCTGATGGCAGGCCTTTCGCTTCGTGGGCCCCGTCTCGACGGGGCCCGCTGGGCCATGCTCGCCACCATCGTCGCCCTGCTGCTGCTGGTGGGCCTGCCCCTGAACTATGTGGTACTCCAGGCGATCTTCCCCGAGGTCACCCGAGGCAGCCTGAGCGCCCCCTTCAGTCGCTTCCTGCCGATGCTGGCGGACCCGGAGCTGCTGGGCCTGCTCGGCAATACCCTGCGCCTGGGCGTGGCGGTAGTGCTGGCCAGCGCCTTTCTGGCAGTGCCCCTGGGCGCCCTGCGTGCCCTGACGCGAGTGCCGGGCGGGGCCACCTGGGATCTGCTGTTCCTGATTCCCTTCATGATCCCGCCCTATATCGCCGCTCTCTCCTGGGTGCTGACCCTGCAGCCCCGGGGCTATGCCCAGCAGCTGATCGGTGTGGAGGCCAGCGGCTTGCTCTTCTCCTTCACCGGCATCGTGCTGGTGATGGTGCTCAATGTCTTTCCGGTGGTCTATTTCGCCGTCTCGCGCACCCTGATGGCGGTAGGCGGGCGCTACGCCGCCGCCGGCCGGGTCAGCGGTGCCGGCCCCTGGCGAGCGCTATGGCGCATTACCCTGCCACTCTCCACCCCCGGCATCGCCGCCAGCCTGCTGCTGGTCTTCGCCTTGACCATCGAGGAGTTCGGCACCCCGGCGACCCTGGGCGCCCAGGCCGGGTATCCGGTCCTGGTGACCGGCATTCACGAGCGCTTCGCCGACTGGCCCATCGATATCCCCGGTGCCGCCGTGCTCTCCCTGCTGCTGGTGATGCTGGCCATGGCCGCCTTCTACCTTCAGCACTGGCTGGTCACCCGCCGCTCCTTCGTCAGCCAGAGCGGCAAGCCGGCCCTGGCAGAGCGGATCGAGCTGGGCCCCTGGCGCTGGCCGGTCGTCGGGTTCTTCTCCCTGGTGGCGCTGATCTCGGTGGGGGTCCCCCTGCTGGCGGTGCTGGCCACCGCCAGCACCGGCACCCTCTCCGGCGGACTGAGCTGGGACAACCTCTCCGGTCGCCACTTCGAGGCCCTGCTGGCCAATCGTGGCGGAGCCCTGCAGGCGCTTTCCACCAGCCTGGGGCTGGCTACCGGCGCGGCCTTGCTGACCGGCGTCCTGGGGGCCCTGGTCGGGTATCTGGTGGTCCGCGCCCGGGTACGCGGCAAGGGGCTGCTCGACCTGTTGTCGCTGCTGCCCAATACCCTGCCGGGCATCGTCGTCGCGGTGGGGCTGATCCTGGCCTGGAACCAGAGCTGGTGGCCGATCCAGGTCTACAACACCGGTGCCATGCTGCTGCTGGCCTACGCTTGCCTGCTGCTGCCCTACCCGGTGCGCTACGCCTCGGCGGCCTTCCGCCAGATGGGCGAAAACCTGGAGGCGGCGGGGCGTGTCTGTGGCGCCGGCTTCTTCACCACCTTCCGGCGCATCCTGCTGCCGGCCCTGGCCCCCAGCCTGCTGGTGGCCATGTTGCTGGTCTTCGCCATCGCTTCCCGGGAACTGGTGGCCTCGCTGATGGTGGCCCCCGCAGGCATGAGTACCGTCTCGACCTTCGTCTTCGGCCAGTTCGAGCAGGGCTCCCCGGGCGTCGGCATGGCCATGAGCACGGTGGCGATCCTGACCACCACCTTCCTGCTGGTGGCGCTCACGGTCCTGAGCCGCAAGCGCCTGCCCATCGCCGGCTAGTCAGGAGCTGGGGCGGCGCTTCAGGCTGGTGCGGCGCTCGTGGAAGGCGATGGCCAGGCCGCTGCCGATGATCAGCGCCGAGCCGGCGAAGACCCAGGCGTCCGGCACCTCGGCCCACAGCCACCAGCCCAGCAGCACCGCCCAGAGCATGCCGGTGTAGTCGAAGGGCGCCGCCAGGGCCGCCGGGGCGTGGCGGAAGGCCAGGGTGATGCAGGCCATGGCGCCGATGCCGAAGATGCCGGCGGCGAAGAACCCCAGCCAGTGCAGCGGCGCCGGCACCTGCCACACCCAGGGCAACAGGGCCCCGGTAACCACCAGGGGCACCAGGGTCACGTAGAAGACCATGGCCCAGAGGTACTCGCGCACCCCGTAGCGGCGGGCGGTGATCATCAGCAGGGCATAGAAGATGGCCGCGCCCACCACCACCAGGGCGCCGGGCTGGAAACCGGCGCCGCCGGGGCGCACCACCACCAGCACGCCGAGAAAGCCCACCAGCGCCGCCACCAGCGGCAGGCGCCCCACCTTCTCGCCCAGCAGGGGCACCGAGAGCAGGGTCACGAACAGCGGCGCGGCGAAAGCGATGGCGGTGGTCTCGGCCAGGGGCAGCAGGGTCAGGCCGAAGACGAAGCAAAGCATGGTGCCGGTGGCGAAGAGGCCACGCACCAGGTGCACCCCGGGGCGCCGGGTACTCAGCTTGCGCAGGCCGCCATAGAAGTGAGCGATCAGGGCGATCAGCGGCAGCGA
>NZ_JADOTW010000038.1 GCF_015645095.1 Halomonas sp. 328
ACCCGCCCTGGTATTTCTGGGCGAGTATTCAGGAGCACTGGACACATCAGGTGCTGCGCTTATTGGTTGAATTCAGGAGACACAGCCCTCCCCGTCAGCGCATCCCTCAATCGCGACACCCCAGAAATAATCCCGAAAAGTCATGAATCTACAGCATATTTTTCGATTTTTTACCATTTGAAACCCTGTCCACCGGGGCCGTTCCCCCGCCTGCAAGAGCGGGACAATGTTGCTATCATCGCGCACCTGAGAACGATTCCACCCCTTTATTAAAGGTCATGCGGCGCCGCTTATATCAGCGCGTCTCTGTCGCCGACCTCATTATGATAATTGGCTCCACCCATACTCGGAGCCATCTCGTAGTTGCTGCAAACCACAAATCACGGATAGACGCACCAGGTTCGTCAGGGAGATTGATCATGGCCAAAGATGGCACCGTCGCACCGAAGGAACGGATCAATATCAAGTATGTGCCGGCCACCGGCGACCAGCAGGCCGAAACCGAGCTGCCCCAGAAGCTGCTGATCGTCGGCGACTTCAAGGGCGGCCCGGAAGAGGCCCCCATCGAGGAGCGCAGCGCCGTCTCGGTGGACAAGAACAACTTCCAGTCGGTGATGCGCGAGGCCGGCCTGACGCTGCAGACCAGCGTGCCCAACCGCCTCGAAGAGGGCGACGAGCCCACCGACCTGCCGGTGGAGCTGGCCTTCCAGTCCCTCGCGGACTTCGCCCCCGATAGCGTCGCCCGCCAGGTCCCCGAACTGCGCAAGCTGGTGGAGCTGCGCGAGGCCCTGGTGGCCCTCAAGGGGCCGCTGGGCAATGTCCCCGCCTTCCGCGACCGCCTGCAGCGCCTGCTGGAGAGCGACGAAGCGCGTCAACAGCTGCTGGCCGAGCTGGATCTGCTCGAGACCCGCGACGACAACGCCTAACCCATCGCACGGCAACGGAACCGAGGCACGCTCATGACCGACACGGCACAACAGCAGCAACAGGCGACCGAGACCCAGACCCAGACCGAGGAGAGCCTCCTCGACCAGGTAATGGCCCAGACCCGCATGGCTCCCGCCGACGACGGCTACGACATCGCCAAGCAGGGCGTCGCCGCCTTTATCGGCGAACTCCTGCGCAGCGACGACGGCACCCCCCAGGTCAACAAGGCGGTGGTCGATCGCATGATCGTCGAGCTGGACCGCAAGATCGGCCAGCAGGTGGACGAGGTCCTCCACCATGCGGAGTTCCAGCGCCTGGAATCCTCCTGGCGCGGCCTCAAGCTGCTGGTGGATCGCACCGACTTCCGCGAGAACATCAAGCTCGATGTCCTGCATGCCACCAAGGAGGAGCTGCTGGAGGACTTCGAGTTCGCTCCGGAGCTGAGCCAGAGCGGCCTCTACCAGCACGTCTATGCCGCGGGCTACGGCCAGTTCGGCGGCGAGCCGGTGGCCTCCATCATCGGCAACTACGACTTTTCGCCCTCGACGCCGGACATCAAGCTGCTGCAGTACACCGCCGCCGTTGGCGCCATGGCCCATGCCCCCTTCCTCTCCTCGGTGGCGCCCAGCTTCTTCGGTATCGACAGCTTCGAGGAGCTGCCGAACATCAAGGACTTCAAGGCGATCTTCGAGGGGCCCAAGTACGCCCGCTGGCGCAGCCTGCGGGAGTCCGACGATGCCCGCTACCTGGGCCTGACCGCGCCGCGCTTCCTGCTGCGCATGCCCTATGACCCGGTGGAGAACCCGGTCAAGAGCTTCAACTACCGGGAGACGGTCAGCGAGAGCCACGAGCACTACCTGTGGGGCAACACCGCCTACCTGCTGGCCGAACGCCTCAACGACAGCTTCGCCAAGTACCGCTGGTGCCCGAACATCATCGGCCCCCAGAGCGGCGGCGCCGTGGAGAACCTGCCGGTGCACACCTACGAGGCCATGGGCCAGCTGCAGGCCAAGATCCCCACCGAGGTGCTGGTCACCGACCGCCGCGAGTTCGAAATGGCCGAAGAGGGCTTCATCTCGCTGACCATGCGCAAGGGCAGCGACAACGCCGCCTTCTTCTCCGCCAATTCGGTGCAGAAGCCCAAGACCTTCCCCAACACCGCCGAGGGCAAGGCCGCCGAGACCAACTTCAAGCTCGGCACCCAACTGCCCTACATGTTCATCGTCAACCGCCTCGCCCACTACATCAAGGTGCTGCAGCGCGAACAGATCGGCTCCTGGAAAGAGCGCCAGGACCTGGAGCGTGAGCTCAACGCCTGGATTCGCCAGTACGTGGCCGACCAGGAGAACCCGCCCGCCGACGTGCGCAGCCGCCGCCCGCTGCGCGCCGCCTCCATCCAGGTCTCCGACGTGGAAGGCGACCCGGGCTGGTACCAGGTCTCCCTGGCGGTGCGCCCGCACTTCAAGTACATGGGCGCCAACTTCGAGCTGTCGCTGGTGGGTCGCCTCGACAAGGAGTGAGGGCCCCCGAGCCATGACGCATCATCGTGATGGCCGGCCCCGCGGACGGCTCTTCGAGCGCCTGATGGCGCCCCATGAGGCCCCGGGCACCGACTCCGCCCTCGAAACGGTGGAGTCGGTCAAGCGCCACCTGGTCGATCTGCTCAACAGCCATCCGGGGCACAGCGAATCCGCCCCGGAGCTGGGCCTGCTCGACTTCAACGATGCCACCATCGGCGTGCTGGACCTGGAGCTCAACGTCCAGCGCGCCATCCGTCAGTGCATCGAGCGCTTCGAGCCGCGCATCCGTCGCGCCGAAGTGGAGTCGCTGCCCAATACCGGCGCACCGTTGCAGTTGCGTTTCCAGGTGCACGCCACCCTGGACCTGGGTGCCGACCAGGCGGAGGCCACCATCGACCTGCTGCTCAACGACAAGCGCTACCAGTGCCTGAACTGACCACCACCGCGGCGAGGTCCGTATGCTCAATCGCTATTACCGGGATGAGCTCAATTTCCTGAGACGCCAGGGGCGGGACTTCGCCGAAGCCAACCCCGGCCTGAGCCGCTTCCTCTCCGAGCGCAGCACCGACCCGGACGTGGAACGGCTGCTCGAAGGCTTCGCCTTCCTCACCGGGCGCATGCGCGAGAAGGTGGAAGACGAGTTCCCGGAGCTGACCCACTCGCTGATCAACATGCTGTGGCCCAACTACCTGCGTCCGGTGCCCAGCATGACCCTGGTCCAGTTCCAGCCGATCTGGCATGCGCTGAGCGCCAGCCAGCGCATCGCCGCGGGCACCGCCCTGGCCAGCCGGCCGGTGGACGGCACCCCCTGCCGCTTCCATACCTGCCACGAGGTGGTGCTCTACCCCCTGGAACACGCCGGGGTCACCGCCCAGCATTCCCGGGAGGCCTCCATCGTCGAGCTGGCCCTCGACGTGCACAGCGACCAGCCCCTGGACGAACTGGGCATCGAGGCGCTGCGCCTGCACCTGGGCGGCGACGGCTATACCGCCCGCACCCTCTACCTGTGGCTCAACCACTACCTGGCGCGCATCGAACTGGAGGTGGATGGCGATACCCAGCGCCTGCCGGCCACCACCCTCAAGCCGGTGGGCTTCGAGCGCGAGCATGCCCTGCTGCCCTACCCGCGCAATGTCCACCAGGGCTACCGCATCCTCCAGGAGTACCTGTGCTTCCCCGAGGCCTTCCAGTTCGTGGAGCTCGAGGGTCTGGGACGCCGGCTGCCGCCGCGCCAGGCCCGGCGCCTGACCCTGCGTTTCGTCTTCTCGCGGACCCTGCCGGCGGACGCCAAGGTGCACGACGAGCACCTGGCGCTCTACTGCACCCCGGCCATCAACCTCTTCGCCCACGACGCCGACCCCATCGACCTGAGCGGCGAACGCAGCGAATACCGCATCCACCCCAGCAGCCGCCACCCCGATCACTACGAGGTGTTCAGCGTCGATGCGGTGCAGGGCTGGCTGGAGAGCGCGTCCGGCAAGATTCGCGGCAAGCCCCGGGACTATGTGCCCTTCGAGAGCTTCCAGCACCAGATCGAACGCGACCGCCAGCGGGAGTCCCTCTATTACCGGGTGCGGGTCCGCGACAGCCTGCGCGGCGACGGCTTCGACCATGACATCGCCTTCGTGCGCGGCGACGAACGGGCCTGCCTGGGGCTGCGCGAGACCCTGTCGCTGCGCCTCACCTGCAGCAACCGGGCCCTGCCGGAGCGACTCACGGTGGGCGATATCTGCGTCCCCACCGAGTCGAGCCCGGCCTATGCCGATTTCCGCAACCTGACCCGGCCGACGCCGACCCTGCGCCCGACCCTGGACGGCAGCCTGCTGTGGACGCTGATCTCCAACCTGTCGCTCAACTACCTGTCGCTGCTGGAGCGCGACGCCCTCTGCTCGGTGCTGCGCGCCTACGACTTCCGCGCCCTGGTCGACCGCCAGGCGGAGCGGGTCTCCCAGCAGCGCCTGGCCGGCATCGCCGCCATCGAGACCCGGCCCATCGACCGCCTGGAGCGCGGCCTGCCGGTGCGCGGCCTGCGCTCGACCATGACCCTGGAGCAGTCGGCCTTCGGCGACGAGGGCAGCCTCTACCTGTTCGGCAGCGTGCTGTCCCACTTCTTCTCCCTGTACGCCAGCATCAACTCCTTCCACGAGTTGCATGTCATCAACCGTCACAACCGAGAGCGCTACGCATGGACCTTGCGGCCGGGCCAGCAGCCCCTGATGTAGCGCTCCGGCCCCTGCTCGACGGGGCCCGGCGCTACGACTTCTTCCAGCTCGTCGAACTCCTGCACCGCTACCACGGGGATGACCTCGAGGCGGCCCAGGAGGCGCCGGGGCGTGAACGCCTGCGCTTCCACGCCTCGGCCTCCCTGGGTTTCCCCGGCAGCGACGTGGTCGAGCTGGCGCCGCGCCCCGGCGACGGCTATGCCCTGGAGGTCAGCTTCTTCGGCCTGCAGGGCACCCAGTCGCCGCTGCCCGGCTACTACCTGGAAGCCCTGGCCCACGGCCGTGCCCACCGCGAGGGCACCGCCGGCGACTTCCTCGACTTCTTCAACCACCGCCTGCTGACCCTGATGCACCGGGCCTGGCGCAAGTACCGCCACTATGTCCGCTACCAGGACAACGCCAGCGACGGCTTCTCGGCGGCGATCTTCGCCCTGGTGGGCCTGGCCGACGACGACCTGCGCGGCGAGACGCCCATCAACTGGAGCAAGATGCTGGCCTACGCCGGCCTGCTGGCCGGGCGCTCCCGCTCACCGGAAGTGGTCAGCAGCATCGTCTCCCACTGCTTCGACCTGGACGAGGTGGAGATCGAGCAGTGGGTGCAGCGCTGGGTGGCGATCCCCGAAGACCAGCGCAGCCGCACCGGCCTCGCCGGCATGACCCTGGGACAGGACATGAGCATCGGCGAGCGGGTCGCCGACGTGGGGGGCAAGTTCGCCCTCTGCCTGCGCGGCCTCAGCCTGGCGCGCTTCCGCGACTTCCTGCCCGATGGCCACGAGCACGCCGCCCTCAAGACCCTGATGGCCTTCGTGCTGCGCGAGCCCCTGGCCTACGACCTGGAGCTCGAGCTGCTGGAGAGCGCCGTCAAGCCCATGCGCCTCGGCGAGGCCGGCAGCAGCCAGCTCGGCTGGACCACCTTCGTCAACCCCGACGCCCAGGGCGCCAGTCGGCGCCGCCGGGTCCGCATTCAGATGACAGGGTAATGCCCATGCACGCCTCCCCCCATCACGACGCCATCACCCTGGTGGTCACCAACAGCGAACGCCTGGAGGGGCGCTCCACCAGCAGCCATGTGTTCGGCGACGCCGGTGGCACCCTCGGCAGCGGCGGCGGCGACGACTGGCTGCTGCAGGATCATGCCGGGCGCATTCGCCCGGGGCACGCCGAGATCCGCCGCATCGACGGCCGCTTCTGCCTGATCGATCGCAGCGGTCACACCTTCGTCAACCAGGCCACCCTGCCCCTGGGGCGCGGCCGCCGCGCCGCCCTGCGCGACGGCGACGAACTGCGCCTCGGCGACTACTGCCTGCGGGTGCACCTGGGCGATCGCCAGCAGGGCACCCCGGGCAGCCAGCCGCTGACCCAACTGATCGACGAGGAGCCCGAGGCCCTCGAGCACGACGGTCTGCCGGCCACCCAGGTCCCGCTGGGGAGCCAGGCGAGCCGCGGCCTGCAGCAGGAGGATCCCCTGGAGGCCCTGGGCGGCGTCAGTCCCGGCGCCGGCCAGCAGGACCCCATGCTGGCCCTCACCGAGCCCGAGGCCGCCGAGGCCCTGACCACCGATGACGACCTCCTGGCCACGCCCCATGGCGACGGCCGGGGCCACCCGCCGCGGCACGCCACGGCCGTGGACATGCCGACGATTCGCACCAACGAGGACCTGATCATGGATGAACGGCTACTGAATGACCTGGAGCGCTCGGTGGGCGAGCAGCTCGAGGAGCGCTGGCACAAGCCCCAGGCCGGCGCCACCGGCCACGTGGGTGCCGACCCGCTGCTGCGCGGCCTGGGGGCGGAGCTGCCGCTGCGTGACAGCGAGGAGCAGCAGGCCTTCCTGGCCGAGGCGGGCCAGACCCTGCGCGCCGCCCTGGAGGGACTGATGGCCCTGCAGCGCGCCCAGGACGACAGCCGCTACCCGCTGCGCGACCGCCGCCTGCAACCCATCGAGGACAACCCCCTGCGCCTGGGCCAGGCCTACCCGGAGACCCTCACCACCCTGTTCGCCGCCGATCGCAGCCCGGTGCACCTCTCGCCGCCGGCCGCCGTGGCCGAGTGCCTGACCCACCAGGGGCAGCACCAGCAGGCCGTGGAGGAAGCCATCGAGCAGGCCCTCGGCGCCATCCTCGATGCCTTCGCCCCCGAGGCGCTGCTGCGCCGCTTCCACGCCTACCGCGGTGCCGGCCACCGCCTCGAGGACGAGGGCGGCTGGGCCTGGGAGATGTACCGCCACTACTACCGGGAGCTCAACTCCGGGCGTCAGCAGGGCTTCCAGAAGCTGTTCTGGGAAGTCTTCGAGCAGGCCTATGACCACTCGGTACGTCGCCAGCAGCGGGAGGACGCATGAAACGACTGCTCGCCTCCGGCCTCGCCCTGCTGCTGATCGCCGGCCTGCTCGGCGGCTGTGCCTCGACCCGGGAAGCCGCCGGCAAGACCTGGCAGGTGGTGCGCGACCCCTCGATCCCGGTGGGCTACCCCGAGGACCGGCCGACCCTGATCGACCTGGCGATGATCGCCGAGCCCGACGTCAACCCCAACCGGGAGGGCGAGGGCACGCCGCTGCGCTTCCAGGTTCTCCAGCTCAAGGACGACTCCATGCTGATGGCCGCGGACCTCGGCCAGCTGCGCGACGACCTGGAGGAGGCCCTGGGCACCAACTACCTGAGCCACGACGACTTCACCCTGCTGCCCGGCCAGTGGAAGTTCTACGAGCCCTTCGAGGTGGATCCCGAGACCCGCTACCTGGGCATCATCGCCTTCTACGGCGACACCGAGCAGGCCGAGTGGAAGAAGGTGGTGCGGGTGCGCGCCCGCGGCGAGCACCACCACCTGCTGGTCCACCTGCGCGCCCATGAGGCCGAACTGAGGAAGGAAGGCTGATGGCCAGTCGCAATCGTGTGGTCTGGAGCGAGGGGCTCTTTATCAAGCCCCAGCACTTCCAGCAGCAACAGCGCAGCCTGGAGGGGCTGATCGATGCCCGCCTGGAGGGTATCGGCCAGCACCTCTACGGCTTCCTCTCCCTGGAGCTCAATGCCGAGTACCTGAGCTTCGGGCGCGTCGCCCTGAGTCGTGCCAGCGGGGTCATGCCGGACGGCACCGCCTTCCGCCTGCCCGACGACGATATCGAGCCCCGGCCCCTGGAGATCGACGACGCCGCCATCGCCAACCAGGTGGTCTACCTGGGTCTGCCCCTGGCCACCGATGCGGTGGCCGAGGTGCGCTGGCCCGGCGACGACCTGCCGGCCCGCTATCGCCTGGAGCCCCGCGGGGTGCGCGACCTGCACTCCCGGGACGGCGACACCACCGACCTGGAACTGGCCCGGGTGGCCCCCCGGCTGCTGCTCGAGAACGAGGACCGCAGTGCCTACGCCTGCCTGGCGGTGGCGCGCATCCACGAACGCCGCCCCGACGGCAGCCTGGTGCTCGACGAGCAGTTCCTGCCCACCCTGCTCAATGTCCAGGCGGCTCCCCGCCTGGGGCGCTTCCTCGGCGAGATGGCCGGGCTGATGCGCGAGCGCGCCCGCAATATCGCCCAGCGCCTCGCCTCGCCCCAGCAGAGCGGCGTGGCGGACGTGGCCGACTTCATGCTGCTCCAGCAGCTCAACCGTGCTCAGCCGCGCTTCGCCCACCTGGCGCGCCTCGGCCGGCTGCACCCGGAGCGCCTCTACGCCGAGATGCTGGAGACCGCCAGCGAGCTGGTCACCTTCACCGACGAATCGCGGCTGCCGCCGGAGTTCCCGGCCTACGATCACGACCACCCGGAGCGCGCCTTCCGGCCGCTGATGCAGAGCCTGCGCCAGGCCCTCTCCACGGTGCTGGAACCGCGCGCCATGGCCATCCAGCTGCAGGCCCGCCGCTACGGCCTGCTGGTGGCGCCGCTGGCCGACCCCGGCCTGATCGAGAACGCCGACTTCATCCTCGCGGTGCGCGCCGACCTGCCCCACGAGCGCCTGCGCAAGCTGTTCCTGCAGCAGACCAAGGTGGCCAGCGTCGAACGCATCCGCGACCTCATCAGCCTGCAGCTGCCGGGGATCCCCCTGGAACCGCTGCCGGTGGCCCCCCGGGAGCTGCCCTACCATGCCGGCTACAGCTACTTCCGCCTCGACCGCAGCGGTCAGGCCTGGAGCATGCTGGAGGGCGCCAGCGGTTTCGCCTTCCATGTGGCCGGCGACTTCCCGGGGCTGGAACTGCAATTCTGGGCGATCAGGAGCTAAGCCATGAACGAGCTAGTGCGCCGTCGCGACGGCATCGAGGACGCGGAATTTTCGGAGGTCGGCCGCCACGAGGATCGCATCGACGACCGCGGCCTCGAGCACCTGATCCATAGTCACGCCGAACACCTGGACGCCGACGAGGCGTTCTGGTTCCGGCTGCGCGGCTACAACCTCAACCCCCTGGTGGATGCCGCCAGCGGCCTGCTGGGCATGGTACTGCGGGTCCGCCAGCTGGAGGCCCTGGACGATATCGAGCGCCTCTACCGCCAGGTGGTGGACGAGATCGCCGCCATCGAGATCGAACTCACCGAGCAGGGCTACGACCGCCCCACCCTGCTGGCCTACCGCTACGTGCTCTGCTCCTTCATCGACGAGGCGGTGATGGGCACCCCCTGGGGGCGCCAGAGCGTCTGGGCCGAGCACTCCCTGCTGACCCGCTTCCACAACGAGACCTGGGGCGGCGAGAAGGTCTTCTCGATCCTCGCCCGCCTGCAGCAGGAGCCGCGCCGCTACCGGGACATCCTGGCCTTCATCTACCTCTGCCTGTGCCTCGGCTTCGAGGGTCGCTACAAGGTGATGCCCCAGGGCCGCGACGAATACGAGCAGGTGGTGCGCGCCCTCGGCGACCTGCTGGCCTCCCTGGAGACGCCCCCCGAGGACGAGCTGACCCGGCCCCTCGACAACGTCATGGGCGGCGGCCGCCGCCGCGGCCAGGGCCTGCCGGTGTGGGCCCTCTTCACCCTCTTCGCCGGCGCCATGGTGGCCACCTACGCGGGCCTGGCCTGGTCGCTGGACCAGCAGGCCCTCCAGGTCACCGGCCTGCTCGATCAGATCTTTCGATAGGAGATAGCATGCTCAGGGTAGAGCTTCCGGCCCTTATCGGCCGCCTCAACGCCATCGCCCGCCAGGGCCTCGAACAGGCCGCCGTGCTGTGCGCCGAACAGCAGGCCCCGGAGGTCACCGCCGGGCACCTGTTGCAGGCGCTGATCGACCAGCCGCTGTGCGACCTGCGCTGCCTGCTCGAGGCCGCGGGCATCGACGCCGCCCAGCTGCGCGCCCGCCTCGCCGAGGAGAGCCGGCCCCCCCAGGACCTGCGGGTCACCACGCCGAGCTTCTCGCCGCTGCTGGTGGAACTGCTCCAGGACGCCTGGCTGCTGGCCACCACCGAGTTCCGCCACGACAGCCTGCGCAGCGGCATGATCTTCACCGCCCTGCTGCACAACGCCCCCCGCTACCTGGGGTCCGGCGGCGTCGCCCTGCTGGCCGACATCAACCGCGAGGCCCTGCGCCGCGACTTCGCTCGCCTCACCGCCGACTCCGCCGAGGCGCCAAGCCCCGAGGCGGCGACCGCCCCGCGCCGCGCGGCCCCGGGCGACGAGCCCGACAGCGCCCTGGCGCGCTTCGCCAGCTCGCTCACCGAACAGGCCCGGCGCGGCGAGCTCGACCCGGTGCTGGGCCGCGATCCCGAGATCGATCAGATGCTCGATATCCTCGGCCGCCGGCGCAAGAACAACCCCATCGTCATCGGCGACGCCGGGGTCGGCAAGAGCGCCGTGGTGGAGGGCCTGGCCGCGCGCATCGTCGAGGGCCGGGTGCCCGGCGCCCTGGCCGGGGTCGAGCTGCTGGCCCTGGACATCGGCGCCCTGCAGGCCGGCGCCGCGGTCAAGGGCGAGTTCGAGAAGCGCCTCAAGGCGGTGATCGAGGAGGTCAAGGCCGCGCCACGGCCCATCCTGCTGTTTATCGACGAGGCCCACACCCTGATCGGCGCCGGCAACGCCGAGGGCGGCAGCGACGCCGCCAACCTGCTCAAGCCGGCCCTGGCCCGGGGCGAGCTGCGCACCATCGCCGCCACCACCTGGCGCGAGTACAAGAAGTACTTCGAGAAGGACCCCGCCCTGTCGCGGCGCTTCCAGCCGGTCAGCCTGGCCGAGCCCAGCACCGCCCAGGCGCTGGTGATCCTGCGCGGCCTGCGCGACACCTACGAGGCCGCCCACGGCGTGCTGATCGGCGACAGCGGCCTGCGCGCCGCCGCCGAGCTCTCGGCCCGCTACCTGGCCGGCCGCCAGCTGCCCGACAAGGCCATCGACGTCCTGGACACCGCCTGCACCCGCCTGGCCCAGGCCCTGGACACCCCGCCGCGGCGCCTCAGCCACCTCAAGAGCGAACACCTGGCGGCCCAGCGCGAGCGCGACCAGCTCGACCGCGAGCGACTGCTGGGGCGCACCCCGGACGCCGCCCTGGTCGACGAGCTGAGCACCCGGCTGGCCCGCCTCGACGACGAGCTGGCCAGCCTGGAGGCCGCCTGGGAGGCCCAGCGCCAGGGCGTCGACGCCATCCTCGCCCTGCACCGCCGCCTGCTCGAGGACGACACCCCGGAGGCGGAGCGCAGCGCGGCCCGCGCCGAGCTGGCCGAGCGCGAGGCCGAGCTGGAGGCCCTGCAGCGGGAGTTCGCCCTGGTCAACGCCAGCGTCGAGGAGGCCCAGATCGCCCAGGTGATCGGCGACTGGACCGGCGTCCCGGTGGAACGCATGACCCGCGACGCCCTGACCCGCCTCACCGAGCTGCCCGAGCACCTGGGCCGCGAGGTGCAGGGCCAGGGCGTGGCCATCGAGCGCATCCACCGCCACCTGCTCACCGCCCGCGCCGACCTGCGCCGCCCCGGCCGCCCCCTGGGCGCCTTCCTGCTGGTGGGCCCCAGCGGCGTCGGCAAGACCGAGACGGTGGTGCAGATCGCCGAGCAGCTCTACGGCGGCCGCCAGTTCCTCACCACCATCAACATGTCCGAGTACCAGGAGAAGCACACGGTGTCGCGGCTGATCGGCTCGCCGCCCGGCTACGTGGGCTTCGGCGAGGGCGGCCTGCTCACCGAGGCGATCCGCCAGCGCCCCTACTCGGTGGTGCTCCTCGACGAGGTGGAGAAGGCCCACCCGGACGTGCTCAACCTCTTCTACCAGGCCTTCGACAAGGGCGAGCTGGCCGATGGCGAGGGGCGCCTGATCGACTGCAAGAACGTGCTCTTCTTCCTCACCTCCAACCTCGGCTACGAGGCCATCGTCGCCCATGCCGACGCCCCCGAGGCCCTGGACGAGGCGCTCTACCCGGTACTCGCGGACTTCTTCCGCCCGGCCCTGCTGGCGCGCATGGAGGTGGTGCCCTACCGCCCCCTGGACGACGCCACCCTGGATGCCATCGTCGGCGCCAAGCTGGCGAGCCTGGCCGCACGCCTCGGCGCCCGCCACCGCCAGGCCGAGGTGGTGCTGGACGAGGCCCTGGCGCAGGCGATCCGCGCCCGGGCCACCCGCAGCGAGAACGGCGCGCGCATGCTGGAGTCGGTGATCGACGGCGAGCTGCTGCCGCCGCTCTCCCGCGCCCTGCTCGAGCGCCTGGCCCGCCAGGAGCCGGTCTCCCGGGTGGTGCTGGGCGTCGATGCCGACGGTGGCTTCACCGCGGAGGTGGCCTGAGCCATGGCGTCTCGGGAGCGGGAGGTCACCCGCCTGGACGGCATGGCCCTGGCACTGGCCCTGGTGGAGAGCGAGGCCCCGCCGGCCCTGCGCCGCCGGGCCCGGGAAGTGCTGGGCGATTGCCGGCCCACGGCCTGGGTCGACTGCCTCTACCTGGCGGAGAACGGCCGCCGGCTGGCCGGCGACGACGCCGACTGGCACCTGGCCTGCGACGACTTCCGCCACCCCTATGCCCATGCCATCCGCCGCGGCGAGCCGCTGCGCCTGGCCCTGGGCGAGGCCCGCTCGCGTCTCGATCACCCGGACTTCCAGGCCCAGGTGGCCGGACTCTCCCATGAGTGGCACCTGGAGATCCGCCCGCTGCGTGCCCAGGACGGCGCCCGGGAGTGGCTGGGCGCCCTGGCCCTGGCGGACACCCCCGAGCGCCTCGCGGCGCTGCTCGACGATCCCGGCTTCGCCGCCTTCGAAGCCCTGCTGTGCCGGCTCTGGGCGCGCCTGGCGCGCCACCAGGACGAGCGCGACCGCCAGGCGCGGCTGCGCGACTCCCTGACCCAGCTCAGCGATGGGGCCCGGCGCCGCGCCCTGGCCGAGCGCCTCGGCGAGGACCTGCTGGGCACCTCCGCGGCCAGCCAGGCGCTGCGCGACCGGGTGGTGCGCGCCGCCGAGACCAACCTGGCGGTGCTGCTGCAGGGCGAGACCGGCACCGGCAAGGACCGGGTGGCCCGGGCGATCCATCGCCTCTCGGCGCGGGCCGAGGGCCCCTTCATGGCCATCAACTGCGCCGCCATCCCCGAGTCGCTGCTCGAGGCGGAGCTGTTCGGCCACACCAAGGGCGCCTTCTCCGGCGCCGACCAGGCCCGGGACGGGCTGATCGGCCAGGCCGACGGCGGCACCCTCTTCCTCGACGAGATCGGCGACATGCCGCTGCCGCTCCAGGCCAAGCTGCTGCGGGTCCTGGAGAGCGGCCGCTACCGCCCCCTGGGCGCCGGCGAGGAGCGCCAGGCCGACCTGCGGCTGATCGCCGCCACCCACCAGCCGCTGCGCGAGCGCATTCGCGACCGCGGTTTCCGCGCCGACCTCTACTACCGGCTCGGCCAGTTCCCCCTGGCGCTGCCGCCGCTGGCGGCGCGCCGCGAGGACATTCCCCTGCTGGTGGAGGCCTTTATCGCCGACTTCTGCGCCCGGGAGGGACGCCCGGAAATGGGCATCACCTCCGCGGCCCTGCGCCTGCTGCGCGAGCGGGACTACCCCGGCAACGTGCGCGAGCTCAAGAACCTGATCGACTACGCCTGCGCCATGACCCGCCCCGGCGCGGACATCGGCCCCTCGGCGCTGCCCGGCGTCGACGCCGGCACCCTGGCGCCGGCCTCCCGTGCCTCGGCCAACGAACTCGACCTCTATGCCATCGACGACCTGCGTCAGGCGATGCGTCACTTCGAGGCCACCCTGATCCGCCAGCGGCTGGCCCGCTTCGACGGCAACCGCGCCCGGGCCGCCGAGAGCCTGGGGCTGCCCAAGCGCACCCTGGCCCATAAATGCCAACGGCTGGAGCTGGATACCCCATGAGGCTGCCGACCCCCCCCCTGCTGCTGGCCCTGCCCCTGGCCTGGCTGGCCCTGTCGCCGGCCCAGGCCGACGAGGCCGCGCGCCTGGTCGAGGCCCGGCAGTGCGCCACCCTCGACTCCCGGCTCGACCGCCTGCGCTGCTACGACGCCCTCTTCCAGGACGCCCCGGCCCCCGCCGACGATGCGCTGCCGGCGCTGTGGCAGGCGGTGCTCGATCAGGAGGCACGCCGCGACGACGACGCCTTCGGCCTGCTCGCCGGTATCGCCGACGACGAGGTGCTGCTGACCGCCCCGGCCCTGGGCAGCGTCCCGCCGCGTCCGGTGCTGGTGATCAGCTGCAAGGAGTCGATCACCCGTTTCCAGCTGCACCTGCCCGAGGCCCTCGACGCCCCCCGGGCGGCGCTGCGCCTGGGCGGCGCCCGGGGCGACCTGGCCCAGACCTGGCGCATCCGCGACGGCGGCCATGTGGTCAGCGGCGGACGCGGCCTGCCCGCCATCGACACCCTGCGCCGGCTGCTGGATAGCGAGACCCTGACCCTGGCCAGCGACCTGGCCCCCCTCGACGGCCTGCGCTTCGAGCTGGGCGACCTGCGCCAGCAGATCCAGCCCCTGCGCGATGCCTGTCGCTGGTAAGGAGCCGAGCATGCGAATCACCGACCGCACCCACCTCGAGCCCCTGCTGGCGCCCCTGGCGCCGGCCCCCGAGGCACCACCCCTGGACGAGCTGGCCGACTTCGCCTGGCTCGACGAGGAGATGATGAAGATCGGCTCGCTGCAGCACGGCGAGATGGACTGGGCCGGCGCCGAGGCCCGGGCCGCCCGCCTGCTCGCCGAGGCGGGCAAGGACCTGCGGGTGCTCGGCCACCTCCTGCACTGCCTGCAGCACGATGCCAGCCCGCGGCGTTTCACCCTCTCCCTGGAACTGCTGGCCGGTAGCCTGGCGGCCTGGTGGGAGAGCGCCACGCCCTACGCCGGCCCCCGTGGCGCCCGGGCCCGGCCCAAGCTGTTCACCCAGTTCACCCAGCGGGCGGTCAAGCTCGCCGGAGGCCTGCGCTTTAGCCAGGCCTCGCACCACGACGACGCCCTGGCGGCCCTGGCCGCCCTGAACGACGCCGCCGCGGCCCGGGAGCTGCCGCTGGACGCCCTGGAGGAGCTGCAGCGCCTGCTGGAGCGGCTGGCCCCCGGCCAGCCGGCCGATCAGGGCGAGGCGGCCAAGCCCGCCGGCGCCGGGACGACGCCACCCGCGACGGCCCCGGCCCCCGCGGCCCCCGAGGCGCGACTGGAGTCGGGCAACGAGCGTGGCAACCGCCAGGCCCTACTGGCCATGGCCGACTTCCTCAACGACCAGGTCCCCGACGAGGCCCTGGGCTACCGGCTGCGCCGCCATGCCGTCTGGAGCCTGATCCAGTCACTGCCCGCCGCCCGGGACGATGGCCGCACCGAGCTGGCCCCCATCGCCGCGGACCGGGCGGCCGACTACCGGGAGGCCCTGGCCCGCGGCGGCGACACCGCCCTGTGGCGGCGCATCGAGACCAGCCTCGCGCTGAGCCCCTACTGGCTGGAGGGGCATCGCCTCAGCGCCGGCCTGGCGGAACGCCTCGGCCATCCACGCTGCGCCGAGGCGATTCGCGACGAGGCGGCACGCTTCGTGGCCCGCCTGCCGGGCCTGGAGGGGCTGCGCTTCAACGACGGCAGCCCCTTCGTCGACGACGAGACCCGGCGCTGGCTGCAACCGGCGGCCGCCCCGGCCATGGCGGCCGGCGGCGCCGGGGGCGACCCCTGGCAGGCCGGCCTCGACGAGGCCCGCGAGCGCCTCGCCGAGGGCGACCTGGCAGCGGCCCTGGCCGGCCTCGACCAGGGACTGGCGGCGGCACAGGCCCCCCGGGACGCGGCCTACTGGCGCCTGGCCAGCGCCGACCTGCTGCGCGAGGCGGGGCTCGCCGCCCTGGCCACCCAACACTATCGGGCCATCCAGCAGAGCATCGCCGAGATCGGCCTGGAAGCCTGGGAGCCGGCGCTGCTGGCGCGGCTCGAGGAGGCACTGCAATGACCAATGGCATCACCAAGCACATCGACAGGGACGAGGGTTAACGGCACATGTGGAAGAGCATGAAATCCAGGCTGAGTCGCTTCGTGCCCGGCATGGCCCGGGCCGAGGCCGGAGCAAAGCAGGCGAAGATGCGCGGCAACCAGGCCAAGGGCCTGAGTCGCCTCGCCTTCGCCCTCTGGTGCCTGCTGGCGGTGATCGCCGCCGCGGCGATCTGGTGGCTGGGCCCGCTCTGGGAGCTGCGCGGCGGCTACCCCCTGGGGCCACGACTGCATCGACTGCTGGCGATCCTCGCCCTGGCCACCCTGCTGGCGGTGGTCTGGGGGATCCGCCTGGCCCGCCGCCTGCGCCGGCTGGACGCCGAACGCCAGGAGGCCGAGCGCCTGCAGAACGACCCCATCGCCAGCGAGGTACGCCGCCAGGAAGAGACCCTGGACGCCACCCTGGCGGAGCTGGTGGATAGCCTCGGCGGCGGCCCCGGGGCCCGCTACCGGCTGCCCTGGTACCTGGTGATGGGGGTCGAGAACGCCGGCAAGACCAGCCTGATCAACCGCTCCGGCCAGGAGTTCGCCCTGACCCGGGTGATGAAGGCCGCCGGCCATCGCAAGGGCAACCGCTTCGGCTTCGACTGGTGGATCGGCGACAAGGCGGTGCTGATCGATCCGGACGGCGAGCTGCTCACCCAGGGCGCCCTGGAGAGCGGCGAACCGGTGGAGCTGCAACAGCGCCTGTGGGATCACTTCGTCGCCTGGCTGGAGCACAACCGCGCCCGCCGCCCCCTGGACGGGGTGGTGCTGGTCCTCGACCTGGCGCGCCTCAGCGATGCCCGGGTGGCGGTGCGCAAGGCCTATGCCGCCCTGCTGCGGGCCCGCCTGCGCGAGCTGATGGAGCGCCACGGCGCCCGCCTGCCGGTCTACGTCACCTTCAGCAAGATGGACCTGCTGCACGGCTTCGACGACTTCTTCCGCCACTACTCCCGCCAGGCGCGCCGCGCGCCCCTGGGCTTCACCTTCAGCGCCGACAGCCTCGACACCCCGGACCGCTGGGCCGAGGAGTTCGCCGACGCCTTCGACGGCCTGCTCGAGCGTCTCAACCGCAGCCTGCCGACCCTGCTCAGCGAGTGCCGCGATCGCGAGGAGCGCGAGTCGGTGTTCCGCTTCGTGCGCCAGCTGGCGGGGCTGCGCGACGTCCTGCTGGGCTTCCTCAAGGAGGCCCTCTCCAGCGACCGCTTCTCCACCGCCGCCATGGTGCGCGGCACCTACTTCACCTCGGTCTACCAGCAGGGCGTGCCGGAGGACCCCTTCGTGGATGCCGCCGCCCGCCGCTACGGCATGAGCGATGCGGTGCAACCCGCCCACCGGGCCACCCGCAGCGCCCTCTACTTCACCGAGGAGCTGTTCGAGCGGGTGATCTACCCGGAGGCCGGGCTGGCCGGCGACAATGCCCGGGCCGCCCGCCGCCGCCGCCAGGTACGGCGCCTCAGCCTGCTCGCCTGCCTGTTCGGCGGCGCCGTGCTGGTGGGGGGCTGGAGCCACTTCTACCAGAAGAACACCCAGGCCCTGGCGGCGGTGGAGGAGAAGGCCGAGGAGTTCCTCGCCACCCAGCCCCGCGAGCTGCGCAGCGACGACCCCACCGGCTATGCGCTGCTGGAGCCCCTGGACCGCCTGCGCGAGGCGACCCTGGCCTTCGCCGACACCCGCACCCACCTGCCCTGGCTGGCCGATATGGGCCTCTACCAGGGCCACAAGGTGGGCCGTGCCGTGGATGACGCCTACCGGGCCGTGCTCGAGCACTATTTCCTGCCGGCGCTGATGGTCGGCATCATGGACGACATGAATCGCGCCGAGCCGGGCAGCAATGCGCAGCTGGCCCTGCTGCGCCAGCTGCGCATGCTCTCCGATGCCAGCGGCCGCCAGCCGCAGCGGGTGCGCGACTTCATGGCGCGGCGCTGGCAGGGCGACTTCCCCCAGCGCGGCAGCGTGCAGCGCCGCCTGCTCGATCACCTGGACTATGCCCTGGCCCATACCGACCTGGCGGGTCATGCCGCCGCCGGTGACCCGGAGGCCCAGCTGGCCATGGCGCCCTTCGGGGGCAGCCTCCAGGCCGCCCAGCGCACCCTCGCCGAGCTGCCCATGGACGAACGGGTCTATGCCACCCTCAAGGCCGGCAGCGACCGGCGCAGCGGCGCGGCCCTGGACCTGCGCCAGGGGGTGGGGCCCGCCTTCAGCGCCGTCTTCATGGCCCGTGACGACGACAACGACGCCCTGCGCATCCCCAGCCTGGTGACCCGGCGCGGCTTCGAGGGCTACTTCCTGAACGAGCTGGACCAGGCCACCGAGCTGGCCCTGGTCGATCTCTGGGTGCTCGGCCAGCGTGACGACATCGACTTCAGCGAGGCCGACCGCGCCCGCCTGCAGGGCGCCCTGCGCGAGCGCTACATCAGCGACTACCACGTCACCTGGCGGGAGGCCCTGGAGCGCATCGAGCTGGTGCCACTGCCCGACCTGCACCAGGCGGTGGTGGTCACCGATACCCTGCTCGGCGCCAGCCGACCGCTGGACCGGCTGCTCGGCGAAGTGGCCCAGCAGACCCGCCTCTACCCGGAACTGCCGGTGGACGACGAGGCCGCCCGTCAGGCCCTGGAGCGCTCGCCCCGCTACCGCCTGGCCGGCGATATCGAACGCCACTTCGTGCCCCTCAACGGCCTGCTCGAGGCCCGTGGCGACAACCCCGCCGACCTGGCCGAGATCAAGGGCGCCGTCGGCGAGCTGCGCGACTACCTGCGCCAGGTCCAGGGCGCCAGCGACCCGGGCCGCGCGGCCTTCGTCACCGTCCGCGATCGCCTGGTGCTGAGCGGCGGCGACCCCATCCACACCCTGCGACGTCTGGCCGAGGAGACCCCGGCCCCGGTGGGACCGATGCTCGAGAGCCTGGCCGACCAGAGCTGGCGGCTGCTGATGACCAGCGCCATCCGCCATATGGAGCACCAGTGGCTCGACGAGGTGGTCGCCCCCTACCGGGAGCGCCTGGCGGGCCGTTACCCGCTGGCCCGGGACGCCTCCCGCGAGGTGGCCCTGGGCGACTTCGAGGCCTTCTTCGCCCCCGGTGGCATCCTCGACGGCTTCTACCAGGACAACCTGCGACCCTTTATCGAGGCCGCCCCGGAGCAGCTCGAGGATGCCGAGGGCAACTCCCTGATCCGCCCCGGGGTACTCGCCGCCGTGCGCCAGGGCGAGCGCATCCGCGAGGCCTACTTCGGCCGCGACGGTGCCCTCGACGTGGAGTTCAGCCTGGAGCCCCTGAGCCTCAGCCCCGACAAGCGGCGCAGCGTGATCAGCGTCGACGGCCAGCTGATCGAGTACGCCCACAGCGGCAGCCACCGGGTCTCGATGATCTGGCCCAACGCCCTGCGCGGCGACACCGAAAGCCGGGTGACCCTGGTGCCCAGCCAGGTCAATCGCTCGCCCCGCAGCCTGACCCGCGGCGGTGCCTGGGCCTGGTTCCGACTGCTCGACCAGGCGCAGATCACCGGGGCCGGCGAGCGCGAGCTGGAACTGCGCTTCCAGGTGGATGGCGGCACCATGAGCTACCGCCTGCACGCCAACGGCAGCCGCAACCCCTTCACCCGGCCGCTGGCCGCCGGCTTCCGCCTGCCCACCGCCCTCTATGCCGAAGGAGGCCTCCATGCTGACGACGCTTAAGCGCTGGCTGGGTCGCGACACCGCGGCGGCGGCTCACGAGTCACCACATGAGCCCCATCGCGGGGCCGCCGGCGGGGGCCTGGTGGCCGCCCGGGCCGAGGAGATCGAGGCCTTTCTCGAGTCGGCCCGCCGGGCCGACGCCCAGGGGCAGGCCCCCTGGGTGCTGCGCGACGAGGCGCGCCTGGCCACCCTGCGCCGTGCCCTGGAGTTCACCCTCCACCGCGGCCGCTGGCTACAGCGGGAAGGCGAGGCCGTCGCCCACTGGCAGGGGCGCTTGCTCGCCTTTCGCCATGGTGAGGGGCCGCCGCTGGGCATGCTGCTGGCGGTCCGCCCCGACGAGGAGGCGGCCTGGCAGCTGCGCTTCTTCTTTATCGATCCCCAGTGGCAGGGCAGCGGCCACGGCGCCCGCCTGCTGCTGGCCGCCCGCCGCGAGCTGGCCGGCACGCCGCTGCACTGCCGCCTGCCGCTGGCCTGCACCGCCGCCGTGACCAGCCTGGAGCGTGCCGGCTTCCGGCGCATGCAGGTGGATGCCACCGAGGTGGCCAGCTTCGAAGCCCCCGCCGAATGGCATTGACGCCACACCAGAGAGGAGACAAGGACGCATGGGACGCAAACTCGTACTCGTCGGCGATATCGGCACCGACCATGACGGCTTTCCGCCGACCCCGGTGATCGCCGGTAGCCCCACGGTAGTGATCGACGGCAAGCCGGTGGCCCGCCAGGGCGACCCCCTGGCCCCCCACGACAAGCCCAAGCACCCGTCGCACCCGCGCGCCATCGCCGAGGGCTCGGCCACCATCCTGATCGACGGCAAGCCCGCCGCCCTCACCGGCCACGCGGTGAGCTGCGGCGGCGTGGTGATCGGTTCCGCCACCGGGGAGGGCAGCTAAGATGGCCGATTCGACCGGACTGCAGTTCACCCTGACCCTCGCCGGTGCCGCCGACCTCGACCTGGCGGTGCTCGACTTCACCCTCGACGAGGCCCTCTCGGCGCCCTTCCGCCTGACGCTGCAGGTCGCCAGCCGCGACGGCGAGCTGAGTGCCGAGGCCTTCCTCGACCGCGAGGCCAGCCTCACCGTCTGGCAGGACGGCGAGCCGCTGCGCCGCGTCCATGGCATCGTCAGCGAGTTCGCCCGTGGCGATCGCGGCCACCGCCGCACCCTCTACCACCTCGAGGTCCGCCCGGCGCTATGGCGCCTGGGCCTGCGCCACAACTCGCGGATCTTCCAGCGGGTCTCGCCGCTGACCATCATCAACACCCTGTGCGAGGAGCGCGGCCTCACCGACGTGGCCTTCGCCGTGACCCGCGAGCCCGAGGAGCGCGAGTACTGCGTGCAGTACCGCGAGAGCGACCTGGCCTTTATCCAGCGCCTGGCCGCCGAGGAGGGGTTGTGCTTCTTCCACGAGTTTGAAGACGCCGAGGGCGGCACCCATCGCCTGGTGTTCGCCGACGATCCCCAGGTGCTGGGTGCCCTGGGGCCGCGCCCCTACCATGGCCGCGCCGGCGGCACCCCGCCGCTGCGCCATCTGCGCAGGCTCAAGCAGGTCGCGCGGGTCCGGCCGGCGTCGGCGACCCTGAAGGACTACTCCTTTAAGCAGCCGGCTTATTCACAGCTTCATGAGCACGCCGCCGACGGGCTCGATGCGCATGCGCAACGGGACGACTACGAACACTACGACTACCCGGGCCGCTACAAGGCCGACGCCTCCGGCAGCGCCTTTACCCGTATCCGTCTCGAGGCCCTGCGCCACCAGGCGCTGACCGCCGAGGCCGAGAGCGACCTGCCGGAGCTGGCCCCCGGCACCCGTTTCACCCTCGAGGGCCATGACCTCGAGGAGACCAACCGCGACTGGCAGGTGGTGGCGGCGGTTCACACCGGCACCCAGCCCCAGGCCCTGGAGGAGGAGGCCGCCCAAGCCGATGGCCTGACCACCCTCGCCAACACCCTGGTGCTGGCCCCCGCCGACCGCGCCTGGCGCCCCGAGCCGCCCGTCCGGCCCCGGGTCGACGGCCCCCAGGTGGCCTTCGTGGTCGGCCCCGAGGGCGAGGAGATCCACTGCGACGAACACGGCCGGGTCAAGGTGCAGTTCCCCTGGGACCGCTACGCGGCCCCCGACGACACCGCCAGCGCCTGGCTGCGGGTCAGCCAGGGCTGGGCCGGCGGCGGCTACGGCGCCATGGCCATTCCGCGCATCGGCCACGAGGTGATCGTCTCCTTCCTGGAGGGCGACCCCGACCAGCCGATCATCACCGGGCGCACCTATCACGCGGTCAACACCCCGCCCTACGCGCTGCCCGAGCACAAGACCCGCACCGTGCTGCGCACCCAGAGCCACCAGGGCGAGGGCTTCAACGAGCTGCGCTTCGAGGACCAGGCCGACCAGGAGCAGATCTGGCTGCACGCCCAGAAGGACCTGGAGCTGCTGACCAATAACGACCGCACCGAGGAGATCGGCAACGACAGCCACCTCAAGGTGCACCACGACCGTATCGCCGAAATCGACAGCGACGACCACCTCAGCGTGCACGGCAACCGCCATGCCCAGGTGGACGGCGACGACCACCTGATCGTCGGCGCCAGCCGCCACGAGCGCTACGGCCGTGCCCAACTGGTGGAGGCCGGCCAGGAGGTCCACCACAAGGCCGGCATGAAGGTGGTGGTCGAGGCCGGCGCCGAGATCACCCTCCAAGCCGGCGGCAGCTTCGTCAAGCTCGACCCCTCTGGGGTCACCATCAGCGGCGCCAGCGTCAAGATCAACTCCGGCGGCAGCCCCGGCGCCGGCTCCGGCCAGGCCGCCGAGGCCCCGCAACTGCCGCGGGAAGTGGAAGCGGCACCTCGGTTCACGCCGATCCAGGCCCCCCAGCATGCCGCCCTGCTCCAGCAGCAGGCGCTGTGCCCGGTCTGTGAAGGGGGTAGCGAGGGGTGAGCATAAGGCGTTGGCCACTGGCCCAAGGACTCCTGGGTGGCGAGTGGCAGTGGCCCAGCGAGCAGAGGGTGTATCTGCTGCTCGACGGCGTGCGAGTGGAGCAGCTGGCCCGTCGGCTCTATGAGTGGTCCGAGGGCCACCTGGAGGCGGACCTGCTGTATGCCGGCACCCCCTGGTCCGACGTCGATAAGGTCTCGCCCTGGCTGGTGCAACTCGCCGGGGCGGAGGATCCCGTCCTGCGGCACTTCCTGGAGGAGGGCCTCGCCCCGGAATGGGGCTACCTTATCGCCAGCGCGTGCGACCTCACCGAGCTGGGTGATCATCTGCGCGGCCTGATCCAGGTCGTGCACCCCAGCGGAGTGCCGATGTTGCTGCGACTGGCCGACCCGGCGGTAATCGCGGCGTTATTGGAAGCGGACAGCTCGCCGGCGCAAGTGCCCTGGGGGCCGATCCAGACCCTGCTGGCCCCCGATGCCGTGACGGAAACCTGGCAATGCTGGTCGCCCGCGATGACCGAGGCCGAATCTCTTCCGCGGGACGGTGCCTATCGGCTCTCGGAGCCGCAGCTCGAGCGACTCCAGGCCTGCGACCGGCGCCGCGACACACGCCAGTTGATGGCCTTCGTGGATCGCCACTGCCGCGATTGGCTGCCCGATACCGGGACGCCACAGCGCCATGCACGGCTCACGGCCATTATCCAGGAGGCCCGGGGAATGGGCTTCGTCGCGCCACGCGAGTGGGCGCTGCTCTGCACCCTGATGGCCCGCCTCGGCATCACCACCTGGTGCGATCACGCCACCGATACCAGCGCCTATCGCTGGCTCACGGCGACGCACCTCGGCGCCCTCGAGCGTCTCGAAGCCGCCCTGGAAGCGGCCACCACTCATCAATCCCCCGGCATGACATAGGGAGCCTGTCAGATGTCCGCATTCGAGCGACCCAATGACGACCGCGACGATGGAACCCTCGCGGCGCATGAACTGCCATGCCGTGACAGTGAGGAGGGCGCCACCTGCCCCCTGCTCAACGGCACGGTGCAACTGCTTCCCCTGCGCTACGGCCTGGTCGAGGAGCTGGAGCCCGGGTGCGCCACGCCCTATGCCTTGAGCGCCCGTCCGCTGGGGATCCGGATGCTGCGCAACGGCTACCTCTATGTACTCGACGGCAACACCAACGAGCTGCATGAGTACGAGTTCCGCAACCAGGGCGATGCCCTCAGCGGCCACAACGAGGGCAAGCTCGAATACGCGACCGATCGCACCCTCTACGTCTGCTTCTCCGAGGTGCAATGGACCGCCGCCAAGCGGGCCCAGGTTCAGGAGAGCGAGGCGGATCGCGACGCCTTTATGCAGGCCGTCGACCTCGCCGGCGCCAACCCCATCTCCGGCGGCGGCGAGCACCTGATCACCACGGCCCAGGCCGAACAGTGGGTGGCCGAATTCGCCGAGAACGCCCAATTGGAGGCGCCAGAGGCTGGCTACGAACATGAGGCTCAGACCTATCATTGGGAAAACGAGCCTTACTATCACAAGACCCGCCTGGGCAAGCTTCTCAAGCAGCACAAGGTCGAGGATCGCGACACCTGCCTGTGCCTGGTCGTACGCGACGATATCGGCGTGATGCGCGACCTGGCCCAGTTCCAGGACGAAGTCGTAGACTGGGTGACCCACTGGGCCACGGCGAACGAGGGAAGAACCGAGCGGGATTACCTGCTGGCCTGTTACATTGAGTCGCTTTCCCAGTTGCAGACAGCCTCGCTGGAGGACCTTCGCCAGGTGTCGGAAGACCCAGACGTGCAGGCCATGTGGGAGCAGGTCGCCGCGATGGAGGAACCCCGCCAGGGAAGAGTCCGCCGAGCCCTACTCGACTTTCTCAACCAAGACAGCAATACCGGTGCACTGCCGCAGCCCCACGATCCTGACTTGCCGGAGAAACTCAAGGAGCGCTTGTGGGAGATACGTGGCGAGGCGAACCGCACCAATGCCAGCGAAATCGCCAATCAGCTGCAAAGGGCAGTGCATCGTTACTATGTTGAAGAAGGCCTCAGCGACAGCCTGGGGAGCGACTTCGTGGATCAGCATGCGGACGCCCTGCTCTCCATGAAGCAACAGCACAATGAGCGGCTCCGAGCACTACTGGAAGGCAGCAGGATCGGGCAACGAGGCATCAACGACCTGATCGACCGGGACCGCATGGATGCCTTCCTCGCCGAGCAACGCCCCCGGCTGCAACGCTGGAATGCCCTGCTCGATGCCTTGTCTGATGACCGCACAGACATGCTGTGCAGCAGGCGGTTCCACATTGCCGCCTGGTACTTCGATGCGCAGGACGAGGGGCAGATCCATGAAGCCTTCAAGACCCAGTATGGGTGTCTGAAAGACATCTGCCGTAGCGACGAAGCAACCGAACGGGTTGCCGACTGGCTAGACGAGGCCCCCCACTACGATAGGCCGCTATTTCATACCCTGCCGCTCGCCGACCAGAGCGATTTCATCGGTCAGTACTCGACGATCAGTAATGCCGGCTATAACGCAGTGCTCAAGGCCACCGAAAAATGGGGCGAGCTCACTACGCTAGAATCAGGGCGACTACCCGCAGTAGATGAATTGCCCGAGAACACCAGGATCCTCGCCGAGGAAGCCCACCAGCCTCTGGGACCGGCGATCTCGCGGGGTATCTCCCAGGTCATGGACGAGTTCTATCAGAGTATCAATCGTGACACTCTCCCCGACCTGGAGGAGCTCTTCCGGCGCCTTCCCAAGGCACTGCCTGCAAGAATCCTGGATGCCGCCCAGCGTACTGGCGCCAGCTTCGTCGTGGCATCCAGAGAGGAGTTGGCCCGCTTCCGTCGCACCATGCAGCGCATCCTGGCACTCAGGGAAGAGCTCGACGCGATCCGCAGACGCCGTAACGTGGTCAAGGCAACCGCCGGGCACCGCTCGCCCGAAGCACAGACCTTACTTGAGGAATTCAAGCGGCTTCGCCAGGAACTGCAGACGGTACATGAACCGGAACTCGCGCGTGCACTGAGTCCCATTGAGGAGCTCCCCGGGGACAGCGTCCGTATCGCCGGCGCGACGCCGGGGCGAGCAGGGCTTACTTTGATACTACCGGCGGCACAGCAGGCCGAAGTGGGTGGCTTGATCCGTAATCTGCGTCAGGGGATTGTGGCAGCTCCCAGGACAAATCTGGCTGGGGATGGGTTGGGGCTATTGGTCTTTCTTGCTCAAGTAGTGACCTTCTGGAATGCATATCAAAGCTATCAGGACGGGGGCAGGCTAAATGGATCCACTACGCGCATGGATTTACTTAAATCATTTGTCGCCACAAGCTCTGCTGGATTCCTGGCCGCTCAAGGCATTATGGATACTGCCCTGAGCGCCAGGGCAAGATCCCTTACCAATGCCTTGAATATCTCTAGCGCTGAAAGCGTAACGGCGACTCTTGGAAGGCTACATCTCTTTCTTGGCGGCTTTACGTACGTATTAGGTTCTTTTGCCTCATTTTCCTCCCTTTCCAGCCGAAATAGTACCTGGCAAGAAGCTGTACGTAGCGGGAATAGCCAGGCCCAGAGCGCTGCTATGGCAAGTATGGTGGGCGCGGCAGGCATGGTGGGCGCCAATGCCTATGGGTTGACCAATACCCTCCATACTGGCTATTCAGTAGCGTTCCGGGGTGCCACATGGGCGGCTAGCGGTGCTCGTCTCGGCACGGTGTTCTGGCGCTTTAATCTCGCAGGGGCCCTGTTTAGCGTGCTCGAGCTAGGGGGGAGCTGGCTCTATAATCGCTACAACACCAGCCGCCATGACGACTGGCTGCTCACGACGCCCTGGAGCCAGGAGCTCGGCCGAATCAGCAATGCCTCCCTCGATGAGTACCAATCACAGCTGCAAATGATCACTCAAGCACCAACGCTTACCGTCAGTATCGAGAAATTCGATAGCTGGTGGAAAAACCGAATGGAAGGCCCCAAGTCGGTAGATTTCAAGCTCACCCTGCCTTCCATCGGCTTACAGGGCCTTGCTTCCCCCTTCGGGGGCAAGCCACCATATACCCTGTCGTTGGCCTGCTATCAGGTGCGTACGAATACCGGACCAGGTCCGAGAGAATTCTGGTATCCCGCAACCAGCCAACTCGATAACCAACACGACCTAGAAGGTAAGGAGCCTCTGGCCCTAGGCTTTCCCAGGCCGACGCCAGGGCGTGCGGGGGACTGGCGTCATCATGATACCATCATGGCGATACGAATCGAGGCCCTCGATAGCAGCGGCTACTATCAACCCTCCGAGTACCATATTCGATTCTCTCGTTCGGGTGGCGAGGGGATTTACAACCCATCGGATATGGCCTTGCTTGGTGAACCGGCGGCCTGGCTGGAAATCGATCCGCTTCTTCTTACCTGACACAAGGCATTAGCATGGCAGCCAAGGCACCCCAGCAAGCTCGTCCCGATATCACTCAGCCCCACCAGGCCGGGGATAGCGAGACCATTCCCGGTGGCAAAATCACCTACCTTGCGCCCGCCCCCTTACCCACAGGCTCGCTACCGGTGGATTTCAACCAAGCCATCGGCGAGGTAAACGCGACTTACCTGGACTTTGGTGGAAGCCTCCCCACCCCATTTACCTGGCAGTTCACTTTGGGCATACCATTCATTAGCTTCCTATGGTTTGCTTTACTTACGCCTTTGGTACTTGGGTGGATGACCTCCGGCGGGGACCTCACGTTTTCCAGTGAGTTCATGGCTTTCTTCAATCTCACGCTCGGAATGGGGCTATGGGGGGGGGGGCTATCACTTGCCCTGGCCTTGTTTATTAAAGCTCGCTACCACTTCAAGTTCCGCACCGATATTCCCACCCGTTTCCACCGCCAGCGACGCGAGGTGGCCTTCGCACCGGGCGGGGGCAAGCCACCGATCATCGTGCCCTGGGAGAGCGTGGCGGCCTGGGTGACCCAGGCGCAGGGCGTCACCCAGTATGGTGTGCAACGCCAGTATGGGTTGGGTCTTGGCTTCATCGATCCCGAAACGGGCCAGCAACACTTTCTCGAGCTGCGGCAATCCGGCATGCCACTGGCGCTGGGCCTATGGGAGTCGGTGCGGGCCTATATGGAGTACGAGGTCCATACCCGCGAGGACATCCAAGACCCGCAGGGGCTGCATCAAGCCGGGGATCCACCCTATGAGGGTGTGCATACCTTCCACCACGCCCGCCGGCGCTTGCATCGCCGCCACCGCGAGGGAGAGATCGGCCTGTTCAAGGTCACCCTATGGTACCTGTGGCATATCCTCGATCTCTGGACGATACCCTTTTATCTGGCCGAATGGGAAATCCGCGTGATCCAGAAGGCGGGACGCAAGACCCTGCCGGCTAGCCTCGATGAGTGGTCCCAGCCCCTGCCCAAGGAGCAGTGGGCCCAGTCCAGCGAGGAGCTGGTTCGCCTCTCCGCCGAGGTACGGCGGATTCGTGAGCGCGACCCGCAGCGTCCCGTCGAGGAGATCTTCACCGAGGCCTATCGCCGCCAGGGCATCGAGGCCTGATCGACCGACTACTGCCGGCACCGCCGGAAGACGTTATCCACACCCGGTGCCACACGGAGCGTGGCGCCCATTCTCCCTCTGCCAGGGAAGGCGCCCGACCGTCTTCCCCGGCGGTAGCGTGGTCAACGGCTCTCCGCGGAGTGGCGTGCCCTATCCGCCCTCGGCGATCGCTTTCTCACCCGCTGGAAGGTCGGCAACTGGCCAGCCATGTCACTGACGGCCTGGCGATAACCACCAAGGGATTTGACGCACCATGCCCAAACCAACCATCGACGATTCGCTGCCCCCCATGCGCGCCGGCGAGCGGGAAAGCCGCGCCGGCGGCGAGCAGTACTGCCTAAGCCCCCTGCCCCTGCCCACCGATAGCGAGCAGGGGGTGGACGTCGCCCATATCGACGTTCGCCACGACGAGACCACCATGGATCTTCTCCAGGGGGCCAACCACGAAAGCTTATTAACTGCGGGACATATATTTAGTGGACTAATAGCAGTCATGACTGCCTTTGGAACAGTGCTGCTGCTTATGGCTCTTTACAAAGGATCGCTGCCAGTACAGTTAGTAGCTTTTTTAGGGGGAGGGCTTTACATGCTTTGCCTCTTCGTTTTTATCTTGGCCATCGTTATGGGCAATGTAATCCTTAAGCGCACCCCCCCTATTCGACTGCATCGCCAGCGCCGTGAAGTGGCCTTTGTGGTGGACAGCCCGGGGAAGCGACTTTGGCTACCCAACCCCACTAATATGTGGTTAGGCTCTTTCACATGGGTAGCAGCTGGCGCGTCCGGACTCCTGCTATTCATAGAGATTGCTGGCTGGGTAGTCACTCCGGAAGCGACCTTCCCTCTTAAGTTGCTGCTTCTGCATATCGCCTCCCTGGCCTTTCTTCCCCTCTATCCCCATTTCTATGACTTCTGCCGCAAGCGCGCCGGCCAGGAGCGCCAGACGGTACTGGTGCCCTGGGAGGACATGATCGCCCTGGCGGTCTTCAACCCCAGCCTCAGCGCCGGGGCCGTCACCGGCTTCGGCTGGAACTTCGCCCTGCTGCCCCCCGATCCCGAGCGCCCGGGTTATACCCTGCCCGGAGCCGGTATCGTCGTCGGCGTCGGCGGCCTGCCGGGGGCGCTGGCCCAGTGGGAGTATATTCGCCGCTTTATGGAGGAGGGCCCCGAGGCCATTACCCCCTCGGCCCAGGAGTGGGGCCTGGAGTGGTACGACGCCTACGTGGCCCGTGAAAAAGCGGCATGTGAGCGCACCAACGACATGGCCCGCTGGCGGCGCTTCCGCCGCAAGCGCCGCTGGGAGCACGCCCGCCTCGCCCACTGGTACACCGAATACCGCATGAAGCACGTGCTGCCCAAGGCGGTTCCCCAGGACTGGTTGGCCGAGTGGTCCAAGCCGCTGCCCAAGGCACAGTGGGCCAAGCCCTCCCGGCAGGTGAGCGAACTCAGTGAGAAGCTACGCGCTGCCTACCAGCGCGGCGAGCAGTTCATCGAGATGGGCGATATCGAGCAACGCTTCGGTGTCGAGGCGGTGCCCGCGCCTCATTCGGCGTACCGAACGCTGCCCTTCAGGCACTGCCAAGCCTGACTACCACACGAGTGACTCAAGGAAGAACATACGATGAAGAAGGAAAAATTCCCGCTGGATACCATGGCCGTTCTCACCTGTCCGGCTTGCCAGGGTACCTGGCCTCTCAACTGGAACGCCTCGAAGGCCCTGAAGGAAGCCCAGTCAGTGCCTTGCCCCCAGTGTGACCACCAGGGTCAGCTGAGTGACACCCAGCACTCGGACCTGGCCGCCCACCTGGATAATGTCGAAAAGGTCACCGGGAAAGGCTCGACCCTGGTCACGGTATCGGGGCTGGCGGCCTTCCTGGTGGGGATCGGCAGCTTCTTTGGCTTGGTTCC
>NZ_JADOTW010000039.1 GCF_015645095.1 Halomonas sp. 328
CTGCCGGGTAGCTATAGCGATACCCTGACCCTGATGGTGGCGCCCGAGTAGCGGCCTGGCGAGGAGGTGTCCGATGCGCCGCTTGATGGGAGTGGCCTGGGGGCTGGGGATCGGCATCCTGGGCTGGGGGCCGGCTAGCGAGGCGCGAGTGGATATCGGTCCGCGCCCGGTCAGCGCCGAGCTGTCATGGTTTGGCGACGACCTGAGCTGGAGCCAGGACTTTTGCGTGCAGTCGACCCAGGAGCCGAATGCCGCCGGTACCACCGTGCTGCCCTATGCGGTGGAGGTGGCCGGCCCCTTGGCGTTGAGTCAAGGGGGCGAGTCGATCCCCCTGACCCTCAGCTGGCAAGACCTGACGGCCGGGGTGACGGTGCCATTGACGGCCGATGTGGCCAGCAGCGAGACGCTGAGCGGAGCCGTGCTCGATTGCCCTCAGGGCGACAATGGTCGCCTGGTGGCGACGGTGGCGGCCGAGGCGGTGATGGCGGTGCCGCCAGGGGAGTATGCCGTCACCCTGCGGGTGACGGTGGCGAATAGCGGTGGGGGGCGTAACAGCTTCTTCAGTAACGTGACCCTGACCCTGATGGTGCCAGATGCGGTGCGGCTGAGCGGGCTGAGGGATATCGACCTGGGGCATTATGGCTGGGATGGCATGGACCTGGGCGTCGAGCGCTCGCTGTGCGTCTATCGGGCCAGCGGGGGGGAGTATGGGGTGACCGCCTATGCGTCGTCGCCTGGCGGCGATTTCACCCTGGTCAATGGGCTGAACCAGGTACCCTTCCAACTGAGCTGGAACGATGGCACGGGTTACGAGCCCATGATGCCTGGGGTGTTGTTGGCGAATCGCTCCCAGAGTGTCAGCACCAGTGGCGATTGTCTGGGCGGGGCGTTGAATAATGCTTGGCTGAGGGTCGAGGTTCCGGCCCTGGCCATCGAGCAATCTGCTCCTAGGGCGGGAAGCTACGCTACCCAGCTGACCCTGATGATCGAGATGCAGTAGGTCGGATCACGGCTGACAGTGCAGCCGATTGGCGCGGATGATGCCTTCGTGAAGCGGGTAGCGCTCGAGGTCGATGCGACAGCTCGGTGTCGTGGCGCGCAGGCTGTCAAGCTCGCCGACACGGATTTGAAAGTAACCATCCTCCTCGGTGAGGGCCTGATCGATATCGCTGATCAGGCTGACACCGGCGAGGGGCTCCGTGTCGCCCCACAAGCGGCCGAGTACGATTCGGGCAGGTTGAATGCGCCACTGTTGAACGCTGACGTGCCCCGGGTAGGCGAGGGTTTCGCGTGGCTGAGGGTCGAATTCGCTGAAGCCGGGGCCGCGGTCGATCAGGGCCAGTCGGTGGCGTTGGTAGGCGGTTACCGGCAAGCTCAGGCGCCGTCCTCCGCGGATGCGGGCCGTGGGTTGGCCATTGAGCAAGATATCGAAGCGCTCCTGGGGATCGGCTTGTCGGAGATCGACGACCAGGGCGCCCTCTCCCGCCCCGGGACGCCCCCAACTGATGCCGTCGGCTCCCATCGCGAAGCTGCTGTGATGGCTGACGCGATAGTGATAGTTGCGTCCCCGGGGGGAGTCGCTGGCCAGCAGGGCCAGCCGCTGCGTGCCGTAGCCCCCCTCCTGGCCGAGCCGGGCGGCGATGCTGGCATGGTCTGCCCGCTGCTGCAGATCGAGCCCGTATTGCCACTCTTCCCCGTGATGATCGGCGGTGATGCCAATGGCGTGCGGGTCATCGTCCTGCCAGCTTAGTTGGCCGGTCAGGCGTCGTTCGTTGCTTCCCCACTGCCACCGTAGGCCGAATTGGGCATGGCCTTCCCCATTCTGGGTGCCTAGCTCGGCCGTTAGGGTGAGCGGATGGGGGCCAGGGCGTTGATGGCGCAGGCCGAGGGTGTGGCGCCTGAGGTGGGGGCCGGTGGCATGGGTATGTTCGGCGAGGTTTAGCGTCAGGCTGGTGGTGCCCAGTGGTTGGCGCCATTGCAGGCGCCAGCTGCGACGGGCCTGCGGAAGTAGGCTGTCGGTAGAAAGCTCGCTAGGGGCGTCGATCTGCCTAGCCGTTAGGCTCAGGGTGCTGGGCCCTAACGGCAGTAGAACCTCGTAGCCCACTCCCCAGGTGCCGTGTTCACCGAGTTGCAGTTCACCACGGCCATGCCAGCCGTCGCCCATCAGGGTGACGGTGCCCTCGCCGAGGCGCAGCCGAGGGCCGATGACGCTGGCGAGCCCCAGGCCCAGCCAGGGGCGATGGCGCCATTCCAGGCCGGCGAGAAGCAGGGGGGCGCCGTGGGGGCTGGGGTGCCAGGCGTGGGCCCGGTGGCGGGTGGGAAGGCCGAGTTCGACATACCAGGGGCGGGTATCGTTGGGCGCCAGGCGATGGCTCTTGACGAAATGCTGGTGCTGGTGGCTGACGCGCCCGTCGAGGTCAGTGATAGCTATATCAATGCGGTAGGCCCCCAGGGGGAGCGGCTGGGTGTCCAGGCGTTGATGACCGGCCTCGAGGAATTCACTGCTGAGTAGCCGGCCATCGCGGAGGATGTCGACCCGACTCTGCATGGGAAGAAAGAGTTCGATGGGCGTGGCGATGGCGGCTTCGGGGTCGCTGCGCCGTTGGCTGGCAAGGCCAAGTCGCATGCCGAGCAGGCTTCGGTAGGGAAGTAGGCGCAGCGCCCGGGGGCTGCGTTCGAACAGGCCCAGGCGCAGGTCGTGTTGCGGGCTGTGGTAATGGTAGCCAAGGCGCTCGACATGGCTTCCTGCACCGGCACTCAGCCCCCAGTCGCTAAAGGCGTGGCCGCCGTAAAGCCCTAGCCGGCTGCGCGCGAGTAGCTCGAGCCGTTGGTCAGAAGCGGGGGTGCCGCTGGCGAGCAGGCTGAGGTGTTGCACCCAGCCGGCGTCTTGCCGCGGCGGCGGCGGGTGATAGTGGCGGGTGATCGGAGGGGGAGGAGCGAGCAGGTCGGCGGGCAGGAAGAGGTCGGCCCGCAAGCGGCTCTCGTCGAAGATGACCCCCAGGGTGTCTGCGCCAAGCTGTCCGCAGTCGGGCTGCTGGGCATGGACGCAAACCAGATCGGCATGGTGGGGTAGTGGCTGGGCGAGGCGTTGTTCCAGGTGCTGGGGATCGGCGATGCCGGGCAGGGCCTCCGCCAGTGACCCGGGCGCCAGGAAGCGTAGGTGCGTCAGATCGTATTCGGCCGACACGGCCTCGATGAATTGGCCTCCGTAGTAGAGGTCTACCAGCGTGGTTTGGGGTTCCCCCCAGGCCTCGAAACCCGGCGGCAGGGGGGTGGCGGCCAGGCTGGTGCTCCAGGCCAGTGCGCCAATCAGCCAGCGCCTCAGCCAATTGGCTTGTCGATGGTAGGCGCGCATGGCACTAGTCGACGCGCCGCGAGGCATGCTGGCCGCCACCCACCAGGGTGAACTCGACGGCGCTATCGAAGGGCAGGGGGAGCTCAAGGCGATTGCCGGGATAGAGTCGCCGGTTGGGTAGCCTCTCGCAGTGTTGCGGTGAGTGTGGCGCGCACTGGCGTGCCTCGCTCAGTTGCAGGTTGGTATTGCCATGGTTGACGAGGAGGAGTCGCTGCCCGTGGCGCTGGCTCTCCAATTCAACGCGTGCTGTGGTGGGGGCAATCAGCACGAGTAGCTGGTAGCCCACCTGAACTCGCAGGGTGAGCCCCTGGGCCGCGGGCATCGGAGACGCATGGGGCGTGAGGTTGACCCGGTAGACCCGCTCCATATCGCCATGACCCTCCAGGTTGACCAGACGCACCCGGCGCCTGCCCTGGGGCGGAATCATCAGGCGTTGTGGGGATGCCACCAGGCCGGCAGTTTCTGGCGTTCGCAAACGCTCGCGACGTTCGTGGGGGGTGCCGGGATCGCTCACTGCTATGACCGAGGTCTCGACGAAGAGCGGGGTGAGGGCCGTATTCGTGACGATGACGTCATGCCGCGGGGGCTGGCCTGGGGTGAATTCGATGATGCTTCGATCGATCAGCATATCGGCCTTGGCCATTCCGCCGATGAGTCCCAGGGCGAGCAGCAGGTTCAGGAGGGGTTTGACAGTCACGGGCGTTCCTCGACGGGCGATGGCGAAAGATGCGTAGAGTTACATTGAGCACCTTAGCTAACCCCGGCGTACGACGGCGATTACGGCACCACATTCTTCACAATCTGTTTCATTGTCAGGGAGGGGGTTGCCCATGCAATCGGTCCTTGCGATGGGGTGGTGTTATAAATAGCTGTAGATAAAGGAAAATGTGTAATGGTGGCCGCTGCAGCGACGTCAGAAATTGTAAAGAGAGGCACTGGTCATTTCTGGCCAATTTCTGGCCATTTATGGTCGGTGGTGGCAACGGATGGCCGGTGCTTCGTGGTGCTAAGGTGGGTTGTTTTTTTATAGTTAATTGGTTTTATTGGTGTTGTTCTGTGTTGGCATGGGGGATGCTCAAGCTTTGTTGCTGACTTGTTGCTAGGTGTGTTCGTGGCACCGTGTCAGCGCTCATCATCATAATCGCGAGTTACAGTCAGGAGGCGGGTCATGCCAACCCCATGCTATATCAGTATCGAAGGAAAGACTCAGGGAAATATTACGGCCGGGGCCTTTACTCCGGAGTCGGTGGGGAATATCTATGTCGAGGGGCACGAAGATGAGATGCTGGTGCAGGAGTTCAAGCATATCGTTACCGTGCCGACCGATCCGCAGTCGGGGCAGCCCTCCGGGCAGCGTGCCCATAAGCCCTTTATTTTCACCGTGGCGCTGAATAAGGCAGTGCCGTTGCTATATAACGCCCTGGCCACCGGGGAGTCGTTAATCAGCGTGACGCTGAAGTGGTATCGCACCTCCAGCGATGGCAAGCAGGAGCATTTCTTCACCACTACCCTGAGCGACGCCACCATCGTGGATATCAACCTGCGCATGCCGCACGCCCAGGATGCCAGCAAGTCGGAGTTTACCCAGTTGATGGATGTATCTCTCGGCTATCGCAAGATCGATTGGGAGCATACGGTGGCCGGCACTTCCGGCTCCGATGATTGGCGCGCCCCCGCCGAAGGCTAGGCGGCATTTCTGTTCTGCGTGGCTTGGGCGCCGGCCTGGCTCGTGCTCTGGCGCTGCGACGCATTCGTGGGCCTCGTTGGTTGGTGCTCACCTGAGGGGAGGGGCTTTCCCCTCTCCTGCTTTTTTTTGTGCTGACCGCTGGGTGCCGTGTCGCCGTGAGCCTTCGTCTTCTGAAAGGGTAGGTAGCGCTTACGGAGGTGTGGAGAGACTCGCTGTGCGGGGTGGAACGTGATCAATGGTTAACTCTCGGCTGGCGCCGATGCTGGCGTGGCTTGGAGCGGCTAGGATCAAGGTCAGCCTATGAGTTTCCGGAAATTCGTTCGGGGGGGGGGGAGATGCAGAATAGTGGGAGTGTCGCTCCGAAGGAGCGTATCAATATCAAATATGTGCCAGCCACGGGTGATCAACAGGCCGAGGTCGAGTTGCCTCAAAAGCTCCTGGTGGTCGGTGATTTCAAGGGGGGGGCTGAAGAGACGCCGATCGAGGAGCGCAAGGCGGTGTCAGTCAATAAGGACAATTTTCAGTCGGTGATGCGAGAGTTCGGCCTGGGCCTACAGGCGGTTGTGCCGAATCGGCTCGATACGGACGGAGAGGATGAGGGAAAGGAGTTGTCGGCGGCGTTGACGTTCAATTCGCTGGATGATTTTTCCCCGGATGGTGTGGCGCGTCAGGTGCCAGAACTTCGTAAGTTGATCGAGCTGCGTGAGGCGCTCGTAGCGCTCAAGGGGCCCTTGGGCAATGTGCAGGCGTTTCGCCAGCGATTGCAGGTGCTGATCGAGAATCCGGAGACCAGACGGCAGTTGCTGGGCGAGCTCGAGATGCTGGAGGGCGCAGAGCCCTCGGATGAGGCCTGATATCCCCTTGGTCAGGGTGGCGTAGAAGCGAGAGAGGTCGATATGACGGAATCATCTGGAGCCCTTGGCAAGGATCTCGAGGCTCAGACGGAAGTATCCCTGCTGGATCAGGTAATGGCTCAGACCCGCATGACGCCTGATGACGAGGGGTATGATGTCGCCAGGAAGGGGGTTGCCGCCTTCGTGGCGGAGTTGTTGAGGGATGAAACGGGGCAGTGTCAGGTCAATAAGTCCGTCGTCGATCAGATGGTCGTCGAGTTGGATCGCCGTATCGGCAGTCAAGTCGATGAGATCCTACATGATCCGGACTTTCAGCGTCTGGAATCCTCCTGGCGCGGCCTGAAGTTGTTGGTGGACCGTACCGACTTTCGTCAGAACATCAAGATCAATGTGTTGCATGCTGCACAGGCTGAGTTGCTGGAGGACTTCGAGTTTGCGCCTGAGATCAGTCAGAGCGGTCTCTATAAGCACGTTTATGCGGCAGAGTATGGCCAGTTCGGTGGCGAGCCGGTGGCCGCCATGGTGGGAAATTACGCATTTTCGCCTTCGGCTCCTGACGCCAAGCTGTTGCAGTATGTGGCGGCGGTGGGGAGCATGGCCCATGCCCCCTTCCTCTCCTCGGTGGCGCCCAGCTTCTTCGGCATCGACAGCTTCGAGGAGCTGCCGAACATCAAGGACTTCAAGGCGATCTTCGAGGGGCCCAAGTACGCCCGCTGGCGCAGCCTGCGGGAGTCCGACGATGCCCGCTACCTGGGGCTGACCGCGCCGCGCTTCCTGCTGCGCATGCCCTATGACCCGGTGGAGAACCCGGTCAAGAGCTTCAACTACCGGGAGACGGTCAGCGAGAGCCACGAGCACTACCTGTGGGGCAACACCGCCTACCTGCTGGCCGAACGCCTCAACGACAGCTTCGCCAAGTACCGCTGGTGCCCGAACATCATCGGTCCCCAGAGCGGCGGCGCCGTGGAGAACCTGCCGGTGCACACCTACGAGGCCATGGGCCAGCTGCAGGCCAAGATCCCCACCGAGGTGCTGGTCACCGACCGCCGCGAGTTCGAAATGGCCGAAGAGGGCTTCATCTCGCTGACCATGCGCAAGGGCAGCGACAACGCCGCCTTCTTCTCCGCCAATTCGGTGCAGAAGCCCAAGACCTTCCCCAACACCGCCGAGGGCAAGGCCGCCGAGACCAACTTCAAGCTCGGCACCCAACTGCCCTACATGTTCATCGTCAACCGCCTCGCCCACTACATCAAGGTGCTGCAGCGCGAGCAGATCGGCTCTTGGAAGGAGCGCCAGGACCTGGAGCGGGAACTCAACGCCTGGATTCGCCAGTACGTGGCCGACCAGGAGAACCCGCCCGCCGACGTGCGCAGCCGCCGCCCGCTGCGTGCCGCCTCCATCCAGGTCTCCGACGTGGAAGGCGACCCGGGCTGGTACAAGGTCTCCATGGCGGTGCGCCCGCACTTCAAGTACATGGGTGCCAACTTCGAGTTGTCGCTGGTGGGTCGCCTCGACAAGGAGTGAGATCGTGATGGTCGATGCGGGATGCGGCGGCGGGCGCTTGTTCGAGCGTCTTTGTGATCCTGGGGGAGCAGTGGTAGAGGCGGCGTCGATGGAGGCGGAGGTTCTGGGGTCCATCAAGCGCCATCTGGTCGATCTGCTCAACAGTCATCCGGGGCATAGCGAATCCGCCCCGGAGCTGGGTCTGCTGGATTTCAATGATGCCACCCTGGGGGTGCTGGATCTGGAGCTTCGGGTCGAGCGGGCGATTCAGGAGTGTATCGAGCGCTTCGAGCCGCGGGTCAGTCGGGTCAGTGTCACGACACTTTCGAATGATGGCGAGTCTTTGTATTTGCGCTTTCAAGTGCAGGCCACCCTGGAGTTGGGGCGTGTGCCGACTCAGGCCACGATTGATCTTCTGCTCAATAACAAGCGGTATCACTGCGAAACCTGAGGACGTCATGCCAAATCGCTACTATCGGGACGAGCTGGATTATTTGAGACGACAGGGGCGGGAGTTTGCCGAGAGCCATCCTGGCCTGTGTCGTTTCCTTGCCGAACAGAGTGTCGACCCTGATGTGGAGCGGTTGCTCGAGGGATTTGCTTTCCTCTCCGGGCGCGTGCGTGAGAAGATCGAGGATGAGTTTCCTGAGTTGACCCATTCGCTGATCAGCATGCTCTGGCCCAATTACTTGCGGCCGGTGCCGAGCATGACGATCATACAGTTCACTCCTCATCGACACAGCTTGAGTCATGCTCAGCGAGTGGCGCGAGGCACTTATTTGGCCAGTCGTGAAGTGCAGGGGGAGAGTTGCCGGTTCCGTACTTGCCATGAGTTGATGCTCTATCCATTGACTCACGCCGGCATGGAGGTGCATCACTCCAGGGAGGCCTCCGTGGTAGAGCTGGGGCTGAAAACCCATGGCTCTCAGCCCCTCGATGGGTTGGGGATAGAGGATCTTCGCCTCTATTTGGGGGGGAGTGATTACACGGCGAAGACCCTCTATCTATGGTTTAACCACTACCTGGCGAGAATCGAGCTGGAGGTGGACGGGAGCGTACTGACGCTGCCGCCCCAGGCGGTGACGCCGGTCGGCTTCTCGCAGGATGATTCCCTGTTGCCTTATCCCCGAAATGTTTACCAGGGCTATCGCATTCTTCAGGAGTATCTTTGTTTCCCCGAGGCCTTCCAGTTTATCGATATCAAGGGGATGGGGCAGCAGCTCTCGGGAGTGGTCGGGAACGAGGTGGTGCTGCGTTTTACCTTTTCCCGAACCCTGCCCGCGGATGCTCGTGTGAGAGAGGAAAACCTGGCATTGCACTGTACGCCGGCGATCAATCTCTTTCTTCATGATGCCGACCCTATCGATCTGCGTGGTAAGAGCAGTGAGTATCGCATTGTTCCCAGTGGCCGTTCGGCCGCTCACCATGAGGTCTTCAGTGTCGATGCGGTGGAAGGTTGGTTGGAAGGTGGTGTGGCCAATCGGCGCGGTGAGCATCGCCGTTATGTCCCCTTCGAGAGCTTTGAGCATCAGGTCGAGCGCGATCGTGGGCGGCAGTTCTTCTACTACCGTATTCGCATTCGTGACAGCCTTCGTGGCGATGGTTTCGATCATGATATTTCTTTCGTGCGCGGTGATGAAAGGGAGTGTCAGGGATTGAGCGAGACCATCTCGCTGACCCTGACCTGCAGTAATCGTGAACTGCCAGAGCAGCTGGCAGCAGGCGATATCTGTGTGCCTACGGAGGAGAGTCCGGCATTCGCCGAGTTTCGCAATATCTCCAAGCCTACCCCATCGATGAGGCCGAGTCTGGATGGAGGCTTGTTATGGACACTGATCTCCAACCTGTCACTTAACTATCTGTCATTACTCGACCGGGATGCCTTGTGCTCGGTGTTGAGAGCCTACGACTTTCGCGCCGGTGTCGATCGCCAGGCCGAACGAGTGGCACAGAAGCGGTTATCCAGCATTATCGATATTCAGACACGACCGGTGGATCGCCTGTATCGCGGATTCCCCGTCCGTGGGCTGAGAACCAACATGACACTGGATCAGGCGGCGTTTGGCGGTGAGGGGGAGCTTTATCAGTTTGCCTCGGTGTTGTCTCGGTTCTTTTCCTTGTATGCCAGCATCAACTCCTTCCATGAGCTGCATGTAACCAATCATCATAATCGCGAGCGTTATTCATGGAATCTTCAGCCGGGACAGCAACCGTTAATGTAGGCAGGTCTCCGCTGTTAGCTGGGGCTCGTCACTATGGGTTTTACCACCTGGTGGAGTTGCTTCACCAGTTCCATGGCGATGACCTGGAAGGGGATCGCGAGGCGCCTTCCGTTGCCGAGCGCGTGCATTTTCGGGCTTCTGCATCCCTGGGGTTTCCCTGCAGTGATGTGCTCGACCTCGTGGCGAAGGACGATGACCGCTATGAGATGCGGGTCAGTTTTTTGGGATTGCAGGGGGCCCAGTCTCCCTTGCCGGGATATTACCTGGAGACCCTGGCCCATGCCGAGGCACAGGGAGATGGGGTGGCGGGTGATTTTCTCAACCTCTTCAATCATCGCTTGCTGGTTCTGTTGCATCGTGGCTGGCGCAAGTTTCGCCACCATGTGCGTTATCAGGATGGTGCACAGGATGGCCTGTCGGCGACGGTCTTCGCGCTGGTGGGCCTGGGCGATGAGCGATTGCGTGGTGAGGCACCGATACCCTGGAGCAAGATGCTGGCCTATGCCGGTCTCTTGGCGGGGCGTTCACGCTCCCCGGACGTGGTGTCCGGCATCGTCGCCCATTGCTTCGATCTGGATCGGGTCGAGATCCGGCCCTGGGTCGTTCGCTGGGTGACCATTCCCGAGGATCAGCGCGCCTGTCTCGGCGTGGCTGGCGTCACCCTGGGACAGGAGTTGGTCGCCGGGTCCCGGGTGTCCGATATCAGCGGCAAGTTCGCGCTCTGTCTGCGCGGCCTGACCCAGGCACGCTTTCGGGACTTCTTGCCCGATGGTCGTGATCATCGGGCGTTACGCACCTTGATTGCATTCGTGCTGCGGGAGCCATTGGCCTATGACCTGGAACTCGAGCTATTGGAACCCGAGGTACAGCCGATGCATTTGGGGCAGGCGGGGAGTTGTCAGCTGGGCTGGACGACCTTCGTGGACCCCTATGGTGATGCCGCGGTCGGACAGCCTCGGGTCAGGATACAAATGACATGGTGATGTTTTTATGAGTGCCTCTCTTTCGCCGCGGGTCGTGACCCTGATCGTGATCAATCGTGAGCGGCTGGTGGGCCCTTCCACCGCCAGCCATGTCTTTTCCTTGAGTGGGGGGACGCTGGGCAGCGCCCCGACGGATGACTGGGTATTGCAGGATGGGCAGAGGCGAGTGCGTGAGGGACATGCCGCGATTCGCTTCCTCGAGGGCCACTTCTGCCTGGTCGACTGTTGCGGGGAGACCTTTATCAATGGGGGACGCCTACCGCTCGGCCGCCGCCGTCGTGCGGCCTTGAGAGATGGCGATGAATTGGGACTGGGTGGCTATCGACTGCGGGTGCATTTGGGCGACTGGAACGTCGAGGGAGTGGGGCTGGAGAGCCTGATACCCGATGCGCGACCGACTTCTGTCGAAGGGGAGACCCCGTTGACGGTGGGGGCACATCAGATTCCACAGGTGGGTTTGACGGAGCGCCCGGAGCCGTCGCCCGACGTGGATCCTCTGGTGGCCTTGAATGAAGGCAGCAGCCTAGCGGAAGGCGATGGCCTGGATGTCGAATGTTGCGAGGCGCGTCGAGGGGGGGCAGGCCCCGGACGTTCACCATGGTCGGAGGGGGGCGCATGAGTCGTGTTCAGGGGGTGGTCGGGGGACTGGTGTTGGTTCTCTTGCTCGGGGGCTGCGCCTCGACTCGCGAGGCGATGGGTAAGGCGTGGCAGGTGGTGAAGGATCCATCGATCCCCGTGGGACATCCCGAGGTGCAGCCGACCCGGGTCGCTCTGGCGATGGTCGCCGAGCCGAACGTCAATGCCGATGATGAGGGGGCGGGGGCGCCATTGCGCTTCCAGATCCTCCAGCTCAAGGACGACTCCATGCTGATGGCCGCCGATCATCAACAGTTGCTCGACGACTTGCCGGGGGTCTTGGGTAGCAACTACCTGAGCCACGACGACTTCACCCTGCTGCCCGGCCAGTGGAAGTTCTATGAGCCCTTCGAGGTCGATGAGCAGGCGCGTTATCTGGGCATCATCGCTTTCTATCGTGAACCCGATAGCGCCCAGTGGAAGAAGGTGGTGAGAATCATGCCTCAGGGCCGTGCCTATCATCTTCTGGTGCATTTGCGTGAGTTCGAAGTCGAGCTGAGGAAGGAGGAGTAATGGCCAGTCGTAATCGCGTGGTGTGGAGCGAAGGCCTGTTCATCAAGCCTCAGCACTTCCAGCAGCAGCAGCGTAGCCTCGAGGGCATTGTCGACATCCGTTTGCGGGGTGTGGCCCCCTATCGCCACGGCTTCTTGTCGGTGGCGCTGAATGCCGAATACCTGAGTTTCGGGCGCATTGCGGTGAGCCAGGCGACAGGGGTGTTCCCGGATGGTACTCCCTTCCAGTTGCCCGATGATGATCTGGAGCCGAGGCCCCTGGAGATCGGTGATGCCTCCGTCGCCAATCAAATCGTCTACTTGGGGGTGCCGCTGGCGACCGATGGGGTCGTGGAGGTCGCTCGGGAGGCGTCCGCCTTGTCGAGCCGGTATCTTGCCGAGCCGCGTCAGGTGCGAGACCTGCACTCCCGGGACGGTGATCTGGTCGATCTCGAGTTGGCTCGCGTTGCGCCTCGGCTATTGCTCGAGGAGGAGGATAGGAGCGCCTATGCCTGCTTGGCGCTGTGCCGCATCCTCGATCGGCGCACGGATGGCAGTCTGGTGCTGGATGAGCAGTTCCTGCCCAGCCTGCTCAATGTCCAGGCATCGTCGTTGCTGCAGCGTTACGTCGCGGAAATGGCTGGATTGATGCGCGAGAGGGCTCGGAACTTGGCATCGCGGTTGGCGGCGCCGGCACAGAGCGGGGTGGCCGAAGTCGCCGACTTCCAACTACTGCAAGTGCTCAATCGGTCTCAAGCCACTTTCCAGCATCTGGCCAGGCTCGGTTCGCTGCACCCGGAGCGGCTCTATGTCGCGATGCTGGAAACCTGTAGCGAGCTGGCCACCTTTACCGGAGAGTCGCGGCTGCCGCCGGAATTTCCCGCCTATGATCATGACTATCCCGAGCAGGCCTTTCGCCCCTTGATGCAGACGCTACGCCAGTCGCTGTCCACGGTGATCGAGCCCCGCGCCCTGGCCATTCCATTGCAATCCCAGCGTTATGGGGTGCGGGTGGCCACCCTGAGTGATCTCGGCCTGCTCGAGGGGGCCGACTTTATTCTGGCGGTGCGCGCCGATCTGGCGCCGGATCGGGTACGCCAGTTGTTCGTACAGCAGACCAAGGTGGCCAGCGTCGAGCGCATCCGCGACCTCATCACCCTGCAACTGCCGGGGATTCCACTGGAACCGCTGCCAGTGGCCCCCCGCGAGTTGCCCTACCACGCAGGCTACAGCTATTTCCGTCTCAATCGTGGCGACCAGGCCTGGAGCATGCTGGAGGATGGCAGTGGCTTTGCCTTCCATGTGGCCGGTGATTTTCCAGGGCTGGAGATGCAATTTTGGGCGATCAGGAGCCAGGCATGAACGACCTTGTCAACCATGAAGAGAGTCGGCGTCATGACGAAGGGAGATTGCGTCATGAGGATGGTATCGATGTCACTCGGGTGGAGCATCTGCTTCATGGCCATGCCGGTCAGTGGGAGGCCGATGAGACGTTCTGGTTCCATTTGCGTGGCCATAGCCTCAATCCGTTAGTGGATGCCGCCAGCGGCCTGTTGGGCATGGTGATACGAGTGCGCCGGCTCGAGCGTCATGAGGATGTCGGGGGGCTGTATCGCCAGGTGGTGGACGAGATCTCCAGCATCGAGATCGAGCTCACCGATCAGGGCTACGACCGTCCCACCCTGTTGGCCTATCGCTACGTGCTCTGCTCCTTTATCGATGAGGCGGTAATGAGCACGGAGTGGGGGCGGCAGAGTGTCTGGGCCGAACACTCTCTGTTGGTGCGTTTTCATAACGAGACCTGGGGTGGCGAGAAGGTCTTTTCGATCCTCGCCCGGCTGCGTCAGGAACCGAGCCGTTACCGGGATATCCTGGCTTTTATCTACCTCTGCCTGTGCCTCGGCTTCGAGGGGCGTTATCGCGTGGTATCCCAGGGCCGGGAGGATTTCGAGCGACTCCTGCGTGATCTGGGGGAGCAATTGGCCCGCATTGATGAAGACGACGGTACCCCCTTCAGTCGCTCCCTGGATAACGTGATTCAAGTTCCCCGTCAACGGAAGCCGGGGATGTCGCGGTGGCAGCGCCTGGCGTTGTTCGGCGGGGTGATGGTGATGGCAGTGGTCTACGTGGTGCTGGTGTTATCGCTGGATGAGCAGGTCACCGAGGTGGCGCGGCTGCTGGAACGTTTCGTCGATCAGGAGCAACCATGATTCGGATCGAGTTATCGGCCCTTATCGGCCGCCTCAACGCCATCGCCCGCCAGGGCCTCGAACAGGCCGCCGTGCTGTGCGCCGAACAGCAGGCCCCGGAGGTCACCGCCGGGTACCTGCTGCAGACGCTGATCGACCAGCCGCTGTGCGACCTGCGCTGCCTGCTCGAGGCCTCGGGAATCGACGCCGCCCAGCTGCGCGCCCGCCTCGCCGAGGAGAGCCGGCCCCCCCAGGACCTGCGGGTCACCACGCCGAGCTTCTCGCCGCTGCTGGTGGAACTGCTCCAGGACGCCTGGCTGCTGGCCACCACCGAGTTCCGCCACGACAGCCTGCGCAGCGGCATGATCTTCACCGCCCTGCTGCACAACGCCCCCCGCTACCTGGGGCCCGGCGGCGTCGCCCTGCTGGCCGACATCAACCGCGAGGCCCTGCGCCGCGACTTCGCTCGCCTCACCGCCGACTCCGCCGAGGCGCCAAGCCCCGAGGCGGCGACCGCCCCGCGCCGCGCGGCCCCGGGCGGCGAGGCCGACGGCGCCCTGGCGCGCTTCGCCAGCTCACTCACCGAGCAGGCGCGGCGCGGCGAGCTCGACCCGGTGCTGGGCCGCGACCCCGAGATCGACCAGATGCTCGATATCCTCGGCCGCCGGCGCAAGAACAACCCCATCGTCATCGGCGACGCCGGGGTCGGCAAGAGCGCCGTGGTGGAGGGCCTGGCCGCGCGCATCGTCGAGGGCCGGGTGCCCGGCGCCCTGGCCGGGGTCGAGCTGCTGGCCCTGGACATCGGCGCCCTGCAGGCCGGCGCCGCGGTCAAGGGCGAGTTCGAGAAGCGCCTCAAGGCGGTGATCGAGGAGGTCAAGGCCGCGCCGCGGCCCATCCTGCTGTTTATCGACGAGGCCCATACCCTGATCGGCGCCGGCAACGCCGAGGGCGGCAGCGACGCCGCCAACCTGCTCAAGCCGGCCCTGGCCCGGGGCGAGCTGCGCACCATCGCCGCCACCACCTGGCGCGAATACAAGAAGTACTTCGAGAAGGATCCCGCCCTGTCGCGGCGCTTCCAGCCGGTCAGCCTGGCCGAGCCCAGCACCGCCCAGGCGCTGGTGATCCTGCGCGGCCTGCGCGACACCTACGAGGCCGCCCACGGCGTGCTGATCGGCGACAGCGGCCTGCGCGCCGCCGCCGAGCTCTCGGCCCGCTACCTGGCCGGCCGCCAGCTGCCCGACAAGGCCATCGACGTCCTGGACACCGCCTGCACCCGCCTGGCCCAGGCCCTGGACACCCCGCCGCGGCGCCTCAGCCACCTCAAGAGCGAACACCTGGCGGCCCAGCGCGAGCGCGACCAGCTCGACCGGGAGGTGCGCTTGGGACGGAGTCAGGACAGTGGGCAGCGTAATGAGCTGGAGCAGCGCCTGGCGCGCATCGATAAGGAGCTGGCCAGCCTCGAGACGGCTTGGCGGGCGCAGCGAGAGTGCGTCGATGCCATCGTGACCTTGCACCAGCAGTTGCTCGATGACGAGACCGATCATGCCGCCTTGCAAGTGGCCTTGGCCGAGGGCAATGCTTGCCTGGCGGAGTTGCAGCAGGAGTTCGCCCTGGTCAACGCCAGCGTCGAGGAGGCCCAGATCGCCCAGGTGATCGGCGACTGGACCGGCGTCCCGGTGGAACGCATGACCCGCGACGCCCTGACCCGCCTCACCGAGCTGCCCGAGCACCTGGGCCGCGAGGTGCAGGGCCAGGACGTGGCCATCGAGCGCATCCACCGCCACCTGCTCACCGCCCGCGCCGACCTGCGCCGCCCCGGCCGCCCCCTGGGCGCCTTCCTGCTGGTGGGCCCCAGCGGCGTCGGCAAGACCGAGACGGTGGTGCAGATCGCGGAGCAGCTCTACGGCGGCCGCCAGTTCCTCACCACCATCAACATGTCCGAGTACCAGGAGAAGCACACGGTGTCGCGGCTGATCGGCTCGCCGCCCGGCTACGTGGGCTTCGGCGAGGGCGGCCTGCTCACCGAGGCGATCCGCCAGCGCCCCTACTCGGTGGTGCTCCTCGACGAGGTGGAGAAGGCCCACCCGGACGTGCTCAACCTCTTCTACCAGGCCTTCGACAAGGGCGAGCTGGCCGATGGCGAGGGGCGCCTGATCGACTGCAAGAACGTGCTCTTCTTCCTCACCTCCAACCTCGGCTACGAGGCCATCGTCGCCCATGCCGACGCCCCCGAGGCCCTGGACGAGGCGCTCTACCCGGTACTCGCGGACTTCTTCCGCCCGGCCCTGCTGGCGCGCATGGAGGTGGTGCCCTATCTCCCGCTGTCTCGGGAGACGTTGGGGCAGATCGTCCTGGCGAAACTGGCGACCCTGATGGAACGCATCCGCGAACGACACCGGGGGGCCGAGGTGCTCCTGGCGCCGACGCTGGCCGAGGCCATCTGTGGCCGGGCGACGCGCAGTGAAAACGGCGCGCGCATGCTGGAGTCGGTGATCGATGGCGAGTTGCTGCCGCCGCTCTCTCGGGCCCTGCTCGAGAAGGTGGCGGGACAGGAAGCGGTGAGTCGGGTGGTGCTCGATGTGGGCGAAGATGGCTTTACCGTGGAGGTGACTTGAGGTGAATCGACGGGGACTGAGCGATGGAGTGGCCCTGGCCGGGGCCCTGCATCTGGTGGTGAGTGCGTCGCCGGCTGAGTTGAGGCGACGTGCCATGGCGCTGTTGAACGATGATTGGCGGGTGCACTGGGTGTGCTGCCTCGCTCTGGATGCCAGTGGCCGCTGGCTGGAAGGGGACGGTGAGGGTGATCGCCTGGCCTGCGACGACTTTCGTCATCCCTATGCCCATGCCATTCGCCGCGGTGAATCCCTCCGCCTGGATCTGGGCGAGGCCCGTTCGCGGCTCGATCACCCGGATTTCCAGGCCCAGGTGGCCGAGCTGAGCCCGGGATGGCAACTGTGGGTGCAGCCCCTGCGCGCTCGGGGTGAGGGGCAGGAGTGGTTGGGGGTCCTGGCGCTCGCGGCTCCGCCAGCCTACCTCGATACCCTGCTGGCCGACGAGGCGTTCCTGGCCTTCGACGCCTTGCTTTGCCACCTGTGGGTGGGTCAGGTGCGTCAGCATGATCGGCGGCGCCGGCATGCCTTATTGAGTGATTCCCTGGCCAAGCTCAATGATGACGCGCGTCGACGGACCCTCAATGAGCGTTTGCGTCGCGATATTCTCGGTGACTCGCCGGCCATCGATGCGTTGCGTGATCAAATGGTGCGTGCCGCCGAGACCAAGCTGGCCGTGCTGATACAGGGCGAGACGGGTACCGGCAAGGACCTGGTGGCGCGTGGTATTCATGAGCTCTCGGGGCGCGCCGGGGGGCCTTTCCTGGCCATCAATTGCGCGGCCATTCCCGAGTCGCTGCTCGAGGCGGAACTGTTCGGGCATGCCAAGGGCGCCTTCTCCGGTGCCGATCGGGAGCGGCGAGGCCTGGTCGGTGAGGCGCATGGCGGCACCCTCTTCCTCGACGAGATCGGTGATATGCCCCTGGCCTTGCAGGCCAAGCTGCTGCGGGTCCTGGAGAGCGGTTGCTACCGCCCCTTGGGCTCTGCGGTGGAACAGCGCGTCGATCTGCGGCTGGTCGCCGCGACCCATCAGCCATTGCATCGGTGTATTCGCGAGGGGGGATTCCGTGCCGACCTCTACTATCGGCTCGGCCAGTTTCCGTTGACGTTGCCGAGCCTGGCGGCGCGCCGTGAGGACATACCCCAACTGGTAGAGACCTTTATCGACGATTTCTGTCGGCGTGAGGGGCGCGAAGACATCGGCCTGGGGCGAGCGGCGCTCACGGCGCTGATGGCACGGGACTACCCGGGGAATGTGCGCGAACTCAAGAACCTGATCGATTATGCCTGTGCCATGACGCGGAATGGCGAGGATATCACGCCCGAAGTGCTGCCTGCCCCGCGAAGCGACGCCACCGAGGAAGACGTTGTGGAAGGCTCGGCGATGTCGCCGAACGTGGTCGATGTGGCAGAGGAGGTCGGTGATCTGCGACGGGCGTTACGCGACTATGAGGCCCGGTTGATTCGCCAGCGCCTGAACCGCTTCTCCGGCAACTGTACCTTGGCGGCCGAGAGCCTTGGCTTGCCGAGGCGAACCCTGGCGAACAAGTGCCGAAAACTGCAATTGGATAGCCCATGACTCGTACGCCCTTCATCGCGATGGGGGCCGCGCACCAACGACTCGGCGTGGCCCTGGCCACTCTCCTGCTGGTTGGCCTGCCGGTATTCGCCGAGACGCCGAGCCTCGCCGAGGCCCGTGCTTGTGCCGAGCAGGAGTCACGTCTGGAACGCTTGCTGTGTTACGACGCCTTGTTTCTCGATGGCTCGCCGGACCCTGCCAGGGTATCGACGCCACGTTCGTCGCTATGGCAGCTGGCGGCGGAGCTCGAGTCCACACGCGGCGCGGATCGGCGTGGTCTGCTGGTGCATGAGACCGCGGGGCGGGTGGTGATGACGACGCCGGCCCTGGACCTGGCGCCCCCACGGCCCGTGTTGGTCATCGCCTGCGATGCCTCCATCACGCGCTTTCAATTGCATCTGCCAACGCCGGTTTCAGTTGCTCGGGTGCCATTACGACTCCAGGACGCGACGGGCGAGACGCGCTTGGAGCAGACCTGGCTGAAACGTGAACAGGGGCATCTGCTCAGTGGGGGGCAGGGCCTGCCGGCTATCGATACGCTACGACGGTTGCTGAATGTGGGGCACCTGAGCCTGAGCAGTGAGTTGGCGACCATCGATGGCCTGCGGTTCGATCTGCGTGATTTGCCGACGGTGATTCGACCGCTGCGCGACCTGTGTCGTTGGTAAGGAGAGTATCGATGCGAATGATCCAGCGAGCCCAGCTCGATGCGCTACTCGCCCCACTACCCGAGGAGGTGGGGCAGCCGGTAGAGGAGTGTGAGGCCTATGTCAGGCTCGATGAGGAGTTGATGAAGATCGGTTCGCTGCACCATGGCGAGATCGATTGGGCCAGTGCCGAAGCATTGGCGATCGATTTGCTGAGCGAGACCGGCAAGGACCTGCGGGTCCTCGGCCATTTGCTGCACTGCTGGCAACAGGGGGGGGAGGCGCAGCCCTTTGCGCTCTCCCTGGAGCTGTTGGCCGGAGTCCTGACCCGTTGGTGGGACCGGGCTTACCCCCGACCGGGCAGTGCCGGGCAGCGTTTTCGGGAGAGGCTCTTCCAGCAGTTCATTCGAAGGGCAGTCAATCTGATCGAGCGGGTCGATTTTCAGCAGGCCGCTGATACTCACGAGGCGAGCCTGGAGGCGCTGAGAACGTTGAGGCAGGCGGCGTCGGATCAACGCTTGACGGGCCATGACCTGGAGGAGCTGTTGGCGCTGCTGGTCCGGGCGACGCCGGCGTCGCCTGGAGCCGATGAAACGGAGGTGCCCGCCGCCGCCACGACGAGTGCCGAGGGAGAGCCGACGTCTCAGGAGTCACGGGCACCGGAGCCTTACTTCGAGGCAGGCAATGAGCGGGGGAATCGCCAGGCCCTGCTCAAGATGGCGGACTTCATCAATGAACAGGCGCCCGGGGAGGCCTTGGGGTATCGATTGCGCCGCTATGCCATCTGGCACGCCATCCTCAGCCTTCCGGCGACCCGTGATGGCCGGCGTACCGAGTTGGCCGCGGTTTCCGTCGATCTGGCCGCCGAATATCGCGAAGCGGCGATGGGGCAGCCGGCCTTGGCCGACTGGCAGCGTATCGAGCATAGCCTGGCCCTGTGCCCCTTTTGGTTGGAAGGGCATCGGTTGAGTGCCGAGATGGCGAGGCGCCTGGCCTTTCCTGACTGTGCCGCGGCGATTCACGATGAAGCGATGCGTTTTGTCGCGCGCCTGGAGGGGATCGAGGCGTTGACGTTCAGCGACGGTAGCCCCTTCGTCGATAGCGACACATGGCAGTGGCTCGAGGAAGGTGCTGGGGGGCGGGACGGTGGGGACAGCGCAGGTGCGGGGGCTGTTGGTGCCCCCTGGCAGGCCGGCCTGGAGGCGGCTCGTGAGGCGCTCGATGCCTCGGGACTCGCCACGGCACTGGCCGTACTCGAAGAGGGTTTGGCTTCGGCTGGCTCGCCTCGCGAGGGCGTCTATTGGCGGTTGACTTGTGCCGACCTGCTTCGGGAGGCCGGTTTGCCAGGATTGGCTCGTCAGCATTATCAGACGTTATATGAGGCCGTGTCGACGCTCGGGCTCAAGAACTGGGAGCCGGCCTTACCGGCCCGTCTCGCCTCGATGCTTGAATCATGAGTCGCGGCCACACCTTGGCGTCGACGGGGAAAGGGAGGTAGGCGTATGTGGAGACTGGTGATGGCGGCCTTGGCACGTCTCAGGCCGGGGGCGATACAAGCCGGGGCTGGCGGAGAGCCGCCGGCGGATGGTGCGTCCAAGTGGCCCAAGCGTTTGGCCATCGGCGGTGGGCTGGTGCTGGTGCTGATACTCGGCACGATGATCTGGTGGTTCGGGCCGCGGTGGCAAGCCTTCGGTACGGCTCCGTTGGAATCCTGGGTCACGCGCTTGTTGGCTAGCCTGTCGCTCCTGGGGGGCGTGGCGGTGATATGGGGTATCTGGCTGGCCCGGCGCTTGCGTGGTTTCGATGCCCAGCGTCGACAACAGGAACAGCAGCAGCGTGATCCCTGTCTTGAACCCCTGGCGCGCCAGGAGGTGCGCCTGAACCGGACGCTGTCTGAGCTGAGTCAGGTGCTGGGGGGAGGGGCTGACTCACGCTATCGCTTGCCCTGGTATCTGGTGCTGGGGGTCGAGAATGCGGGCAAGACCAGCCTGATCAATCGCTCTTGTCCCGAGCTCGCCTTGACCCGGGTGTTGCGAGCGTCGGGGCAAGCCAATCGGGAGGAGTGGGGCTTCGACTGGTGGATCAGTGGCGACAGGGCGGTGTTGATCGATCCGGACGGTGAGTTGCTGACACAGGGAGCCCTTCAGGAGGGGGAGCCGGCGGAGCTGGAGCAGCGACGGTGGAAGCATTTCGTCGCTTGGCTGGCGCGCAGTCGTCCACGTCGTCCGCTGGATGGGGTGGTATTGGTGATCGATATGCAGCGTCTCAATGCGGCCGAGGTGGCGGTTCGGCAGGCCTATGCGGCCTTGTTGAGGGCGCGGCTGCGTGAGCTGATGGAGCAGCATGGCAGCCGACTGCCGATCTATGTGACTTTCAGCAAGATGGATCTGTTGAAGGGCTTCGAGGTTTTCTGCCGCTACGACTCCCGGGTCGACCGACAGATGCCGTTCGGTGTGACCTTCTCGGCGGACTCTCTGCACCATTCCGGTGGCTGGGAAGCGGAGTTTTCCGCTGCCTATGACGAACTGCTGGGCCGTCTCAACCAGGCGTTGCCCCGGCTACTCGCCGATTGTCGGGGGCGTGATGAGCGTGAGGCGGTATTTAGTTTCATTCGCCAGTTGGCGGGGCTGCGCGACATTCTCGAGGGGTTCCTCAAGGACCTGCTGTCCGGTGACCGTTTCTCGACCGAGGCCCTGGTACGTGGCGTCTATTTCACCTCGGTCTATCAACAGGGCGTACCGGATGACCCTTTCGTCGAGGCCGCGGCGCGACGCTATGGAATGAGCGAGGGCGTACAGCCTGCGCATCGAGCCTCGTGCTCGACGCCCTATTTCGTGGAGGCACTGTTCGAGCGGATCATCTATCGCGAAGCGGGATTGGCCGGTGATAATGCCCGTGCCGCCCGGCGCCGCCTGCTCCGGAAACGGCTGGGCACGGCGGCTTATCTGGTGGTCGGTCTCGTTCTCTTTGGCGGCTGGGGCCACTTCTACCAGCTCAACTCCGATGCCCTGGCGAAGGTCGAGGCAAGGGTCACGACGCTGCTTGCCAGTGATGCCCTACCGTCCCAGTCGGATGCCTTCGACGAGGCATTATTGGTGTCGCTGGATCGCTTGCGCGAGGCGCGCGAGGCCTTCGGGGGGCATGACCGTCCACTGGTTCGGTTGACCCAGATGGGGCTCTACCAGGGCCACAAGATCGGGCGTGCCCTGGATAGCGCCTATCTGGCAATGCTGGAGCAGTCACTGCTTCCCGCGCTGATGCGTGAGCTCCAGGAGGAGATGCGCGCGGTGGAACCGGGCAGCGATGCGCAACTGGTGCTGCTGCGGCAACTGCGCATGCTCTCCGATGCCAGCGGTCGTCAAGCCGAACGGGTGATGGCGTTCATGCAGGAGCGTTGGCAACACGCCTTCCCGCTACGCGGCGATGTGCAGCGGCGCTGGTGGGCCCACCTGGAGTACGCCTTGGCCCATAGTGACTTGGAGGGGCGGGCCCGGGCTGGGGACCACGACGCTCAGGCGGTGATGCACTCTCTGCAAGGTGAGATCGCCTCGGCACAACGCATGCTTGCGTTGCAGCCCATGGCCGATCGCGTCTATGCCACCATGAAAGCGGCGAACGACCGCCCCGGGCAATTCCATGACCTGCGTCAGGTGATCGGCACGTCATTCAACCGGCTCTTCAGGGATCGAGAGGCGGGTGAGGGTTCGCTGCACATCCCCCTCTGGCTGACAAGGGTGGGGTTCGAGAACGACTTCCCGAAGGCGCTGGAACGGGCCAGCGAGACGGCCTGGATCGATGCCTGGGTGCTCGGTCAGCGTGACGATATCGATTTCAGTGCCGTGGATCGGCGTCGATTGGAGGAGGCGTTACGCGACCGGTATGCCAGCGATTACCAGGCGGCCTGGCGAGATGTTCTGTCGCGTATCGAGCTGGTGCCGTTGCAGGGGCTATCCCAGGCGCTGGAGGTGACCGAGACACTGGTCGGCGCGAGCCGTCCCCTGGAGCGGCTGCTGAATGAAATCGCGCATCAGACCCGCCTGAATTCGCCGCTGCCGACCGACGATGAGGCGGTAGACATCGCCGTCGTGGACTCACCTCGTTACCGCTTGGCCGAAGAAATCCAACGTCATTTCGCGCCACTCACTGCGCTGAGAGACCGGCACGATGACCATCCCTCACGGCTGGATGAGATCGAGCTGATCATCGGCGAGCTCCACGAGGCCTTGCGCCGGCTCGCGGCGCACGGTGACCTCGAACGTCAGGCTTTTCTCTTCGTCCGTGACGACCTGGCATTACCGGGGGAGGACCCCATCGCTCGCTTGCGGCGCAGCGCCGAAGAGCTCCCTGCGCCCTTGGCAGGCATCCTGCGAAGCCTGGCCGACCAGAGTCGGCAATTGTTGACAACGCTGGCCGTTCAATACCTCGAACGGCAGTGGCGAGTCGAGGTCGTGGAGCCTTTCCAGGATGGCCTGGCCGGGCGCTATCCCCTGGCGCCACAAGCCACCCGGGAGGTGGCACTAGCCGACTTCGAGGGATTTTTCGCCAGCGAGGGTATCCTCGATGCATTCTATCGGCACAACCTGCAGCCCTTCATTGAGGGGGCCTCCCGGTTCCCTACCCAGCAGGGTGAGGTCCATCTGGGGGCGGGGGTCATCGAGGCGCTTCAGCGCGCCGAGCAGATTCGCCGGGCCTACTTGAATGGCGAGGGAGGTCTAGAGGTCGCCTTCGACCTTGAGCCGCTCGCCCTGAGTTCCGACAAGCGGCGGGCCCTGATCAATGTCGATGGGCAATTGATCGACTATACCCACGGGGTCAGCCGTCGGGTGCCGCTTATCTGGCCGAACGGCTTGCGCGATGACAACGAAAGCCGCCTTACCCTGGTGCCAAACCAGGTCAATCGCTCCCCTCGCAGTCTTCGCCATCATGGGCCCTGGGCCTGGTTCCGGCTCCTCGATCAGGCCCAGGTCACGGGCGTTGGAGAGCGGGAGCTGGAGCTTCGTTTCACCCTCGATGGTGGCAACATGCGTTATCGACTCAGCACCACAGCAAGACATAACCCCTTTACCCGTCCACTGGTGGCAGGCTTTCAGTTACCCGGCTCTCTCTATGTCGCAGGAGAACCCGCGCATGCTAGCGACACTTAAACGTTGGTTGACGCCCCTGATGGCTGGCCGGGCCGACAGCGGCGAAGAGGCGGTGGCGACCTCAGCAGCGCTGGTTTCCGCCGATGAAGGCGATATTGCCGTCTTCCTGACCGCGCTAGAGCGCGCCGAGCTCGACGGGGCCTCTCCCTGGCGGCTTGGCGGCGAGGAGCGGCTAGAGGCCCTGCGTCGCGCCCTGGAGTTCGTGGTGCGTCATGGCGTTTGGCCACAGCTTGTGGGGCAACGGATCGCCTACTGGCAGGGGCAGCTGTTGACCTTCAGGACAGCGCGGGGCGCACCGCTGGGAATGCTGCTGGTTTGCCGTAGCGCGCCCGAGAGCGCATGGCAGTTGCTTTTCTTCTTTATTGTCCCCGAGGCCCGGGGGCGTGGGCATGGGGCCCAGCTGTTGTCAGCGGCGTGCCAGCGCTTCCCGGATGCCCCCCTGCAGGCACGCTTGCCGAAGGCGGCGAGCGCTGCGCAGCAGTGCCTGATCACCACTGGCTTTCGACGGCAGCATATCGATGCCCTGGGCATGGTGACCTATGAGTTGGCGCAGGTGCGTCAGGACATGCGGATCAACGCGGGTAATGAGGGAGAACATTGAAATGAGTAACCCCACAGGACGGCAGTTTACCCTGAGTCTCGCCGGCGCCGATGAAGCCGAACTGGCGGTCGTCGACTTCAGCCACGAGGAACGGCTGTCATGCCCTTTTCAGCTGCGGGTGCATTTCGCGAGTCCCACGATGGCGTTGGTTCCGGGCGATTTGCTCGATCGACCCGCGACCCTGACGGTGTGGCTGGATGGGCGAATACAGCGGCGCTTCCATGGCATCATTGCCGAGCTTGGCTGCGGAGAACGCATCCGGAGGCGCCGTTGCTATGAGGTCGTGATACGTCCCGCCTTGTGGCGTCTCGGTTTGCGTCAAAACTCGCGTATCTTCCAGCAGCAATCGCCGCTGGCGATCATTAAGCGCCTCTGCGAGGAGCATGGCCTCGGGGAGCCGAGCTTCGTGGTCGCCCGTGAGCCCGCCGAGCGGGAATTCTGCGTGCAGTATCGTGAGACCGACCTCGATTTCCTCGAGCGCTTGGCCGCCGAGGAGGGATTCTTCTACTTCCATGAATTCGAGGATGGCGATTTGGCTGGGCATCGGTTGATCTTTGCCGATAGTCCCCAGGCCTTGATTCGGCGTGGCGAAGTCATTTCCCATCTCGGCGACCCCAATGGCCAGAATCGAGGGATCCGTATCCTGAGCCAGGAGTCGCGCATTCGCCCGAGGCGCGTCACCCTCAAGGACTACAGCTTCAAGCAGCCCGATTATGCCCACGAACATAGCATGGAGGCCGGTGAGAGTGAGGTAGTGCCGTCCAGGGACTATGAGTGGTTTGATTACCCCGGACGTTACAAGGCGGATATCTCCGGGAAGAAGTTTACGCAGATACGCCTGGAACACCTGCGTAAAGACGCGCTGACGGCAAAAGGCGTCAGCGAACTCCCCGATATGCAGCCGGGGTGGAAGTTCGAACTGACGGGGCATGAGGTAGTGAGCCTAAATGGCGAATGGCAGGTGGTCTCTGTCCACCACCTTGGTGAGCAACACCAGGCCCTGGAAGAAGAGGCGGTCCCCGCCGAAGCCATGACACGCTATCACAACGAAATCATTATCGTGCCCGCGAATACCGCCTGGCGGCCGGAGCCGAACCCCAAGCCCTGTGTCGATGGTCCGCAAATCGCCACCGTCGTGGGGCCCGAGGGCGAGGAGATCTATTGCGATGAGTTTGGCCGGGTCAAGGTGCAGTTTCCCTGGGATCGCTATGGTAGCCATGACGAAAAGTCCAGTTGTTGGGTCCGGGTGACCCAGAGTTCGGCGGGGGGTGCCTGGGGGGCCACGAATATTCCTAGAGTCGGCAATGAGGTCCTCGTCGATTTCCTGGAAGGAGACCCTGACCAGCCGATCATTAATGGCAGGACCTATCACGCAAAAAACAAGCCGTCTTATGAGCTTCCTCGGGCGAATACCAAGACGGTAATGAGAACGAAAACTCATAAGGGAGAGGGGTTCAATGAAATCTCCTTCGAAGACGAAGCCGGCAGGGAGGAGCTCCTGATCAAGGCCTGTCGCAACAAACGAGAGCGTGTACCGAAGGGGGCGGTTAGCGTGGTGGGATTTGATCATGACGAGAAACTTCACGCGATGTCGGCCGTCGCCGTGTTGTTTTCTGGAATATGCCCCGTGCTCGCGACTAGCATGGTGGTGGCCGAGGATATCGTGAACAGTGATCTGGAGTGATGCCTGTGATGTTACTATTGAGAGGAGGTGAGACATGCCGGGAGTAATGAGTAATGGCGTGGCTATCATGCATGCCATAAGTCAATATCAATGTGTGGCCGTGATGCATTCTCTGGCTCCTGTTCCACCGGCTCCTCTGATTGATCCTGAGCCATCCCGGGTGATGATAAATAATATTCCCGTTCTGACCGATGGTGCCATCACCGTTTGCTGTGGTGATAGGGTTATTACCACTGCTATCAATGTAAAGGTAAATGGAAAGCCGGTGATCTTGTTCAAAGATAAGACGCTTCAGGGGGGCACGTTTATTCCGTCGGGCTAGGCGCAACAGGAGAAAGAAGCCTCTGCTTTTAATGCGTTGTGAGCATTGGGGTTAAGCGAAAGTTGTTCTTGATTTCTTGATAAGGGGATGGGTCATGTCGGATACGAATGCTGAGAATGCTGAAGAGAGCGCGAATGCTGAGAATGCTGAAGAGAGCGCGAATGCTGAGAATGCTGAAGAGAGCGCGAATGCTGAGAATGCTAAAGAGAGCGCGAATGCTGAGAATGCTGAAGAGAGCGCGAATGCTGAGAATGCTGAAGAGAGCGCGAATGTTTCCATTTCTAAAAACCAAGTTACATTTTCTATGCCTACCTCTACTTCGGTTGCCCTAGGTGCTACGAATTTTGCCTATGTGGGTCAAAAGGGGTTTCATTCTATTGGGGCAAGGGCGGATGTTAATCTTGATTTTGTGGAACTCAATTGGACAGTGGTTCAAACGGGGAAGGTATGTAAGACCACGGGACCTCTGCCTTGGTATCATCGTTACTCACACAGGGGTAATGAGAATAATTATTATTACGGCAACCAGGAGAATCACTATTGCTCCGGTAGTATAAGAAATATCTATTACCTTAATGGGGGGGGGAGGGCGTGTACAGTAAGTAATTTTTATAAAAAGCCTGAGGAGGAGCCTGAGGCTGAAGTAAAGCTAATGTCTGAGGTCGAGGGGACGGTTCAGGTCGAGTGTGAATATTATGTAGTAAAGGCTGCCAATGCTGCAGTCGGCGCCTGTTCTGAATATAGACTTTCTCCGAATTTTGCGGTGTTATTTTGTACGGATGATACGGATGAAAAGGGCGCTGAATCATATTTTTGCATAAGTTCTAAGGAGATTGAGTCTGAAGCGAAAACTATCTCCATCAAAAGTAGTGATGGGCCAAGTATAGAGGTGAGTTCCACGGGGATTCTGCTTAAATTCAATGATAGCACCTATATCAAGCTATCCAATGCTGGAGTCGAGATAAAAGGGTCGATCATTAATCTTAATAATTGACAATGGGTGGGCTTATGAATGAGGTGCTTTTCTCGACGGTTATCGTTTCGACACCGGATGGTGACCCGGAATTGTATAATATTGCCTATCTCCCCGGTGATCGAGGGCTGCGGGAGAGACTCGCCAGTGACTTTGGGGATAGCGGTGCCGGCTTGATTCGTCTGGGCGCGCCCTTGACGTTGCAAACGCTGGAGCGGCAAGGGCGAGTCTTCCCATGGATGCGGCAGCTCGGCGCGAATGTCAGTGACGAAAACCCCGTTATCCTTCGACGCTTGAACGTGATGCCGACGGCCCCCGACGCTTCGCTAAGTCCGTCAGAAGCAAGGCAGGATGGCTTCGAAGAAGCCCCCATCGTCCCAATGCTGATAGATGCCGAGAAGTGGCCCGTCGACGGCCCCTTGTTGGTCGTGTTCAACGTCAGCGAGGCCTGGTCGGCATACCGTCATGTGCGTTCCAGTCGATGGCCGTTTGTCCGTCTGTGTGACTATGCGGAAAGCAAGTATCCCTGCACGATAGGCGTGCCTTTCGATCACTGGAACGACGACGCAAAATCATTATGCGACTTGGCCGCTACGTCCTACGTGATTGAGCAGGTGCCCGATGGCTTGGCCCCCTCGGAAGAAGAGGCTAGAACGGTTCCATTCGATTATGCCAAACAAATACTGATCAATTTTTATGATCCGAAGATCATGTGTCTTGCCACCGGTGAGATCGATCCATTAGCCGAAGAGCATGGCAAGGAGGAGGCTACGCCAACCATCGTCAGGGTGATAAATGGTGATAGGCTTTTTTACCGGCGCTATGAAGAGCGAGAGGGCGTCATCGACTTTCCTCGGGAGAACGGTGCCTATGATAACGATCCCATTCTGGCGGACTCGGTCGCACTTCTCACCAGGCATGCCCTGTTGGAAACCTATTTGGAATCGCGCGACGTCTTTGTCGATGCGCCAAGCCATGTGCGGTCAGGGCTGGGTCTGGCCGATGTGTCCGCATTTGTCGATGAAGCGGAGTTTAATGCCAGCTTCTTCGACGATGCGCATGAGTGTATTAGGCTATATATTTGTCATGTCGAGGAGGAGCTGCATTACAGCGAGATTTTATTCCTGGTTAATGCCCTGTGCGTGTCGGCTGGTGAAAGGGAAAGCGTGGTGGCACGTTTCAAGGAACTCTTGGCGGCACCACCGGTTATCGGTTTGAGAGAAAAGTTGAATTTGTTCTATGTGGAGGCCATCAGTTCATCGGATACTGAACTTGCGGCGATGAGAGCGTCCGCACCCTCTGAGGCGTTTCTTAAGGGGCTGGGCAGTTAGGCGGTTTATGCAGCTTCCTGAATTCTACCAATAATCACCGCGCCGCAGTTTCAGCAACTGGATCATGGCGGCCTGGGTCAGCTCCGCCGTGACCCGGGCCAGCCGAGCGGCCAACAGGTAACCACTGCGACGCTCCACCAGCGTGACCAACCCCGACTGCTTGTGTCCTTGGATCACGGTATCACCCTCCCAGTGACGATTGTCGATTCCCGCCGGACGGTGCTCGATGCTCATCCGGTTGGGGATCTTGCCCAGCCCAGCACTTTTGGCCTGGGCACGGTGTTTGCTGCGCCGCTTGGGTTGGAGGAAGTGCTGCCACAGATCTCCACTTTACTTTGGTCGGTAAAGCAGGGAGGGTACTGGCGCTGGCCCTCTGCTTCTACCGCGTGATCCAAAGTGCTGCGCTTATTCGATGAAGCCAGGAACAGTAAAGACACATTGTTTAACTATTTCGGGGAAGAGTAATCTATCTCTTTGGGTTATTCTGGTAAGGCGAAAAAGGATTGATAATAAGGGGGTGAGATACAGTTTGTAAGAAAGTTCTGTGTGGTCTTTATGGCGTGAATATTTCTCAGCCTGGAAATGATGTTAAAATAAAAGATGAAAGGTAGCTTGATGAAGATAAAGAAATGTTTCAACGTCGATCGCAGTGAAATCCTCGATCGCAGATTTAATGTTTTCTACGCTCTAAGTCTCGGGAATAAATACTTCACGCAAGAGCGCACTAGGCTTTGTCCGAAAACTCGAATTTGCTAATGTCACCTATGCCGAAGCAGCATAGGTGACCCATGGCAGGACGC